>NZ_JCALEC010000005.1:0-375400 GCF_059813185.1 Mycobacterium sp. NGS18
AACCTTGGGCAGCCGCTCCCGCAGGGCCGTGGCCAGATACATCTGCGAGGACGCCATGCCGTGGCTGATCTGCTCGGCAGCGCCGACCTCGGCGGCGGCGGCATCCCAGTAATCGCAGGACCAGCGCGACCGGTTCACCGCATCGCGGCCGCGGGTGCGCCGCGCGACCAACTCACCGATCGCGGCCAACCGGCGCGCCGAGGCCGCAGCCTCCACCTGAGACCACCCGGCAATGGCCGCCACCAGCAGGTTGTCGTCGGCATCCTCCAACGACTCCGGCCCCGGCAACCCATTATCGAACATGTGTTCGATTGTACCCGAATCGGCCGACATGCGCAGCCGATCTCCGGGCGGCCCGCGCCCGAATTAGAACGTGTTTCAGAAAAGTGCTTCAGCTCGCGACCGATCCTTGTTAGCGTGCCTACGTGATCCTCGACAAATTCCGACTCGATGACTCGGTCGCGGTCGTCACCGGCGCCGGCCGGGGCCTGGGCGCGGCGATCGCGGTCGCCTTCGCCGAAGCCGGCGCCGACGTCGTCATCGCCGCGCGCACCCGAACCCAACTAGAGACCGTCGCCGAACAGATCGAGGGCGCCGGTCGTCGCGCCCATATCGTGGTCGCCGATCTGGCTCACCCCGAGGAGACGGCCAAGCTGGCCGCCGAGGCGGTCGACGCCTTCGGCAGGCTCGACATCGTCGTCAACAACGTCGGCGGCACCATGCCCAACATGCTGCTGACCACCTCGGCCAAAGACCTCAAGGACGCGTTGACCTTCAACGTCGTCACCGCGCACGCCCTGACCAGCGCCGCGGTGCCGCTGATGTTGGAGCACTCCGGCGGCGGCTCGATCATCAACATCACCTCGACGATGGGGCGGCTGGCCGGGCGCGGATTCGCCGCCTACGGCACCGCCAAGGCCGCCCTGGCCCACTACACCCGGCTGGCCGCCATGGATCTGTGCCCCCGTATCCGGGTCAACGGGATCGCCCCCGGGTCGATCCTGACCTCCGCGCTGGATGTGGTGGCGTCCAACGACGAACTGCGCGCACCGATGGAGAAGGTGACCCCGATGCGCCGGCTCGGCGAGCCGGACGACATCGCCGCGGCCGCAGTCTATTTGGCCTCCCCTGCCGGCAGTTACCTCACCGGCAAGGTGCTCGAAGTCGACGGGGGCATCACGTTCCCGAACCTTGATCTGCCCATCCCCGACCTGTAAAGGACACCATGGCCATTCGCGTCGCCCAGATCGGCACCGGCAACGTCGGCGTCCACGCGCTGAAAGCGCTGATCACCAACCCGGAATTCGAGCTGACCGGCGTGTGGGTCTCCTCGGATGCCAAGGCCGGCAAAGACGCCGGAGAACTGGCCGGTCTGGACACGCAGACCGGCATCGCAGCGACCACCGACCTCCAGCAGGTGCTCGATACCAAGCCGCAGTGCGTGGTCTACACCGCGCTGGCCGACAACCGGCTCGGCGAGGCGCTGGAAGACATGCGGCGCATTCTGGACGCCGGTATCAACATCGCCGGCAGCAGCGCGGTGTTCCTGCAGTACCCGTGGCAGGTGCTCCCACCGGAAATGCTGTCGCCGTTGGAGGATGCGGCGCAAAAGGGCAGTTCAACCCTATTTATCAATGGCATCGACCCGGGCTTCGCCAACGATCTGCTGCCGCTGGCATTGGCCGGCACCTGCCAGAGCGTCCAGCAGATCCGCTGCATGGAGATCGTCGACTACGCCACCTATGACAGCGCCGCGGTCATGTTCGACGTCATGGGATTCGGCAAGCCGATGGACGAGATCCCGATGCTGCTGCAGCCCGGCGTGCTGAGCCTGGCCTGGGGTTCGGTGGTGCGCCAGCTCGCGGCCGGATTGGGCATCGAGCTGGACGAGGTGGTGGAGATCTACGAGCGCGAGCCGGCTCCCGAGGACTTCGAGATCTCGGCGGGTCACATCGCCGAAGGCACCGCCGCCGCATTGCATTTCGAGGTGCGCGGCATGCTCGACGGCCAGGTTGCCGTGGTCCTCGAACACGTCACCCGGTTGCGCGACGACCTGTGTCCGGATTGGCCGCAACCGGCCCAGCCCGGCGGGTCCTACCGGGTCGAGGTGACCGGTGAACCGTCGTATGCGCTGGACCTGTGCCTGTCCAGCCCGAACGGCGACCACAATCACGCCGGGCTGGTCGCCACCGCGATGCGGGTGGTCAACGCCATTCCCGCGGTGGTGGCCGCCGAACCGGGCATCCGGACCACCCTGGATCTGCCGCTGGTCACCGGACGGGGGCTCTACGCTCGTCGGTGATGACGCGCACGGGCGAACCGGTACAGAGAAAACCGGGTTGGTATCTGCTCGGGCCTGCATTCGTCGCGGCCATCGCCTACGTCGATCCGGGCAATGTCGCGGCCAACGTCAGCGCCGGCGCGACGTTCGACTACCTGCTGGTCTGGGTGATCGTCGCCGCGAACGTGATGGCCGGCCTGGTGCAGTACCTCTCGGCCAAACTGGGCCTGGTGACCGGGCTGTCACTGCCCGAGGCGGTCGGCATGACAACCCGCCGACCCACCCGGATCGGCTATTGGTTGCAGGCCGAATTGGTCGCGATGGCAACCGATCTCGCCGAAGTGGTGGGCGGCGCCATCGCACTGAAACTGATCTTCGGCCTCCCGTTGATGCTGGGCGGGCTGATCACCGGGGCGGTGTCGATGGCCCTGCTGATCGTCGGTGACCGGCGCGGGCCGCGGGCCTTCGAGCAGGTCTCCACCGGGCTGCTGGCGATCATCGCGATCGGATTCCTGGCCAGCCTGGTGGTCGACCCGCCGCCGGTGACCGACGTCGCCGGCGGCCTGCTGCCACGCTTCGACGGCACCGAGAGCGTGCTGCTGACGACCGCGATCCTGGGCGCCACCGTCATGCCGCACGCGGTCTATCTGCACTCCGGCCTGGCCCGCGACCGGCACGGACGGGCCGAACCCGGCCGAGCGCGGCGACGCCTGCTGCGGGTGACCCGGTGGGATGTCGGCCTGGCGATGCTGGTGGCCGGCGCGGTGAACCTGGCCATGCTGGTGGTGGCGGCCGCGCACCTGTCCGGCCGGGACGGCACCGGTTCGATCGAGGGCGCGCACAACGCGATGCACGACGCGCTGGGGCCGACCATCGCACTGTTCTTCGCGGTGGGCCTGTTGGCCTCCGGCCTGGCCTCGACCTCGGTGGGCGCCTACGCCGGTGCGATGATCATGCAAGGCCTGCTGCGGGTGTCGGTGCCGTTGTTGTGGCGCCGGCTGATCACGCTGATCCCGGCGCTGGCGATCCTGGCGATCGGGACCGATCCCACCCGGGCACTGGTGCTCTCCCAGGTGGTGCTCTCGTTCGGCATCCCGTTCGCGCTGGTGCCGCTGATCCGGCTGACCGGTGATGCTGCGCTGATGGGCGCCGACGCCAACCGCCGGCTGACCTCGGTACTGGGCTGGACCGTCACGGTGGTGATCGGTCTGCTCAACGCGGCGCTGATCTACCTGACCGTGACCGGAACCGGCTGAGCGTCAGGAACTCAGGACGCTCTCGCGCGCCTTGGCCTTCTCCTCGTAGTGCGTGGCCCGCTCGTCGACCATCTTGAGGAACCCGTCGATCTGTTCGCGGGCCTGCTCACCCTCGGGGCCGAAGCCGTCGCGCTCGAAGACCTTCCAGAACCGCAGCACCGGCTGCACCACGTCGTCGTGGTGGATGCGCAGGTCGTAGATGCCGGCCTTGGCAATCAGCAGGGCGTTCTCCTGGAAGCCGGGCATGTTCATGCCGGGCATCGAGAAGCCGAGCACCTCGTCGCGGATGGCGCACATGGCCTCATCCGGCGCGATGTCCAGGGCCGCGTCCATCAGGTTGCGGTAGAACACCATGTGCAGGTTCTCGTCCAGCGCGACGCGGGCCAGCAACTGGTCGGCGATCGGGCAACCCGAGGCCTTGCCGGTGTTGCGGTGCGACACCCGGGTGGCGAGTTCCTGGAACGACACATAGGCCAACGCCTGCAGCGGAGTCTTGTCGCCGGAGTCGTACCCGGCGATGGTGTGCTGCATCCGCATGTTCTCGAGGTTCACCGGGTCGATGCCCCGGGTGACGACGAGGTAGTCGCGCAGCGCGATGCTGTGGCGGCCCTCTTCGGCGGTCCACTGCCCGACCCAGGAGCCCCAGGCGCCGTCCCGGCCGAAGCGGGTGGCGATCTCCCGGTGGTAGGACGGCAGGTTGTCCTCGGTCAGCAGGTTGACCAGCAGCGCGGCCTTGGCGACCGGGTCCAGCGGCGAGTCTTCGGGAACCCAGTCCTCGCCCCCGAGGAAGGCGAAGTCGCGCCCCTTGCTCCACGGCACATAGTCGTGGGGCAGCCATGGCTTGGCGGCCTTGAGGTGACGGTTGAGGTTTTGCTCGACAATCGGCTCCAGCTCGTGCAACAGCGCTGTCTGGGCGTTAGTCATGTTTGCTCCATCACGTTTTCGGCATATGGGCAGTCGCTTGGCCCCCCGACCAAACCTACGGTACCGTAGGTTTCTCCCCACGGTAGGCACGGGGCTCGGCCGCTGTCAACCGCAAGCGCTAGGTCGAGGTGCGGCTCTCGGACTGCCGTTTGAGCCCGTCGGCCTCCATATCGACATAGCGCCGGATACGTCCGCCGGCGAGCAACCGCGCCAGCCAGGCCATCGGACCGGTCAGCGTGAAGGTCAGCACCGCTTGGACGCCGGACTCGGCCGGAGCGATCTCGTGGTAGCCGGTGAACCGGATCCCGGCCGCCGATGCCATCCAGGTGAAGGACCGCTCGTCGGCCAGCTCGGTGACGGTCCAGACCATCGGCCGGCCGGTGGGTTGCCGGACACGCGCGGTGGACCCGACGCGCAGCGGGCCGGAGTCCAGGCGAGTGATCTCGCGCATCGACGGCGTCCAGTCCGGCCAGTGCTCGACGTCGGACAGGACCGCCCATACGTCGGCGGGGCGGGCGGCGATGGGATCGGTGCGGGTGTAGCGCACTGCCGTACTCCTTTCGCTCACCGGCACGCTACCCAGAATCGGTGAGCAATTGGCCGAGATGGCCCAGTGCCCGGGGGTATTCGGGTTCGGCCGGCGTGCCGTAACCCACTACGATCCCGTCGGCTTTCGGCGGCCCGTGCCAGAACGGCGCCAGACCGGTCAGGGCGATCTCTCGCTGCTGCGCGGCGGCCAGGAGGTCGGCCTCCGACCGGCCCTCTGGCAGCAAGAGCACCGCGTGCAGACCGGCTGCGATCCCCTGGAGGGGCACCCTTGGGGCCACGCGGGCGACCACGGCGGCCAGCGCGTCCCGGCGCTGTCGATAGCGTCGCCGCATCCGCCGGATATGACGGTCCAGCGCCCCGGATTCGATCAGTTCGGCCAGTGCCAGCTGGGCCAGGATGTCGGTGCCGCGGTCGGCGCGGCGCTTGGCCTCGACCACGGCGTCGACCAGATCGGCCGGCAGGGCCAACCAGCCCAGCCGCAGGCCGGGAGCCAGACTCTTGCTGGCGCTGCCGGCGTAGACGACCCGCTCGGGGGCAAGCCCCTGCAGCGCACCGACCGGATGGCGGTCGTAGCGGAACTCGCCGTCGTAGTCGTCCTCGATGATGTAGGCCCCGTGCGCGGCGGCAAGCCGGACGAATTCGGCGCGCCGGTCGGCCGACAGCGTGGCGCCCCACGGGGCCTGGTGGGCCGGGGTGAGCAGCACGGCGGCGATCGATGCGGCGGCGAATCCGGCCGGCCGTGCCCCATCGCTGTCGACGTCGAGGGAAACGATGTCGAGTCCGCTTGCGGTGATGGTCGCGCGGTGATCGGGCAGGCCGGGATTCTCGACCGCGATCGACCGCCCGCCGGCTCCGGCGAGCGCGTCGCACACCAGCCGTAATCCCTGGGTGAATCCGCTGCAGACGACGATCCGCTCGGGGGCGGTCAGCACCCCGCGGGCCCGGCCCAGGTAGCCGGCCAGCTCGGTGCGCAGGCGCGGTGCACCCCGCGGGTCGAGCGGTCCGAGCTCGGCATGCGGCGTGACGTGCAGGGCTCGCCGCAGCGCCCGCAGCCACTCGGCACGGGGAAACATGCTCAGGTCGGGGCGCCCGAGCCGGAAATCCGCCACCACCCGAGACGGGGCGGGCAGCGTCCCCGCCCCCGGCGATATCCCCGGGCCCCGCGCGACCTCGGTGACCGCCCCCTGCCGGCTCCGCAGGTAGCCCTCGGCGGCCAGTTGGGTGTACGCCTCGACGACCGTTCCGCGCGCCAGGCCGAGCTGGCCGGCCAGGGCTCGCGACGACGGTAGACGCTCACCCGGCGCCAGCCGGTTGTCCCGGATGGCCTCGCGCAGCGCGTGTTCCAGAGCGATGCGGCGGCCACGCCCGGGCGGAAGCTCCAGGTGCAGGTCCACCCCGGAACTGGTCCATGAATCCGGCACGGAATTGGACCTTACTCGCAGACCACTGGGGCCATAGCGTTGTCCGGGTGACCGCTCCTGCCCCGCTGACCGAACGGCGCCTGAATCGGACGGCGAGTTTGACCGCGCAGATCAACGCCGCCCAGCGAGCCGCGGAGTCCATGCGGCCACCGCAGCGGCGCCTGCTCGACGATCCCTGGTCCCGGCAGTTCGTCGGCCATCCCGCGCTGCGGGTGCTGCTGGCGAATCGGTGGCTTGCCGATGCGGCACTGCGGGCCTTCGACCGGCATTGGGGCGGGTTGCACGCACATATCGTGCTGCGGGCCCGCTTCGCCGACGACGTCTGCGCGGCCGCCCTGCGCGACGGGATCGACCAACTGGTGCTGCTCGGTGCCGGCTACGACCCGACCAGCCTGCGCCACGCGCGCGCCGCGCTGACGATCTTCGAAGTCGACGCGCCGACCACCCAGGCCGGCAAGCGGGCGACGACCGAGCGACTGCTCCCGGCACCGCGCGCCGGCCACATCGTCTGGGTGCCGTGCGATCTGGAACGGGACACGCTGCGAGATCGCCTGATGGCCAAGGGGTTCGACCCGCAACGACGCAGCCTCGTCATCTGGCTCGGGGTCAGCATGTACCTCACCGCCGACGCGATCGACGCGACCCTGGCCGACCTGGCGGCACTGTGCGCGCCGGGCAGCCGGCTCGTCGCCGATTTCGTCGAGCCCGCGGCCGTCACCGGGGACAGTCGGTGGGCCAGTGCACGACGGATCGCCCGAGTCGTCGCCCGGCGCGGCGAGCCCTACCGCAGCGGGTTCACCGCACCCGAGTTGTCCGCGCTGCTCGCCGAGTATGGCTTCCGCAGCCGCGACCAGGCCGGTGTCGCCGAACTGCTGAACCGCTACGACCCGGCTCATGCCAGCGGGCTGGCCGGCGATGACTGGCTGGGCATCGTCTGCGCCGAAAGGACGAACGGATGACCGAGGTCGCCACTTCCTTCGTCGAACGCTTCCAAGAGGTGTGGTCCGCTCCGAGCGTCGAGCACCTGGATGCGCTGACAAACCCCGACGTCTGCTACGTCCAGCCGTTGCTCCCCGACGTGCGGGGCCGGCAAGCCGCCACCGCCTACTGGGGGCGCGTTTTCACATTGATCCCGGATCTGCACATCGAGGTGGTCAACTCGGCGGTGTCGGCTGACGACATGGTCTACATCGAGTTCCGGATCATGGGCACGTTCGGCGGCCGGACCGTGACGTGGCCGGCCGTCGACCGCTACGAACTCGACGAGCTCGGCCGGGTGCGGCGCCGCATTCTGTATTGCGATTCGGCGCAGCTGGTGTCGGCCGTGTTGCGGCCGCGCGGACTGCTCGCGCTGTTGCGGGCCGGGTTTCGGCTGGGCATCGCGGCGGTGCGCTCGGGGTGGACCCGCCGGTGACCGGTGCCATCGGGCGGCGGCCCGTCGACGCCGCCGCGTTCGTCGAGTTCGTGCAGGACACGACCAACGATTACCGGCCCGAGGTGATCTATGAGCTCTATGCCGCTGACGCGCGGCTGGTGATGATCTCCGACGGTGCCCGCGAGGAATCGGTTGGCGTGCAGGCGATTCACACCGCGTGGGCGCGCTCGTGCGCGGTGTTCGAGGCGCGCCGGTTCCGGCTGTCCAAGCGATTGGTCGCCACCACCGAGGACACCATCGTCAACGAGTGGTGGGGCGGCCCGGATGGCCGGCGCGACGGTTGCGGTATCGAAATCTGGCGGTTCGACGCGCACACGAAGGTGCGCGACGTGCATATCTACAGCTTCTTGAACGTGCGCTCCGCCCGGCATCCGCTGCAGATCCTGCAACTGCTCCTGGGCTCACCCGGGATGGTGCTCGCATTCGGGCGTGCCTCGCTGCGCCGGCACACAAGTCGCTGAGCGACAGCGGATACGGTTATGCCCATGACCGATCTGTCAGGCAAAGTCGTATTGGTGACCGGCGCTTCGTCGGGCCTGGGGGCGGCGACGGCCCAGCTGTTCGCCCGGCGCGGAGCATCGGTGTTCGGGGTGGCCCGCGACGCCGAACGGCTGGCAACGGTGTTCGCCGACGTGCCCGGCGGGCAGTACGCCCCCACCGACATCAGCACGGCGGCGGCCTGCACGGCGGCGGTTGCGCAGTGCGTCGAGCAGTTCGGCCGACTCGATGTCCTGGTCAACGTCGCCGGCGCCCACCAGATGCGCCACACCCTGGCCGTCACCGACGACGAGTGGGCTCACGACCTGGCGGTCAACCTCAACGGGCCGTTCTTCCTGTGCCGCGCGGCGCTGCCGCACCTGCTGGAAACCGCCGGCAACATCGTCAACGTCGCCTCGATCGCCGGGGTGGAAGGCCAGGCGTACTCGGCCGGCTATTGCGCGGCCAAGCACGGCCTGGTCGGGCTCACCCGCGCAATGGCCGTCGAGTTCACCGCGGAGAAGCTGCGGGTCAACGCAGTGTGTCCGGGCGGGATGCTGACACCGCAGGTGACGAACTTTCAGCTGCCCGAAGGCGCCGACGTCGACCTGATCATGCGGGTGGCCTCGCCGCGCGGGATGAGCGCGCCCGAGGACGTCGCCCAGGTGATCGCCTTTCTGGCCAGCGACGCCGCGGCCGCGGTGCACGGCGCGGTGTATATGACCGACAACGGGAAGACGGCCGGGTAGCGCAGGGCTATGGAGCCGACACTGGGCCCCACGGCGACACGTCCCACCCTGCCGGAGGGTTACGGGTTGCCGACTTCGACCGAGGGCTTATTGAGCTGGCCGGAAGTCGAACAGCAACTGACTGCGTCGCAGCACTATTGGTTGACGACGGTGCGCCCGGACGGCACCCCGCACTCCGTACCGCGGTGGGGCGTGTGGCTTGACGGCCGGTTCTACTACGACGGTGCGCCAACCACCCGGCACGTTCGCAACCTCCAGGACAACCCGGCTTGCACCCTGACGCTGGAAAGCGGTACGCAGGTGGTGATCGTCGAGGGCGTCTCCACCGCGACGTCGGCAGACCCGGAGGACCTCGGTGCCCGATTGGCGACCGCGTTTGAGAAATACCACCCGCAGTACGCTCCGGGCCCCGATGCCTGGGCGGGACCCGACGGCGGCGGGTTGCGCATGATCGCCCCCCGACGGGCCCTGGCCTGGTTCGCCTTCCCCACCGACTGCACCCGGTTCGTCTTCTCCGCTCCCGCACCCTGACTGCGCCGGGCGCTCAGCGCAGCGGCAGGCCCGTCAGCGCCCGCGCGATGACCAGCCGCTGGATCTCACTGGTGCCCTCGAAGATGGTGAAGATCTTGGCGTCGCGGTGCATCCGCTCGACCGGGTAGTCGCGGGTGTAGCCGTTGCCGCCGAGGATCTGGATCGCCTCGTCGGTGACATAGACCGCGGTCTCGCTGGCGAACAGTTTGGCCATCGAGCCCTCGGCGTTGTCGAAGGCCTTGTTGTTGCGTCCCATCCAGCCGGCCCGCCAGACCATCAACCGTGCCGCGTCGATGCGGCTTTTCATGTCGGCGAGCTTGAACGCGACGGCTTGGAACTCACCGATCTTGCGGCCGAACTGCTCACGCTGGCAGGCGTATTCGAGGGCGTATTCGTAGGCGGCGCGCGCCACCCCGACGGCCATCGCGCCGACGGTCGGGCGGGTGCGTTCAAAGGTCTTCATCGCGGCCTGCCCGCCCGCAGACGCACCGGATTTGACGCGGGCGACGCGGTCCTCGAACTTCTCCCGACCGCCCAGGATCATGTCCTCGGGCAGGCGGACGTTGTCCAGCACGATCTCGGCGGTGTGCGAGGCCCGGATGCCGTGCTTCTTGAACTTCTGGCCCTGGGCCAGGCCGGCGGTACCGGGCGGGATGACGAACGTGGCCTGGCCGCGCGAGCCGAGCTCGGGATAGACCGACGCGACCACGATGTGCACATTGGCGATGCCGCCGTTGGTGGCCCAGGTCTTGGTGCCGTTGAGCACCCATTCGCGGGTGGCCTCGTCGTAGCGGGCGCGGGTCCGGATCGCGCCGACATCCGAGCCGGCGTCGGGTTCGGATGAGCAGAACGCGCCGACCTTGGGGTCGTCGGCGGTGCCGAACATCTCGGGCAGCCATTGGCCCAGCTGTTCGGGAGTTCCGTTGCCGGCCAGGGCGGCTGCCGCCAAACCGGTGCCGAGGATGGACAGCGCGATGCCGGCATCACCCCAGAACAGCTCCTCGAACACCGTCAGCATGCCGATCCCGCTCGGTTCGGCGGCCTGGGTGGCGAACAGCTCGGGTGAGTACAGGCCGACTTTGGCCGCCTCGGCGATGACCGGCCACGGCGTCTCCTCGCGTTCGTCCCATTCGGCGGCGGCCGGGCGGACGACCTCAGCGGCGAACTGATGCACCCAGTCGCGCACCTCGATCACGTCATCACTGAGCTCTATCGAGAACGCCATGGTTTCTCCTGGGAATCGGTGGGCGGCGGCCATTGCTCACAGCCGGTTCGATTGTGGCACCACGTCCCCACCGCGCCGGCGCCGGTGTAGCATTCCGATAGGCGATGAAGCTCGCCTTTGACCGCCGAACCCGGCTAATAGCTTCTACCCCGATTTGTTCGTGGTGGAAGGCGGTGCCGGATGGATTTCGGTGCGTTGCCCCCGGAAATCAATTCCGGGCGAATGTATCTCGGGCCCGGCTCGGCCCCACTGACAGTCGCCGCAGCGGCCTGGGATGCGCTTTCCAGCGAATTGACCACGGCCGCAAGCGGATATGCGTTTATTGTTTCCGATCTGGCCGCGAACTCCTGGCTGGGCCCGTCTTCGGCGGCCATGACGTCGGCGGTGACACCGTTCGTCGCATGGCTGAACGAAACGGCGGGTTAGGCCCAGATGGCTTGGGCGGCAAGGCCTCCGGCGTAGTAGGCGCCCAGCCCGCAGATCAGCGTGAGCACCAGGTTGGCCACCGCGTAGAGCCGGGCGCCGGCGCCGGCCAGCTGCAGCGTTTCGTAGGAGAAGGTCGAATAGGTGGTCAGCGCCCCGCACAAGCCGGTGCCGACCAGCAGGTGCATTCGCTCGTCACCGGCACTCACCGCGCCGGTGAGGGCCCCCAGGATCAGGCTGCCCAGCACATTGGCGACCAACGTGCCCCACGCAAACGTGGTGTTGTGCCGGGCCTGGACGAATCGATCGGTCAGGTACCGCAGTGGTGCCCCCACCGCGGCGCCGGCGATCACCAGCAACCAGTTCACTGGCCCTCGGCGGTTCGACCCACGTGCCGGACGACCTCGACCTCGTCGAGGAGGATCAATCCCTCGGTGACCAATTCGTCCAGTTCCGGTAGGAAGGCGCGGATCCGCTCGGCGGTGTCGACGATGATGACCGAGACCGGGAGGTCCTCCGACAGCGACAGCAGCCGGGTGGTGTGGATGGCCGAGGACGCACCGTAGCCCTCGATGCCGCGGAACACCGTGGCACCGGCCAGACCGGCGCGGCGCGCCCGGTGCACGATCTCACTGAAAAGCGGCTTGCGATGCCAGGTGTCGCTCTCTCCGACGAACACCGTCAGGCGCAGGGCTGGTCCGGTCAGCTGGGTCATGATGTCCTCCTGACGATCAGGCGTCGGATGAGGGCCGCGGCGGTCCAGGTGGTGACCAGCACCAGCACCGGCGTGGTGAGTAGATAGAGCAATGCTGTGGCCAGATGACCGGCGGCAGCGAGGGTGTCGACGTCGCCGGCGAACGTGGAGAACGTCGTGTAGCCGCCCAGCACGCCGGTGCCCAGCAGCGGGCGCAGCAGCCGGTGGCCGACCCACAGTTCGGTGATCGCCACCATCAACGCCCCCATCAGCGCGCAGCCGCTGACATTGACAACCATGGTGGCCCAAGGGAAACCGCCGGACGGGGTGGGCCAGGCCAGTTCGATGCCGTAGCGAGCACATGCCCCGATGGCGCCGCCGAGCGCGACGACCGCGACCACGGGCGCCTGCTCGCGCACCGCATGGGTCCGCCGGCGCCGAACGAACAGCTCAGGGCCGGCGGTCACGTCGGATCCGGATATCGGCATTGCGCAGAAAGTCTAGGCCGAACCGCCGTGTTCATGCGGCGGTCCCAGCTTCGCCTCTCCTCCGTCGAGCCTCGCTGAACCGCCGTGCTCATGCGGCGGTCCCAGCTTCGCCTCTCCTCCGTCGAGCCTCGCTGAACCGCCGTGCCCCGCGGCTTCGCGCTTGATCTGCTCGAATTGCGCACCCATGGCCTCGGCCAGCGCGGTGGCCGCCGACAGCGGCCGCACCATCACCATCAGGTCCTCGATCTTGCCGTCCGCGTCGAGATGCAGGAAGTCGCATCCGGTGAGCCGCCTACCGGCCACCGTGGCCTCGAACACCAGGGCATGGTCTTGCCCGGCAGGATCGGCGATCTCGCGGACGTAGCGGAAGTCCTCGAAGACCCGCATCACAGCGCGCAAGATCGCCGCGGTGATCGGCTTACCCAGGTAGGGGGCGAAGGCGACCGGGCTGGTGAACACGACATCGTCGGATAGCAGCGCCTCGATGGCCGCGGCGTCGCGGGCATCGACGGCTTGCCGGAAAGGGTGCATACGGCGCCTCCGGTGAGTTTTATACGGTGGCAAACACCCTAGCCGCGTCGACCTCCGGTGCGACCGCTTCCCGGGCTGGTCGCAGCGTTTCCACAATGGCCGTCGGCGGCTCGGTGTCGCCCTCCGGTGCCTCCGGGCGGGGCTTCTCGGCGGGCAACAGGCGCGGCGCCGCGGCGATCGCCAGCACCGCCGCGCCGGTCGATCCCAGGGCCTGCGCCCAGCCCAACGGGCCCACCGGAGCGCAGCCGAGCAGCTGGCTGACACCGGGGATGCTGATCGCCCCCGCGAACGCCGCGAACGAACCCGCGGCGGTGAGCCACACCAATGGGGCGTGCGAATCAACCAGCGTCTGAGCCAGTTCGGTGGAGACCAGCGTGATCAGCGCGACGGTCGCGGCGCGCTGCGGGCGTCCGGTCACCGAGGCCATCGCCCAGGCCGCACTGGCCGCGGCACCGGTGATCGCCCCCCGGACCACGACGGCACGCATCAGCTTGCGCTCGTCGATACCGTGCACCACGCGGCCCGCCGGGCCGGCTGGGGTGCTCACCGCGACGGCGGTCGCCGGCAGCGCGTCGGTCAGCATGTTCATCAGCAGCAGCTGGCGGTTGTTCAGCGGAGAGGTGCCGGCCAGTGCGGTGCCCACCACACCGAAGATCACCTCACCGACGTTGCCGCCGAGCAGGCCGGTCACCGCCAGCTGCACGCCCCGCCACAACCGGCGGCCCTCGTCGATGGCGTCCACCAGCGCACCGATGCGGCCGTCGGTCAACACGATGTCAGCGGTGGCGTGCGCCGAGTCGCTGCCGCGGGCGACGACGCCGAGTCCCACGCTGGCGGCCCGGATCGCCGCCGCGTCGTTGGCACCGTCGCCGACCATGGCACAGACCCGCCCACTGCGTTCGAGGGTCTGCACGACCTGCACCTTGTTCTCCGGGGACATCCGGGCGAAGATCACCCGCTCGGCCACCGCGCGTTCCTGCTCCTTGCGCGACAACGCATTCCATTCCGATCCGGTGATGACCTGATCGGCGGCGACCGGCATTCCCAGTTCCGCGGCGATCGCGGTGGCGGTGACGGGGTGATCACCGGTGATCAACCGAATACTCACGCCGCGCCCGGCCAGGTCGGCGAGCAGTTGCGGCGCCCCGGCGCGCGGGGTGTCGGAGATGCCCAGGAACCCGGTCAGGGTCAACCCGCTCCGGCACAGTTCGGTCAGGGCGTCGGGATCGTCGCGCAACGACCGCAGCTGTGCGGCGGTGAGCCGGCGCCGGGCCACCGCGAGCACCCGCAGCCCACCGGCGGCCAGTTCGGCGACCGGGTCGCCGGCATCCGGGCCAAGACCCGTGCAGGCTGCCAGCACCACCTCCGGGGCGCCCTTGACCACCAGTTCGGCGCCCGACACCGACGCCGAGAAGGCCCGGCCGGACCGGAACGGCAGGTGCGCGTCCGGGACGGACCACCGTGGGCCGGCGAGGCCGGCGGCCGCTTCGATGACGGCCTGGTCGGTGGCGTGGGCGTGCAGGGCGTCCTCGCCGGCCGGTGCGGCGTTGGCCGCGCAACGCAGCACGTCGTCGTCGGAGTGCCCCGACACCGGGTGCACCGCGGTGACCCGCAGCCGGTTCTCGCTCAGCGTTCCGGTCTTGTCGAAGCAGACCACCTCGACGCGACCGAGTGCCTCCACCGAGCGCGGAATGCGAACCAGCGCACCGGTATCGGTCAGGCGTTGCGCCGACGCGTGCTGGGCCAGGGTCGCCATCAACGGCATCCCCTCGGGCACCGCGGCCACCGCGACCGCGATCGCGTTGCCCAGGGCCAGGCGAAGGCCGCCGCCGCGCAGCATTCCCAGCACCCCCACCATCAGCCCGCCGGCCGCGCTGGCTGGGAAGGCGCGGCTCATGAGCCGACTGAGCTGGTGCTGCAGGCCCACCACGGGAAGCTGCCCGGAGGCCAGTTCGGCGGCACGGCGCGCCTGGGTGTCGGCGCCGACGGCGGTGACCACGGCGAGCGCGGTGCCCGCGATGACGGTCGTGCCGGCGTAGAGCATGCACCGCCGATCGGCGAGTTCGGCGCCCGGTGTCGCCGCGGTCTGCTTGTCCACCGACAGCGACTCGCCGGTGAGGGAGGATTCGTCGACCTCGAGGTCGGTCGCCTCGATCAGGCGGGCGTCGGCGGGCACGACCTCGTTGCTGCGGACCTCGATCAGGGTGCCGGGCAGCAACCGGTCCGCGTCGATCTCGCCGTAGGTCTTGGTGTCGCCGACGGCGACGGTGCGGGCGGGCGGGGTCTGTTGCGCCAGAAGCTTGTTCAGCCGGTTCTCGGCTTGTAGCTGTTGGGCGGCGGCGAGCATGCAGTTGCCGATCAGCACCGTGCTGACCATCAGCGCGTCGACCGGTGAACCGAGCATGGCGGTGGCCGCCGAGGACAAGGCCAGCACCGGCATCAGCGGATCCGACAGCTCGGCACGCACCGCCTTGACGAACTGCCAGGCGATGTGGGGCGGCTGCGCGGCGAGTTCGTCACCGGCCCCGGTGCGCTGGGGAGCGGACAGGATGTCGCGGACCTCGTCGATCGACATCGCGTGCCATTCATGGGTTTGCGCGGGTCGCGGAACGGGCGTTCGGGCCACGCCGCGGGCCAACAGGAATCCCGAAACCAGTCCGGCGGCCGCCCCCGCGGTGACCGGCCCCGGGCCTCTTCCGCCCCGGACTCCCGGAACCATGAGCACCGCACCGAGCGCGGTAGCGCCGTTGGACAACGAGATGCCACGCTGGGTGGCCGCACGCGCCGCCGGCAGCGCATGCAGCACCCGCCACGCGCCGGCCAGATCCGCCACCAGCAGGTCGGCGGCAAACGGCGGTGCGGCGGCGCTGGAATCGGGCAGGATGCCCACGCCGACATCGGCCGAGGCGAGGGCTTGCGCGCCGCCCGAGGACAGCACCGCAACGGTGCGGCCGGCCTGCTGCAGGCCGGCCAACGCCGCGGCGAGTGCCTCGTCGAATCCCCCGTCGCCGACGGGCGCCACGTCGTCGAACGCCGGCCGCAGCTCGCCCAGGTCGGCAATGTCGAGCGTGACCACCTCCGCCCCGGATGCCCGCGCCTCGGCGAGCAGCGCCGTCGCCAGCGGCTGGCGCACGGTGCCGCTGCAGAGCAGCCGGGGATCGATGAGCACGGCGTCGACCTGGTCGAGCCGGCGCAGGCCGTCCGGGCGCAACGGCAGCGCCGCGTGCTGTTCGACCAACGCCCGGCTCAGGGTCGCCGCGAACGATTCGGTGGTGGTGCGCAGCGCTTTCGGGCCGGCGACCACCGCCGCCGTCGCGGCCACGTTGAAGCTGCGGGAGAAAACGCCCGCCAGGCCGGCGCCGACCAGCTGCACGACCGCCATCCGGTTGCCGTGGCGGTCGGCGGCCCCCTCCGGCAGCGGAACCGGGCGCGACGGCAGATGGACCTCGGCCTGCGCGGCGTGCTCGGCCAGGTACGGCTCGTGGCGGCTCCAGGCCTGCGCCCCGGCGTGGCATTCGGCGGCTTTGATGCCCTGCAGCGCCAGATCCACCGCCAGCGTGGCCGGCGACAGGGTGGCGATCCGCGAGCCCACCGAGATCAATGACAGCACCGTGCCGGCCGGCCCCGCGCCGATCCGCTCGGCAAGGTTGCGGCGCAGCCACGGTTGATAGTTCGCCAACGCAGCTGCGGCGTCGACGGCGACCGGTGCCTGCGGTAGCCGCAGCGCCCACCCGGCCAGCGCGATCGCCAGCCCGGCGGCGTTGACGCCGACCATCACCCCCCGGGCGGCCAGCAGCAGCCCGTCGCCGGGCAAGGCGTGTGGTGGGGAGGCAGCCGGGGACGCGGCACCGCGATGGGTGCGTTCGGCGTCGTCGATCAGGCGGCACAGGTCGTTGAGCGAAAGCGCGTCGTCTTCGAGTTCCACCACCACCCGCGACAACGGGACGTTCAGCCGCGACGACACCACGCCGGGCTGGGCGCCGAGCGCGGCGATCACCTCGCGCCCGAGTTCTGCCCCGCCGGCGCCGGCCAGCCCGCGCACCTCGATCCATGCGCGGTCCGGACCGCGCCAGCAGCGTCGGGTCAGCGTCGCCGTCTCGCCGGACAACAGCCGGCCGGCTTCGCGGACGGTCGCGTCGACGAGGACGGAGGTCGCTTGCAGTCCGAGGGCGACCGGGCGGAGCAGTGACGACGTCCGGATCAATTCGACAGCAACCAATCGTGTGATCTGAGGGTGGGTCGGCGCCCAATTCTGGCGACACTTTGATGATTACGCAACTATGCGAATGTGTCGTTCGCCGAAGCCTGTCGTGGGCGTTGGGACAAAATGAATGCCGCGATGGCAAAACATGAAGAACGGCGACCCGAAACCATGACTTCACCCAGCCGAGCCGAGGGGCCGACCGAGCCCCAACTCGCTTCGGCGGCGAGCACGTTCGGACTGCTGAGCAGCCCCGCGCGCCTACACGTGTTGTGGCTGGCCGCCCAGGGCGACTACGACGTCACCACCCTGGCGGGGCGGGCCGGCATCAACGTCGCCACCATGAGCCAGCACCTGACCAAGCTGCGGCTGGCCGGACTGATCCGCGCCCGACGGGAAGGTCGCCACCACATCTACACCGTCGACGACCCGCACATCTTGACACTGCTGCAGCAGATCTTCGCCCACATCGGCCCGGACGGCAGCCTCGCTCCCGACCCGCCACGGGAGTCATAACCACCGGTGACCCAGGTCACGGACCAAAGTCCCCAGATGCGGTGATCGCCAACACAATTCACCGTTTAACAGCGGACGGTTGGCTAACGTTTGCGGCCATGAAAGACCCTGTACTGGTACTCCCGGCCGTCGCGGCGATCATCGGCCTGCTCATCTTCGGCTTCCTGGCCCTGGAGGTCGTCTTCCACTTGGCCTGACCGGGTCAGGCGCGCACTAACCTGCGCGCCACACCCGCACCGCCGCGACGATCATCGGGATCTGCAGCGGCAGACGCGCGATCATCGCAGCCCGCAGCGCAGGCTTAGCCCAGAACAACCGGACGCAGTTGACGTTCGCCGGGAACACCGCCAGGAACAAGACGGCCGCCGCGAGCCCCGCTCCCCGGCGGGTACGCGGCGACAACAGCAGCGCCCCGATCACCACTTCCGCCAGCCCGGACCCGTGGGTGTAGATCCGCCGGTTGCCCGGCAGTTCGGCCGGAATGATCGCGTCGAACGGCTTTGGCAAGACGAAATGCGCGGCACCCATGCCGAGCAGCATCCCGGCCAGTCCACGAGCAGGGGTCATGGTGCGATGGTATCCAGCGCCTCGCCGCCGAACAGCACCGCGGCCATCACGGTGTTGACTCGTAAGCGTTGCTCGGCGGTGTCATCGAAGTTAACCAGGCGTCCCAGATCGACGACGAGGGCGAGCGCGGCGTGGACCCGGAAGACCGCTTCGGTCTCGGCCGCCCCGATCTGACGGAGCAGGTGCGCCCATTCGTTGACGTTCTGCCGCTGCAACCCGCGCAGATGAACCCGGTCGGGTTCGGGCAGGTTGGCGAACTCGGCGAAATAGATGTTGATCAGGTCCGGCGCGGCGAACGACAGCGCGGTATAGCGTTCGGCGATGCGGGTGGCCGCCTCGCGTGGGTCGCTCGACTCGGCAAGAGCGTCGGTGATGATCAGTAACACCCGGTCACCGGCGCGCTGGAACGCGGCGGCGAGCAGCGCGGCCTTGCTCGGGTAGTAGCGGTACGCGCTGGAGCCGTTGAGGCCGGCGGCACTGCCGATCTCGTCGATACTGGCTTCATAGAAGCCGCGCTGCCCGAACACCCGAATGGCTTCGGCGAGCAACCGTTCCCGTTTGGAGGTACTCGGCAAGCCACGCTCGGTCTGCCGCCGCGCGGCCGGAGCCGGCGCCGGCGGCAACTCGGTGGTCAGCACCGACCAGCACAGTTCGGCGAGCAGCGAAGAAAGTGCCGAAGCGGCCAACCGGGTGCGGTGCGCCGAGATGCTGCCGATGACGCTCAGCGCCGCGGCCGCCAGCATCGCGGTGTCGGCCTCGGACAGGCCCGGCCGCAGCAGCGCCAACGGTTCGGCGACCGCGGCGTTCAGCGCGTCATAGCTGGCGCGGATGTGCTTGCGGTCCATCGGTTGCAGGTAGCGCCGCTCCCAGCGGTAGAACGCGCCCTCGCGTCGCATGCCGATGGTGGTCTCGATCAGCGCGTCGACGATCGCGCGCAACCGCTCCTGCGGCGGCCGGGCCGGGTCGTCGGCGCCGCGCGCTGCGGACACCAGCGTCTGCGCGGCGTATTCGGCGGTGGCGACCAGCAGCGCGTATTTGTTGGCGAAATGCCGGTAGAGGGCCGGCCCGGAGATGCCGACGTCGGCGGCGATCTCATCGACGCCGACCGCGTGATAGCCGCGGTCGCTGAAGGCGCGCGCCGCGGCCCGCACGATCTGGATCTTGCGGTCTTTGGGGCGACGCCGCACCGAGGTGGTGGTCGTGGATTCGCCGCCCAGACCCACTGACGACACTGTTCACCCCCCGTTGTTGACAGTTCGGACCGACGCCCATAAGTTAACCATAGTTTACATTTCACACCACTGAAGGAAGCGACGTGCGGGGCTGCCCATGACCGAGAACTCCCCCAAGCTCACCGCGGTCCGAGACGGTCGGGTGCTCCGGGTGACCCTGACCAATCCGGAGCGGCTCAACGCGATCGACTACGCCACCATGGCGCGCCTCGGCGACGTGTTCACCGAGGCCGCCGGCGATCCGGCGGTGCGGGCAATCGTGATCACCGGCGAAGGCAAGGCGTTCTGCACCGGCGCCGACCTGTCCGCCACGGCCGGCGGGGTCACCCCCGAAGAAGTGATGGATTGCGCCGGCCGGTTGGTCACGGCGATCGCTGAAACACCGGTGCCGGTCATCGCGCGGGTCAACGGTCCGGCTGCCGGTGTCGGAGTGGGTATCGCGCTGGCCGCCGACCTGGTCTACGCCGCCGAGAGCGCCTATTTCCTGCTGTCGTTCACCAACATCGGGCTGATGCCCGACGGCGGCACCACCGCCCTGATCGCCGCTGCCGCCGGGCGGGCCCTGGCCAACGAGATGGCTCTGCTCGGGGAGCGCCTGCCGGCCGCTGCCGCCCAAGATGCCGGTCTGGTCAACGCGGTGCTGACATCCGCAGAGCTGGACACCAAGGTCGAGGAGGCCGCCGCGAAGCTGGCCCACGGGCCGCGGCGCGCTCTCGAACTGACCAAACAAGCGCTCAACGCCACCAGCCTTGCCGCCCTCGGCGCCGCGCTGGCCCGCGAGAAGGCCGGTCAGGTGGAGTTGTTGGGCTCCCCGGACTTCATCGAAGGCGCCACGGCGATGCTGCAGAAACGCAAGGCGGTGTTCGCCGAATGACCACACAGCCGCTGCGTTCCCGACGCAACCACTGGGTGAACCAGGTGGCCATCCACGCCGAGATGCGCCCCGAGTCCGTGGCCTTCCGCTGCCGCGGCACCGAGACCACCTGGCGCCAACTGCATGACCGCTCGCAACGGCTCGCCGGGGCATTGTTCCGTCGCGGGATCTCCTTCGGCGACCGTGTTCTCATCGTGATGCTCAACCACACCGAGTACATCGAGTCCGTGCTGGCGATCAACGCCCTGGGCGCCATCGCGGTCCCGGTCAATTTCCGTCTCACCGACCCCGAGATCAGCTACCTGGTCTCCGACAGCGGCGCCAAAGGCGTCATCACCGACCAACTGCTCGCGCCGCTGATCGACGCCGTGCGCAAGAACACCGTCGGCCTCGAGGTGGCCGTCGTACTCGGCGACGACTACGAGTCGCTCATCACCGAACCGGGAGAACCGCACCCGCACGCCGACATCCCCGAAGACACCCCGGCGCTGATCATGTACACCTCGGGCACCACCGGTAGCCCCAAGGGCGCGATCCTCTCCCATTCGAACCTGCAGGCCCAATCGCTGACCTGCATCCAGGCCCTGCACACCAGCCCGGGCAGCATCTATTTCTGCGCCGCACCGATGTTCCATATCGCCGGCCTGGGCAGCATCGCGCCGAACCTGGTGATCGGCACCACGACGGTGATCCACCCGCTCGGGGCGTTCAACGCCGCCGACACCCTCGACGCCTGGGAACGCGAGCGAGCCACCTCGGTCTTCCTGGTTCCGGCGCAGTGGCAGCTGATCTGCGCGGACCCCACTGTGCGGCAACGGGATCTGGCCCTGGAGGTGATCAGCTGGGGTGCCGCGCCCGCATCGGACACCGTGCTGCGGGCGATGGCGGAGACCTTCCCGGATGCGCTCAACGTCGCGGTGTTCGGCCAGACCGAGATGTCACCGATCACTTGCGTACTCGACGGCACCGACGCCCTCCGCAAACTCGGCTCGGTGGGCAAGGTGATCCCGACCATCGCAGCACGGGTGGTCGACGACGACATGAACGACGTGCCGCCCGGCGAGATCGGCGAGATCGTCTACCGCGGACCGACTCTGATGCAGGGCTACTGGAACAAGCCGGAAGCCACCGCCGAGGCCTTCGCCGGCGACTGGTTCCACTCCGGTGATTTGGTGCGCGTCGACGACGAGGGCTTCGTCTATGTCGTCGACCGCAAGAAGGACATGGTCATCTCCGGCGGAGAGAACATCTACTGCGCCGAAGTGGAGAACGTGCTGTTCGAGCACCCGATGATCCGGGAGGCCGCGGTGATCGGGCGTGCCGACGAGAAGTGGGGCGAGGTCCCGGTCGCTATCGTGGCCGCGGCGCAGGCACTGACGCTGGGCGACCTGGAGCAGTTCCTCAATGAGCGGCTCGCCCGCTACAAGCACCCGAAGGAACTCGTGCTCGTCGACGAGTTGCCCCGCAACGCCAGTGGCAAAGTGGTCAAACCGCTGTTACGCAAGACCTACGGCTAGGAGTGACAGTGGATCTGGATTGGTCGGCTGACGAGGCAGCGTTCCGCGACGAGGTTCGCGGGTTCCTCTCCGAGCACCTGAGCTCGGATCTGCGCCGAGCCGGGCAGCTGATGACCAGCGTGTACGCCGATCACGAGGCGAGCATGCGCTGGCAGGCGATCCTGCATGAACGCGGTTGGGCCGCACCGGCGTGGCCGGTGGAATACGGCGGCTGCGATTGGACGCCGTTGCAGCACTACATCTTCAGCCGCGAATGCGCGCTGGCAGGCGCACCGCTGCTCTCCCCGATGGGCATCAAGATGGTGGCGCACGCGATCATCGGCTTCGGTACCGAGGAGCAGAAGAACTGGTTCCTGCCGCGGATCCTCACCGGCGAGGTGTTCTTCTGTCAGGGCTACTCCGAGCCGGAGTCCGGCTCGGATCTGGCGTCGCTGTCCATGGCGGCAGTCGATGACGGCGATGACCTGATCTGCACCGGCAGCAAGATCTGGACCACCCACGCCACGCAAGCCAACTGGATCTTCTGCCTGGTCCGCACGTCGCGCAGCGGCAAGAAGCAGGAAGGCATCACCTTCCTGCTGATCGACATGACCACCCCGGGTATCGAGGTCCGGCCGCTGGTCATGACCTCCGGCGAGGAGGTGCAGAACCAGGTGTTCTTCGACTCGGTGCGGGTGCCCAAGGCCAACGTGCTGGGCCGGATCGACGACGGGTGGACCGTCGCGAAATACCTGCTCAACTTCGAGCGGGGCGGCGCGATGGCCCCGATGCTGCAGGTGTGGGCCGATGCGGTCGCCGAACAGGCTGCCGGACAACCCGGCCCGGACGGCACCTCGCTGGCCGACGATCCGGTCTTCCGGCTGCGGCTGGCCGATGCCCGGGTCCGCACCGACATCTTGGAGATCTTGGAGTTCCGCACCATCGCCGCCCTGGCCAAGGGCCACAATCCCGGACCGGCGGCGTCGATGCTGAAGATCCTGGGCACCGAGCTGAGCCAGACGATCACCGAACTGGCGCTGGAGGCCGCCGGCCCGCGCGGCCGGATCTACCAGCCGCACGCGACCATGCCCGGCGGCCCGATCCCCGACTTCGTCCCGCCCGCCGACGGCTACCTCAGCGGCCAGCCGTGGCAGGCGGTGGCCCCGCTGCGCTACTTCAACGACCGCGCCGGCTCGATCTACGCCGGCAGCAACGAGATTCAACGCAACATTCTGGCCAAGGCAGCACTGGGGTTATAGATGGACTTCTCATTCACCGACGAACAGGAACTGCTGCGCGACACCGTCGGCAAGTTCCTCGCCGACCGCTACGACCTGGAGAAGAGTCGCGCGGCGGCCAAGACCGGAGCCGGCTGGCAGCCGAACATCTGGCGTGCCTTCGCCGATGACCTGGGCATCCTCGGGGCGACACTGCCCGAGAGCGCCGGCGGACTCGGCGGTGGCACAGGCGAGCTGATGATCATCACCGAAGCACTCGGACATGCGCTGGTCATCGAACCGTTCGTGGAAACCGTCGTGCTGGCCGGCGGGCTGCTGCAACGCGCCGGAGGACCCACCCGGCTCTTGGAGCGAATCGCGCTCGGGGACGCCATCATTGCCGTCGCCGCCGAGGAGCCGACCTCGGCGGGAACCTGGCATGACGTGGCCACCACCGCGCGCCGCGACGGCGCCCACTGGGTGCTCGACGGGGCCAAGATCACGGTGGCCGCAGCACCGATCGCCACCCACCTGGTGGTGACCGCGCGGACCTCGGGCGCCCAGCGCGACACCACCGGGATCTCGCTATTCCTGCTCGAATTCGATGCCGCCGCACCGCCGGCCGGACTTCGGGTGGAATCGTTGCGCACCATCGACGACCGCCGCGCCGCCGACCTGGTCCTCGATGGCCTTCGGCTGCCCGCCGATGCGCTGCTGGGCGACGAGGGCCAAGCGTGGCCGGCGCTGGAGCACACCGTCGACGAGGCCACCGCGGCGATCGTGTCCGAGGCGGTCGGCTGCCTGCGGCGGGTCCTGGCCGACACCGTCGCCTACACCAAGCAGCGTCAGCAGTTCGGTCAGCCCATCTCGGCGTTCCAGGTGCTGCAGCATCGGATGGTGGACATGTACCTGGAGGTCGAACAGGCCGTCGCCGCTCAGCACTTGGCGATCATGAAGCTCGATGCCGGCCCGGGAGAACGCGCCCGGGCGGTGTCGGCGGCCAAGGCGACGGTTGCTCGTGCCGCCCGGTTCATCGGGCAGAGCGCGGTGCAGCTGCACGGCGCGATGGGTATGACCGAGGAGCTGGCGATCGGGCACTACTTCAAACGGCTCACCGCGATCGAGTACCAGTTCGGTTCCCGCGACCGGCACCTGGCCCGGTACGCAGGCCTGACCTCAACCAGCCGGTAGCGCGGCCGCTGCCGGTAACGTCGAGGCATGGGCCTGGTCTTTTCCAGCGTTGTCGAGGCACCGCCGGCGGACGTCTTCGCATGGCACGAGAGGCCGGGTGCGTTCTCCCGGTTGAGCCCGCCGTGGCAGCCGATGCATCTGATCGCCGAAGCGGACTCGCTGCGCGACGGCACCGCCGAACTGGCGCTTCCCGGCGGACTGCGCTGGATCGCCGAACACCAGCCCGGCGGCTACGACCCGCCGCGGCGTTTTGTCGATGCGATCGGCGGCCGCGGCCTGGCGTCGCTGCCGGCCCGGACGGCGATGAGGTGGCGCCACAGCCACGAGTTCGACGATCTCGGCGACGGTAGAACACAGCTGACCGATCGCGTCGACACGCCGATACCCGAGTCGATGCTGCGGCCGATGTTCGTCTATCGGCACCGCCAGCTCGCCGATGACCTGGCCGCCCACCGGCGCGCCGCAGAACACGGCCTGAAGCCGATCACGGTGGCCATCAGCGGCGCATCGGGGCTCGTCGGTTCGGCCCTGGCCGCGTTCTTGAGCACCGGCGGCCATCGGGTGATCCGGCTGGTGCGGCGCGCCGCCGCCAATCCTGATGAGCGGCAGTGGAATCCCGACGACCCGAATCCTGACCTGCTGGCCGGCGTCGATGCGGTGATCCATCTGGCCGGCGCCTCGATCGCCGGGCGCTTCACCGCCCAGCACCGGCGTGCGATCCGGGACAGCAGAATCGAACCGACCCGCAGACTCGCCGAGTTGGTCGCCCGAAGCAGCGCTGGACCGAGCACTCTGGTCTGCGCATCAGCGGTCGGCTACTACGGCTACGACCGCGGCGCCGAGATCCTCACCGAGGACAGTCAACGCGGGGACGGGTTTCTCGCCGAGGTCGTCGCCGACTGGGAAGACGCCCTGGCGCCGGCAGAACAGGCCGAAAAGCGCGTCGTGCGGATCCGCACCGGCATCGTGCAATCACCGCGGGGCGGGACGCTGCGCCTGATGCGGCCGCTGTTCGCCGCCGGCCTGGGCGGCCGGCTCGGCGACGGTCGACAGTGGCTGCCATGGATCGGGATCGATGACCTGATCGACGTCTATCACCGCGCACTGTGGGACACCGGGCTTTCCGGGGCGGTCAATGCCGTCGCGCCGAACCCGGTGCGCAACCGCGACTACACCAAGACCCTCGGACGAGTGCTGCGCCGGCCGACGATCCTGCCGGTTCCGGCGCTGGGGCCACGATTGCTGCTCGGCGGTCAAGGGGCGCGTGAGCTTGCCCGCGCGAGCCAGCGAGTGCTGCCGGGCCGCCTACAGGATGTCGATCACCGCTTTCGCATGCCCGAACTCGAACAGGCGCTGCGGCACCTGCTGGGCCGGGCGGGCTAGGACGTGGGCGCGATCTCCAAGCCGATGTGAACCTTGTCGATCCCGCCGCGCACGAGCGAGTGCGGAACGAACCACCAGGCGTGCCACCAGTAGCGTTTGACGACCGCGTCGTAGACGCGCCTGGTCTCGCTCTTGGGCAGCACCCTGGCCACTGCCTCGACCGGCTCGCCCTTCGGCGCACCCAGCACGCCGCACTTCTGGATGGTCACCCGCGGCGTGTTGCGGATGCGCTTGGTCTTCCAGGATCCGTCATCGGTGATCACCAACAGCTTGTCGCCGTCCGGCGCGCCCCACACCGCGGTCGGTTTGGCCCTGCCGTCCTTGGTGAACGTGGTCAGCAGCAGATACTTTTCGCGATACACCTCAGCGAACGTCGGCATCGCGCCAGGATAGCGCCGCGGCTGCTACCCCGACGGCGCCAGCGGCAACCGCAGCGCGCCGGGGGCACTGTCGGGCACCGTCGGGTGGTGGGGAAACACCGGCGGGATGCGTCGGTAGGGCTCGCCCAGCGGCGGGCGCGGATCCGGCTCGCCGTTGTTGGGCCACAACGCCATGGCTCGTTCGGCTTGCGCGGTGATGGTGAACGACGGGTTGACGCCCAGGTTGGCGGTGATCGCCGAGCCGTCGACGACGTGCAGGCCCGGGTGACCGTAGGCCCGCTGATAGGGGTCGATCACACCGTCCTGCGCGGAGTCACCGATCGGGCAGCCGCCGATGAAATGCGCGGTCAACGGAATATTGAGGGCGTCCAGATAGGTGCCCCCGGCGAACCCGCCGACCTTCTCGGCCATCCGGCGGGCGACGTCGTGAGCGATCGGGATCCAGTCGGGATTCGGTTCCCCCGCACCCTGTTTCGTGGTCATGCGGGTGCCGAACAGACCACGCTTGCGGTAGGTGGTCAACGAGTTGTCCAGTGACTGCATCACCAGGATGATGATCGAATGCTCGGAGGCGCCACGTGGGAACAGGCTGCGCAGCAGCAACCCAGGGTGCCGCACGATCATCAGCAGCAATCGGGCGAAACGCCATGGGCCGCCGTCGATCAGGTGGGTGCCCATCATCGAGAGCAGGTTGGATCCCTTGCCGTAACGGCACACCTCGACGTGGGTATTGGCCTCGGGGTGAATCGAGGAGGTGATCGCCACGCCCTGGGCGAAATCGTCGCGATCGGGCGCCAGCACCACCGGCACCTCTTCGGAGTTGGTGCGGGTCAGCTCGCCGAGCCGCGGGGAGAGCTGCGGCAGTGACCCGGTGTCGCGCAGCTTGTGCAGCAACCGCTGGGTGCCCAGCGAGGCCGCGGCGAACACCACTTGGTGGGCGGTGAAGTCGCGCTTGTGCTTGCGCAGCCACCGGCCGGTGCGCACCGTGCTGACGACGTAACCGTCGCCGTGCGGCCGCACATCGGTGACCATGGTCAGCGGATGGATCTGCGCGCCGGCGTGTTCGGCCAGATACAGGTAGTTGGTCTCGGTGGTGTTCTTGGCGTTGTGCGGGCAGCCGGTGAAGCATTGCGCGCAGCCGATGCAGCCGGCGCGGGCCGGGCCGGCACCGCCGAAGAACGGGTCGTCGACGGTTTTGCCGGGCTCGTCGCCGAAGAACACCCCGACGTTGGTCGGGTGGTAGGTGTCTTCCACCCCCAGGTCGCGGGCCACCGCCAACAGCACCTCGTCGGCCGGGGTGATGTGCGGGGTGGGCGTCACCCCGAGCATGCGGCGGGCCTGCTCGTAGTACGGCGCGAGTTCGGCTTTCCAGTCGGTGATGTGCGCCCACTGCGGGTCGGTGTAGAACCGCTCCAATGGCTCGTAGAGGGTGTTGCCGTAGATCAGCGATCCGCCGCCGACCCCGACCGCGCTGGCGATGAACGTCTTGCCCAGCACGGTGAGGCGCTGCGGGCCGAAGCAACCCAGTTTCGGCGCCCACATGGCCTTGCGGACATGCCAGTTGTTGGGCGGGAAATCGGTGGGCGCCCAGCGCCGGCCCATGTCCAACACGCCGACCCGGTAACCCTTCTCGGTCAGGCGCAGCGCCGCCACGCTTCCACCGAAACCGGAGCCGATCACCACCACGTCGTAGTCGTATGTCATGCGCGGTCCTCTGTGGCGTGGCTGCGGGCAGGGATGAGCAAGAGCAGCGACACCACCAGCAGCAAGCTGAGACTGACCGCGTTGAGTACCGCGTCACGCCGGCCGTACATGTGCAGCATGCCGAGGTGGTAGATCAGGTGCAGCACATTGAAGACCGACCAGCTGATCGCCGTGATCACGACGACGGCGCGGTTGCGCAGGTAGTACAGCGCCAGGGCGCTGAGCGCCGCGAAACCCCAGAAGAGGGAGCCGACGTCCTTGACGAAATGCTCGTTGTACGGGCCGAGCACCGGTAACCAGGTCATGCCCATTCCGGGAAACGTGCTGTACCAATTCAGCGGCGCGAAGTATGCCCACGCCCCCAGGCTGAGCGCGACGATCGTCAGCAAGATCAGGCATACGCGATGCACGATGAGGTTCATACCGTGCATCATGTCTTGCCCGCTCCGCCGGTAACGGCGATATTCAGGGGATTCGCCTGGAGGATGCCATGACCGACCGCTTTGCCATCCCGCCCGCCGACGTGCTGCGGGCGCGCGAGAAGCTCGTCCTCGACCACTTCCACGACGAGGTCCGCCAGGATTGGGACGACGTGCTGGCCACGTTTCCGCACCCGCATTACGAGATCATTCCTACTCTGACCGTGCACGACGGTGACGCCGACGTCCGCGCTTACTACCGCGACACCCGCGTCGCCTTCCCCGATCAGGACCACGAGATCATCGCGCTGCGGCACAGCGCCGATGCGGTGATCGTCGAGTTCTGGCTGCTCGGAACACATTTGGGTCCACTGGGGGGTATTCCGGCCACCGGATCGCGGCACCGCACCCGGATGACGGCCTACTTCGTCTTCGACGAGAACGAGACCCTGGTCGCCGAGCGGATCTATTTCGACACTTTGTCGATGCTCAAGCAGCTCATCGGCGGGCTCAACCTGCGCGACCCGCGTAACTGGCCGCTGGTGCTTCGCGGGGTACGCGGGCTGCTCAAGTTGACCGGCGAGCCCGATCCGCTGCTGGTGAACACGCCGGCCGTCGGGTTGTCACCGCCCTGAGTGTGTTCGACGCGACCGGCGAGCGGGGCCGCCGTCTGGACGTGCTCCAGCAGTGCCGGACGGGTGCTAACGGCCGGCCATGATCAGCGAAGCTGATACTAAGAAATTTCTAAGCGTTGATCGACGTGGGCGGCAACCACGGCGCGTTCGAACCAACCAGGCAGAGCATCCCCTAGCAGCGGCGAGGCCCTAGAAGCGCGACAAGTTCCACTTCCGGAAAAACGTTGACATCTCCGTAAATTAGGCAAAGACTTACGTAATGCTTTGATTCTCGAACCTGCTCCACATTGAAAACCCACCACTGTTCGCGTTGCTTTAAGGAGATCGACCATGGCTCAGCACCCCAGCACGCGGCAGAGCAAGACACGTCAGACCCCGACACGCCGCCGTCGTCGCCGCGCAGCCGGTCTCGGGACGACGGCCAGTGCCTTCCTGGCGTTCGGATTGACCCCGCTGGCCCTGGCGCCGACCGCGAGCGCCGACTTCTTCGGGTTGGACTGGCTTGACGACCTCTTCGAACCCAGCGCCGCGGTGAGCGCCGCCGACCCGACCGGGGATTCTGGCTGGGACGCTTTGATGAACGCTCTTGGCTTCGGCTCTACCGGCTCGTCAGGCGTGGACACCGCTGCTCTTGCACTGCCGGGTGTCGCTGCCGCAGGCGATCCGAACGCTATCGCTACGGCGTTCCAGAACGACTTCTACCTGCCGCTGCACTCGGCCCTCGAGGCCTACATAAACAGCCCGCTCGGCCAGGCGATCAATCCTGTTATCAATCAGCTGTTTGCGCCGCTGATCCTGCCGGGCTTCTGCGGCCTGATCTGTGACGGCGCCGACGGGACGATGGCCAACCCTGCCGGTCAGGGTGGGGGGTTGTTCTTCGGCGACGCCGGTGACGGCTACGACGCCAGCAACGACCCGGGGATGGCCGGCGGTAACGGCGGAGTTGCCGGCGGGATCGGCAACGGCGGCGACGGCGGAGCGGGCGGACTCGGCGCCGACGGCGGCAACGGCGGCGCCGGCGGCGAGTGGATGGGCAACGGCGGCAACGGCGGAGCCGGTGGAGCCGGCGGCCTGATCAATGACACAGTCGTCGATGGTGGCAACGGCGGTATCGGCGGCAGCGCCGGCCATGTCCAAGACTTTTTCGGTATAGGTGCGGTTGGGAACGGCGGCAACGGCGGCGACGGCGGAGCGGGCTACACCGGCGCCAACGGCTCGGCGGGGACAGCAGCCACCGGTCCCGCAAGCAACGGCGGCAACGGCGGCAACGGCCAGACCGGCGGCAACGCCGGCAACGGCGGCAACGGCGGCGCCGGTTCGCTGTGGCTCGGCAACGGCGGCAACGGCGGCAACGGCGGGGTCGGCGGCAACGGCGGTAACGGCGGGGTCGGCGGTGCCGGAACGGACTCGCTCTCTGCGGACGCCCTGGGCGGCTCCGGCGGCGCCGGCGGTACCGGTGCTGACGGCGGTAACGGCGGCAACGCGGGTAAGGGGGGCACCGGCGCGGCCGTCTTCGGCAGTGACGGCAGAACCGGTTCTAACGGCGACGGCGGCGCTGGCGGCATCGGCGCCGATGGCGGCCGCGCAGGTGCCGGCGCCAGCGGAGCCGATGGCGCCAATGGCACTACGCCCGGCGAAAGTGGCGCCGACGGCACCGACGGCACCGGCGGTGGTTTCGGCGGTAACGGCGGCGGGGGCGGTAACGGTGGTGCCGGTGGCACGACCGCAGGCGTCGCCGCCGGTAACCATGGCGCCGGCGGGGCCGGCGGCGACGGTGGGACCGGTGGCAACGCCGGCCACGGCGGCAACGGCGGCAACGGTTCCGACGGAGGCACCAACGATGCGGCCGGAAACGGCGGCAACGGCGGGGACAGCGGGTTTAGCGGGTACGGCGGACTCGCCGGGGCCGGCGGATCCGGCCCTGACGGCACCAGCGCCGCGAATGGCGTGAACGGTGCTGAGGGCACCCCTGGTGACGGCGGGGCCGGCGGCAACGGCGGAAACGGTGTCACCCTTGCCGACGGCACCGGGCAAGTCGGCGGCGACGGCGGCGACGGCGGCGACGGCGACTACTACGGCAACGGCGGCGCGGGCGGTAAGGGCGGCGACGGCGCGGCCGGTGCCAGCGACATCAGTGGCAGCGGTAACGGCGGCGATGGCGGCCAAGGCGGTAACGGCGGTTACGGCGGTTTCGGCGGATTCAGCGGCGGCGCCGGAGGCGATGCCGGTGCCGGCGGTGCAGGGGGTAACGCCACCGGCGCCGGCGCGAGCGCCGGTACTGCTGCTCAGGGCGGTTTTGGTGGCGGCGGCGGCGACCATTACTTGAACACCGTTGGCAGCCACGATGGCATCGGTGGTAACGGCGGCCGCGGTGGTAGCGGCGGCAACGGTTCCGATGGAGCCACCCCGACTGCCGGTGCTGCCGGCGGTCTCGGTGGATTTGGCAGTACCGGCGGCGTCGGCGGCGTCGGCGGCAACGGAGGCACCGACGGCAGCGCCGGTAGCGTCGGCGGCGCCGGCGGCACCGGAGGCACCGGAGGCACCACCAACGACGCCACCGCCGGCGGTGGCGGCGGCGGCGGTGGTGGGGGTGGCGGCGGCGGTGCGGCCCAAGACGGCGGTATAGGCGGGGCAGGCGGTGTAGGCGGCAACTCGGGCAACGGCAGCACCGGCGGGAACCCCCCGCCCGGCAGTGCCTTCGGCGGCAGTGGCGGCGGCGGAGGCTACGGCGGGCAGGGTGGCACCGGCATCGGCGCCGGCGGCGTGGGCGGCGCCGGCGGGGCCGGCGGGGCCGGCGGCAACGGCTCTGCGGGCAGCTTGGGCGGCTCTGGTGGTCAGGGCGGCTACGGCGGCGACAACTACTACACGACCGGCAGTGACGGTGGGGCCGGCGGCGCCGGCGGCGACGGCACCGACGGCGGCTACGGCGGCATCGGCGGCTTTGGCGGCTCAGGCGGCGGCAGCAACGACGGCGACGGCGCTGGCGGTGACGGTGGGGCCGGCGGGGCCGGCGGTCTGGGCACCACTGGCGGCGAGGGGGGATACGGGGGTGACGGAGGTACCGGCGCCACCGGTGGTCAGGGGGCTACCGGCGGAGATGGTGCGGCCGGCGGGACCGGAGGCGTCGGGATGACTGGCGGCACCGGCGGTAACGGCGGCATCGGCGGTAACGGCGGCTTCGTCGGCGAGGGCGGCAACGCTGCCGGCGGCGTCGGCGGCGTTGGTGGCACCGGCAGTAACGGCCAAACCGGCGGCGATGGCACCGACGGCGGTAGCGGAGGTGAGGACGGCACTCCCGGCACTCCGGGCCAACCCGGCACCGACAACGGTTAAGGCGCCCGCCGGGACAGACCGATCCACGCGAGTTCTCAGTCGACTACCACCACGATCTTCCCGCCGGCCTCTCCTGCTTCCATAACCCGATGGGCGTCGCGGATCTGGTCGAAGGTGAACACGTGTGAAGGCGCGGCCGCCAGTCGACCGTCGCGCACCTTGTCGGCGATGTCCTGCAGCGGAACATCCGACAACGCAAACCCGGGGCTGCCGAACACGAAGCTTCCGAAGAAGCTGAGGTTGACGCCGCTGGCCATCTGCAACAGCGGGTTGAAGTCGGCGATCGGGTCCAGTCCGCCGAGCCAGCCGGCCAGGCAAGCCGTACCGCCCCGACGCAGCATGTCCAAGGAATCAAGAATCGTGCTGTTGCCCACGAGGTCCAGAACGGCGTCCACCTGCTTGGCTTCGAGAAGGCATGCACCCAGATCAGGGGTCTCCAGCTCGGCACGCTCAGCGCCGAGCGACGTCAGCAATTCAAACCGTTCCCGGTTGCGCGTGGTTGCTATTACGTGCGCTTTCGCCTCCACGGCCAGTTTCACTGCCGCCTGACCGAAAGACGATGTCGCTCCTCGGATCACGATCGTCTGCCCGGCGGCCAGGCCAAGGTTGCGGAATAGGCAGGTCCATGCGGTGGCGTAGGTTTCCGGAAGTGCGGCCAGCTGATCCCACGGCAAGTCCGATTCGATCAGCGCGACGTTTTCGGCGCGCACCCGGGTGAATTGCGCGTAGCTGCCGTTGATGGTGCGACCGAGCCCACCCATCAGTGCCGCGACCTTGGCGCCGACCCGGAATTCTCCCCCGGGGCAGGCATCGACAATGCCGACGCATTCGATGCCGCTGACTTCGGCGGCCTCGGCCCATTCACCCCGGCGCATGTGCATCTCGGCGTGGTTGATTCCGAATCCCTTGACCCTGATCACCACCTCACCCTGCTTGGGTCGCGGCTTGGGAATCTCGGTGTAGGCCAAAGACTCCAGTCCCCCGAAGCCGTCGAGAACAATTGCGCGCATAGTCGGGCCGCCCGGGGTTTCGCGCACCACCGCGGGGCGAGTCGGGATCGTGGACGTGGTAACCATGATGCGATCTCCTCTGAATATTGTTGTTAGGGACTATTTTTCGGAAAGCCGGGCCAGTTGCCGAGCCATTCCGGTCATGCCCGTCACCGGCCGTTGACCCGGTACAAGAAGTCCTTGATCAACTCCGCGACTTCCTCGGCGGCGGTCTCCAGCAGGAAGTGGCCGCCGTCGAGCAGATGGATTTCGGCATCGCGCGCGTCCCGGTCGAATGCCCGGGCACCGTCCGGGCCGAAGATCGGGTCCCCTTGGCCCCAGACGGCCAGCACCGGGACTCCACTGGTGCGCAGGTACTCGTGCAGTGCGGGGTACATCGGCGCATTGGTGGCGTAGTCCCGGAACAGGGCGAGCTGAATCTCGTCATTGCCCGGCCGCGACAACAGTGCGCTGTCCAGGGTCCACACGTCGGGGCTGACCAGGGACTCATCCGGCGCCCCGGTCAGGTACTGCCATTTGATCGACTCGACGTCGAGCGCCGTGCGGATGGCCGCCTCGGTCTCGGCAGTCTGCTCACGCTGGTAGTCCCAGACGGTCTTCCAGAAGCTCTCGACGAATCCCTCGTCATAGCCGTTGCCGCTCTGCGTGACGATCGCGCTGATGGTGTCGGGCCGGCTCAACGCCAGTCGCCACCCGATCGGCGCGCCGTAGTCCTGGACGTAGATCGCGTAGCGAGCCACCCCGAGTTGGCCCAAGAGCCCTTGAGTGAGCTGGGCGAGATTGTCGAAGGTGTAGTCGAACTCGGTCACCAGCGGCATGTCCGAGTAGCCGAAGCCGAGGTGGTCGGGGGCGATGACGTGATAGTCCTCGCCCAGGCGAGCGAGGAGGTCCCGGAACATGTAAGAGCTTGTCGGGAAGCCGTGCAGCAGCACGATCGCCGGCGCATCGGCGCTACCCGCCTCCCGGTAGAACAACCGGTGCCCGTCGACGGTCGCGTAGTGGTGTCGCACCGTGGAAACCATATCTAACCCCTTAAACCGATTTTGTAAGTTAGGGAGAGTCAAGCACCTCGGGTGTAACCTGTCAATACACGTTTGGGGGTTACATGGATATCGTTGCGGCCGGGCCCGCCGACGAGGCGCTGCTGTTGGAGTTGCTCAACTCCACCCCCGTCATCGACGGCGTGGCCCGCGACGAACTCGAGGATCCGGCCAGGGCCCAAGCCTGGCTGGACTCCCACGGCGTCGGCCCGGCAACCGAGCAGCAGCTACGCGAACTCCTCGACCTACGGGCTGCCCTGCAAGACGTGGTTCGCGGCGACCGGTCGCCGCAGGAATTACAGCCGTTCCTGGACGACGTCGGGCTGTCCCCCGCTCTCGACGAGCACGGCCTCACCTGGACGCTGACCACGCACGGAACGTCACCGGCCGCCGCACGGGCAATACTGGCCTGGGACGCGTTACGGATCTCCAGTGCCGGGCGCCTTCGCCCCTGCGCGAATCCCGAATGCCGGCTGTTTCTGATCGATCGCAGCAAGCCCAACACCGCACGGTGGTGCTCGATGGCCATCTGCGGCAACCGCATGAAAGCGCGCCGGCACTACCAGCGCACCAAAGGCACCACCAGCAAGTGAAGCCGCCACGACGAACGCCCCGTCTCGCACCGGGTGTCTCGCAACGATCCACTAGAGTTCTCGACACCGCTTCCGATAGGTCGCAGATCCCCGCCCCCGTAGCTCAGGGGATAGAGCACGGCTCTCCTAAAGCCGGTGTCGGCAGTTCGAATCTGCCCGGGGGCACCACTACTTCCAGAAGGCGTTCATGGGTGAGGCGTACATGTCGTTTTCGGTGAGCGGGGCCAGTGTTCCCGGCGCGGTGCGCAGGGCGTCTTCGATGGTGGCCATCAGGCTGTATTGGTTGTAGTAGTCGTCGGTGGTGAAGTTGCCGGATTGCATCCCCCCGGCCGTCACGGCGCCCGCGCTCGGGATGACGATCATCGGAACGTGATTGCCTTGGTTGCCGAAGCCCAGTGACAGATTGTTGTTGTCCTCGTCGGTGGTGAGGATGATGACGTCGCGCTGCGTCGGGTCAGTCCACGTCGCGGAGTTCTCGATGGTGGAGACCTCTTGCTGGACGAACTGGTCACCGGCCGCGACGTTGTACTGATGGTCGGTCAACTGGGTGGCGATGAACTGCAGAACGCCACTGAACGTATCGACCGGGCCTTCCATGTTGTTGTCCTCGTTGGCGGCGATCCAGGTGAATCCCGGGAAGGTGCTCGGGTGAGCGAGATCGGTGGCCAACTGCGTCAGCGGAAGGAGGTGCTCTTCCAGGTAATCGGGGGTGTTGCCGTAGACGTAGCTGAATTGGGTAAAGGGCAATTCGTCGGCGGCGTAGTCACCCGATGACACGATGGCACCTGGGGACGGCATGCTCTGCGCGTAGCCGGCCCACGAAATGCCCGCCTGATCCATTTCCTGCATGAGGTTCGGTGCGTCGATGGAGTTCGGGGCGGAGTTGTAGTCGATGCCGAAGTCCGATCCGCCCAGGACCCGGACGTAGTTGGGATCACTGGGGTGGCTCAGCGCGTAGTAGTTGTTCGCAGATCCGTAGGTGTTGATCAAGCTGTTGATGTACGGCGCGTTGGGGCTGCCGACAAGGTCGTCGAAGCCCTTGTTCTCCATGTAGATCACGAACACGTGATCCAGGTGGCCGACATCGGATTCCGGCGGGAGCAGCGGCGCCGGGGCGAGGCTTGGATCGCCGACGGTGAACGACTCGTTGTCGGCGTAGGCGCCGTTGTAGGCGCCGAGGTACTGGTTTGTGTCGGTGAAGGTCGTGGTCACCTGCGCGGAGGTGGTGCCCTCGGGAACCGTCCCGGTGATCTCGCGTTGCTCAAACCCGGTGAACCCCAGGCGATCCCATACCGTGACCGGGTTGAGCGAGCCGGTGCCAAGCACGTGCCCGTTGGCGTCGAGGAAGCTGACCTGCACGGTGGCATAAGACGGGTTCCAGGTTTGGCCGCCGAGATCTGCGCTTAGCGTGTACGGCGTTCCGGCCGCACCGGTGAGGTCGACTGTTTGGCTGATGGTGGACGTGGCCACCGGTCCGCCGCCGGCGAAATTGTCGCCGCCGCCCGGGGGCGCGATCTGCGGAAAGCCGAACAACCCCGTCGCCGTGGGTAACGGCGACGAGAGTGGCGACGGGTAACCGACCGGGGTGCCGTAGGCGATCACGGTCGGGGTGCCGGTCTCGGTCCAGCCCGGGATGGTGACCCCGCTGTAGCCCGACCCGGAGGGGTCGGCTATTTCGAAGCCGGGATTGACCAACAGGTTCTGACTCATCAACTGCGCGTCGGCGCCGACAGCGCCAACCGGATCGAGGCTGGTGAGCCAGGTGACGAGCTCGGTGTCCAGTTGCGACCCTAAGGCGCCGCTTACCCAGTCTTGCTCCAGGAAACCGGTGATCGACGTGAGGACCTGATCGATGAACAGGTCGAACTCATCGGCATGAGCTTCGGGCGTGGCCAGCTGCCCGAGTGCCACCGTCGCAAACGCGCTGACGGCGCCGGTCATCCCGAGCGCACGCCGGCGGTGTCGTCCCCTCGACTTCCGTGCAGTCGGGTCCCCTACCCTGAGACGTGGACGAGTCATGGCCTAACCTTCCCCAGGCAAAGGCGATAAGACGGCTTAAGTTAGCAAGCGGAAAAGCCGATTGATAACCGAAAAGATTCAATTCACAGCACCCTGACAGGGGCTGTTGTCCGATCAGCCGCCGAACAGGTCCGCCAGACTGAAGCTCGGGGTGTTCGCGATCAGGTCCGCCATGTTCGCCCACTGCTGGGCCGCCTGCGCACTCAGTTCGGTCGGCCAGTCGTCGTTGCCGCTCAAGATCACCGTCGCCAGGTCGTCACGGGCGTTGAGCAGCCCGGCCAGGATGCTGGTGTTCGGATTGAACAGCGCGTCGTCGATAGCGGTGAGCAGCATCTGCGGCATGACCACCGACATGGCGGTCTGGGCCAGCGCCAGCGTGATCGGCAAGGTGATGTCGCTCGTCAGGACCGGCAGGGCGTTCCACACCGAGGTCAGGCTTTCCATCGGGTGGTCCAAGACGCTGCGCATGACGACATCCCAGTCCGGGCTCAGCGCGTCAGTGAACCGCAGCTCGATCGGGGTGAAGGGCTGGCTGCCGAACACCGACTCGAAGTCGTCCCTGCCCATCAGGGCCGATAGTGCGTTCAGCTCCAGATGCTGCAGCACCCAGGCCGGCTGCGCGTGGATCCGGGAGACGTCCATCGCGTAGTCGTAGGAGAACACTCGCCGGGCCATGTCGGCAGCGAACTCCTCAGGGCTGACGGTCGGAGTGTCGCTGGGGAGGATGCTGTTGCCCAAGTCATCGAGGTTCACCACTTGCGTCTCCACCCCCAGGCCGAGCGCGTCGGCACGGTCGGTGACGTTCTCGAAGCGTGCGAAGATCTCACCCGTGGTGAGGCCGCCGGTGTCGAGCCAGTTGGCCACACCCGGATTCGTCGCGCTGATGACGTAATAGGTGTAGCCGTCGTCGGCGTGGTAGGTCGTGGTGTTGTTGAGGGTGGTCTGGGCCATCACGTAGGGCAGCGCGCCGCCGTAGACGTTCATCAACTCGATGCCGCTGTAGGCCGCCTCGACCGTCGGCACCTTCAGGATCAGGGCCTCACCGGGATCCAGCTCCCAGTTGCCGCCGGTGACGACCGCGGACTCCAGACCCACTCCGTAGCTGGTCTCGGGTGCCAACGTCATCATCGTGTTGGCGGGCACCTCCATACCCACCGATGCCCCACCTTCGATGCTGCGCTGGTTGAACGGCACGACGATCTGGGCGAAGGCGCTGAACAGCATGTTCAACACGTCGTCGACGGAACCGATGTGGGCCGGCTCGGTCGGCACGTCGGTGCCGCCGCCGTCGGTGGGGAAGAATCCACCGGCCGGGATGGAGAAGAACGGCGGGCAGTCGGCCACACATTGCAGGCTGATGTTGGCCGGACCTTTGGCCCAGTCGCCCGTCATGTCGCGGATCAGCAGGGACGCGGCGCCGCCGACGGTGGCGTCAGTGGAATCCAGGAAGTTGACCGCACCTGCCGGCGCTTCCGGTCCGATGTAGATGGTGAAGTTGCCGTTGGCGTCGACCACCAGGCCGTGGTTGAGTTCCAGGTCCTCGATGGTGTGTGCCGTGGCACCGGTGACGGCCATGGTGCTGATCGACATGTGCTCGGTCGCCCCTCCGAGGGTTCCGGTGAGCACGTAGGTCGCGCCCGGAGCCAGCCCCGCGGTGACGTGGTAGTTGATGTCGGGGGTGAAGTAGTCGAAGTATTGGCGGGAGTCGGCGACGTTCCCGGCAACCACTTCGGGCGATTGGAAGAACACTCCGTTGAACAGCTCGGTGACCCGCGACAATCCGGTGGTGAGTAGCTGGTAGTTGGTGTTCTGCAGCATCGACATCAGCGTGTCGGCGTCGCCGGGCGAGGCATAGGGCAGTGACAGGTCGAAGGCCTGCGCCTGCTTCATGGCGTCGAGCAGGGCATCGAGGGCCTGCTGATACCCGGCGGTCAACGTCACCGCGGGTGCGAAGCTGCCGCCGGTGGCCAATGGGGCGCCGACCAGCATCGACAGGGCGGTACCGGCCGCTGCTGCGACCATCCCATACCGCCGGGCCCGCCTCCGCGGAGAGCGTTTCGATTCGGCGCTTCCGGTCAGATCCACGACCGCTCCCCCCACGTCGGTTAACCGTTTACTCGACTGATTGACAGCAAAATCTAATTTTGGACCATACGTCCGGACAAGACGGGGTGCAATAGGCCCCGCGCAGTCGCCGGTATCCGTGTCGCAGACCCCTACGGCCCGCATCGGCCGGCGCCGGCGGGTAGGTTGCGCTGCATGTCGAAGCGATGGGTTTCTGCGTTCGGCCTGACGGCGGCGGTGCTCGCACTCGCCGGATGCGGACTGACGGTGACAAAGGCCGGACCGGACCCGCTGGCACACCAGGCGCCCCGCAGCACCCCGAACGGCACGGTGCTGGTGTCACCGGACAACTTCGTGCGGGCCGTGACCGATCAGGAATTCACCAACGTCGTCAACGAGAACGGCTTCGGTCGCTTCTTCCACATGCGCGATGTCACCCCGATCGACCGTCAATTGGTGGTGCGGTCCAACCGCGACACCTTGTATTCGGCCGGGGTGTTCGACCTGCAGGCCGCTCCGGTGACGATCACACTGCCCGATCCGGGTGAGCGGTACATGTCGGCGCAGGTGATCAACCAGGACGAATACGTCACCGACATGTTCTACGGCGGCGGTGAGCACACCCTCGACCAACAGCAGGTCGGCACCCGCTACGTCATGGTCGTCGTCCGTATCCTGGCCGACCCCAAGGATCCGGCGGATCTGGGTGCGGCCCGCCGGCTGCAGGACCACGTCACGGTGACCCAGGAGGACTCCGGCAGCTTCGATGTGCCGCGGTGGGATCCGGTCAGCCAGAAGAAGGTCGGCGACGCGCTGCTGGTGTTGGCCGAGACCATCCCCGACACCCGGGGCATGTTCGGCACCCTGGCCGACACCGACCCGGTGCGGCACCTGATCGGAGCCGCCGCGGCCTGGGGCGGCAACCCCGAAAAGGATGCGCTGTACCTCAACGTCATCCCGGCCCGCAACGACGGCAACACGGTGCACCGGCTCACCGTCGAAAACGTTCCGGTGAAAGCCTTCTGGTCGATCAGCGTCTACAACAAGAACGGCTACTTCACCGAGAACCCGCAGCAGGCCTACTCGGTCAATGACATCACCGCCGTGAAGGCGCAAGATGGATCGGTGACCGTGCAGTTCGGCGGGTGCTCGCCCAACGTCATCAACTGCCTGCCGATCACACCGGGATGGAACTATCTGGTGCGGCTCTACCAGCCGCGGCAGGAGATTCTGTCCGGCAAGTGGGTTTTCCCGGCGGCGCAACCGGTTGAGACGGCCGGCGTCGACACCCGGCCACCGCCCTCGCCCACGGCAACCCCGGCACGTCCGCCACGCTGACGACCGATGGCGCCCCATATCTACTTCGCGTACGGGTCCAACCTGTGCGTGCAGCAGATGGCGCGCCGCTGTCCCGAGGCGTCGGATCCCCGCCCGGCGACGCTGGCCGACCACGACTGGCTGATCAATCAGCGCGGCGTCGCCACCGTCGAGCCGTTCCCGGGTTCGCGGGTGCACGGCGTGCTATGGCGGGTATCCGACCGTGACCTGGCCGCGTTGGACAGCGCCGAGGGTGTCCCGGTGCGCTACCGCCGCGACCGGCTTACGGTGCACACCATCGACGGGCCGGCGCGGGCCTGGGTGTACATCGACCATCGGGTGCAGCCCGGCGCACCGCGGGACGGCTACTTGGAGCGCATCATCGGCGCGGCCGTCCAGCACCGGCTGCCCCCGGCGTGGATCGAGTTTCTGCGCCGCTGGGATCCGCTCCAGTGGCCGCTGCGCACCTCGCCCGCCAATGACGCGGCGCCGCAGTCGCTTTCGGAACTGCTGTCCGACTCCGGGGTCGTCGAAGAGAGCCGGCTGCGGTCGCGGTTCGGTTTCCTGGCCATTCACGGCGGCGGCCTGGAGCAGATGACCGATGTGATCGCCGAACGCGCCGCCGAAGCCGCCGACGCGTCGGTGTATCTGGTGCGGCATCCCGAGGGGTATGCGCGACACCTGCCCTCGACGCGCTACCTCGCCGCGGAGTCCGCACGGCTTGCCGCATTTCTCGCGCATGTCGACATCGTGGTTTCGCTGCACGGATATGGCCGGATCGGACGCAGTACCCACCTGCTGGCGGGCGGGCGCAACCGCGGGCTGGCTGCGCACGTCGCCCGATGCCTCGAGCTGCCGGGCTATCAGGTCATCACCGATCTCAACGCGATACCGGCGCGATTGCGGGGCTTGCACCCGGCGAACCCGGTGAATCAGGTCCGGGGCGGCGGCACCCAGCTGGAGCTGTCGCCTCGGGTGCGAGGCATCAGCCCGCGCAGCCAGCCGCCCGGCGAGGACGGCCTGTCGCCGGTCACCGCGGCGCTAGTGCGCGGTCTGGCCGCCGCGGCCCGCTCCTGGAATGTGTAGGAGGTAGTTGGTGGACAAGCAGTTTCGCTTCGGCGTGGGCCTTCACGCGGTCCGGTCCGCGAGCGCGCTCGCCGAGGCCGCACGACGGCTGGAGGGCTCCGGCTTCGACGTGCTCCACGTGCCCGATCATCTCGGTGCCCCGGCGCCCTTCCCCGCGCTGGTCGCGGCCGCGGCGGCCACCACGACGATCCGGCTGGGCACCTATGTGCTCAACGCCTGCTTCTACAAGGCGGCGCTGCTGACCCGCGACATCGCCGACACCGACCTGCTCTCCGGTGGCCGGCTGGAGATCGGCCTCGGTGCCGGCTACGTTCGCGCGGAGTTCGAAGCCGCCGAGTTGCCGTACCCCAGCGCCGGCCGGCGCATCGAGTACCTGGAGCACCTGACGAGCTATGTGGCGACGCATCAGCCGCGGGTGCCGATCCTGATCGCCGGCAGCGGTGATCGGCTGCTCACCGTGGCGGCCCGGCACGCCGGGATCATCGGCCTGACCGGCGCGCGGGTGGCCGGCGCGGCCGACGCACTGGCAGAACGGATCTCCTTTGTCCGCGCGGCCGCCGGTGATCGGTTCGAGGATCTGGAACTGAACCTGGCGATCACGGCGGTGCCGACCGATGCCTCCGGGCTGCCCGACCTGTCGCTGACCCGCCAGTTCGCCCCGACCCTGTCAGACCAGGAGTTGCTGACCATGCCCGCCGTGTTGTCCGGGTCACCGCACGAGATGGCGGACACGTTGCGGGAATACCGCCGCAGGTACGGGTTGAGCTATTTCACCGTCCAGCAGAACCACGCCGAAGCCTTCGCGAAGGTCATCGCCGCGCTGCGCTGACCAACGCCCACAGCGAGCAGACCAGGGCGCCGACCACGCTGACCGCCCCGATGTACAGCCCGTATCCGGCGGTGATCGGCGCCACGACATTCAGCCGGTAGTACCCGACGCCCAGTCCAGCGATGCCCAGTGAGATCACCAGCGCGGCAACGGATGCCACCGTGCTGAAGAGTCCCCGGCCCATCATCGCACCGGCCACCAGCAGTACGGCCGCCAACAGCACGATCAGCTGGCCGACGCCGAACCGGGGTGGCAACGCGATGCTGCCGGCACTGCCACCGATCGCGCTGGCACGCCCCCCGCCGTTGGCCGAGGTGACCAGCCACGGCAACCACGCACTGACCGACAGGATCACGGCGAACAGCGCGATGAGCCAACCGGGACGCGAGCGAGTCATGTTGTGACACTAACTCGCATCGACGAGCTCACCGCGGCGCGGCATCACCAGCGTCCGGGTCAGGCCGAGCCGGGCCAGGAAGTCGTCGTCGTGACTGACCACGATGAACGCCCCGCGGTAGCCGGCCAGCGCGTCGACCAGCTGGTCCACGCTGGCCAGATCGAGGTTGTTGGTGGGTTCGTCCAGCAGCAACAGCTGCGGCACCGGGTCGGCGAGCAGCAGCTGGGCCAGTGCGACCCGGAACCGCTCACCGCCGGACAGGGTGCCGATCGGCCGCGCCACACAATCGGCGTCCAGCAGGAACCGGGCCAGTTGGGCGCGTACCGCCCGCGGCTCGCTGCCCGATATCACCGAGACGGCGTCGAACGCGGACGCCGTGTCATCCAGGTGATCCAGCCGCTGCGGGAGGTAGCCGACCCGGTCGGTGCGCAGGCTTCCACCCGCACCGGCCAGCAGCGCTTCGAGCAGTGAGGTCTTGCCGACCCCGTTGGGGCCGTCCAGGGCAATCCGTTCCGGGCCCTGCACGATGATCGGCCCGCCGCTGCCCGGCAGTTCGGCCAGCCGGCGGCTCGACGCCACGTCCGGGTCGGGCAACTCGACGCGGATGTGTTCGTCGTGGCGAACCCGGGCGGACGCGGCATGCAGGTCGGCTTGGGCGTCGCGCAACCGGCCGTCCAGGTCGCTGCGCAGCCGGCCGGCCGAAACCTGTGCGTTGGAGGCGTTCTGGTTCATCACGATCTTCGCGGCGCGCTTGTTCTCCTGGGCCGTCCGGGCCGCCCTGCTGCGACGGGCGAGCTTGGTCTCGGCTTCGATGCGCTGGCGCTTTTCCACTTTGACCGCCTGCTCGGCGGTGCGGGCCGCGGTCCGGGCGGCGGCCTGCTCCGAGTCAAGGTGCGCCCGCCACGCGCGGTAGGGCCCACCGAAGGTGGTGAGCCGCCCACCGTAAAGCTCTGCGGTACAGCCCATCTGCTCCAACAGCGCGGTGTCATGACTGGCTACGATGAGCGCCCCCGGCCATGCTGCGACCAGCCGCGCCAGCGCGGCGCGCGCGGCGCGATCCAGGTTGTTGGTCGGCTCGTCGAGCAGGGTGATCGGGGCGGCCGCCAGCCGCAGACCGGTCAGCGCCACCAGCATCGCCTCCCCACCGGACAGTTCGCCGATCCGGCGGTCGAGGTCACCCGATCCGAAACCGATGTCGCGCAATGCCGCATCGGCGTGGGCTTCGATATCCCAATCGTCGCCGACGACCTCGAAATGGACGGCCGCGGCGTCACCGCTTTCGATCGCCCGAAGCGCGGCGAGTCGATCAGCGACACCGAGCAATTCGGCGATCGAGACATCGACATCGAGGGGACACCGCTGCGGCAGGTAGGCGACCTCGCCAGCCGTGGTGACGCTTCCGGCGGTGGGGGTGAGTTCCCCGGCGATCAGCCGCAGCAGGGTGGACTTGCCGGCTCCGTTGGCACCGACCAGGCCGGTGCGGCCGGCACCGAACGAACCGCTGACGCCGGCCAGCGCGGTGCTGCCGTCAGGCCAGTCGAAGCCGACATCGGTCAGGGTGACTACGGAATCGAAATCAGAGAAGGACATGGGGTCTCCGGGAAAGTCAGCAGGGGCGCTGACAACCGGGACGCGACTACGGCGATTTGTCGGTGATCAGCGCGCGGACAACGGCGCGAGACCGGCGATGCCTGTCATTCCATACCTCCTGTGAAACCGACGCCCGCCACCTTAGTTGCGGGATATCGGGGCGTGCAACCCAATTAAGCCGGAGCGAAAACCGTGACGAACTTGCGCAGCGACTCATTGATGTCGCTCTTCAGCGCGCCAGCCACCAGCATGCCGATCGGTCCGAACAGCGCCGGGCCGCCCAGATGAACGTCGAAGCTGACCTTCGAGCCGTCGCCGGCCGGGGTGACTTTGGCGAGCAGCTTGATCTTGACGCCGCCCTTGCCGTCGCCGTTGAGGGTCATCCCGGTCGGGGGCTTGTAGTTCACGATCGTCCACTTGATCCGGTTGGGCATGCCCTTGACCTCGACGATCGACTCGAGCGTGGTGCCCTTCTCCAGGGTTTCGGGCAGCACACTGCGCCACACCCGGTGGATGGTCAGCCACTCTTTGTAGCGCGACAGATCCGACGCGTGATTCCACGCCTCCTCGGGAGGCAGTGGGACGTCGATGGATCCGGAGAGCTTGGCCATGTGATTTTCTTCTCCTCAATATCCCCGTTATCGGTGGGTCATTGTGGTCGTTGCCGGCTCCCGCCACAACTTGGGCCGCTCACCGAGCATCACGCCGCGGGCCCACCACATCGCCTCGATAGCGGCGGCGCCCAGGGCCCCTACTCCCAGCGCCAGCGACGTCAGCGCGACGTTGGAGGGGTCCAGCAGGAACTTCTCCCGCGCCAACGGGATCGCGAAGATGCCCACATAGGCCAGGCCGCAGCAGATCACCAGCGTCAGCCGCCACCACTGATAGGGCCGCGCCACGACGGCCAGCACCCAGCCCGCGGTGATCAGCAGGGTGATCAGCGCGGTGGTGGACGCCTGGATCTGTTGCACCGGGGTGGCTTCGCTGCCGCGGTAGGCCAGCAGGTAGGAGCTGAAGGTGGCGATGCCTACGACCAGGCCGGCCGGCAGTGCCCCGCTCATCACCCGCCGCACGAAACCCGGTTGCGCCCGTTCGTTGTTCGGCGCCAGCGACAGGACGAACGCCGGGATGCCGATGGTGAACCAGGCGGCGATCGTGACGTGGATCGGCTGGAACGGATACAGCAGCGGCTTGGTGCCGAACAGCGCCGAAGCCAGCCCGACCAGGCCGACCAGCAGGGCGAGCAGCACCGAATACACCGTCTTGGTCAAGAACAGGTTCGCCACCCGTTCGATGTTGCCGATCACCCGGCGTCCCTCGCCCACCACATAGGGCAGGGTGGCGAACTTGTTGTCCAGCAACACGATCTGCGCCACCGAGCGCGCCGCGGAGCTTCCGGCGCCCATCGCCACGCCGATGTCGGCGTCCTTGAGCGCCAGCACGTCGTTGACACCGTCGCCGGTCATGGCCACCGTGTGGTCGCGTGACTGCAGCGCGCGCACCATGGCCCGCTTCTGATCGGGGCGTACCCGCCCGAAGACGGTGTGTTCCTCCAATGCGCCGGCCAGCCGGTCCGGTTCGGACGGCAGCTGCCGGGCGTCCATCGCACCGCCGGACAGCCCCAGCTCGTCGGCCACCGCACCCACCGAGACCGCGTTGTCGCCGGAGATCACCTTCACCGAGACTTGCTGTTCGGCAAAATAGTTCAACGTATCGCGGGCATCGGGCCGCACCTTCTGCTCCAGCACCACCAACGCCACCGGGGTGACCTGCCCGGGCGCGTCCGGGTGATCGACGGGCCGGTCGCTGACGCCCAGCAGCAGCACCCGCAGGCCGCGCGCGCCGATCCGTTCGGCCTGTTCGGCGGCCTCCGACGACGGTTCGAGCAGTACGTCGGGGGCGCCGATCAGCCAGTCGCCGTGCTCAGAGAACGAGACGCCACTCCACTTGGTGGCCGACTTGAACGGCGCGCAGCCGCTCGGCGTCCAGCTCGGCGATGTCGGGAACGCCTCGGCGATGGCCTGGATGCTGGCGTTGGGCCGGGTATCCTCGGCGGCCAGCGCGGCCAGCGCCTCGTGTACCGGAAGCCCTTTAGCGCCGGGAAGTTCGGCGACCTCGGCCACCCGCATGCCGTTCTCGGTGAGGGTGCCGGTCTTGTCGGCGCAGACCACGTCGACGCGGGCCAGCCCCTCGATCGCGGGCAGTTCCTGCACCAGGCACTGCCGCCGCCCGAGGCGCACCACTCCGACCGCGAACGCCAGCGACGTCATCAGCACCAGACCCTCGGGAACCATCGGCACCAGCGCCCCGACCATCGCCAGCACCGATGCCCGCCAGCCCACATCGGTGGTGAACAGCTGGGTGTAGATGATCAGCAGCCCGGCCGGGATCAACAGGTAGGTGATGAATTTCAGGATCTGGTTGATGCCGTTGCGCAGTTCGGATTTCACCAGGGTGAACTTGGTGGCCTCCTCGGCCAGTTTGGCCGCGTAGGCCTCGCTGCCGACCCGGGCGGCCCGGTAGGCGCCGCTGCCGGAGATCACGAAACTGCCCGACATCACCTGATCGCCGATGCTCTTGCCGACCGGGTCGGCTTCACCGGTCAGCAGGGACTCGTCGACCTCCAGATCGGACACCTCGACGACCTCGCCGTCGACGACGATCTGGTCGCCGGGTCCGAGTTCGATGACGTCGCCGAGCACCACCTCGCGGGCCGGGAGCTCCGCGGTCCCGGATTGTCTGCGCACCAACGGTTTCGCCTGGCCGACGATGGCCAGTTTGTCCAGCGTCTGCTTGGCCCGGATCTCCTGCACCATGCCGATGACGCTGTTGAAGACGATGAGCAGCCCGAACAGTCCGTTGATCAGCGATCCAGTGGTCGCCACGATGGCCAGCAGCACGCCCAGGATCGCGTTGATCCGGGTGAACACGTTGGCCCGGATGATCTCGCGCACACTGCGTGCGGCACGCACCGGGATGTCGTTGGTCTGGCCCTGCGCAACCCGTTGGGCGACTTCGTCGTCGGTGAGCCCGACGGCGCCCCGGGTGACGGTCAAATCCGCCACCACGGCGTGACATCGCCGGCAGAGGGCCGGATCCGCTCGCCGGGACGCGGGACGGCCACCGGGACACCGGCGGTCTGCGCGGCGGCCAGTAACCGCTCCACCGGCTCATCCCATCGGTGCGGCGCCAGCCGGAACGTGCACCAGTGAATCGGCACCAGCGTGCCGCCGTTGACGTCCAGATGGGCCCGGACCGCCTCCTCGGGGTTCATGTGGACGTCCGGCCAGGCGGTGTTGTAGGCGCCGATCGGCATCAGGGTCACATCGAACGGACCGTGCTCGGCGCCGATCCGAGCGAAGCTGCCGGTGTATCCGGAGTCGCCGCCGAAGTACACCCGGTGGCCCGGTCCGGCGATCACCCACGACGCCCACAGGGTCATGTTGCGGGTCAGGAGCCGGCCGGAGAAGTGCCGGGCCGGGGTGCAGGTCAACGTGAGTTCGCCGAGCGCGACGTGCTCGTCCCAGTCGAGTTCGATGACCCGGTCGGAGGGAATGCCCCACGCCCGCAAGTGCGCACCCACCCCCAGCGGGACCACGAACGGCGCCCGCTGGCTGCGGACCAGCGCGGTGATCGTGTCGATGTCGAGATGGTCGTAGTGGTCATGGCTGACCACGATCGCGTCCACCGCGGGCAGCGCCGCCAGCTCGACCGGCGGCGGGTGCAGCCGCCGGGGACCGACGGCGTCCGACGGCGAGCAGCGTTCGCTGAACACCGGGTCGGTCAGGACGCGGTAGCCGTCGACGTCGATCAGCGCCGTGGCATGGCCCAGCCAGGTGATCGACAGCGGTTCGGCGGCGCCGAAATCAGGGTCCACCAACGGGACGGGTGCCGCGGGCCGCGCCGCGCCGCGATCGGCGAACAGCTCCCGCAGCATCAGGCGCTGCTGTTCGCGGTCCATGTTGACGACCGCGACCGGCTCGATGTTGTGGAAGACCCCGTCGCGGTAGTTCGGCGACCGGGCGGCCACCGCGTCAATGACGTGCGGTGCCGCACCGAGGGCGCCGGGTGTGCCGCGCAGCGCGCGAAGCGTCCAGCTACCGGCGGCCAGGGACGCCGTGCCCACCGCCAGCCGAAGTGCTCCGCGCAACATCACCGCGCCTCCCGCTAGGCGCCCTGGAACTTCGGCGGCCGCTTCTCGATGCGCGCCATCTGGGCTTCGATGACATCCTGGCTGGCCCAGGCCCGGTCGAACAATTCCTTGTGCACCGGCTCCTGCTCCTGGTAGGCGCCGTCGTCGTTGAGCACCCGTTTGGCGTGCTGCAGCGCCAGCGGCGCCAGCCCGGCGATCTCGTGCGCCCAGGCCTGCGCGTCGGCCACCGTGCCGATCCGGTTGACCATGCCGGTCAGCAGCGCTGTCTCGGCGGTCAGCTTCTCGGCGGTCAGCAGCATCGCGCGGGCCCGTCCGTAACCGGCCAGGGTGGAGAGCCGGCGGATGCTCCAGTTGTCCAGCGCCAGGCCGTAGCGGGCCACCGGGAACTGGAAATACGCCTCGGGGGTGGCCACCCGCAGATCGCAGACCATCGCCAGTTGCAGGCCGGCGCCGATCGCGGCCCCGTTGATCGCGCCGATCACCGGCACCTGCACGTCGCCGATGGCCGTGTGCAGGGCGCGCAGCTTGTCGGGGTAGTCGGCGGCGAACGCGTCGCCGGACAAATCGGCGCCGGCGCAGAACACGGTGCCCTGCCCGGTCAGCACGATCGCCCGGACGTCGTGGTCGGCGGCATCCACGATCGCCTCGCGCAGTTCGGTGACGAGCTGGGAGTTCAGCGCGTTGCGTCGCTCGGGTCGCTGCAACTCGATAGTGGTGACGGCTTCGTCGCGGGTAATACCGATCATGACGCACCAGCCTATTAGCCTGCTGTTGTGAGCCGGACCGGGGCCGACGAACTGCGCGAGGCGGTATTGGACGGCGGCTCGTTCATCAGCTGGGATGACGAGCCGCTGACCCTGCCGATCAGCGACTCCTACGCCGTCGAACTGGCCGCCGCCCGGGCCGCCACCGGCCGCGACGAGGCCGTCATCACCGGCGAGGGCCGGATCAAGGGGCGACGGGTCGCGGTGATCGCCAGCGACTTCGACTTCCTGGCCGGCTCGATCGGGGTGGCCGCTGCCGAGCGGATCACCTCGGCGATCCAGCGCGCCACCGCCGAAGGATTGCCGCTGCTGGCGTCACCGAGCTCGGGCGGAACCCGGATGCAGGAGGGCACCGTCGCGTTCCTGCAGATGGTGAAGATCGCCGCAGCCGTCGAGCTGCACAAACGCGCCCACCTGCCCTACCTGGTCTACCTGCGCCACCCGACCACCGGCGGGGTGTTCGCCTCCTGGGGTTCCCTCGGCCACATCACGCTGGCCGAACCCGGGGCGCTGGTGGGCTTTCTGGGACCGCGGGTCTATGAGCAGCTCTACGATGCACCGTTCCCGCCGGGCATTCAGACCGCCGAGAATCTGCAGGCCCACGGCGTGATCGACGGCGTGATCCCGCTGAAGTGGCTGCGGCGCACCTGTGCGCGGGCGCTCAAGGTGATCCTCGACGGCCCCGGTCCCGCCCCGGCGCGACCGGCTCCCGAACCAATTCCCGACGTCCCGGCGTGGAACTCGGTGTGCGCGTCGCGGCGCCCGGACCGGCCGGGGTGCGGGTTTCTGCTGCGGCACGGCGCGACTGAGCGGGTCTTCCTGTCGGGCACCGGAAGCGCCGAACGCGGCGCCACCATGCTGCTGGCGCTGGCCCGTTTCGGTGGCCAGCCGGCGGTGGTCCTGGGCCAGCTACGCGGGCCGGATCGCCTGACCGATCCGGTGGCGCTGCGCGACGCCCGCCGCGGCATGGCGTTGGCCGCCGGCCTGCGGCTGCCGCTGGTGCTGGCCATCGACACCCCGGGGCCGGCGCTGTCGGTGGAGGCCGAACAGGGTGGGCTGGCCGGACAGATCGCGGCCTGCCTGGCCGAGCTGGTCACCCTGGAGGTGCCGACGGTGTCGGTGCTGCTCGGCCAGGGCAGCGGCGGGCCCGCGCTGGCGATGGTGCCGGCGGATCGGGTGCTGGCGGCGCAGCACGGCTGGCTGGCGCCGCTGCCCCCGGAGGGGGCCAGCGCCATCGTGTTCCGCGACACCGACCACGCCCCGGAGCTGTCGGACGCCCAAGGCATCCGGTCGGCGGACCTGAAGGCGCACGGGATCGTCGACGTGATCGTGCCCGAGCATCCCGACGCCGCCGCCGAGCCGATCGACTTCGCCAAGCGGATGTCGGCGGCCATCGCGGCCGAGTTGCACGCGCTGCGTGAGGTTCCCCAAGAGCAGCGCCTGGCCGCCCGACTGCAGCGCTACCGCCGGATCGGGCTCTAAGCCAAGGACCGCTGCCAGGCCTCGTGCAGCGCGGCGTAATGCCCCTCGGCGCGGATCAGCTCGGCCGGTGGCCCGTCTTCGACGATGGCCCCGCCCTCGATCACCAGCACCCGGTCGGCGATCTCGACCGTCGAGAGCCGGTGGGCGATCACCAGCGCGGTCCGGTCGGCCAGCACGCTGCGCAGCGCCCGCTGCACCATCCGCTCGCCGGGGATGTCCAGCGCCGACGTCGCCTCGTCGAGGATCAGCACCGCCGGGTCGGCGAGGAACGCGCGGGCGAAGGCCACCAGTTGACGCTGTCCCGCCGAGAGCCGGCCGCCGCGTTTGGCCACGTCGGTCTCATAGCGCTCGGGCAAGTCGGCGATGAACGCCTCGGCGCCCACGCTCGCCGCGGCGGCGGCCACCTCGGCGTCGGTCGCCTCGGGACGGCCGAAGCGGATGTTGTCGGCCAACGTCCCGGAGAACAGGAAATTCTCCTGGGTGACCATCACCACGTGCCGGCGCAGCTCGGCCTGGGTGAGGTGCCGCAGGTCGACGCCGTCGAGTGTCACCGCTCCCGACGTCGGGTCGTAGAACCGGCCGATCAGCTTGGCGATGGTCGTCTTGCCGGCGCCGGTGCTGCCGACCAGCGCCACGGTCTGGCCGGCCGGGATGTGCAGCGACAGCCCGGTCAGCACCGGGGCGTCGGTCCGGTAGCCGAAACACACGTCGCGCAAGGCGATCTCGCCGCGGGCCTCGCCGAGGGCGGCCGGGGTGTCCGGGTCGGCGACCGCGGGTTTTTCGGCGAGCACCCCGGCCAGCTTCTCCAGCGCCGAGGTCGCCGACTGGAAGGTGTTGAGGAACTGGGTGATCTCCTGCATCGGTTCGAAGAACATCCGCAGGTAGAGCAGGAACGCGGTGAACGTCCCGATCGTCATGTGCCCGTGCAGGACCCGCCAGCCCCCATAGAGCAGCACCACGCCGGTGGTGAGGTTGCCGACCAGTTTGACGCCGGGGCTGAAGACGGCGACCAGTTTGAACGCCTTCTCGTTGACGGCGCGGTAGCGGTCGGCGACGCCCGCGAAGATCTCCTCGTTGCGGGCTTCGCGGCGGTAGGCCTGCACCGCCTTGATCCCGGTCATCGTCTCGACGAACTCGACGATCACCCGCGCGGCGTGTTCCCGCACCGCGGTGTAGGTCTTCGACGACTCGGTCCGGAACCAGCGCAGCAACGCCGCCAGCACCGGGAAGGCGGCCAGGCACATCAGGCCCAGCCGCCAGTCCAGCACGACCAGCAGCACCGCGGTGCCGACCAGCGTGAGGGCAGCGCTGACCAGGCTGTCGAACCCGGACAGCAGCATCTCCTGGATCGCGTCGATGTCGTTGGTCAGCCGGCTGACCACCCGGCCCGAGGTGTAGCGGTCGTGAAAGCCGATATCCAGGCGCTGGAAGTGCCGAAACACCCGCCGCCGCAACTCCAGCAGCACCCGCTGGCCGATCCGTCCCGACCACTGCAAAAACAGCAGCCGGCTGCCGGCCTGGGTGAGCACCACGGTCCCCAGCGCAATGATGATCACCGTCAGCACCCGCATCGAGCCGTCGCTTATCGGCGGGATGCCGCGGTCGATACCGCGCTGGGCCAGCACCGGAACCGCAAGGCGGGCAGCGTTTTCCACCACCACGATCAACGCCAGCAGTACCACCGCGACGCGGTAGGGACGCAGCAGCGACCACAGCAGGGCGCGCGCCGGTGTCACTGGCGCGCCCAGTCGACGAGGTGTTCGGCGCCGTCGTCGAGCTCGTCGTCGGCGGCCAGCAGGTAGCGGTAGCGCGGCACCGCGGCCAGCAGCTCGGCGTGGGTACCGACCGCGACGACGGCCCCGTCGGCAAGCAACGCCACCCGGTCGGCCAGCGCCACGGTCGAAGCCCGGTTGGCCACCACGATCCCGGTGATCGCCCCCTCGCGCAGTACCCGGCGCAGCGCATCGGTGACGTCAGCTTCGGTGTGCACGTCCAGCGCCGACAGGGTGTCGTCGAGCACCAGGATCGTCGGTGCGGCCACCAGGGCCCGGGCCAGCGACAGCCGTTGACGCTGCCCACCCGACAGGCTCATCCCCTGTTCGCCGATGCGGGTGTCGAGCCCGGACGGCAGGTCGTACACGAAACCGGCCGAGGCCACCTCGAGGGCGCGGGCCAGCTCCGCATCGCTCGCCTCGGGCCGGCCCAGCCGCAGATTCTCGGCCACCGACATCGAGAACAGCGTCGGATCGTCGAACGCGGTGATCACCGCCGAACGCAGCGCCGCCAGCGTCAGCGAGCGGATGTCGCGTCCGCCGATGAGGATCTGCCCCTCGGATGCGTCGTAGAGCCGCGACAGCAGCATCGCCAGCACCGACTTTCCGGATCCGGTGGCGCCCACCACCGCCACGGTCTCACCGGGTTCGACGGTGAGGTTGACGCCGCGCAGCACCCAGGGGCCGTTGAAGCGGAATCCGACGTCGCGCAACTCCAGTCGCCCCGACGGCGGCACCGGATCGTGGCCGTCGGTGATCTCGACGGGCGCATCGAAGATCTCGGTGATCCGGTCGGCGGCGGTCATCGCCTCCTGGGTCGCCGACAGCAAAAAGCCCAGCGAGGACACCGGCCAGACCAGCGACAACATCAAGGTGATGAACGCGACCAGGGTGCCCATCGTGACCAGGTGGTTGCCGGCCGCGTACGCGCCGATCGCCAGCACCACGATCAGCGTGAGGTTGGGGATCACCTCCAGCAGCGTCCAGAACCGCGACGACACCACCACCTTGTCGATACCCAGGTCGCGCAGGGTCTTGGCTTGGGTGTCGAACTGGGCGAACACGTAGTCCTCGCGACCGAACGCCTTGATGGTGCGCAGGCCGCCCGCGGACTCTTCGACGGCGGTGGCGACCTGGCCTGCCTGGTCCTGCGCGCGGCGCGACAGCCGGGTGTACTGGCGCCGGAAGTGCTGCACCGCCAGCGTCACCGGCACCATCGACACGGCCGCCACCACGCCCAGCGGCCAGTACAGCAGCAGCAGGATGGTGGTCACCGCCACGATCTGCAAGGTGTTGAGCAGCAGGAACACCACCACGAACGACAAGAACCGGCGGATGGTGGCCAGGTCGTTCATGATCCGCGACAGCAACTGCCCGGACTGCCAGCGCCCGTGAAACGTCATCGGCAGTATCTGCAGCCGGGCGTAGAGATCCTTGCGGAGGTCGGCTTCGACGCCCATGGTGGCGTGCGCGACCAGCCAGCGCCGCACCAGCCACAGCAGCGCCTCACCGACGCCGAGCGCGGCGGCCGCCGTCCCCAGCACGAACAGGCCGGGCTGGTCTCGGTGGGCCACCGGCCCGTCGATGACCGCTTTGGTCATCAGCGGGATCGCCACGGTGGCGCCCAAGCTGGCCAGGGCGACGGTGATCATGGTGAGCCACCGCGCCCGGTAAGGCCGCAGGTACGGCAGCAGGCTGCGCAGCGCCGAGGCGGGATTCACGCACTCGACCCTAGAACCGTTAGGCCGCCCCGAGGAGCATCCCGCGCTCAGCGGCGACATTCAGGCAAAATGGCGGCCATGAACAACCCCGCCAACGCCGCAGCCTCCCCCCGGGTACTGGTCGTCGACGACGACTCCGATGTGCTCGCCTCGCTGGAACGCGGACTGCGCCTGTCCGGTTTCGAGGTGGCGACCGCGGCCGACGGCGCCGAAGCGTTGCGCAGCGCCAAGGAGGCCCGCCCGGACGCGATCGTGCTCGACATCAACATGCCGGTGCTGGACGGCGTCAGCGTGGTGACCGCCCTGCGGGCGATGGGCGACGACGTGCCGGTCTGCGTGCTGTCGGCCCGCAGTTCGGTCGACGACCGGGTCGCGGGCCTGGAGGCCGGCGCCGACGACTACCTGGTCAAGCCGTTCGTGCTGGCCGAACTGGTGGCCCGGGTGCGGGCGATGCTGCGGCGGCGCGGGTCGTCGGCCAGCTCGTCGTCGGAGACCATCACCGTCGGCCCACTGGAGGTCGACATCCCGGGCCGGCGCGCCCGGGTCAAGGGCGTCGACGTGGACCTGACCAAGCGGGAGTTCGACCTGCTGGCGGTGCTCGCCGAGCACAAGACCGCGGTGTTGTCCCGCGCCCAGCTGCTCGAGCTGGTCTGGGGTTATGACTTCGCCGCCGACACCAACGTCGTCGACGTGTTCATCGGCTACCTGCGGCGCAAGCTGGAAGCCGGTGGCGCGCCCCGGCTGCTGCACACCGTGCGCGGAGTCGGATTCGTTCTGCGCACGCAGTGAGGACCACGATGAACGTCATGAACGCGCTGCGGCGCCTCTTCGCCCGCACGCCGTCGCTGCGAACCCGGGTGGTGCTGGCGACCGCCATCGGCACCGCGATTGTGACGGTCATCATCGGCGCCATCGTGTGGGTCGGGGTCACCAACGACCGCAAGTATTGGCTGGACCGCCGGCTCGACGAGGCGGCCGGTCTGACGGTCCCACTCATCGGTCTGGGCGAGCTGCCCCGATCGGCCGGTGCCACCGACGCTGTGATCACCCTGCGCCGGGCAGGTGAGGTGACGTCGAACTCCGCGGTGGTGCTGCCGCAGCTCGAGCCCGGCTACGCCGACACCGAGATCGACGGGGTGCGCTACCGGGTCCGCACCGTCGACATTCCCGGGCCGGGGCCGCGGTCGCTGGCGGTCGGCGCCACCTACGACGCCACCGTCGCCGACACCAACAACCTGCACCGGCGGGTGCTGTTGCTGTGTACGTTCGCGATCGGCGCGGCCGCGGTGCTGGGCTGGCTGCTGGCCGCGTTCGCGGTGCGGCCGCTGCGTCGGCTGGCCCAGCAGGCCCGCTCCATCGACGCCGGCGACGAGCGACCGGAGATCGAGGTGCGCGGCGCCAGTGAAGCCGTCGAGATCGCCTTGGCGATGCGCGGCATGCTGCAGCGGATCTGGAAAGAGCAGGACCGCACCAAAGAGGCGCTGGCGTCGGCGCGCGACTTCGCCGCGGTGTCCTCCCACGAGCTGCGCACCCCGCTGACCGCGATGCGCACCAATCTCGAGGTGCTGACCACCCTGGACCTGCCTGATGATCAGCGCAAGGAAGTCCTCAACGACGTCGTGCGTACCCAGACCCGGATCGAGGCCACGCTGTCGGCGCTGGAGCGGCTGGCCCAGGGCGAGCTGTCCACGGCCGACGACCAGGTGCCGGTGGACATCACCGAGCTGCTCGACCGGGCAGCGCACGACGCGATGCGGGTCTTCCCCGACCTGAACGTCTCGCTGGTGCCATCGCCGACCTGCATCATCGTCGGGCTGCCGGCCGGACTGCGGCTGGCGGTGGACAACGCGATCGCCAACGCGGTCAAGCACGGCGGCGCCACCCAGGTGCAGTTGTCGGCGGTCACCTCCCGCGCGGGCGTGGAGATCGCCATCGACGACAACGGCACCGGGCTTCCCGAGGAGGAGCGCCAGGTGGTGTTCGAACGGTTCTCCCGCGGGTCGACGGCATCGCATTCGGGCTCGGGTCTCGGGCTGGCCCTGGTGGCTCAGCAAGCCGGATTGCACGGCGGCACGGCAACGCTGGAAGACAGCCCGATGGGCGGGGCGCGGTTGATGTTGCGACTGCCGCCGCCGCGCTGAGCTCAGTTAGCCGATCGCCAGCTCGTTGGCGATGCCGGCTCGCGGCCAGGCGTCCTTTGCCGCGTCGGCGACGGCGGCCGCTTCGGCCGCCTTCGCTGCGGTCCCGGTCAGCGTCACGGTGTCGCCGCTGACGCTCAACGCGAAATCGGCGATCGCGGCCGCCGCTTCGAAGACCGGAGCCGATCCGGAGAAGTCCGGTGTCGTGACGCGCGGCGCCACGTCGAGCCGGTCGATGACGGTGACGTCGTCAATCGAGGTGATTACCGCGTCCAGCAGCGCCCGTCGGGCCGCCGGATCGGACACCGTCCCGGCCACGGTGATCTCGTTGCCGTGCCGGACCACCGAGACCGGCACCGCAGCGCCGGGATCGGTGCCGGGCGGCGAATCTTGTTGCCGCTCACAGCCGGGCGCGCCCAGCAGCACCGCAATCAGCGCCGCCGTGATCAGCCGGGCGCGCACTCAGCGGGTGCCGAGCAGATCGATCACGAAGACCAGGGTCTTGCCGGCCAGTTGATGTCCGGTGCCGGCCGGGCCGTAGGCCAGCTCAGGCGGGATGACCAATTGGCGTCGTCCGCCCACCTTCATCCCGGGGATGCCGTCCTGCCAACCCGCGATGAGCCCGTCGAGCGGAAACTCCAGGGACTCGCCCCGGTTCCACGAGCTGTCGAACTCCGCGCCGGTGTCGTAGTCCACACCCAGGTAGTGCACGTTGACCAGAGCGCCGGGCGCGGCCGCCGGGCCCTCTCCGACGACGATGTCCTCGATGACGAGTTCGGTGGGGGCTGGACCGCTCGGCACGGTGATCTGGGGCTTGCCCGGGTTCGTCACGGCGGTTACCGCCCGCCGATGGTGACGTAGTCGCGCTCGGTGTAGCCGGTGTAGACCTGACGCGGCCGGCCGATCTTGGAGTCGCCCTCGTCGTGCATCTCGCGCCAGTGCGCGATCCAGCCGGGCAACCGGCCCAGCGCGAACAGCACGGTGAACATCCGGGCCGGGAAGCCGATCGCCCGGTAGATCAGACCGGTGTAGAAGTCGACGTTCGGGTAGAGCTTGCGCTCGACGAAGTAGTCGTCGGTCAGGGCGGCCTCTTCGAGGTCCTTGGCGATGCCGAGCAGTTCGTCGTCGCCGCCGAGCTTGCCGAGGATCTTGTCGGCCTGCTCCTTGACGATGCGCGCCCGCGGGTCGTAGTTCTTGTAGACCCGGTGGCCGAAGCCCATCAGCTTGACGCCGTCTTCGCGGTTCTTGACCTTCTTGACGAAGTCGCCGACGTTGCCGTGTTGGTCGCGGATCTGCTCCAGCATCTCCAGCACCGCCTGGTTCGCCCCGCCGTGCAGCGGGCCCCACAGCGCGTTGATGCCACCGGAGATCGAGGTGAACAGGTTGGCGCGCGACGAGCCGACCAGCCGCACCGTCGACGTCGAGCAGTTCTGCTCGTGGTCGGCGTGCAGGATGAACAGCATGTCCAGGGCGCGGACCACCTCGGGGTCGACCTCGTAGGGCTCGGCCGGCAGCCCGAAGGTCATCCGGAGGAAGTTCTCCACCAGGGAAAGCGAGTTGTCCGGGTACAGGAACGGCTGCCCCTCGGACTTCTTGTAGGCGTAGGCGGCGATGGTGGGCAGTTTGCCCAGCAGCCGGATGGTCGAGACCTCGACCTGCTCGTTGTCGGAGGGGTCCAGCGAGTCCTGGTAGTAGGCCGAGAGCGCGTTGACCACGCTGGACAGCACCGGCATCGGGTGGGCGTTGCGCGGGAAGCCGTCGAAGAACCGCTTGAGGTCCTCGTGCAGCATGGTGTGCCGCTGGATCCGGCCGGTGAAGGTCGCCAGCTGTTCGGCGGTGGGCAGTTCGCCGTAGATCAGCAGGTAGCTGACCTCGATGAAGGTGGACTTCTCGGCGAGCTGCTCGATCGGGTAGCCGCGGTAGCGCAGGATTCCCGCGTCGCCGTCGATGTAGGTGATGGCGCTCTTGACGGGCGCGGTGTTGGCGTAGCCGTTGTCGAACGTGGTGTAGCCGGTCTTGGCGAGCAGCGAACCGATGGCCAGGCTGTCGGAGCCCTCGGTGGCCTGGACGATCGGCAGCTCCAGCTCGCCGCCCGGGTACTTCAGGGTGGCGGATTCTTCGGTTGCGGCCACAAGGAACCCCTTTGCGCTATTCGGCTAACCAGTCGATCGGGCGTGTATAGGAAAAGGTAGTCGGTTCGGGGCCGACGCGCCCGCCCGGGGCCGAGTATCGCGGAACCGTCATCGCGGCACTGCCGGTCCCGGCCGGCGGTAGCCGAGGAAAGCCGGCGCCACGAGGGCGGCGAGCAGCACTCCGACGATCACCAGCGCCCCACCGCCGGCCGCCGCGGCGGCCGTTCCCACCACCGCACCGGCCGCCCCGTGCACGGCGTCGGCGAGGCGTGGTCCTCCGGCGACGATCACCGTGAACACTCCCTGCAGCCGGCCCCGCATCTCGTCGGAGGCGACCTGCTGCAGCATCGTCGAACGGAACGCCGCCGACACCATGTCCGCGGCGCCGCCGACCGCCAGGAACGCCAGCGCCGCCCACAGCACTCGTCCGGTATGGCCGTCGGCGCGCGCCACCGCCAGCCCGAAGCCGGCCATCGCCGCACCCCAGACCACGATCGAGATGACGATCGCCAGGCCCTGGCGGTCGATCCGCGGCAGCCATCCGGAGAACACGCCACCGGCCACCGCCCCGACCGCCATCGCCGCGGCCAGCAGCGCCATCGTGGTGCCGCCCTCGACCGGCCCGCCGAAGTCCGCGGCGGCGATCTGCGGGAACAGCGCCCGCGGCATGCCCAGCACCATCGCGATGAGGTCCACCACGAACGACATCAGCACCACGGTGTTGCCGGCCAGATAGCGAAATCCGTCCAGCACCGCCGCCACCCCGAAACGCGAGCCGTCGGTTGATCCGGCGGGCGGCATGGGTGCCAGCCGAAAGGTCGCCCAGATGGGGAAGATGCAGGTCAGCGCATCGATCAGGTAGAGGGTGGACAGGTCTACCCAGCCGAGCAGCAGGCCGGCCAACAGCGGCCCGACGATGGCCCCGAACTGCATCACGGTCATGTTCAGCGAATTGGCCGCGGGCAGGTCACCGCCTGCGACCATGCGCGGAATCGCCGCGGAACGGGTGGGCGAGTTGATCGCGTAGAAGGCCTGCTGCACGGCCAGCAGGCACAGCACCAGCCAGACCCCGCCGCCGAGCACCGCCTGCACCCACAGCAGCAGCGAGGCCAACCCCAACCCGCAGGAGGCGATGATCAGCAGTGTTCGGCGGTCCATCGCGTCGGCCCAGGCGCCGCCGAGCAGCCCGAAGACCACCAGCGGTACCAGCGCGAACAGACCCGCCAACCCGACGTAGGCCGAGCTGCCGGTGAGCGCGTAGATCTGGACCGGGACCGCGAAGATGGTCAGGTTCGCCCCGATGACGGTGGGGATCCCGGCCACCCACAGCCGGCGAAAGTCGGGGCTGCGCAGCGGCGTGGTGTCGGCGAACAGCCTCACCGGAGCCGACCCGGGCTCAGGGCTGTAGGCGCTCGATGCGCCCGCCGCTCACCCGAATCCTGTTGTGCAGCCGGCCTTCCCGGCCCTGCCAGAACTCCACCACCTCCGGCGCGATGACATATCCGGCCCAGGTGGGCGCGACCGGAACCTGTTCGGCGTCGGCGAATCGCGCGGTGACCTCGACGAGCTGCTCGAGCAACGCCGCGCGCGAGGCGATCGGCTGGGACTGCTGCGATGCCCAGTAACCCAGCTGCGACGCCCGGGGCCGGTGCGCCCAGTACTCGGCGGGGATCGCGGCGTCGGTCTTGGCGACCCGGCCGCGGATGTGGACCTGGCGGCCCAACTGATACCAGGGAAACGTCGCCGACGCGTACGGTGTGGCGGCCAGCTGGGCGGCCTTGGCCGAACCGTCGTCGGTGAAGAAGGTGACGCCATTCTGGTCGAGGTTCTTGCACAGCACCGAACGGCTGACCGGTCTGCCGTCCTCGACGGTGGCCAGCACCATGGCGTTGGGCTCGGGGACGCCGGCGCGTTCGGCGTCGCCGATCCAGTTGCGCAGCAAAACCTCCCAGCCGTCCTCGAGCCAGTCCACGTCGAGGTCGCCGCTGTTGTCCTTCTCCCGGTATTCCACTCGCATCGCCGCCAGGTGCTCGTTGTCGGGGCCTGTCTCGTGCACCGCACAACGCTACGCCGTTGCGCATCCCGGCCGTCATTACCGACCGGTAGCAACTGCCGGGTCTGCGAGTGGGAGAATCGGAGGCATGACTGCTGCAGTCCCGGACAACTTCGTCGCCGGCCTGGAAGGCACGGTGGCCTTCACCACCGAGATCGCTGAACCGGACAAGGACGGCGGCGCGCTGCGCTACCGCGGTGTCGACATCGAGGACCTGGCTTCGCGCGTCAGCTTCGGCGACGTGTGGGCCCTGCTGGTCGATGGCGACTTCAATCGCCCGCTGGCCCCCGCCGAGGCGCAGGAACTGTCGGTGCGCACCGGTGATGTGCGAGTCGATGCCCAGGCCGCGGTGGCGATGCTGGCGCCGCAGTGGGGCTTCAAGCCGCTGCTGGACACCGACGACGCCACCGCCCGTGACCAGTTGGCGCGCGCGGCGGTGATGGTGCTGTCCTACGTCGCGCAGTCGGCGCGCGGCTCGCAGGCGCCGGTGCCGCAGTCGGAGATCGACGGCTGCGCCACCATCACCGAGCGGTTCATGACCCGCTGGCGCGGCGAACCCGACCCCCGCCACGTCGAAGCGATCGACGCCTACTGGGTATCGGCGGCCGAGCACGGGATGAACGCCTCCACGTTCACCGCCCGGGTGATCGCCTCCACCGGTGCCGACGTCGGCGCGGCGCTGTCCGGTGCGATCGGCGCGATGAGCGGCCCGCTGCACGGCGGTGCCCCGGCCCGGGTGATCCCGATGATCGCCGAGGTCGAGGACTCCGGCGACGCCCGCGCGGTGGTCAAGGGCATCCTGGATCGCGGCGAGAAGCTGATGGGCTTCGGCCACCGGGTGTACCGCGCCGAGGACCCGCGCGCCCGGGTGCTGCGCGCCACCGCCAAGCGGCTGGCCGCGCCCCGCTACGAGGTGGCCGCGGCCCTGGAGCAGGCGGCACTCGCCGAGCTGCGGGAGCGCCGTCCGGACCGGGCCATCGAGACCAACGTCGAGTTCTGGGCGGCGGTGATCCTGGACTTCGCCGAGGTGCCTCCGGCGATGATGCCGGCGATGTTCACCTGCGGCCGCACCGCGGGCTGGTGCGCCCACATCATGGAGCAGAAGCGGCTGGGCAAGCTGGTGCGCCCGTCGGCGATCTATGTGGGGCCCGGCCCGCGCAGCGCGGATTCGGTTGCCGGCTGGGATCGGCTTTCACACCCCGTGGGCTGATCCGTTGTCGCACTTGCGCCGAACGTGTCACCACCGCGAAATTCTGCGCGTTTTTTCGCAGTGAGTACACGCTCGGCGCGAGGGCCAAGGCATCACTGATCAGCGGCGCCGCAGCGCTCCCAGCAGGTTCTGCAGCAGCGGCACGTCGGAGTAATCCTCCACCTCGTCGAGCATGTCGGGAACCCGGGTGAACTTCACCCGCGGCCGGTCCTGCGCTTCGCCGCGGGCGATCTCGGAGGAGTCGATGGCCTTCCAGCCGGCGGCGTCGATCACCTCGGGCTGACGGGCGTGCACCATCCGCGCCACCGACCGCGGCCCGCCGATCGGCTCGCTGAGCTCCCCGGCGTTGTAGTCGGCGACCAGGGCTTGAATGGTCTTGAGCGAGTCGGATTTGTTGGTGCCGATGAAGCCGTTGGTCCCGCGCTTGATCCACCCGGACACGTACGCTCCTGCAACCGGCTGCCCGGTTGCCGGGTCGACGACGCGACCGCCCTCGTTCGGCACCACACCGGCGGCGTCGTCGAACGGCAGGTCGGCGATCGGGGTGCCGTGGTAGCCGATCGAGGTCAGCAGCAGCCCGGCATCGAGCCGGCGGACTTCGTCGGTACCGGTCACCGTGAATTCCACTGCCGTGGCACGGTTTTCGCCGATCACCCGGGCCGGGGTCAGCTGGTAGGCGAACCGGATGCGCGGTTTGGTGATCGGCGCTGAGGTGTCACCCAGCTTGGTCAGGATCTCCAGTTTCTGCCGGGTGAAATCATCGCGCACGGTCGCCAGGTCGTTGCGCACCCGGGCATGGTCCTCGGCATCGAGCACCACCTCGGCGGTCTGGGTCAGGCCGACCAGTTCGGGCAGGGTGAACGCGGAGTCGATCGGCCCGCGCCGGGCCGCGATCACCACTTCCTGCACGCGGGACTCGCGCAGCACCGCCAGGGCATGATCGGCGATGTCGGTGCCGGCCAGCGTGTCGGGGTCACAGGTCAGGATGCGGGCCACATCGAGTGCCACGTTGCCGTTGCCGACGATCACCACGCGCTCGTGGCTCAGATCGACCGGCAGATCGACGAAGTCGGGGTGCCCGTTGTACCAGCCGACCAGCTCGGTGGCGGTGCCGGTGCCGGCCAAGTCCATGCCGTCGACCTTTAACCGGCGGTCATGCAGCGCGCCGGAGGCGTAGAGCACGGCGTGGTGGTACTGAAGCAGGTCGGCATGGCTCAGGTGCTTGCCGACCTCGACATTGAGGAAGAAGTTGAAGCCCCGCCGCCGGGAGATCTCGTCGAACAAGCGGGTGACCAGCTTGGTGTGCTGGTGGTCCGGGGCCACCCCGGCACGCACCAGCCCGTAGGGGGTGGGCAGCTTCTCGAACACGTTGACCAGCACACCGGGCTGGGTCAGCAGCTCGTCGGCGGCATACATGGCCGCCGGACCCGAGCCGACGATGGCCACCGTCAGCGGATGCCTGCCGCGCTGGTGCACTTCGGCTGCCGGCAGGATCGGCGCCAGCTTGGACGTCGGCGGCAGCTTCACCCCCTCGGGCCGCTTGGGGTAGTAGGACTTGTTGATCTCGATGAACGGCAGCTGCTCGGGCGGCAGCGCGGTGTCCGGGTAGATCGCGCCGACCGGGCAGGCCCGCACGCAGGCGCCGCAGTCCACGCAGGCGTCCGGGTCGATGTAGAGCATCTCCGTGGTGGCGAAGTCCGGTTCATCCGGGCTGGGATGAATGCAGTAGACCGGGCAGGCGAAGACGCAGGACGCGTCGTTACAGCATGCCTGGCTGATGACGTGCGGCATGAGGCGGCGGACTCGCTGGCTTAGGCGACGCGCGACAGGTGCGCGCGCTGCGGCTGGGCCCGGAAGCGCGACGGCGCCCCGTTGATCCGGCACATCCGCCACACCAGCTTGGCGACCGGGTTCATCAGCCCGGTGTCGTGGCAGAGCATCCGCACATCGGCGAACATGTCCGACAGCATCCGGCGGGCGTCGGCGGACCCGAAGAACACGTCCTTGCGCACCGAGCGGGGAATGTCGAACTCCTGCCAGAACGCCTTCGGCGGAACGACGATCGCCGAGCACAGGATCCGCATGGTGACCGGCACGAACAGCGACAGCCAGAACCGCTTGCGGCGCGGCAGGGTCGGCACCCGCTTGTTGAGGTATTCGTGCGCGAACGAGATGTGCCGCGCCTCTTCGGCGACGTGGATCGCCATCACCTTCTCCATGATCGGGTGCAGCGTCTTGCCCTCGCGCAGGATGTCCTTCTGAATGTGGTCGATGGGCTCCTCGCCGGCGAGGATGCCGAACCAGAACGGGATCGGCAACGGGCCGGCAACCAGCGGAATGAACGCCGCCAGCCACTTGAGGAACCGCGGCATACCGGGCACGTCGGCGCCGATGTGGTTCACCATCTCCTGGAACATCAGGGTGTGGTTGCACTCCTCGACCGACTCGTGCAGGCAGTAGCGGTACTCCGGTGAGCCGTTGGGCACCCAGAACGCGTAGTTGAGCAGGCCGCGGATCAGGATGGACTCGAAGTGCAGGCCGACCTTGGCCACGTTGGCCTGGCGCCACATGCCGATCTTGATCTGCAGGTCCTCGGGCTGCGCCTGGTACCAGGCGTGCTTGCCCAGCGGATCGGTGGCCGGCAGGATCCACCTCGGGTCATTCTCGAACACCTTGAATTCCGGGCTGTCCCAGTCGATGTCGAGGTAAGGGTTGAAGTGCCGCCGCACCGAGCCTTCCGACAGGGTGTTGAGCATGTCGACGTAGGCAGTGTCGTCGGACACTTCCATGTTGGCCCGCCACCGCCGCACGATGCCGGTTCGGGCCGGTTTCTGAGCCGTTTTCTGAGCCATCGGAGACACCCCCACTGACGTTTACATTTGGGCTTGTTATGTACAACGGTACCGCAGGTATCGCCTACCCGTCCAGACCTTCAGCCGCCTTGTGGTCGTGACAGGTGTCGAGTGTCTCATGTGATTTCGGTCACGATAAACCTGCCGTGCGGGTGGCCGCCCGGCGCTGTCTACGCTAGAGACCATGGCTGAGCAGCTCACGATCCCGGACAACATCAAGCCCGCCGACGGACGGTTCGGTTGTGGGCCCTCCAAGGTCCGGCCGGAGCAGTTGAACGCGCTGGTCACCACGGCAGCGCCGCTGTTCGGCACCTCACACCGCCAGGCGCCGGTCAAAGACCTCGTCGGCCGGGTCCGCACCGGGGTCCGCGAGCTGTTCTCGGTGCCCGACGGCTACGAGGTGGTGCTGGGCAACGGCGGCTCCACCGCGTTCTGGGACGCCGCGGCGTTCGGCCTGGTCGACAAGCGCTCCCTGCACCTGACCTATGGCGAGTTCAGCGCGAAGTTCGCCTCGGCGGTGGCCAAGAACCCCTTCGTCGGCGACCCGATCATCATCAAGGCCGAGCCCGGCAGCGCCCCGGAGCCGGCCTCCGACCCGTCCGTCGACGTCATCGCGTGGGCGCACAACGAGACCTCGACCGGGGTGGCGGTGCCGGTGCGCCGGCCCGACGGCGCCGGTGACGCCCTGGTGCTGATCGATGCGACGTCGGGCGCCGGGGGCCTGCCGGTCGACATCACCGAGACCGACGCCTATTACTTCGCCCCGCAGAAGAACTTCGCCTCCGACGGTGGGCTGTGGCTGGCGATCATGAGCCCGGCCGCGCTGGCTCGTATCGAGGCGATCGCCGCGTCGGGCCGCTGGGTGCCGGAGTTCCTGTCCCTGCCGATTGCGGTGGACAACAGCTCCAAGAACCAGACCTACAACACCCCGGCGATCGCCACCTTGGCGTTGATGGCCGAGCAGCTGGACTGGATGTTGGGCAACGGCGGGCTGGACTGGGCGGTCAAGCGCACCGCGGATTCGTCGCAGCGGCTGTACTCCTGGGCGCAGGAGCGGCCGTTCACCACACCGTTCGTCGCCGAACCGGCGCTGCGGTCACAGGTGGTGGGCACCATCGACTTCGTCGACGAGGTGGACGCCGCCGCGGTGGCCAAGGTGCTGCGGGCCAACGGCATCGTCGACACCGAGCCCTACCGCAAACTGGGCCGCAATCAGCTGCGGATCGCGATGTTCCCGGCGGTCGAGCCCGACGACGTCAGCGCACTGACGCAGTGCGTGGACTGGGTCGTCGAGCGACTGTAGAGCGCGACTGTAATCAACTCGTTATAAGGCCAGCGTGTCACCGCGGCCGCGGTCGGTTGCTGCACTAGAGTCCGCAGCTAACGGGCCTTCGCGAGGAGAAGTCATGAAGGAATTGACAGTCGTAGGTCTCGACGTCGACGGCAAACACGTCATCTGCGAGAGCGTCTGCGGTGAGGACGAACGCGCCGACATGTTCCGGCTGCGCATCGACGACCGGCTGCGGTCCGCGGTGCGCGGCGAGGGCAATCGTGTCGGGCAGACCCAGATCGATCTGGGAGGAATCATGCTGCGTCCGAAGGACATCCAATCCCGTATCCGTGCCGGCGCGTCGGTCGAGCAGGTGGCCGCCGCGGCCGGCGTGGACGTCTCCCGAGTGGAGCGGTTCGCCCACCCGGTGCTGCTGGAGCGGTCGCGCGCCGCGGAGCTGGCGGCCGCCGCGCACCCGGTGCTGGCCGACGGGCCGGCCGTGGCGACGCTGCTCGAGGTGGTCAGCAGTGCGCTGATGGGGCGCGGCCTCAACCCCGATCACAGCAGTTGGGACGCGTGGCGCAACGACGACGGACGCTGGACGGTGCAGCTGGCCTGGAAGGCGGGCCGCTCCGACAACGTCGCGCACTTCCGGTTCGCCCCGGGCGCGCACGGCGGCACGGTGACAGCCGTCGACGACTCGGCGATGGAGCTGATCGACCCGGACTTCGACCGTCCACTGCGGCCGGTGGCCACGGTCGCCGAATTGGCCTTCGAGGAGCCGGCCGCCCCGCCGGTGGCGGAAGAGGAGCCGGTCCGCCAGCGCTCGACGGCCCGGTCCCGTCGCAGCAAGCCGTCGGTCCCCGGTTGGGAGGACGTACTGCTCGGGGTGCGCTCAACCGGCTCGACCGGTCAGCGCTGAGCGACCAGCACCACCAGCACGAGCCACGCTCCAACCACGCCGATTGCGGCGCCCAGCGCCAACCACCGCAACACCGGGGCACGCCGCCAACCCCAGATCGTGGGCGCCAGCCCGCCCACCGCGATCAGGTTGAGCCCGACCGCCACCGCGGGGTGCACCCGGGTCAATCCCAGGCTCAGCACCGCGATAGCGGTTCCCGAGACTGCCGCGACGAACGCCGCCACGGTCAAACCCGTTGCCCACGGCGTGGTTTGGGTGGAACTCATTCCGGCAGCCTAGTGCGCTCGTAGAACGCCAGCGCGGCCGCCGTCGCGACGTTGAGGGAGTCGGTGCCCCGCGACATCGGGATGCGCACCCGAACATCGCTGGCACGCATGGCCTGCTGCGATAGACCCGGTCCTTCGGCGCCGACCAGCACGGCCACCGGCTCGCCGCGCACCTTCGCCATCGCCGTCGACAGCGTCTCGGCCCGCGGGTCCGGGGTCATGGCCAGCAGGCGAAACCCGCTCTGCCGCAGCATCGCCAGATCGGCCGGCCAGTCCGCCGACCGGGCGAACGGCACCAGCAGGGCGTGCCCCATCGACACGCGCACCGCACGCCGGTACAGCGGGTCGGCGCAGCCACTGCCGAACACCACCGCGTCGACGCCCAGGCCGGCGCCGTTGCGGAAGATCGACCCCAGGTTCTCGTGGTCGTTCACACCCTCGAGCACCGCGATGGTCCGGGCGCCGGCGACCAGATCGGCCACCGTCGGTTCGGCCACTCGTGAGGCCGCGGCCAGCACACCGCGGTTGAGGTGAAAACCCACCACCTCGGCCATCACCTCGGCCGACACCCGGTAGTAGGGCACTCCGGGGACGCCGGCGAGGTCCGGCGCCAACTCCGTGAGCCGGCGATCGGTGCCCAGCAACGCCCGAGGCGCGAAGCGCGAGGCCAGCATCCGCTGCACCACCAGCACCCCTTCGGCGATCACCAGTCCCCTGCCGGTGGGCAGGTCCGGGCGGCGGTCGATGCTGTTCAGGTCGCGGAAATCGTCCAGCCGAGAATCGGCGGGGTCGGTGATATCGACGACGTCGATGACCCTGGCCACTGGCCGAACATTACCGGCGAGGCGCTAACGTCAACGGCGATGACCCCCCAGCTGCCGCCTGAGCCCTCCCCCGAGCCGCCACCGCTGCCGGCCGCGCTGCTGCGCGTCTGGCCGGTGATCGGCGCCGGGGTCGCCGGCTTCGGCTGCGCGACCGTCGCGGCGTTCGCGGTACCGGCCCTCCAGACCTGGCGGCCGGTCAGCGTGGCCGGGTTGGGCGTCGGCGTGCTGGGCACCACGATCTTTCTGTTGCAGCGCGGCGCGGCACGGCGCGGCGCGCGCGGCGCCCAATCCGGGCTGGAACACGAATAAAGTTGCTCGATCCAAGGAGGAATGAGATGGCAGCCCCACTGTTGCAGGCAGAGATCGACATCAAGGCACCGGTCACCGAGGTATGGAACCTGATCTCCGACTTCCGGCGGATGCCGGAGTGGAGCCCGCAGTGCCGGTGGATGAAACCGCTGGGTGCGGTTCGTTCGGGCACCCGCACCCTCAACTTCAACCGGCGCGGCCGGCTCTACTGGCCCACCAGCTCCGTCATCACCGAGTACGTCCCGGATCGCAAGCTGGCCTTCCGGGTCACCGAGAACCACAGCGTGTGGAGCTATGAGCTCGAGCCGACCGCCGAGGGCACCCGGGTCACCGAGAGCCGCCGCGCCGACGACGGAATCACCTCGGTATCCACGTTTTTGACGAACAAGTTCATGGGCGGGGTCGAGAACTTCGAGCAGGAGTTGATCGCGGGCATGAACGCCTCATTGGCGCGAATCAAGGCAGCCGCCGAACACCGCTGACGCGTCCCGCAAGTGCGGTAATGTCCTTCGTCACCGTCGAAAGTGGGAGGGAGCCATGGAGGCAACGCAGTTCGGCCCTCGAATGCTGAGCGGCATCGCAGCGACCGCGGTACTGCTGGCCGCCGGCCTGGCGCCGGTGGCAGCGGCACCGGAGATCGTCACGCATGCGGCCGCCGAGGTGGCCGCGGTCTCCACCGAGGTGGCGTTGACCGGCAGCGCGCTGGTCGACGGCATCGACGGCATCCTCGCCGACGTGGCCGCCTTCGATGCACCGGGCACCGCCGATGCATTCGATATCGCCGGTCTGTTCAATGCGGAATTGGCTGCCGCCCAAGGGTTCTTCAACAGCCTGTTCGGCCTGCCCGGGACGTTGTTCAACGACGTCCAGAACGTCATCACCAGCCTGGCCAACCTCGACTTCGGGATGGCCTTCAGCGAGGCGGTCGACATCCCGCGGGACATCATCAACTATGTGCTTGGCCTGCCGGGGCTGGTGCTCAACACCATCTACACCATGGCCGTGGTGCTCCCGGGCGAGTACCTGTTCAACTTCGGTTAGGGAGTATCCGGCTCTTCCGGTTCGGCGGGGGCTTCGACGGCCGGTGTTTCAGCGGCAGTATCGATTTCGACGGCAGTGTCGGTCTCGGCCGGGGCTTCGGCCACCACTTCAGCCGGTTCGGCCGGGGCTTCGGCCACCTCTTCAGCCGGTTCGGCCGCGGTGATCTCGGCGGGGGCAGCGCTCTCGACGATCTCCAGCACGCCGTCGTCGTAGGGGTCGTGGGCCGGGGAACCGGTACCCGCCGGTGCCGGGGTGTCACTGTGGGCGCCACAGCCGTACTCGGCGTCGACCACCCGGCCGTCGGCGGACATCTCGTTGCCGCAAGCCCCGAACGCCGTGCCGAGCACGCCGGCCAGCGGCAGGTAGAAGCCGCAGTCCCGGCAGACCCGTTTGGTCGAGCGCGCCATCGCCGACTCCGGACCGTAGTCGCCGTCATGCCAGCGCTGGGCCGCCTCGGCGCGGCCCAGCGGGCTCATCAGCCAACGCCGGCTCAGACCGATCTCGCCGGCCACCTCGTCGAGCTCCGGGTCACCGCTGGAGGTGTAGCCCGGGACCAATCGCGGGTCGTCGGCGGGCGGTGCGAGCAGGTCCCCCGGACCCAGGTCACCGGGCCGGACCCGCTGGTCCCACGGCACCCACTCCGGCGCCAACAGGGCCGTGGGCCCGGGGACCAGCACCACCTCGCTGATGGTGGAGTGCGCGGAGCCCGGGATGGCCGCGACCACGACGGCCCACTGCCAGCCCTGATAGCCCGGAAGCAGCGCGGCGAACCGGTGGGTGGCGGCGGTGGCGTCCTCGTAGTCGACGCCCAGGTGCTCACCGACGGTGTCGGCACCGCTGAACTCGGCGACGGCCACACGGGCCTGGTCGACGGCCTCAGCCAGCACCGCGGGTACGGCGATGGTCGCGGTGTCTGATTCTGCGCTGGGTCGCATCACGCGGGTCCTTTTCTCACTCAATGACGTCCCTATACTGCCGCAGCGCGGTCCGCTCAGCCACACGCAGGCACGATCGCGGCCTGCGCGGCGAGGCGATCGGAATAGGGAAGAATCGAACCGTGTCTGCACGGCGGCGTGATCTACCCGACCCGGGCCGGCGCCGTCGTCCTGGCTCCGGACCCGGAAACGGCTCGGCCGCCGAGCATCCCGGCATGGCCAACTACCCCAGTGACCAGCGGCAGCGCACGCCGATGCCCAGCGCCAACCGCTACCTGCCGCCGCTGCGCGACCACAGCGAGGCGCCCCGCCGGCACAGCCCGCCCGAGGACGCCGGCACCGCTGACCGCGTCACGGTGACCCGGGCGGCCGCAGCCCGCAGCCGCGAAATGGGCTACCGGATGTACGGGCTGGTGCAACGGGCCGCCACCGCCGACGGCGCCGACAAGTCCGGGCTGACCGCGCTGACCTGGCCGGTGGTCGCCAACTTCGCGGTGGACGCGGCGATGGCCGTAGCGCTGGCCAACACCTTGTTCTTCGCCGCGGCCACCGGGGAGAGCAAGGGCCGGGTGGCACTGTATCTGCTGGTGACCATCGCCCCGTTCGCGGTGGTCGCGCCCTTGATCGGGCCGGCCCTGGACCGCATCCAGCACGGCCGGCGCGCGGCGCTCGCCTTGTCGTTCGCGCTGCGCACCGTGCTGGCTCTGGTGCTGATCGCCAACTACGACGGCGCCGCCGGCACCTTCGGCTCCTGGGTGCTCTACCCGTGCGCGCTGGCCATGATGGTGTTCTCGAAGTCGTTCACGGTGCTGCGCAGCGCGGTGACGCCGCGGGTGATGCCGCCCTCGATCGACCTGGTGCGGGTCAATTCCCGATTGACGATGTTCGGTCTACTGGGCGGAACGATTGTCGGCGGCGGCATCGCCGCGGGCGCCGAATACATCTTCACCCGGCTGCTTCACCAGCCCGGGGCGCTGTTCGTGGTCGTCGCGGTCTCGGTGGCCGGGGCGGGCCTGGCGATGCGGATCCCGCGGTGGGTCGAGGTGACCACCGGCGAGATCCCGACCACGCTGAGTTACCGCTCGAACGAGCGTCGCCGCAGCTGGCCCGAACACATCAAACGGGCCGGCGGGGCGCTGAGCCAACCGCTGCGTCAACCGCTGGGCCGCAACATCATCGCCGCGGTGTGGGGTAACTGCACGATCAAGGCCATGGTGGGTTTCCTGTTTTTGTACCCGGCGTTCGTGGCCAAGCAGCACGACGCCAACGGCTGGGTGCAGCTGGGCATTCTCGGGCTGATCGGCGCCGCCGCCGGGCTGGGTAACTTCGCCGGCAACTTCACCAGCGCCCGACTGCAACTGGGCCGGCCCGCGGTGCTGGTGGTGCGCTGCACCATGGCGGTGACCGCCGTCGCGCTGGCGGCGGCGGTGGCCGGAACCCTGGTGATGGCCGCCATCGCCGCCCTGGTCACCTCCGGCGCCAGCGCGGTCGCGAAGGCGTCGCTGGACGCCGCGCTGCAGGACGACCTGCCCGAGGAGTCGCGGGCGTCGGCGTTCGGCCGCACCGAATCGACCCTGCAACTGGCCTGGGTGCTCGGCGGTGCGCTGGGGGTGCTGGTATACACCGACCTGTGGGTGGGCTTCACCGCGATCACCGCGCTGCTGATCCCGGGGCTGGCCCAGACCATCCTTTCCTTCCACGGCGACTCGTTGATCCCCGGTTTGGGGGGCAACCGTCCGGTGCTGATCGAGCACGACGGCGCCCGCCACGACCCGGTGAGACAGGGGTGATGAACAGGTGAAACGCTCGACGGCCGTGCTGGTAGCGGTGCTGGTGGTGGCGGCATCGGCGCTCGCCGGGTTCGGCACCTGGTGGTTCACCCGCGGCAGCGAGCCGGCACCGCCGCAGATCAGCGCCTACTCCAACGGGCGCCTCACCCATGCCGGGCCCTACCTGTACTGCGATGTACTCGACCTCGACGAGTGCTTCGTGACCGAGGCGAAGGGCACGCTGGCGGTCGACGAGCGCCATCCGGTCCAGCTCTCGGTGGACAGCGTGATCAGCCGGGCGCCGTGGCGGCTGCTGCGGCTCTACGACGACCCGGGCGACGCCACCGGTGAGATGTATTCGCCGGGCAGCACCCTGGCGGTCACCGTCCCTACCGTCGATCCGCAACGCGGCCCGCTACGCGGTCTGGTGGTGCAGCTGCTCACGCTGGTCGTGGACCGGGACACCGACGAGACCTTCGCGGTGCCGCACGCCGAATGGGCGGTGGGCCTGCAGTGGGCCGCTCATTCGCTCGGCTGAGCTCCGTGGCCGGCGGTCACCCGCTCGGCGTCCGGGACCGGCCCCGGCGGGGTCCCGTCACCGAATGGCCTGCCGCCCAGCGCCTCTCGCCCATGCGGTGAAAGCCAGTTGGCCAGGTCCGGGCCGTCGGGAACGATCCCGGAGGGATTGATGTCGGCGTGCACGATGTAGTAGTGCCGCTTGATCTGGACGAAGTCGATGGTGTCGCCGAACCCGGGTGTCTGGAACAGGTCTCGCGCGTAGGCCCACAGCACCGGCATCTCGGACAGCTTCTGCCGGTTGCATTTGAAGTGCCCGTGATAGACCGGATCGAACCGCGCCAGGGTGGTGAACAGCCGCACGTCGGCCTCGGTGATGGTGTCGCCCACCAGGTAGCGCTGATCCGCCAGTCGTTCGCTGAGCCAGTCGAGTGCGGTGAACAACCGGTCGTAGGCGGCGCTGTAGGCGTCCTGGCTGCCGGCGAAGCCACACCGGTAGACGCCGTTGTTGATCTCGGTGTAGATCCGCCGTGCCACCTCGTCGATCTCGGCGCGTAGCGGTTCGGGATACAGCTGCGGGGCGCCGTCGCGGTGGTAGGCCGTCCACTGCGTGGAGAAGTCCAGGGTGATCTGGGCGAAGTCGTTGGTGACCACCGCACCGGTGGGCACGTCGACGACCGCCGGCACGGTGATGCCCTTGGGGTAGTCGGCAAAGCGCTTGAAGTAGGCGTCCTGCAACCGCGGGATCTTCAGCACCGGGTCGATGCCGCCCGGGTCGAGGTCGAAGGTCCAGCTGCGCTGATCGTGGGTGGGACCGCAAAACCCTATGGAGAGAACGTCTTCCAGACCGAGCAGTCGTCGCACGATGATGGTGCGGTTGGCCCACGGGCAGGCCCGCGCGACGATCAGCCGGTAGCGGCCGGGCTCGACGGGGTACCCGTCGCGGCCGTCGGCGGTGATCCGGGTGGTGATGTAGTCGGTGTCGCGCTTGAAATCGCCACCGGTAGCAACGTAGGAGGCCATGGTTACCAGCGTGCCACGGTCGTGCAGAGCTGAGCTCAGCTTTGCTGCACAGCAGAGTCGGCCCCGAAGCGCCGGGCCAGATTGGGTTCGTCGGAGGCACCCGGCTCCCAGTGCGCGATCCACGGTCCGGTGCCTTCCGACGGATCGAGGATGCCGTCCTCGAGCCAGGTATAGCGGTCCTCGAGCACCGCGTGGGCCAGCGCGACGTCGGTGTCGTCGGTGTTGGTCCACAACGCGGCGAACAGCGCCTCGACCCGCAGGCGCGACTGCTGACAGAACGCGTCGGCCAGCTGGTAGGCCTGCTGCCCTTCGGCGGCATCAGCCACCCGTTGCGCCTCCGCGTGCACGCAGACCGCCGCCATCGCGAACAGCTCCGCCCCGATGTCGACGACGCGGCCCAAAAAGCCCTGCTTCTTCTCCAAGCCGGCCTGCCAGCGCGCCATGCCGTAGAACGTGTTGCGCGCCAGCTTGCGCGAATGCCGTTCGACAAAGCGCAGATGCGCCGCCAACCGGCCGAACTCATGGTAACCGGTGGGACGCTGACCTTCGCCGAAAACCAATTGCGGCAACCACTTTGAGTAGAAGCCGCTGGCTCCGGCGGCCGATTGGGCCTTTTGCCGCAGACCGGCTTTGGGGTTGGCGAGCTCGCCGGCGGCGCTCAGGTGTGGGTCGACGGCCTCGCGTGCGATCAGCAGCCGCATGATCTCGCTGGATCCCTCGAAGATGCGGTTGATCCGCAGGTCGCGCACCAGTTGTTCCACCGGTACCGCACGCTCCCCGCGGGCGGCGAGCGACTCCGCGGACTCATAACCGCGGCCCCCGCGAATCTGCAGCAACTCGTCGGCGATGACACAGGCCATCTCGCTGGACCACAGCTTGGCCAGCGCCGCCTCGATCCGGATGTCATTGCGGCCTTCGTCGGCCATCTGACCGGACAGCTCCAACACCGCCTCCAGCGCGTAACCGGTGGCGGCGATGAACGCGATCTTTTTGGCCACGGCCTCGTGCTCGCCGACCGGCTTGCCCCACTGGACCCGCTCCCGCGACCACTCCCGGGCGATCTTCAGCGACCACTTCGCCGATCCGGTCGCCATCGCAGGGATCGCCAGGCGCCCGGCGTTGAGGGTGGTCAAGGCGATCTTCAGGCCATCGCCCTCGCGCCCGATCAGGTTCTCGGCGGGCACCCGGACCGCATTCAGCCGGGTCAGCCCGTTCTCGATCCCGCGCAACCCCATGAACGCGTTGCGGCGTTCGACGGTGATCCCGGGTGAGTCGGCTTCCACCACGAAGGCGCTGACCCCGCCGCGGTGCCCGTCGGCCTTGGGCACGCGGGCCATCACCACCAACAGGTCGGCGACGACGCCGTTGGTGGTCCAGAGCTTCACACCCTCCAGTTCGTAGGCGGCGCCGTCCTCGATCGGTGTCGCGGTCGAGGCCAGCCGGGCCGGGTCGGATCCGACGTCGGGCTCGGTCAGCAGGAACGCCGACACCGCTCCGGCCGCACACCGCGGCAGGAACTTCTTCTTCTGTTCCTCAGTGCCGGCCAGTTTGAGCGGTTCGGGCACCCCGATCGACTGATGCGCGCTCAGCAGCGCCCCCAGGCTGGCGTGCACGCTGGACACCATCACCAGCGCCCGGTTGTAGGCGACCTGCGTCATCCCCAGACCGCCATACTCGCCCGGGATCTTCAGCCCGAAACAGCCGAGCTCCGCCAGACCCTTGACGTATTCGTCCGGAATCCGGGCGTCGCGTTCGATGACAGCGCCATCGACGGTTTCAAGGAACTCCCGCAGCCTGCCCAGGAATTCCTCGGTGCGCGCGGCATCGTCATCAGACGGCCGGGGAAACGGGTGAATCAGCTCAAGCGGGAAACGCCCCAAAAACAGCCCCTTGGCGAAGGACGGTTTGTCCCAACCACTTTCGCGGGATTCCTCCGCGACAGCCCTGGCTTGCTCCTCGGTGACCTGCTGTGCCATCGGACACCTCCCGGTTTGACAGCGCTCGTCGTCGAGCGATTACCAACCGGTGTTCCCCGATCAGGCCGGCCGCTACACCTCGGCGCGGGCCTTGGCCGCGGGCCTTGGCTAGGCGTCGAGCTCGCGCGCCACGGCCTTGACCACCTCGGAGATCTGCCGGGCGGTCTTGCGGTCGGGGTATTTGCCCTTGCGCAGTTCGGGCTGCACCGTGCCTTCCAGCAGGGTGATCATGTCCTCGACCATGCCGTGCAGCTCGTCGGGGCTGTGCTTGTGTTCGGCCGGCGCCGCCTCCCGGCGGCTGCGGGTCAGGCTCGGCGGCGGATCGATCAGCGTGACGGTCAGCGCCTGCGGTCCGCGACGGCCGGCGGCCACGCCGAACTCCACCCGCTGGCCCGCCTTGAGACCCTCCACGCCGTCCGGCAGGGCCGAGGCGCGGACGTAGACGTCCTCGCCCTCCTCCTGGGACAGGAAGCCGAAGCCCTTCGCGGCGTCGTACCACTTCACCTTGCCGGTCGGCACTGGTCTCACCTGCTTGTCTTGGACGATCACGCACTCGGGGGACATAAAGGAAGCGTCCCGCCTGCGCAGGACGCGTCGGCTGCCGATCTTACTCGGACCACGCCCGCATGAGCACCCCGGTTTACTCGGTAAGCTGGTGGCGCCGCTGGAGAGGACGTGCGTCAGACGCCGAACGGGTTCTGGTCGCCCTCCGGCCAACCGAATCGGATACGCACATGACGTTGAGGCAACGGGATCTGCAGACTCCACCGCCGCAGGTGGACGCCGCCGGCGCGGACGACAAGAACGTCGCCCGGCAAGCCTTCGATGAAGCCGTGCAGCGAGCCATCGCCCAACAGATGCCGACCTCTGGCCCGCTGGTCGATACGTTCGGCCGAGTGCACACCGATCTGCGGATCTCCCTGACCGACCGGTGCAACCTGCGCTGCACCTACTGCATGCCGGCCGAAGGCCTGGACTGGATTCCCAGCCAGCACCTCCTGCAGGACGACGAGCTGATCCGGCTGATGCGGATCGGCGTCACCCGGCTGGGCATCACCGACATCCGGTTCACCGGCGGCGAGCCGTTGCTGGCCCGCCATCTCGAGGACGTGGTGGCCGCCGCGGCGAGCCTGCAGCCGCGTCCCGAGATCGCGCTGACCACCAACGGCCTGGGGCTGGCCCGGCGCGCCGGCGCCCTGGTGGCTGCCGGGCTGGACCGGATCAACGTGTCGCTGGACACCGTCGACCGCGCCCACTTCGCCGAGATCACCCGGCGGGATCGGCTGCCCGACGTGCTCGACGGCCTGGACGCCGCCGCGCAGGCCGGCATGAAGCCGATCAAGGTCAACGCGGTGCTCGCGCCCAAGGTCGCCGGCGAGGACATCGTCAACCTGCTGCGCTTCTGCCTGCAGCACGGCTACCAGCTGCGGGTCATCGAGATGATGCCGCTGGACGCCGACCACAACTGGAACCGCGACGCCGGCCTAGGTGTCGAGCAACTGCTGGAGATGGTGCAGGCCCAGTTCGCGCTGCGACCCGACCCGAAGCCGCGCGGTTCCGCACCGGCCGAGGTGTGGCTGGTGGACGAGGGCCCGGATCACCCGGCCGGCACCTTCGGGATCATCGCCTCGGTGTCCCGCCCGTTCTGCGGTGACTGCGACCGGACCCGGCTGACCGCCGACGGCCAGATCCGCAACTGCCTCTTCGCCGCCGAGGAATCCGATCTACGGGCGCTGTTGCGGGACGGCTCCGACGACGACGCCATCGAGCAGGCATGGCGAGCCGCCATGTGGACCAAGAAGGCCGGCCATGGCATCAACGATCCGGATTTCATTCAGCCGGATCGCCCGATGAGTGCGATAGGTGGTTGACCCATGACGCAGCAGATCGACAGCCTCACCGCCGTTGCGGTGACCGTCCGCTACTTCGCCGCGGCGCGAGCGGCCGCCGGCGTCGAATCGGAGACCATTCAGGTGCCGGCCGGCGCCGGCGTGGCCGCGCTCGCCGAGACGCTCGCGCGCGGAAATGAGCGGCTGGCGACGGTGCTGGGACGCTGCTCCTACCTGCGTGACGGGGTCGCGGTGCGCGACCAGGCGGCGGCGCTTCGGCCCGGCGAGACCATCGACGTACTGCCGCCGTTCGCCGGCGGTTAGCGAGCCTCGACGAAGGAGAGGCGAAGCTGGACCGCCGCAATGAATTCGGCGGTTAGCGAGCCTCGACGAAGGAGAGGCGAAGCTGGACCGCCGCAATGAATTCGGCGGTTAGCGAGCCTCGACGAAGGAGAGGCGAAGCTGGACCGCCGCATCAAACCCGGCGGATGACATGATTTACGTCACATAACGAATTGATCACGGACTGACAACGGCTTGGTAGCGCATGCTCTGACCTGCGCTGATGTGGCCGATTCCTGGTGTTTTGAGAAGAACCAGCAGTGAAAACACCCGGGCGCGCCAAGCGTGACGATGCCAGTAAGACCGGTTACGGTACATCTCCGGGTGCATCGAAAATCTTCCGGTCGATCCACCTTTCCTCTCCCGTAGCGCCGAACTCCATCCAACGGGCGGGGAAACCGACAAATACCTGATGGATGGAGGCGGGGGACCCGACCGGTCCGCCGCGAGCGGACCTGGGGCCACCCTCGGCCCCTTGGGGTGAAGCCGTAGCACGCACCACGGTGCGTTAACGCCGGGCAGTTGTGCTGGCCCGAACCCGACGCTGACCTCGCAGGCGTAGACAGAGAGGAATTCACCACCGTATGAGTGGACGGCATCGCAAGCCCACCCAGTCGAACGTCAACATCGCCAAAATCGCCTTCACCGGTGCCGTGATCGGTGGCGGCAGCCTCGCCCTCGCCGGGCACGCCGCCGCGGCCACCGATGACGAATGGGACCACGTCGCCCGATGCGAATCCGGTAACAACTGGGGCATCAACACCGGCAACGGCTACCAGGGCGGCCTGCAGTTCTCGCCGAGCACCTGGAGCAGCAACGGCGGCGGCAAGTACGCCCCGTCGGCGCACCTGGCCAGCCGCGAGCAGCAGATCGCCATCGCCGAGAACGTACTGGCGCGCCAGGGGCGCGGAGCGTGGCCGGTCTGCGGCCGCGGCCTGTCCGGTGCGTCGCAGCGCGAGGTTCCCCCGGCTCCGGCCGACGCGCCCATCGACAACCCGGAGATCAATGGCCAGACCGTGGCCATGGACAACCCGATGGCCCCGCCGCCTGCTCCCGAGCCGGCACCGTGGTGGGCTCCGCCGGCCCCCGAGGCCCCGGCACCCGTCGAGGAGGGCGCCGCACCGGCGGCCCCGGTCGGCTGGATGCCGCCCGCTCCGGAGGCTCCCGCCCCCGAGGCCCCGGCCCCTGAGGCTCCCCCGATCGCCGAGGACCTGCCGCCGGCTCCCGAAGCACCGGCTCCCGAGGCACCGGCTCCCGAGGCACCGGCCCCCGAGGCACCGGCCCCCGAGGCTCCGGCTCCCGAGGCGCCCGCCCCGGTTGCCGAGGATGTCCCGCCGCCGGCTCCCGAGGCACCCTGGTGGATGCCGCAACCGCCCGATGCTCCCGCTCCCGAGGCACCTGCTCCCGAGGCGCCCGCGTCCGGCGACGAGGCAGCCCCGGCCCCCGAGGGTGAGAAGGCGCAGGCCGTCTCGGTCGGCTTCCATCAGCAGCTGTGGCAGGCCATCCGGTCGGAGAATGTCAGCGGCAACGACGCGCTGGCCGCGTTCGCGCAGCAGCCCGCGCGCGTCGTCTAGGACCACACGAAAAGAGGGGGCCGGTTCGCCGGCCCCCTCTTTCGTTTCTATGTCTTAGGCCGAGCCGACCCATTCCTCGGTGCCGTCGGCGAAGAACTGGTGCTTCCAGACCGGCAGCCGCTCCTTGATGGTGTCGACCAGCAGCGCGCACGCCTCGAAGGCCTCCCGGCGGTGATCGGCGGCCACGGCGGCCACCAGCGCGGCATCACCGATGTGCAGGGCGCCGACCCGGTGGCTGGCCGCCAGCGCGCGGACCCCGGGGGACTGTTGGGCGATCTCTGCCAGCACCTCGGCCAGCACCTGTTCCGCCGTCGGGTGCCCGGAGTACTCCAGTCGGGTCACCTGCCGGCCGTGGTCGTGGTCGCGGATCATGCCGACGAAGCCGACAATCGCACCCGCGGCCCGATGACCGACCAGCTCCTCGTGTTCGGTCAGCAGGATGGGCTCTTCGGTGACCGCCGCCCGCAGCACCAGCGCGCCGGTGGCCGTCATCGTTCGTGGTCTCCGCCGGCGAGCTGATCCAGGGCGTGATCCAAGACGTCAGCGAGCACCCCGAGCCCGTCGCGCACTCCGCCGGTCGAGCCGGGCAGGTTGACGATCAGCGTCCGCCCGGCCACACCGCACATGCCCCGGGACAGCACCGACGTCGGGACCTTCGGTAGGCCGGAGCGGCGGATGGCGTCGGACAGTCCGGGAATCTCGTAGTCGAGCACCGCGGCCGTCTGCGCCGGGGTGTCGTCAGTCGGCGAGATTCCGGTGCCCCCGGAGGTGATGACCAGGTCCACGGGCGCTGCCACCGCGGCCCGCAACGCCGCGCCGACGGCTTCACCGTCGGAGACGACTTCGGGCTGCGCCGGCGCGAAGCCGCGCTGCGCCAGCCAGTCGGCGATGACCGGCCCGGTGCGGTCGTTGTACACCCCGGCCGAGGCGCGGGTGGAGGCGATGATGACGTGGGCGGTGCGGGCGCGTGCGGCGGTCACCGGCGCTCCCAGGCTCCGGTGCGCCCGCCCTCTTTGGCCAACACCCGGATGTCGCCGATGACCGCGGCGCGGTCGACGGCCTTGATCATGTCGTAGAGGGTCAGGGCCGCCACGCTGACCGCGGTGAGCGCCTCCATCTCCACCCCGGTGCGGTCGGTGGTGCGTACCGAGGCGGTGATGTCGATCTGGGATTCGCCGATGGTGAAGTCGACGTCGACGCCGGTGAGCGCCAGCTGGTGGCAGAGCGGGACCAGATCGCTGGTGCGCTTGGCGGCCATGATGCCGGCCACCCGCGCGGTCGCCAGCGCATCGCCCTTGGGCAGCCCGCCGGCCGAGATCAGCTGCACCACTTCCGCGGTGGTGCGCAGCACTCCGGCGGCGACGGCGGTGCGCTTGGTGGCCGCCTTGGCGGTGACGTCGACCATGTGGGCCGCACCGCGTTCGTCGAGGTGGGAGAGCGGCCCGGCCATGGTGGTCACCGCCTACCGGTTGACGACGGTGACCGGATGCAGGTAGGGCAGCTTCTCGGACGCGAGGGGGAAGACCAGGTCCCCGAACGGTGATAGCGCCCCGGCCCGGTCGGTGCGCAGCTCGCTCACTGCCGGTTCGCCGTCGGTCTCGGGCCACCCGTTGTCGACGTACCGGTTCTTGTTGTCCTGTTTCGCAGCCACGGCTCCCATTCTGACAGGTCGCGATCGGCGTCGCTCACCGGTTGGGCCTTACGCTGGTCGTCGATGACCGAACACGCGCGGGGTGTGCCGCTGGGATCGTGGCTGGCCGACCTGCCCGACGAGGGTCTGATCCGGCTACTGGAGCTGCGGCCCGACCTCGCCCAACCGCCGCCGGGCAGCATCGCCGCCCTGGCCGCGCGGGCGCAGGCCCGCCAGTCGGTCCGGGCGGCCACCGACGAGCTGGACTTCCTGCGGCTCGCCGTGATCGACGCCCTGCTGGTGCTGGATGCCGACGCCGCCGCGGTACCGGTGGCCGATCTGCTGACGCTGATCGGTGAGCGCGCACCCGCTGAGGCGGTGCACGAGGCGATAGCCGACCTGATCGAACGGGCGCTGTGCTGGGGTTCGCATCAGCCCCCCGACGGTGTGCTGCGGGTGGCCGCCGAGGCCGGGGCCGGCTTGCCGTGGCACCCGGGCCAGGTCACCCAGGAGGATCCGGCGACCGAACACATCGCCGGGGCCATCGCCGATCTGGACGGCCCGCAGCGCGACCTGCTGGACAAGCTGCTGGCGGGCTCCCCGATCGGCCGCACCCGCGACGCCGGCCCCGGCGCGCCGCCGGAGCATCCGGTGCCGCGGCTGCTGGCGGCGGGGCTGTTGCGCCGCATCGACGACGAAACGGTGATCCTGCCGCGCCTGGTCGGCCAGGTGCTGCGCGGTGAGCAGCCCTGCCCGACCGCCCTGCGCGCCCCCGACCCGGTGGTGTCGCAGACCACGGCCGCCGATGTCGACGCGGCCGCCGCGGGCGCGGTGATCGACCTGCTGCGCGAACTCGACGTGCTGCTCACCAGCCTGGGCGATACGCCGGTGCCGGAGCTGCGCACCGGCGGGCTGGGTGTCCGCGAGGTCAAGCGGCTGGCCAAGACGACCGGCGTCGACGAGACCCGGCTGGGCCTGCTGCTCGAGGTGGCCGCCACCGCCCGGCTGATCGCCTCCGACTATCCCGACCCCACCACCGTCGACCAGCGGGAGTGGCCCGACGCGGACGGGCCGTACTGGGCGCCGACGGTGCTGGCCGACCGGTTCGCCGAGCGACCGACCGCCGAGCGCTGGCAGCTGCTGGCCGCCACCTGGCTGGAGCTGCCGGCCCGGCCGGGACTGATCGGCAGCCGCGGCGCGGACGGCAAACCGCGGGCGGCGCTGTCCACGCCGCTGTTCTCCACCGCCGCCCCACTGGATCGCCGGCTGCTGCTGGGCATGCTCGCTGAACTGCCCGTCGGTGCCGGCGCCGACGCCGTCTCCGCATCCCAGGCTTTGATCTGGCGGCGGCCGCGCTGGGCCAATCGGCTGCAGCCCGGGCCGGTGGGCGAGCTGCTCGACGAGGCGCACGCCCTGGGCGTGCTGGGCCGCGGCGCCATCAGCTCCCCGGGGCGGGCGTTGCTGGCCGGCTTGTCCAATGGCGCAGCCGAGCCCGCCGCCCTCGCGGCCGTGTCGGCCATGACCAAGGCGCTTCCCGAGCCGATCGACCATTTCCTGGTGCAAGCCGACCTGACCGTGGTGGTGCCCGGACCGCTGAAGCGCGAGCTGGCCGAAGAGTTGGGCGTGGTGGCCACCGTGGAATCGGCCGGGGCGGCGATGGTCTACCGGGTCTCCGAACAGACCATCCGGGCCGCTCTGGACGTCGGCCGCACCGGCGCCGGATTGCACGCGTTCTTCGGAAAGCACTCGAAGACCCCGGTGCCGCAAGGGCTCACCTACTTGATCGACGACGTCGCGCGCCGGCACGGGCAGCTGCGGATCGGGATGGCGGCGTCCTTCGTGCGCTGCGAGGATCCGGCCCTGCTGGCTCAGGCGGCCGCGGTTCCGGCCGCCGAGGCGCTCGGTCTGCGGGTGTTGGCCCCGACGGTGGCGGTGGCCCAGGCCCCGATCGCCGACGTGCTGGCGGCGTTGCGCGACGCCGGTTTCGCCCCGGCCGCCGAAGATGCCAGCGGAACGATCGTCGACATCCGCCCCCGCGGGGTGCGGGTGCCGACGCCGGCCGAGCGCCGCGGCCACCGGCCGGTCGCCGGGCCCAGTGGCGAGAGCTTGACCTCGCTGGTGCGGGTGCTGCGCACGGTGACCTCGGCGCCGTTCGACAACATCCGGTTGGAGCCGGTGACCGCGATGATCCTGCTGAAGCGCGCCGCCAGCGAGGGGTCCACGGTGCTGATCGGCTACGTCGACGCCGCCGGGGTGGCCACCCAGCGGGAGGTCTCCCCCGTGCTGGTCCGCGGCGGCCAGTTGGTGGCATTCGACTCGACCTCGGGCCAGATGCGCGAGTTCACCATCCACCGCATCACGACCATCTCGGCCGCCGACGGGAATCAGTAGGCCACGCTTCCCGACGGTGGCTCGTAGCATGGTCTACGGGCTCATCGAAGGGACCACCCATCGTGACCGTCGATCGCGAACAGCCGCTGGGCTACGCCGACCTGCGCGGTGATCTGGCCGGCCGCTACCACCCCACGCCCACCGGCGGCGCCCAGGTCGACGAGGAGCTGGTCGACGCCGACCTCGCCGCCCTCGACCGCGACGGCTACCTCATCTGGGAAGGACTGCTCGACGGCGACGAATGCGCCGCGATCCGCGCCGAGGTAAGCCCGCTGCTGGGCCACACCGGACGGAATTCCTTCGAAGGCAATCGCACTCAGCGCGCCTACGGTCTGCTGAACAAGACCCGGCTGTGCGACCGGCTCGTCGAGCATCCGCGGGTGCTGGCGGTCCTCGACCGGCTGCTGCTGCCCAACTATCTGCTGTCGATCCTGCAGGCCATCAACATCCAGCCAGGCGAATCGGCGCAGCTGCTGCATGTCGACGACGGGTTCTATCCCGTTCCGAGGCCGCACCCGCCGCTGGGAGCGGCAACCATCTGGGCGATCGACGACTTCACCGAAGACAACGGCGCCACCGTCGTGCTGCCGGGCAGCCAGCGCTGGGGCCGCCGCGAACCGGGCGACGCCGACGTGCGCAGGCCGGTGGTGATGCCCGCCGGCTCCTGCGTGTTCTTCGTCTCGACGCTGTGGCACGGCGGCGGCGCCAACCACTCGACCGGGGCACGGCTGGCCGTCACCGCGCAGTACTGCCAACCGTGGCTGCGCCCGATGGAGGCGTTCACCCTATCGGTGCCGCCGGCCACGGCCCGGGGGCTCTCCGACGACATCAAACGGATGCTCGGCTACAGCATCCATCCACCTTTTGTGGGCGCGGTCGACGGTATGCATCCGTTGCGGCTGCTCGAACAGGGCGGCGCGGCCGTGTCGGTGCGCCCCGGATAATGGGCGCATGAGCACCGACGGGCCGTTGATCGTCCAATCCGACAAGACCGTGTTGCTCGAGGTCGACCATGAGCAGGCTGGCGCAGCGCGTGCTGCGATCGCGCCGTTCGCCGAATTGGAACGCGCCCCCGAGCACATCCACACCTACCGCATCACCCCGCTGGCGTTGTGGAACGCCCGCGCGGCCGGTCACGACGCCGAACAGGTGGTCGACGCCCTGGTCACCCACTCCCGCTACGCGGTGCCCCAGCCGCTGCTGGTCGACATCGTCGACACCATGGCCCGCTACGGGCGCCTGCAGCTGGTGAAGAGCCCGGTGCACGGCCTGACCCTGGTCAGCCTGGATCGTGCGGTGCTCGAGGAGGTGCTGCGAAACAAGAAGATCACCCCGATGCTCGGCGCCCGCATCGACGACGACACCGTGGTGGTGCATCCCAGCGAGCGCGGCCGAGTCAAGCAGATGCTGCTCAAAATCGGTTGGCCCGCGGAGGATCTGGCCGGCTACGTCGACGGCGAGGCGCATCCGATCGCGCTGGAGCAGGACGGCTGGGCGCTGCGCGACTACCAGGAGATGGCCGCCGACTCGTTCTGGTCGGGCGGCTCGGGGGTGGTGGTGCTGCCCTGCGGTGCCGGCAAAACGCTGGTGGGCGCCGCGGCGATGGCCAAAGCCGGTGCTACCACGCTGATCCTGGTCACCAACACCGTCGCCGGCCGGCAGTGGAAACGCGAGCTGATCGCGCGCACCTCGCTGACCGAAGAGGAGATCGGCGAATACTCCGGGGAGCGCAAGGAGATCCGGCCGGTCACCATCGCCACCTATCAGGTGATCACCCGGCGCACCAAGGGCGAATACCGGCACCTGGAGTTGTTCGACAGTCGCGACTGGGGGCTGATCATCTACGACGAGGTGCACCTGCTGCCCGCGCCGGTGTTCCGGATGACCGCCGATCTGCAGTCGCGCCGCCGCCTCGGGTTGACCGCCACCCTGATCCGCGAGGACGGCCGCGAAGGCGACGTGTTTTCCCTGATCGGGCCGAAACGCTACGACGCCCCGTGGAAGGACATCGAGGCCCAAGGCTGGATCGCCCCGGCCGAATGCATCGAGGTGCGGGTCACCATGACCGAGAGCGAGCGGATGACCTACGCCGTCGCCGAACCCGAGGAGCGCTACAAGCTGTGCTCGACGGTGCACTCCAAGATCGCGGTGGTGCGCTCGATCCTCAAGCAGCATCCCGGCGAGCAGACCCTGGTGATCGGCGCCTATCTCGACCAGCTGGAGGAACTGGGCGAGCAGCTGGACGCCCCGGTCATCCAGGGCTCGACGCGCACCGCCGAACGGGAGAAGCTGTTCGACGCTTTCCGCCGCGGTGAAATCTCCACGCTGGTGGTGTCCAAGGTCGCCAACTTCTCCATCGACCTGCCGGAGGCCTCGGTGGCCGTGCAGGTCTCGGGCACCTTCGGCTCTCGCCAGGAGGAGGCCCAGCGGCTCGGCCGGCTGCTGCGCCCCAAAGCTGCCGGCGGCGGCGCGATTTTCTATTCGGTGGTGGCCCGCGACAGTCTGGACGCCGAATACGCGGCGCACCGGCAGCGGTTTCTGGCCGAGCAGGGCTACGGCTACATCATCCGCGACGCCGACGACCTGCTCGGCCCGGCGATCTGACGCGACCCGCGCGCAAGCTATCCGCGCGCGGCGGGGCATGGCGGTTAGCCTCGAAACATGGCGTTATCCAAGGACGAACGCGAACAGTTTCTGGCCGAGCCACACATCGCAGCGCTGTCGGTGAGTGCGGGAGACGGCCGTGGCCCACTGACGGTGCCGATCTGGTATCAGTACGAACCGGGCGGCGAGCCCTGGGTCCTCACCGGCGTCGAGTCACGCAAGAGGCGGCTCATCGAGGCCGCCGGCTGTTTTTCGCTCATGGTGGAGCGGACGGAGCCGACCGTCCGCTATGTCGCCGTCGACGGTGCCGTCAGCCGCATCGAGCCCGGCACCGACGACCATCACGCCGAGCTGGCCCACCGCTACCTTCCCCACGACCGGGCCGAGAAGTTCCTCGAGTTCGCACGGACCGAACTGGGCGAGTACGTGGCCATTCATCTGCGCCCCCAGCACTGGCTCTCCGCTGACATGGGAGCCATCTAGACGCTATGGGGGCCAGGAGGCTGCTGTTCCGGGCCATGTACCGGCTGGGGTTCACCCCCTGGGATGGCCACGCCCTGGCCCGCGGACTGCGCAATCTGGTCGAGATCGACGCCAGCGTGGCGTTGTCCCCGGGCACCGCACTGGATCTCGGCTGCGGCACCGGAGACAACTCGATCTACCTGGCGCAGAACGGATGGCAAGTCACCGGCGTCGACTTCGCCCCACGGGCGTTGCGCACCGCGCGGGTCAAAGCCCAGGCCGGCAAGGTGTCGGTGCGGTTCGTCTGCGCCGACATCGGCCAACTCGCCGCAGCCGGTCTCGGCGACGACTTCGACCTGGTGACCGACAGCGGTTGCCTGCACGGGATGAACGACCACGATCGGGAGGTCTACGCCCGGCAGGTCAATGCGGTGACCGGACCCGACTCGCGGCTGCTGATCGTCGCATTCACTCCGGGCGCACTGTTCGGCGTCCGCGGCATCGACCAGGCCGAGATCGTCCGGCTCTTCGCCCCGGAGTGGGAACTGGTCAGCGCCGGCGATGAGCCGAACTATCTGCCCGCCAACGGCGGCCAGCCGGTGCGCCATTACCTGTTGGCGCGCCGGCCCTGACCGGTTAGGCCCCGCAGGCGCTGGGCAGCAACATCATCAGCGGCCACAGCAACACCCCGGCCACCGTCGCCACCTCGTAGATGCTGTTGGGCGGTATGCCGAACTGCTGCTCGGCCCGGGTCTGCAGCAGTTCCACGCCGTCGGGGCGCAGGAACAGGCACACCACCCCGATGATCGCGTACACCAAACCCAGCCACAGCGCCGTTTCCAGCAGTTTGGCGATGCTCACGTTCACCCGGTAGTCCAACAGACGCGAAATCCCCCGAAGCCACTCGGGTTCGGGGGATTGCACGCCTGTGAGCCTAGCTAAAGGAGCGAGGACGGCGGGGTGAACCGGTCGCCGTATTTGGCGGCCAGTTCCTTGGCCCGCGCCACGAAGGCCTCCTTGCCCACGCCGTGCGGGCCTTCGTAGCCGACGATGAACTGGTGGGTGCCGCCGGTCCACGGCGGGAACCCGATGCCCATGATCGCGCCGATGTTGGCGTCGGCGGTCGAGGTCAGCACACCCTCGTCGAGGCACTTCTGGGTCTCCAGCGCCTCGGCGAACAGCATCCGGTCGATCATGTCCTGCAGCGGCGGGGTGGAACTGCCGGAGTTGAACGTCTCCCGCAGCCCCGACCACAGACCGGTGCGCTTACCGTCGACGTACTCGTAGAAGCCGGCGCCCTTGAGACGCGACGGACGGCCGAGCTCGATCATCTTCTCGACGACCGTCTCGTTCATCTGCTTCTCGTAGGTGCCGCCGGCCGCCTCGATGCCCTCGCGGGTGGCGACGGCGATCTTGTGCATCAGCTCCAGGTTCAGCTCGTCGGAGAGCTGCAGCGGTGCCGCCGGGTAGCCGGCCTGCAGTCCGGCCTGCTCGATGCTGGCCGGCTCCACGCCCTCACCGAGCATCATCAGCGCCTCATTGATGAAGGTGCCGATCACGCGGGAGGTGTAGAAGCCGCGGCTGTCGTTGACCACGATCGGGGTCTTCTTGATCGCCAGCACGTAGTCGAACACCCGGGCCAGCGCCTCGTCGGAGGTCTTCTCGCCGCGGATGATCTCCACCAGCGGCATCTTGTCGACCGGCGAGAAGAAGTGGATGCCGATGAAGTCCTCCTGGCGCTTCACGCCGGTCGCCAGACCGGTGATCGGCAACGTGGAGGTGTTCGACCCTAGCAGCGCGTTGGGCTCGACGATGTCCTCGATCTCCTGGAACACCTTGTGCTTGAGGTCCTGGCTCTCGAACACCGCCTCGATCACGAAGTCGACACCCTTGAGGTCAGCCGGGTCGCCGGTCGGAGTGATCTTGTCCAGCAGCGCCTTTGAGCGCTCCTCGGTGGTGCGGCCGCGCTCCAGAGCCTTGGCTTCCAGCTTCTCCGAGTAGCCCTTGCCCTTCTGCGCCGCCTCCAGGCTGACGTCCTTGAGCACCACGTCGTAACCGGCCTTGGCCGACACGTAGGCGATGCCCGCGCCCATCATCCCGGCACCGAGCACACCGATCTTCTTGATCGGGGTCTGGCCGATGCCGTCGGGCCGGCTGCCGCCGCCGTTGATGTGCTGCAGATCCAGGAAGAACGCCTGGATCATGTTCTTGGCGACCTGGCCGGTGACCAGCGAGGTGAAGTACCGGCTCTCGATGCGGCTGGCGGTGTCGAAGTCCACCGCCGCGCCCTCGACCGCGGCCGAGAGGATGGCCCGCGGCGCGGGCATCGGTGCACCCTTGAGCTGCTTGCGCAGCAGGGCCGGGAACGACGGCAGGATCGCCGCCAGCGACGGCGTCGACGGGGTGCCGCCGGGAATCTTGTAGCCCTTGACATCCCACGGCTGGGTGTGGGCGTCGGGGTTGGCCTTGATCCAGGCCTTGGCGGCCGGCACCAGCTCTTCGACGGTCGGCAGCACCTCGTCGACCAGGCCGATCTCCTTGGCCTTGGCCGGCTTGAACCGGGTGCCCTGGGCCAGCACGTTCATGAACGCGTTCTGGATGCCCAGCATGCGCACCGTGCGGGTGACACCGCCACCGCCGGGCAGCAGGCCCAGGGTGACCTCGGGCAGGCCGAGCTGGCTGCCCTTGGCGTCGGCGGCGATCCGGTGGTGGCAGGCCAGCGCGATCTCCAGGCCGCCGCCCAGCGCCGCACCGTTGATGGCGGCGACGACCGGCTTGCCCAGGGTCTCCAGCGCGCGCAGGTCGGCCTTGATGTTCTCCACCTGGTCGAACGCCTGCTGGGCGTTGTCCGGGCCGACGTTGATCATCGCCTTGAGGTCGCCGCCGGCGAAGAAGGTCTTCTTCGCGCTGGTGATGACCACACCGGTGATCGAATCCTTCTCCGCCACAAGGCGTTGCACCGCGTTGTGCATGGATTGGCTGTAGTGCTCGTTCATCACGTTGGCCGACCCGGTCGGGTCGTCCAGGGTCAGCGTGACGATGCCGTCAGCGTCCTTGTCCCAGTTGATGGTGTTCTCTGCCATTTTTGAAAAACCCTCTCAGACGCGCTCGATGATGGTGGCGACGCCCATGCCACCGCCGATGCAGAGTGTGATCAGAGCGCGGCGGGCACCCCGGCGCTCCAGTTCGTCGACCATGGTGCCGGTGATCATCGCGCCGGTGGCGCCCAGCGGGTGGCCCATGGCGATGGCGCCACCGTTGACGTTGAGCTTCTCGTCCGGGATGTTCAGGTCCTTCTGGAACTTCAGCACCACGGAGGCGAAGGCCTCGTTGAGCTCGAACAGGTCGATGTCATCGACGGTCATGCCGGCGCGGTCGAGCACCCGCTGGGTGGCGGGGGTCGGGCCGGTGAGCATGATGACCGGGTCGGCGCCGGACGTGGCCGCGGCCACGATGCGGGCCCGCGGGGTCAGCCCCTGCTCCTTGCCGGCTTTCTCGCTGCCGATCAGCACCAGCGCGGCGCCGTCGACAATCCCGGAGCTGTTGCCGCCGGTGTGGACGTGGTTGATCTTCTCGACGAAGTGGTATTTCTGCAGCGCCACGTCGTCGAAGCCGCCCATCGCGCCGATCCCGTCGAACGCGGTCTTGAGCTTGCCCAGGCCCTCCAGGGTGGTGTCGGGCCGCATGTGCTCGTCGTGGTCAAGCACGACCAGGCCGTTCTGGTCGCGGACCGGGACCACCGACTTGGCGAAGTAGCCGCCCGACCAGGCCGCGGCGGCCTTCTCCTGGCTGCGCAGCGCGTAGCGGTCGACGTCGTCGCGGGAGAAGCCCTCGATGGTGGCGATCAGGTCGGCGCCGATGCCCTGCGGCACGAAGCCGATCTGGTAGTTGGTGTTGGGGTCGCTGGCCCAGGCGCCGCCGTCGGAGCCCATCGGGACCCGGCTCATCGACTCCACGCCACCGGCGAGCACCAGGTCGTCGAACCCGGCCTTGACCTTGGCGGCGGCGGTGTTGATGGCCTCCAGGCCGGAGGCGCAGAACCGGTTGAGCTGGACGCCGCCGGTGGTCTCGGGCATGCCGGCGGCCAGCATCGCGGTGCGGGCGATGTCACCGCCCTGGTCGCCGACCGGCGACACCACGCCGAAGACGGCGTCGCTGATCTGGTTGACGTCCAGATCCGGGTAGCGGGTGCGCAGCTCGTTGACCAGGCCGACCGCCAGGCTGACCGGCTTGATCTCGTTCAGCGCCCCGTTTTTCTGCTTGCCGCGCGGGGTGCGAATGGCCTCGTAGATGAAGGCTTCTTCGGACATGACTGGAGTTCCTCTCCGGTATTGGGTGTTCTTCGATTGCGTCCTGCTGGGCAGCGTAGACCTCTGGTTCTCACCCTAACAGGGCTGCCTATCAACCGGATGGTTGGGCAAAGTCCCTGGCCTTCCCGCGGCCCGAAACCGACGTTTTGCAGACAAAGTGCGAGAACATCCCTGCACAACGTCGGTCTCGGCGCTGGAGCGAGTAACCGGTCCCGATTTCACCCCCGGGACGGGCGGGGCAGGCCGGGGATGCTCGACACGCTTTAGGCTCGATATCCATGACGGTGTCGCGGCTGCAGCCCTATGCCACCACGATCTTCGCCGAGATGTCGGCGTTGGCCGCGCGGATCGGCGCGGTCAACCTCGGGCAGGGGTTTCCCGACGAGGATGGGCCCACGTCGATGCTGGACGCCGCCCGCGCGGCGATCGCCGTCGGCGTCAATCAGTACCCGCCCGGTCTCGGCGTCCCCGCCCTGCGCGAAGCGATCGCTCGTCAGCGCAGCCGGCACTTCGGCATGGATTACGACCCGGAGACCGAAGTGCTGGTGACGGTCGGGGCCACCGAGGCCATCGCCGCCGCGGTGCTCGGGCTGGTCGAGCCGGGCTCCGAGGTGTTGCTGATCGAGCCGTTCTACGACTCCTATTCGCCGGTGGTCGCCATGGCCGGGGCGCGGCGGGTCAGCGTGTCGCTGGTTCCCGACGGCCGCGGCTTCGCCCTTGACACCGACGCGCTGCGGCGCGCCATCACTCCGGCGACCCGCGCGCTGATCGTCAACTCCCCGCACAACCCGACCGGCACGGTGTTCACCGAGTCCGAGCTCGCGGCGATCGCCCGGATCGCGGTGGAGGCCGATCTGCTGGTGATCGCCGACGAGGTCTACGAGCACCTGGTCTTTGCCGGACGCACTCACCTGCCGCTGGCCGGGTTCGAAGGCATGGCGCAGCGCACCGTCACCATCTCCAGTGCGGCGAAGATGTTCAACTGCACCGGCTGGAAGATCGGTTGGGCCTGCGGGCCGGCGGACCTACTGGCCGGGGTACGGGCCGCCAAGCAGTACCTGAGCTATGTCGGCGGGGCGCCGTTCCAACCGGCGGTGGCGTTAGCACTCGACGCCGAGGACGCCTGGGTCTCGGCACTGCGCACCACCATGCAGACCCGCCGGGACCTGTTGAGCGATGGACTCCGCCAGGTCGGTTTCGAGGTGCACGACAGTTTCGGCACCTATTTCCTGTGCGCCGACCCGCGACCGCTGGGCTACGACGACAGCACCGCGTTCTGCGCCGAACTGCCGCATCGGGCCGGGGTGGCGGCGATCCCGCTGTCGGCGTTCTGTGTACCGGCGGCCGAAGCGACCGCCCCTGAGGTGTGGAATCACTTGGTGCGGTTCACGTTTGTCAAACCGGAGAACACCCTCGACGAGGCGATCCGGCGACTGGCGGTGCTGCGGGACGGGCCGGTCACGGCTCGGTAGGCGTCGCGCCGTCGCCCATCACCCGCTCACGCAGCCGCTCGGTGGCGGTGGCCAACACCACCTTGCTGGCGCGCCGGACCAGAAACGCCGGAATCGGCCCCGACGGTTCCACGGTGATGTCGAAGCGCACCCGGGTGCTGTCCGGACCTTCCCGGGTCAAGGTGTACTCGACGTGCTGGGCGCGTTGCTGCGCCGTTGCTTTGGCATCCCAGACCATCCAGTCCGGGCCCCAGTGATACTCCAGAATCTCCTTGTCCACCAAGCCCAGAACCTTGATGGTGGCGCGGACGTGGTGGGGGCGGCCGTCCTCGTAGGTGTCGAGGATTTCCACCCGCTTGTGCACCGGCGACCACGACACCAAGTCAGCGACGTCGGCCAGCGCGTCGAGAATTTTCTCCGGCGGCGCCTCAATCACAATTTCCCGCGATGCTCGAACAGCCACTGCCCCGAGCCTAGTCGGGCGACCAGCGCCCGGCAGCGTTTCCCCGAACCGAAGTCAGCGACCCTTTTTGATCTTGAGCACTTGTGACCGCAGACCGTCGGTGGCGGTTTTCATGCCGCCCTTGAGGGTGCTTTTGAGCAGGAACCCCGGGATCGGAATCGACGGGTCGACGCTTAAGTCGAAGCGGACTTTGGTCTTGTCGCCCTGTGGCGTCAGGGTGTACTTGGCGTCCTGCGCCTTGAGTTGGCCGGCCGACACCAGCGTCCAGCCGACGCTCTCGGCGGTCCAGGTGTATTCGACGACCTGCTCGTCGGTGAGACCGGCGGCCTTGATCCGCAGCCGTACCCGGCGCGGACGGCCGTTGTCGTAGGTGTCGAGTACCTCGGCGCTCTGGTACTGCGGGGACCAGGAGGGCACGTTCTCGATGTCGGCGAGGACATCGAAGATCTCCTCGGGGCCGGCTTCGATGACCACTTCGCGGGAATCCTTGACTGCCATGGCTGGCAACGATAGCCAGCCCTGCGGTGGCGCGCGGGGATTTGCGCCGCACGAAGCGGTCGCGCTCCCGGCCGGCGGTGGCACGATGGAGTTCATGCATGTGACCCCGCGCATCGCCGCACCCCTGCTGGCCGCCGTGGCATCGGCATTGGCCGTCGCGCCCGCCGCGCACGCCGACGACGCCAGCTATCTGGCGCAGGTCAACGCCTCGCCGGTGGCCATCCCGATCGCCGATGACGTCAAGGTCAGCTCGGGCCACTACGTCTGTGCTTTGTTGCGGATGTATGGCCACACCGGGACCTACCGGTCCGGGCTCTCGCCGGGGGACGTGGTGCGCCAGCTGACCAACACCTTCCACTACAGTCCCGAAGCCGCCGACGTCCAGATCGCCGCCGCGCAGTCCGAACTCTGCCCGGAGACGTTGCGGCCGTGAGCTTTTAACCGAGACCGAACCCGACGCCCGGACCACCCTTGGCGTTGACGTCGGCGAGGACCTCCTTGAACATCACGATCCCCGGCCCCGACTGGTCCGGCGGGGCGACCGGGGTGGAGCCGTCGCGGACCATGCCGACGATCAGATTGTCGATGGTGATCGGTGACCCGTCATCCCCGGGTTGCCACCACTCCTCAGCGGTGGTGTTCACGCCATCGGGCCCGGTGTCGTAGCAATTCAGGCCGGTGCCCCGGCCGAGCTTGCATGCCTGCTTGGCGGCGGCCGGTTCCGGCACGGCAGGTTCGGGCGCGGCGGGTTCCGGGCCGGCGGGTTCCGGGCTGGCGGCTTCGGGGGCGGCGGGTTCCGGGCCGGCGGGCTCCGGGTTAGCGGGTTGGGGCTCCGGGGGCCCGATACCGAAGATTCCGAAGCCTTCGTAGTCGGCGATCGGCTTTACCCTGACCGGATCGAACTCGATCACCGCGTAGCCCACCGCATCGTCGGCGGCCACCACCGTGCCCACGATCCCGCGCTCTTCGGCGCCCTCGGCGACGACTTCAGAACCCGGTCCGCCGCAGTGGGCTGAGGTGAAACCGATCAGCCGACCGTCGCTGTCGTGGCCCATGGCGGTCAGCGTGCACAGCGTGTCGTCGTGGAGCACGATCGCAGCACCGCCGCCGAGCAGAATCTGGTCACCGGCCGCGGCGCCGGCCGGCAGTCCGATGGCTGCGATCACGGCGGTAACGACGACCGCCAACATCGACCGGAGATCCACAGCGGCTCAGTCTAGGGTCCGACCGCTAGCGAACCGCGCCCGAAACGCTGTCGGCGGCCTATGGGGCCGCGACGCAGATGATGGTTTGTCCCGGACGCCGATATGCCGGGTCGAACGCCTTGAGCCCGTCCGCGAGCGGAAGCACTGTCCCGACGTTCGGGGTCAGCCGGCCGTCGCGGACCCGGCGCTCCAAGGCGGCCAGCTGGTTGCGGTCGGGTTCGACGACGAAAAAGACCGCCCGCGCTTTGTCCGGATGTACCCGCGGCGGTTCGGCGATGGTGACGAGCGTCCCCCCGGCACGCACCAATGGGGCTGAGCGATCAAGGATCTCGCCGCCGACCACGTCGAACACCACGTCGACTTCACCGACGTCTTCGAGTCGGTCCGCCTGCAGGTCCAGGAAGGCGTCGGCGTTGTTCCCCAACACGGCGTCCCGCTGTCCAGCTCGCCCACTTCCGATCACCCGAGCGCCGGCATCGTGGGCGAGTTGCACCGCGATCGACCCAACGGCCCCGGCAGCGCCATGGATCAGCACCGTCTGCCCGGGCTGGAGGCCGGCGTGGTCGAACAGACCCTGCCACGCCGTCAAACCGGAGATCGGCAGTGCCGCCGCAACCGTATGGTCGATACCGGCCGAGAGCGGGGCCAGGTTGCGGGCCTCTACCGCAACGTATTCCGCCAGCGTCCCGTTGCGGGCCCAGTCGGTGATACCGAAGACGCGTTGACCGACCGTCACACCCGTTGTCCCATAACCTAATTCGGCGACAACACCGGAGACTTCATGGCCGGGAATGGTCGGCGTGCGGTCGCGTCCGGCTCGGTCGGTCCACGTTGCGGGCCAGTCCAGCTCCCCCGGCGTGAACGCGGCCGCATGCACCTGGACGACGACGTCGTTCTCGGCGGCATGCGGATAGGGCATGTCGGCCAGGGACAGACCCGACGTCCCGGCCGAGCGGTCTTGCACGACGATCGCCTGCATCGTTCCTCGTCTCGACTGGATGGGCACCTCCATCACACCCGCTCCGGGTCATCGAGTCCAACGAATGCTTTTGATACTTTCCATCTCCATCATTGATACAAAGAGTTATGGAACTGCGCCAGCTTGAACACTTCGTTGCCGTGGCCGGCGAACTGAGCTTCTCCCGCGCCGCCCACCGCGCTCACGTCGTGCAATCCGCGCTCTCCACGTCGGTCGGCAAGCTGGAGAAGGAACTCGGCGTCGAACTATTCGACCGGTCCCGCCAGAAGATCAAGCTCACCCCCGCCGGCGAACTGTTCCGCGAGCAGGCCAGCCAAGTTCTGCACACCGCCCGGGTCGCCAAAGACTCCGTCAGCGACTTCCGGGGCCAACTCACCGGAACCGTCGACCTCGGCGCGCTCATCACCTCCGGTGCGCTGGACGTCCCCCAGGTGCTCGGACAGTTCCACCGGGACTATCCCTTTGTTCAGATCCGGTTGCGACAGAGCCAAACCGGTTCCAGCGCGTATCTGTCGGAGATCGCCGACGGATCACTCGACCTGGCGCTGGTGTCGGCCCCCGACCGCTTCCCGGAGCGCGTTCAGATGCGCCTGCTGCGCCAGGAGCCCATGGTCTTCGTCTGCCGCGCCGACCATCCACTCGCGGCAAGAAACCGCGTCGCCATCACCGAACTCACCGGCGAGGATCTCATCGGGTTCCCACCGCAGTTCGGACTCCGGCGCATTGTCGACGACACGTTCACTGCCGCAGGCGTCAGCGCGCATACACCGCACGAAGTGGCGCTGGAGTACTCGATCGCCGCCGATTTGGTGCGGCATGGCATCGGCACCATTTTCATGCCCGCCAGCGAGGCGGCGCACTGTCCCGACCTGCGGGCGCTGGCCGTGCGGCCCGCGGTGATCTGGAAGATCTATCTCGCCTCCGCCGCGCAGTCCAAGCTCGGGCCGGCGACGGCCAAGCTGGCCGAGATGCTGCTCACGCTGGCTGCTGACTGACAGAAACGAGAAAACCCGCCGCAATGGGCGGGTGCTCTGAAGTGGCCAGGGCCGGGATCGAACCGGCGACCTTCCGCTTTTCAGGCGGACGCTCGTACCAACTGAGCTACCTGGCCGGAAGGCACGTGTGCCTCGCCGTATAAAGCGACCCTGACGGGACTTGAACCCGCGACCTCCGCCGTGACAGGGCGGCGCGCTAACCAACTGCGCCACAGGGCCTTGCTGTTCGCTCCGTAGTCACTACGGTGCGAGTACCCCCTACGGGATTCGAACCCGCGCTACCGCCTTGAAAGGGCGGCGTCCTAGGCCGCTAGACGAAGGGGGCCAGAACCGAATCTCTCCGGGGGCTCGCAACGTGGTCACGTTGGGAGCTTCGCTAGCTTAGGGCACGGCGGGTCCAATCCTCAAACGCGGGCTCGATCGGGGAGGCAGTATCCTGTTCCGGCACGGCCCCTATAGCTCAGTTGGTAGAGCTACGGACTTTTAATCCGCAGGTCGCAGGTTCGAGCCCTGCTGGGGGCACCTCATCGACGGCGCCGGCGCGGCGTCGCCGCCGCACCACCGGATCCGCCGCTGTGATGCTTTTCATACCTACGAGCCGGGCAGTGCGGCGCTCAGATAGGTCAGATCGCCGAACGCCACCGCCAGCGGATCGTCGCCGTACTCCAGGCCGGCCTCGGCGTAGAGCTCGGTGACCTGCCGGCCCGACACCGTCCAGCCCGCCGCCGTCAGGTAGTCGACGATGTGGTTGCGCTCGCCGTGGTAGATCAGCTCGCCGATCTCGACCTCGCAGCCGATGGATTGCAGCTTCTCCCGGTGCTCGCGCCACTCCGGGCCGGAGAACACCGTGGTGTCCTGAATGAATTCGCAGGCCAGCCGGCTGCCCGGCGCACTGAGCCCGGTGATGGTGTCGAACAGGGCGTCCTGATCGTCCGGCTGCAGGTAGACCAGCAGGCCCTCGGCGCTCCACACGGTGGGAGCCTGCGGGTCGAAGCCAGCGGCCCGCAGCGCGGCCGGCCAGTCGTCGCGCAGGTCGATGGCCACCGTGCGGCGCTCGGTGGTCGGCTCGGCGCCCAGACCGGCCAGGGTGGTGGTCTTGAAGTCGATGACCTGCGGCAGATCGACCTCGTAAACCACGGTGCCGGCCGGCCAGGCCAGCCGGTAGGCGCGGGCGTCGAGCCCGGCGGCCAGGATGACGGCCTGGCGGATGCCGCCCTGGGTGGCGGACTCGAAGTGCTCGTCGAAGAAGCGGGTGCGCACGCCCATGCCGTGGCCCATCCGGACCGGATCGAAGTCGTCGCCTTCGGGGAACGCGATGTCGCCGTCCACCATGCGGGTGAAGAAGTCGATGCCGACCGCACGCACCAGCGGCGCCGCGAACGGGTCGTTGATCAGTTTGTCCGGGCCGGTGGTGGCCAACGCGCGCTGCGCCGCCACCATGGTCGCGGTCGCTCCCACACTGCTGGCCAGATCCCAGCTGTCACTGTCCGAACGCGTCATCAACCGTTCCTTCCGAGTTCTCCATCAACCAAACTATCTAGCCAGGCTACCGACTGTCGCTGTGCTGGGACACTACGCCGCCGGCGACGACGGTCACCGCGACCAGGTCGGCGTCGAGCGCGGCCAGCGCCTCGGCCGGACCGGCGGCCAGCAGGCACAGGTCGCCGGGTTCGTCGGGCGCGATCCGGCGCGGTACCGCGGGCCGGTCGGCGCGGCCGGTGAACATCGCCAGTGCGGCGTGCGCCGATACCCGCTCGGCTGCGCCCAGCACCGCCCCGCTCGGCGTGCTCCGGTGCACCGCCGCGCGCATGGCCGCCCAGGGATCGCCGTCACCGAAGGGGGTGTCGGTCGACAGCGCCACCGCAATTCCGTTGTCCCGCAACGACGCCAACCGCCACAGCTCGTGCTGGCGGTCGGGCTCGATGGCGGCCAGGTAGTCATCGCCGCGTTCGGCGACGAAGTTGGGCTGGGTGATCACGGTGATGCCGAGCGCGGCGAGGTCGGCCAGCCGATCATCGGGCACCACCGCCGCGTGTTCGATGCGATCATCGCGATGTACCCCGGCGGACTGCCAGGCCGCGATCGCCACGGTCAGCTGCGCATCGGTGACGCAGTGCAACGCCACGCCGTGGTCGCGAATGTGGTTGTCGCACAGTGTTTCCGCCAATGCGTCCAGGTCCAGGCGAGCATCGTCGAGGATGACCTTGGTCGGCCCGAGGGTGACCCCGGGCCCGACAGCAGTTCCGGCGGGCGCCAGGCAGTGCAGGCGTTGCAGCAGCTCGCCGTCGCGGCGCGCCGCGGCGAACGCGGCGAGATCGGCCTCGCCGTGGCCGGGGGTGGCCTCGGTGATGCCCGTGACGCCGCGGGCGGCCAGTCGGCGGCTCAATGCCGTCAGCGACGGCTCGCGTTGCGGCAGCCGCGGCGCCGGGTCGCCGTGGGCGCGCAGCAGCCGGCCGTCCGCGTGGTCGGCCATCCCGATCCGGGCCAGGCCGGCGGAGTTGAGCACCCACAGCGCCCCGCTGCGGTGCGCCACCCGCACCGGAGTCTCGGGGCAAAACCGGTCCAGCAGTGCGGCATTGAGCTCTCCGGCGACCGATTCGTGGTAGCCATACCCGCGCACCCAGCCGTCGGGATCAGCGGTCGCGCTCCGCAGGGCGGCGGCCAGGTCATCGACGGTGCGCACCCGCGGGGGCCCCAGACAGACCGAATCCAGCGCCGCGGCCGCCGAGCGCAGATGCAGGTGGTGATCGTGCAGCCCCGGAATCAGCGTGGCGTGGGCCGCGTCGAGCACGTCTTCGCCGCGGCGCGCGTCCAGCCGGGGCGCGACTCCGGCGATGGTGTCGCCGAGGCGGACATCGACCACCGATCCGTCCAGCAGCACCGCGCGCTGGATCAGCACCGTGACACCATCTCGCCGACCCGTGCGTTGTCGGCCCCCAGCCGCGGGCCGGCGGCCTCGAGGCGCGGGCGCCCAGGCGGCGACGCCGGGTGCTCACCGCCGCGATGCAGCGGCAGCGTGGCGTAGCTCGCGGCGACGGCGGCCAGCGAGAAGGTGATGACCTCGCCGCCGCCGCGGGCCAGCGCGTCGAGCACCGCGACGGTCGCCTCGATGCCGGTCAGCGGATCGGCGATGGCGTCGCCGCAGAACACCGGGTCGCCGGCGGCGTCGAAGCCCACCAGCCCGCCGGCGACCGCGGCGTCGTCACCGAAGCCGGGGAACCCGTCATGGCCGGTGATCTGCAGCCACACCCGCCCGGGCCGGCCCGCCACGTCGAGTGGCCCCAGCCCGCGGCGGGCCAGCGCGGCGGGACGCGAGCCTTCCAACACCACATCGGCGGCCGCCAGCAACCGCGTCAGAAACGCCGTGTCGCGATCGAAATCGATGGCGCACGAGAGCTTCCCGGCGTTCATCCAGTCGAAGAACGCGCGGTCCCCGGAACGGGTTCCGTCCGGGCGGGACGGGCTTTCCACCTTGACCACCGTGGCGCCGGCCTGCGCCAGCAGCTGCCCGCACAGCGGCCCGGCCCACAGCGAGGTCAGGTCGACGACCAGGGCACCCCGCGGTTCGCGGCCCGGCCCCGACGGCCCGACCCGGCGGACCAGCGGCGCCGCGGCAGCGGCCTCGCCCAGCACGGCGGCGGGTAGATCGAGCAACCGGGCACGCCCGACGACGTCGGTCACCGGTTTATCGGCCGCCCACGCCGCGATGGCCGCCCACGGCTCGCCGGGGCGCTCGGTTTCGATCAGGGCGGGCACGGCGTCGATGTCGTCGGGACGCGACAACGTGATCGCCCACCAGCCATCTGCCGCCGTCAGCAGCCGGGACGCTCCCCCGGCCGAGCAGCGACCGCCGCGACTCCAGCCCCGCAGCCCGGCACGCCCGGCCAGCAGGGTCGCGGCATCAGCGTCCAGGCCCAGCCGATCAACGGCCTCCCCCGCGCGCTGCAGCACCGCGGCGCGAGAGAAATCCGGCGGGCCGTCGGGCGCACCGGTCAGCCAAGCCAAACCGGATGCGCCCCAAGCCGCCTCCGTCATCGGGGCGTCGCGATCTCGTCCACCAGCCCCCAGCGCAGGGCGGTCGGCGCGTCGATGGTGCGTCCGGACAGCATCAGATAGCTGGTGCGCCACCGTCCGATGCGGCGGGTGATGCTGACGGTGCCGCCGGCGCCCGGTATCAGCCCGAGGTTCAGCTCCGGCAGGCCCAGCACCGTGTCGGGGTGCGCCCGCACCCGACCGCAGAAGGCGGCCATCTCCAGTCCGCTGCCCAGCACCTGGCCGTGGATGTCGGCGCGGCAGCGGTCGCCGAGCCGGGCGGTCAGCGCGTCCAGCGCCAGCGCGGGGCTGTAGCGGGTGCGGGCCAGGTGCGCGCTGGCCACATCGGTGAAGCCGCCGAACTCGGCGAGGTCGCCGCCGCTGCAGAAGGACCGCCCGGCCCCGCACAGCACCACCTCGTCGATCGAGGTGTCCGCGGCGGCTACCGCGAGCCCGTCGAGCAGCGCGGCCCGCATCGCGTTGGTGAAGGCGTTGTGCCGCTGCGGCCGGTTGAACCGCAGCCGCAGGGTGTCGCCGTCCCGATCGATGAGCACCGGGTCGCTGGTGTCGGGCGCGGTGGCCGGCCCCCGCTCGGCCAGCCAGCCGGCGAACTCCGGGCCGGCCTGCAGCACCGAGTAGGCCAGTGATTCGGTGACCACGCCGGCCCGAGCGGGCGCGGCCGGATCCACCGCGCGCAGCACGTCATCGCAGATCGCCGCCGTGTGCGGTCGGCGCCGGCACCGATCGGCGATGTCGGCCAGCGCCTCGGCCACCGATCCGACGGTGATCACCCGGCGATCGGCCACCTCGATCTCCGAGAGGGTGAAGCTGGCGCGCTCGAGCCAGTGCTCGGCGTGCGCGGTGTCGAACCGGACGCCGGTCGCGATGACGATCCCGGCGCCGGGCTCGGCGTCGGGTGTCGCCTCGAGGTCGACCACGCTGATCATGACGCACGTCAGCGTACCGATCGCCGGTGCTCGACCGGCTCCTGGCGGTAGCGGAACTATCAAAAAATGATAATGTCGTTCTCATTCACGACGCATTACGGGGAGCCGAGCGGTGAGCATTTCGTTGTTGCTGGAAATGGCGGTGTCCGCCGACCCGGACCGGGTCGCCGTCGTCTGCGAATCGACGCGCTACACCACCGCGGAGCTCAACGCCCTCGCTGACGCCGGGGCCGGCGTGATCAACGAGACCGGCGCGCGCAGTGTGGCCTACGTCGGGATGGGCGGCGACATGCTGCCGCTGCTGCTGTTCTCCGCGGCACGCGCCGGTCAGCCCTTCGCACCGCTGAACTACCGGCTCAGCGGGCAGGCGCTGCGCGAGCTGATCGCCCGGCTGCCGCAACCGCTGCTCGTGGTCGACAAGGAATACCTCGACCTGATCGGCGAGGCCGGCGACCTCGGTGTCGCCCAAATCGATTCAGCCACCTTCTGCGCCCGGGCCCGCACCACCACCCCGGCGGTGCAGTGGCCGGACCCCGACGACGTGGCGGTCGTGCTGTTCACCTCGGGCACCACCTCGGCGCCCAAAGCCGTTGAGCTAACTCACAACAACCTGACCAGTTACGTGACCGGCACGGTGGAGTTCGGCTCGGCAGAGCCCGAGCACGCCGCGCTGATCTGCGTTCCGCCGTATCACATCGCCGGTGTCGGAGCGGCGCTGAGCAACCTCTACGCCGGACGCAAGTCGGTCTATCTGCGCCGCTTCAGCGCCGCCGAGTGGATCCGGCTGGTCCGCACCGAGGCGGTGACCACCGCGACCGTGGTTCCGACCATGCTCGAGCGCATCGTCTCGGAGCTGGAAGCCCGCCCGACCCCGCTGCCCACCCTGCGCAACCTGGCCTACGGTGGCTCCAAAGTGGCCCTGCCGCTGGTGCGCCGCGCGCTGGACCTGCTGCCCGAGGTCGGCTTCGTCAACGCCTACGGGCTGACCGAGACCAGTTCGACGGTCGCGGTACTCACCCCCGAAGACCACCGCACGGCTTATGAGTCCACCGACGACGCCGTCCGCAAGCGGCTCGGGTCGGTCGGGCGTCCGGTTCCCGGGATCGAGGTCGTCATCCGCGACGACGACGGCCGGCCGGTTGGCACCGGCGTGCCCGGTGAGTTGTTCGTCCGCGGCGAGCAGGTCTCGGGCACCTACACCGGCATCGGGTCGGTGCTCGACGCCGACGGCTGGTTCGCGACCCGCGACCTCGCTGTGCTCGACGACGAGGGCTACCTGTTCATCGGCGGGCGCTCCGACGACACCATCATCCGCGGCGGCGAGAACATCGCGCCCGCCGAGATCGAGGACGTGCTGGTCGAGCACCCCGAGGTCCGCGAGGTCGCGGTGGTCGGCGCGCCGGATCCGGAGTGGGGCCAGATCATCGTCGCGTGCGTGGTTCCGGCGCCGGGTGCGTCACCCGACCCCGACGCGCTGCGCGAGTATGTTCGGGAACAGCTGCGCGGATCCCGCACGCCGGATCGGATCGTCTTCCGGCCGGAGTTGCCGACCACCCCGACCGGCAAGGTGCTGCGCCGGGAGATCGTGAACGAACTGCAAACAGTGAATGCCGAAGGGGCGCAATGATCAAGTCCGGTACCCGTCTGAAGAGTCAGGTGTGCGACACCCAGGTCATCGTGGTGAAGACCGCCGACAGCCTCGATGATCTGCGCGCCGGCGGCGCCCCGATGGTGCCCCTGGAGGACAGCGCCTCCGGCGGCGCGGCCCTGGACCCCGATTTCGCCGACGGCGCGGTGATGGGCAAGCGCTATGTCGACGACGCCGGCGCCGAGGTGCTGGTCACCAAGGCCGGCGCCGGGACGTTGAGCATCGGCACCGCGCCGATGGCCATCAAGGAAGCCAAGCCGCTGCCGGCCAGCGACTGACCGGCAGCGCCGACCCCCTCAGACCTGCTCTGGCACCGGCCGGAAGAACACCGCCAGCTGCGCGATCCCACCGGCCAGGCCCAGCCCGGCCGCGACCAGCAGGCCGGTCCACCCGTCGCACCAGTTCTGCCCGAACAGCAGGTGGTCCAGGCTGAGCGGGCCGGCGCCGAGCATGGCGATGCCGACCGCGACGACGGCCAGCACCAGGTTGTACTCCCAGCCGCTCTTGACGATGAAGAAGCCGTTGCCGCGGTGCACCGTCCAGGCCGCCACCAGCATCAGCGCGACGAAGCCGGCCGCGGGAATCGGCGTGAGCAGACCGGCGGCCAGCCCCAGTCCGGCGGCGATCTCGGTTCCGGCGGCCATGCGGGCGTGGAAGGTACCGGGCCGCATGCCGATGCTGTCGAACCAGCGTGCCGTGCCGGCGATCCGGCCCCCGGAGAAGATCTTGTTGTAGCCGTGCGCGGCCATGGTCAGGCCGAGGCAGAGCCGGACGATCAACAGTCCCACGTCGTAAGCGGTCATCGAATGGGTTCCCCTTCTGCTTGGTCTTCTTGGGTATCGGGCTGATCCGCAACGCGCATCAGGTGCTGAAGCCGGCCGACGAAGACCGGCGGGTAGACGCCGACGCCGGCCCGGGTGATCCAGTCGGCGGCGAATTCGGGTTGGCTGATCCACTGCGCGGCGCCGGCCTCGTCGTCCGCCTCCTGCAGCATGAACACCTCACGGGGATTGTCAAAAGCCTGGAATATCAGGATCTTCCGGATGCCCGCGGCGGCGAAATCCTTCGCGGTGGCGCGCACGTGGGCGATCAGCGCCTCGGCGTCGACGACTTCGGCCACCGCCGCGACCACCACGCCCGGCGCCTCAGGCGCCGGCTGCGGGTCGGCCAGTTCGATGCGCTCGGCGAGCGCCCCGGCGAAAACGGCCGGGATGTCGTCGACGCCGACGGCGTCGAACCAGCCCATGAAGGCCTCGTCGCGCAGCAGGTCGGTCACCGGCTGCGCGGCGCGGATCGACATCAGCGCCAGCACCCGGCCGGCATCGACCGACGAGGTGTAGACGAGGACATGGCGGGCACCCAGGTGTGCCAGGCTGCCGCGGTGGCGCTGCAACAGCGGCCAGACCCGGGCCGGATCGGGGACCCGATAGTCCGTCACCAACACCAGGGAGCGCGACAGCGACTCGGACACGTTCTCGGTCAAGGCGCGGCTGCGCCCGTCAACTGGCCGGGCTCAGGTCCGTCGCGACTGCCGCACACACCGCCGGCCCGCAGCGGAACGTCTCGATGTGTCCCGCTCCGGAGTCGGCCGGGTCGACACCGGCCGCCCGCAACGCCTGAGCCTTGAACGCGCGGGCCGCCGCGCTGAGCCGGTGCTGCCGGGCGTCGACGTCGCTGTGCAGTTCGGCGGGCACGGTTCCCCACAGCGTCACCTCGGTGCTGCTGTGTTCCAGCGCGTCGAGCACGCCCTGGCGCACCTGCGCATGCCCGTCGAACATCTCGGCACAGACGGCGATCGTCTGGGGGTGCGGCCACTGCTCCCACTGCTTGAGCACCGATGCCAGGTTCAGCACCCGGGCCCCGAGGATCTGCAGGGGGCGAGTGTCCTCCTTGTCGAGGATCATCACGGTGACGTCCCACCCCGCCGTCGCGCGGTCATAGAGCCAACCGCCGGCGGCCGTGACGACGTCGAGGACGCTGCGGCCGACGACGTCGAACCGGTAGCGCATGTCCGGGTCCCCGGTCACCGGTGGGCGTCCTTTACCGGCGGAGCGAAGTCGCGGGCCAGTGTTTCCGTGTACGCCGTGAACACCTCGTTCAGAGGTATTGAAGGGTCCAGAAGCCATGACATCTCCATTCCGTTGATAAAGGCGAGAATTTCCGCGGCCTTGATGCCCGCGTCGAAGTCGGAGCGGTAGCGGCCGGCGTCCTGGCCGCGCCGGATCAGGTCGGCGACGATGTCCACCGCGGCGCGGTACCGCTGGAGCATCCGGTCGTGCAGCGGCGCCTCAGGCAGCACGTTCTCGGCGAGCAGCACGGTGAACGTTCCGACCAGTTCGGGCGCCCGGGCGAACCGCTCGGCGACCCGCTGGATCTCCTCGATGAGGTCGCCGCTGCGGTCGGCGTGCGAGTCGTCGTCGGCGTCGCGGGCGTCGAGCACCGCGTGCAGCAGCTGTTCTTTGGAGGAGAAGTGGTGCAGCAGCCCGGCCGCGCTGACCCCGGCATTGCGGGCGATCTGCGCCAGTGAGGTGTTGCGCCAGCCGTTGCGCGCCAGCAGGTGTTCGGCCGCCAGCAGGATCCGCTGCCGGCGGTCCTCGCCCTTGGCGAGCAGTGTGGCGTACGGCCGTGGTGAGGTCACCGGGCTCCTTCGATCAACCAACCAAGTGAACACACAGTAGGTTGGTTAGGGTAGTTGTGACAAGGGTCTCATCGAAGAATTTTTTCGCCTGGCTTACAGGCCCAGCGACTTGGCGATGATCATCTTCATGACCTCGCTGGTACCGGCATAGATCCGGGCCACTCGGGCATCGGTGTAGAGCCGCGCGATCGGATACTCCATCATGTAGCCGTAGCCGCCGAACAGCTGCAGACACCGGTCGATCACCCGGGCCTGCATCTCGGTGCAGAACAGCTTCACCCGCGCGGCGTCGGCCGCCGACAGCTCGCCCTCGACGTGTTCGAGGACCGCTCGGTCCAGCATGCACTGGGCGGCCTCGATCTCGGTGGAGACCGCGGCCAGCTCGAACTTGGTGTTCTGGAACGACGCGACCGGGGAACCGAACACGTTGCGGTTCTTGACGTAGTCGATGGTGGCGGCCAGCGCCGAGCGGGACTGGGCGACCGACCCGACGGCGACGGTGAGCCGTTCCTGGGCCAGGTTGTGGCCCAGGTAGCTGAACGCCTCACCCTCCTCCCCCAGCCGGTTGGTCACCGGGACCCGGACGTCGGCGAAGGACAGCTCAGCGGTGTCTTGGACCTTGCAGCCCATCTTGTCCAGTTCGCGGCCCCGTTCGAATCCGGGCATGCCGTCCTCGACCACCAGCAGGGTCAGCCCGCGGCGACGGTTGTCGGGGTCGGTGGAGGTGCGCGCCACCACGATCACCAAGTCGGCCTGGATGCCTCCGGTGATGAACGTCTTGGCGCCGTTGAGGATGTAGTCGTCGCCGTCACGCACCGCGGTGGTGCGCATCCCGGCCAGATCCGACCCGGTGCCGGGCTCGGTCATCGCGATCGCGGTCAGCAGCGTGCCGGCCGCCAGCCCGGGAAACCAGCGCGCTCGCTGCTCGTCGCCTGCGTAGTGCAGGAAGTACGGCAGGATCACCTCGAGCTGGGTGCGCACCGTGGAGAGCGTCACCAAAGCGCGCGCCGCCTCCTCCTGCAGCACCACGTTGTAGCGGTAGTCGTCCGCGCCCCCGCCGCCGTACTCCTCGGGGATCGCCATGCCGAGCATCCCCAGCGAGCCCAGGTGTTCGAAGACCGCGCGCGGCATCCGGCCGGCCTTCTCCCACTGCGGATATTCGGGCACCACGTGCTTGTCGACGAAGTCGCGGGCCAGGGCCCGAAACGCCTCGTGGTCTTCGGTGAACAGAGTGCGCTGCATGCCCGGCGCCCCTAACCGATCAGCTCGACGATGGTGGCGTTGGCGGTTCCGCCGCCCTCGCACATGGTCTGCAGCCCGTAGCGAATCCCGTTGTCGCGCATGTGGTGAATCATCCGGATCATCAGCACCGCACCGGACGCGCCGAGCGGATGGCCCAGGGCGATTGCCCCGCCGACCGGGTTGAGCAGCTTCTCGTCGGCACCGGTCTCGGCCTGCCAGGCCAGCGGTACCGGCGCGAACGCCTCGTTGACCTCGAACACGCCGATGTCGTCCAGCCGCAGCCCGGCGCGCTTGAGCACCTTCTCGGTGGCCGGGATGGGTCCGGTGAGCATCAGCACCGGGTCGGCTCCGGTCACCGCGCCGGCGGTGTAGCGCACCAGCGGGGTCAGTCCGCGGCGGGCGGCCTCGTCCTCGCTCATCACCAAAAGCGCTGCGGCGCCGTCGGAGATCTGCGAGGAGTTGCCGGCGTGGATGACCCCGTCGTCGGCGAAAGCCGGCTTGAGCCCGGCCAGTCGCTCGACGGTGCTGCCCGGGCGCACGCCCTCATCGGAGTCGACGACGGTGCCGTCGCCGGTGGTCACCGCCACGATCTGCTCGTCGAACACACCGCTGCCGCGGGCGGCGGCCGCCCGCTGGTGCGACTGCACGGAATACTCGTCGAGGCGGGTGCGGGACAGCTCCCACCGCTCTGCGATCAGCTCGGCCGACACGCCCTGGTTGAAGGCGAAACCGTCATAGCGGGCAAGGGCTTTCGGCCCGTAGGGCTCGCCGGTGGCCCGGGCCGCGCCCAGCGGCACCCGGCTCATCACCTCGACGCCGCCGGCGACGACGACATCCTGTTGGCCCGACATCACCGCGTGTACGGCGAAGTCGAGCGCCTGCTGGCTGGAGCCACAGGCCCGGTTGACCGTGGTGCCCGGGATGGTCTCGGGCCAGCCCGCGGCCAGCACGGCGTAACGCCCGATATTGCTGGACTGGTCGCCGACCTGCGACACACAGCCCCACACCACGTCGTCGACGGCGTCGGGGTCGACACCGGTGCGCTGCATCAATTCGTTGAGCACCAGCGCGGACAGGTCCGCGGCGTGCATCCCGGCCAGCCCGCCGTTGCGCTTGCCGACCGGGGTGCGCACTGCCCCGACGATCACCGTTGGTCGCATCTGAACTACTCCGTTCTACTTCGCCGGCCAGCCGCCGGTGAAGCGCGGGGTGCGCTTCTCGGCGAATGCCGCATACGCTTCCGCGGCGTCGGTGCCCGCGAAATTGACTATCTGGGCGCGTGATTCGTTCATCAGGGCGGCCGGCAGGGTGGTGTCGGCCCCCTGGTTGAGCAGCGCCTTGCTCTGCGCCAGCGCCCGCGGCGGGCCGGCCGCCAACCGGTCGGCGAGGTCATCGACGAACCCGTCGATCTCCTCGGCCCCCACCACCCAGGTCACCAGGTTCAGCGCTTGGGCTTCGGCGGCGTCGATGGTCTCGGCCAGCAGCGCCAACCGCTTGGCCTGCTGCAGGCCGGCGATCTTGGGCAGCAACCACGACCCGCCCAGGTCGATCGACAGGCCCCGCTTCGAAAAGATCTGGCAGAACGTCGATTCCGGCGTCGCGACCACCAGGTCGCAGCCCAGGGCCAGGTTCCAGCCCGCCCCGACCGCCACCCCGGCCACTTTCGCGATGGTCGGCACCGACAGCTCGTGCAGGGCCAGCGCGACGTCGGTGAGGCGTTGCAGCTTCTCCACCGGGTGCACCTCGTCGGGGGTGCCGATGTCCGCACCCGAGCAGAACGCGCCGCCGGCGCCGGTGATGACCAGGGCGCGCAGGTCGCGGTCGTCGGCGGCGTCGCGCAGCGCATCGCGCAGCGCCCGCCACAGCTGCGGGCTGATCGCGTTCTTGCGGGCGGGCCGGTTCAGGGTCAGGGTGCGCACGCCGTCGCGATCGCTGCGCAGCAGTACCGGGTCGTCGGGGGACATCAGCTGCCAGCCTGCCCGATCGCCCCCTGACCGCGCAGCGCGGCGATGTCGGCGTCGGTGAAACCCAGCTCCCCCAGCACCGCCTCGGTGTGCTCGCCCAGCCCCGGCACCGCGCCCATCGGCGGTCGGTAGCCGGCGATCACCGGCGGCGGCAGCAACGACGGGATCGGTCCGGCGGGGGTGTCGATTGAGCGCCACCGGTCACGCTCGGCGAGCTGCGGGTGCGCCAATACGTCGCTGGGGGTGTTATAGCGGGCGTTGCCGATTCCGGCGGCATCGGCGGCATCCTGGATCTTGGCCAGGTCGTGGCGGGCGCACCAGTCCGCGATCGCCTCGTCCAGAATCGCCCGGTGCGCAACCCGGTCGGCGTTTCCGGCGAAGCGCGGATCGTCGGCCAGATCGTCGCGGCCCAGCAGTTCGCGGGCCAGCCGCTGCCACTCCCGGTCGTTGGTGGTGCCCAGCACCACGGTGTGCCCGTCGGCCGTCGGGTAGGCGCCGTAGGGCGCCACCGCCGGTGAGCTCATACCGAGCGGTTGCTGGTCGATTCCGGAGTGCCGCGCGTAGGTGAGGTGGTAGCCCATCATCTCGGCCATCGTGTCGAACAGGCTCACGGTGATCGACGGCGCCGGTGCGCTGCGATCTCGGCCGACCAGCAGCGCCATGATCGACAGGGCCGAGTACAGGCCGCTGGTCACGTCGGCCACCGGCGGGCCCGGTTTGGCCGGGGCGCCCGGGTTGCCGGTCACCGAGCACACCCCGGACTCGGCCTGCACCAGCAGGTCGTAGGCGCGCTTGTGCGACAACGGTCCCCCGCTGCCGTAGCCGTCGATCTCGACCGCTATCACGTTCGGGTGCCGGCGCGCCATGTCTTGAGGGGACAGACCCAGCCGAGCGGTGGCACCGGGTGCGAGGTTGGACACCAGCACGTCGGCGCGGTCGAGTAGCCGGTGCAGAATGTCGCGTCCCGCCTCGCTTTTCAGGTCGAGGGTGACCGACTCCTTGCCGCGGTTGACCCAGACGAAGTGGGCGGCCTGCCCATTGACGACGTCGTCGTAGTAGCGGGCGAAATCACCGCCGTCGGGGTTCTCCACCTTGATGACGCGGGCGCCGAAGTCGGCCAGTGCGCGGGTGCACATCGGTGCCGACACCGCCTGTTCCAGGGCCACCACGGTGACGCCGGCCAGCGGTGCGGCTGAGGGTTGGGGCATCACATCACCATGCCACCATCCACCGGCAGCACCTGCCCGGTGACATAGGAGGCGGCGTCGGAGGCCATGAAGACGAACGCGCCCGCGACCTCGCTGGGCTCGGCCCAGCGCTTCATCGGGATGCGGTTCATCATGTTGGCGGCGAATTTCTCGTTGGTGCGGATGGTCTCGGTCATCGGGGTGGCCGCCAGCGGCGCCAGCGCGTTGACGCAGATCCGCTTGGTGGCCAGCTCGCGGGCCAGCGACTTGGTGAAGCCGATCAGGGCGGCCTTGGCCGCCGAGTAGTTGACCTGCCCGAGGGTGCCGGTCAGCCCGGCGGCCGACGTCACGTTGACGATGCGCCCCGTGCCGTCGGTCGGAACGTAGGGCAGCATCGCCTGGGTGCAGTTGAACGCGCCGACGGTGTGCACGTCCAGCAGCAGCCGCATCGACTCGGCGCTGAGTTTCTCGAACATCGCCGGGCGGGTCACGCCGGCGTTGTTGATCAGGATGTGGATCTTTCCGTCGGCCAGCTCGGCGGCCTTGGCTGCGGCCGCGTCGGCGGAGTCCCGGTCGGCCACATCCAGCGTGGCTGAAGCGGCGCGTCCGCCGGACGCCGAAATCCGCTCGGCCACTTCAGCGGCCGCGTCGCCATCGATGTCGGTGACCAGCACCGCGGCTCCGGCTTCGGCCAGTGCGGTCGCGACCGCCGACCCGATGCCACCGGCCGCCCCGGTCACCACCGCGCTTCGGCCACGCAGGTCGAAGTAGCCGGCCATCAGTAACTCCTCGGCAGTCCGAGCACGTGCGAGCCGAGGAAGTTCAGGATCATCTCCTGGCTGACCGGTGCGATCTTCATCAGGCGGGACTCCCGGAAGAACCGGGAGATGTTGTATTCCTCCGAGTAGCCCATGCCGCCGTGGGTCTGCAGCGCGCGGTCGGCTGCCGCGAAACCGGCGTCGGCACACAGGTATTTGGCCATGTTGGCTTCCCGGCCGCAGGGCTTGCCGTTGTCGTAGAGCCAGGTGGCCTTGCGCAGGATCAGCTCGGCGGCGTCCAGCCGGGCCAGCGAGTCGGCGAGCGGGAACTGGATGCCCTGGTTCATGCCGATCGGCCGGTCGAACACCACGCGCTCGTTCGCGTACTTGACCGCGCGGTCCAGCGCGACCCGGCCGATGCCGAGGGCCTCGGCGGCAATCAGCATGCGCTCCGGGTTGAGCCCGTGCAGGATGTAGGAAAAGCCCTTGCCCTCTTCACCGATCCGGTGTTCGGCCGGTACTCGCAGGTCGTCGATGAAAACCTCGTTGGACGACACCGCGTTTCGGCCCATTTTGGTGATCGGCCGGATGTCGACGTGGTCGCGGTCGATGTCGGTGAGGAACAGGGTGAGGCCGTCGGTGGGTTTGGCTACCTCGTCTCGCGGGGTGGTGCGGGTCAGCAGCAGGATCTTCTCGGATTCAAGGGCTTTGGAGATCCAGACCTTGCGCCCGTTGACCACATAATCGCTGCCGGCACGCTTGGCGAAGGTGGTGATACGTGAGGTGTCGAGGCCCGCGGTGGGTTCGGTGACGCCGAAGCACACGTGCAGATCGCCGCTGACGATGCGGGGCAGGGTTTCGGCTTTCATCTCATCCGATCCGAAGACCACGACCGGCTGCATGCCGAAGATCGACAGGTGGATCGAGCTGGCGGCGTTCATGCCGCCGCCGGACCGGGCCACTTCCTCGGCCAGGATGGTGGCCTCGGTGATGCCCAGCCCGTGACCGCCGTACTCCTCGGGGATGGTCATGCCCAGCCAGCCGCCGCCGGCGATGGCGTCGTAGAACTCGCGCGGGAATTCGTGCGCCTGGTCCTTGGTCATCCAGTAGTGGTCGTCGAACTTCGCCGCCAGTTCGGCGACCGACTGCCGGATCAGCTGCTGGTCCTCGGTCAGCTCGAAGCTCATTCCGCCGGACATGATCTCCTCCAGCCCATCAGCACCCCTTGTGGACGTTCATTAGCCGGAAACGAGAATAGCATTCTCGTTTATTGGGTCCCTTCGGCGTACCAGGTGCGGAACTCGGCGTAGTTGGGCATCTCCTCCGAGTTGGCCTTGGGATCGATGCACACGTGGATCACCGCGGTGCCGCCGGCGGCGTAGGCCCGTTTGATCGCCGGTCCGATCTCCGCCTCGTCCTGCACGTATTCCCCGTGACAGCCCATGCCCTCGGCGATCTTGTCGAACCGGACGTCCTTGCTCCAATGCACCCCCGGCTGCGGCGAGGGTTGCTCGAAGGTCCGCTTGTACACCCCGACCTCCAGGCCCCACTGGTGATCGACCCCGACCACGCAGACCAGCGGCAGCCCCAGCCGGGCCGCGGTCTCCAGCTCGGCGATGTGGAACAGGAACGCCGAGTCACTGGTCAGCAGCATCACCGGGCGCTTGCCGCCTTCGGCGACCGAGGCGCCCACCGCATACGGCAGCCCGGTGCCGAGGTGGCCGAAGTTCTGGTTCCACATCACGTCGTGCGGCTTGGCCTGCGAATAGGTCCACTGGAAGATGACGGTGGCGCCGCCGTCGCGGACCATGATGCCGTCGGCGGGAAACGCCTTGGTGGCCTCGACCACGTAGCGCGCCGGATGCACCGGGGAACGCCCGGACGGCGCGGTCTCGGCCAGCTCGGCCAACTGCTCGGCGTCCTGGCGGATCCAGCGGTCCAGCTCGGCCGCCGGGGTACGCGGTGCGTCTTTCAGGGCTTCGACCAACTGCGGGACGATGCCCCGCAGGTCGCCCACCAGGGGCACGTCGATCGGCCGGTTCACCCCGATCGCCAGCGGGTCCTGCTCGACGTAGATCCACTTGCGGTCGGCATTCTTATCCGCCCAGTGCCGGGTGGTGCCGTAGTGCACCGGCTCGCCCAGTTCGGTGCCCAGGGCCACGCAGACGTCCGAGGCCGCCACCGCCTCGACCGCCGACTGGGAGAACCCGTAGGGGAAGGTGCGCTCTTCCAGGCCGGGAATGAACGCGGTGCCCCCGGAGGTCTGGATCACCGGGCAGGCCATCAGCTCGGCGAGCTCGGCGACCGCCGCCCCGCTGCGCGAGGTGTGCACCCCGTGGCCCACCAGCAGGATCGGGTTGGCCGCGTTACGGATGAGTTCGACGGCTTCGGCGAGCTCGGCGGCACCGGCCCGTTGATTGACCAGCCGGTAGCGGTGCGGCTCCGGCGGGCCGGCCACGTCGAGCTCTTCGAGGATGACGTGCGAGGGGTATTCGATGTAGGCCGGTCCGGGGGTGCCGGACATGGCGCGGCGGATGGCCTCGTGCACGATCTCATCGGTCTGGTCGGCGTACTCGATCGAGGCGCTGTACTTCACCGACGGCGCGAACAGCTCTTCCTGGCGGACGAATTGGATGCGTCCGCGCCGCACCCGCCGTTCGGTGATGCGGGCCCGCTGCCCGCCCAGGAACACCACCGGGGAGTTCTCCACCTTCGCGCACATCATCGCCCCGGCGATGTTGGCCACCCCCGGGCCCAGGGTGCCGATGCACAGCCCGGGCCGGCCGGTCATCCGCGACGCCGCTTCGGCCATGAAGCCGGCGCTCTCCTCGTGGTGCGGGGCCACCACCGACCAGCCGCGCTGTTCGGCCTCGACGAACATGTGCACGAAGTTGGGGTCGGGGATGCCGAACAGCGTGTTGACGCCCTCGGCCTCGAACAATTCCAGTATCCGGCGGTAAACGGGTACACCCACGATCGAAACTCCTTGTTCTGCTTGTTAATACCGTTGAGCGAGACGTTGACGGTGCGCTGCCGGTGACCCGAACAGCGATCGGTTGAAGACGGCGCGTTTGAGGTAGACGTGGATGCCGCTCTCCCACGTGTAGCCGATGCCGCCGTGCAGCTGCATGGCCTTGCCGACGACGTCGACGGCCGCCCCGCAGGTGTAGGACTTCGCCATGGCGACCGCGGCATCGGCGTCTTCGGGGCCGCCGGCCACCAGCGCGTCGACCGCGTCGCGCACCAGGGCGCGCGCCACCGCGATGTTGACCTGCATGTCGGCGCAGGCGTGCTTGACGGCCTGGAAGGATCCGATCGGACGGCCGAACTGCTGGCGCGTCTGCGCATAGGAAACCGTCGCGGCCAGCATCGCCTCGGCCAGGCCGAGGCTGTCGCAGGCCACCGCGAGTGCGGCCCGGTTGCGCACGTCCTGGATCCCGTGCGGGTCGGCGAATTTCAGCGGCTCGGGAACCTTGATGCGGTCGGCGGCCACGGTGGCCACCGCACGCGTCTCGTCGAGCACCGGTTGCGGTGTGACGGTGAGATCGTCGGCGACCACGATGACTTCGGTGCCGGTGTGATCGGTGGCCGGCACCAGCAGTCGGTCGGCGCCGTCGGCGTCCGGCACGAACTCGGCGCGCCCGGTCAGCCGTCGGTCGGCCGAGACGGTGAACGCTCCGTCGGCCACCGCCAGCCTTAGCCGGCCAACTGCGGCGTCGCCGAGCAGTTCGTCACGAACACCGCTGTGCCGCAGTGCGTTCAGCACACCGATAGACAGTACGGCGCCGCCCAGATAGTGCGTGGCCGCGGCGGCCCGGCCCAGTTCTTCGCAGAGCACCGCGACTTCGGCGAACGTCGCGCCGGCCCCGCCCAGCGCGTCGGCGACCTCGAGTCCGACCCACCCGGCGTCGACCAGCGTCGCCCATTCCGTATCCCGCTCCCGGGCCAGTACGTCGGCGGCGACCGCCCGCAGCTCGTCGTGCAGTTCGGTGAAATCCGTTGTCGTCATGGCACGCTCGGCTCTCGCGGCAGTCCCAGGCCGCGTTCTCCGATGATGGTGCGCTGGATCTCGCTGGAGCCGCCGGGAATGGTCCACTCCCAGGAGCCGATGAAGTCCAGCACCCACGATCCGGATTCCCAGCCGCCGGACAACGGTTTGGCCAGTGCGGTGTGCGCGGCCAGCCCACCGATCTCGGCGCCGAAATCGGTGAGGCGCTGCAGCAGTTCGCTGTAGAACAGCTTCACGATCGAGGCGTCGGCCGGCCCGGCCGTGCCGGCCTCGACGTCGCGCACCAACTGCCGGCACATCGCGCGCAGGCCGGTGATCTCGGTTTCCAGCTGCGCCAATTTGTCGGCGACCACCGGGTCGTCGGTCGGGGCGGCCTCGAGCAGCCAGCGGAAACCCGCGCAGCTCAGCCGCTCGGCCAGCTCGAGCATGGTCATGCCGCGTTCGGCGCCCAGGGTCGCCTGCGCCACCTGCCATCCGGCGTTCTCTTCGCCGATCAGGTTGGCCGCCGGGATCACCACGTCGTCGAGGAAGATCTCGCAGAAGTGCTGGTCGCCCACGGCGTTGCGGATCGGCCGCACCTGCACGCCGGGGCTGGCCATGTCCAGCAGGAAATACGAGATGCCCTTGCGCTTGGGTGCGTTCGGGTCGGTGCGGGCCAGCAGCAGGCACCACTGGGCGTGGCTGGCGCCGCTGGCCCACAGCTTCTGGCCATTAACCACGTAGCCGTCGCCCACCCGGCGCGCGGAGGTACGCAGCGACGCCAGGTCCGACCCGGCCTCGGGTTCGGAGAAGCCCTGCACCCAGATCTCGCCGTCGCAGATCGCCGGCAGATGCCGCCGGCGCTGCTCCTCGGTGCCGGCAGCCAGCAGGGTGGCCGCCGCGTGGTGGATGCCGACGAACGCCAGCACCAGCCGCGGCGCGTCGTGGGCCGCCAGCTCCTGGTACAGCACGGCCTGATCGGCGACCGACATGCCGCCGCCCCACTCTCGCGGCCAGTGCGGAACAGCGAACCCGGCGCTGTGCAGGGTGGCAAACCAGCTGCGCTGGAAGTCGACGAACTCCTGTTCTTCAACCTCGGTTTGGGTGCGACGCCAGTCCGCCGGGATGTTGTCGGCGCACCACTGGCGCACGTGGGCGCGGAAATCGGCAGCTTCGGTCATCGCCCGGCCGACCGCTTCTGGAAGGCCAGCAGACGCTGCCGGTGCTCGGGTGTCTTCATGGTGGCCACCTCGGCGGCGAACCCGGCCTGCAGCGGGCCGGCCAGCACCTGCGACAGATACATGTTGACCACCCGCTTGGTGCCCTGCAGCGCCTCCGGGGGCTGGGCGGCCAGCCGCTCGGCCAGCTGATGTGCCTGCGGCAACAGCTCTTCGGGTGCGAGGCGGCGGCTGGCCAGTCCGAGTTCCACGGCGGTGGCGGCGTCGATCCGGTCGCCGGTGTAGAGGTATTCGCGCGACCGCAGGATCGGGGTGAGCAACGGCCACAGTGCGGCGCCGCCGTCGCCGGCCACCAGTCCGACCGCGACGTGCGGGTCGGCGAAATAGGCTGCCTCCGAGATCAATACGATGTCGCAGAGCAGCGCCACGCTGCAGCCCAGTCCGACCGCGGGACCGTTGACCGCCGCGATGATCGGCAGCGGGAAGCGCAGCATCTCCTCGACGATCTGAGCGCCTTCCCGGATGCTCTCGTCGCGGGCGACGTCGTCGTCGAGGAACGTGGTGATCCAGTTCAGGTCACCGCCGGCAGAGAATGCCCGCCCGGCGCCGGTGAGCACCACCACCCGGGTCGCCTTGTCGGCGGCCAGCTGCCGCCACACGTTGGCCAGACCGGCGTGCAGCTCCGCGTTGACGCTGTTGAGCTCCTCTGGGCGGTTGATCGTCACGGTGCGCACCGGCCCGTCACCGGTCACCGTGATCTCGCGCGGCAGCTCGTATGTCATGAGTACAGGCCCGCCAATCCGGCGCGGCCGGTGCGACCGACCAGCCGCTCCCGGGTCGCCGAGAGACCCCATGGCAGCCGGCGCAGCGGCTGGCTGTAGCGCGACAACCAGGACAGCGCCGTCTCGTCGCAGAACCCGACCGCACCGTGCAGCTGATGGCAGACCCGGAACACCACCTCGGCGGCGTCCAGGGCCGCCGAGCGCAGCGCCAGGGCGTCGGCGACCGCGTCGGGGCGCCCGGTCGCGATGCTCCACAGCGCGTACTTGGCCAGCATGTCCAGCCCGCTGCGTTCCACCTCGGCGTCGGTCAGCTGGAACTGCACGCCCTGAAACTTGGCCAGCGGCTGGCCGAACTGTTCGCGCAGCCGCACATGGGCGATCGTCAGATCCAGTGCCCGATCCAGCATCCCCAGCAGCGTCCAACACGGCAGCACCAACCCCAGTGCCACATCATCGGCACCGTCGGCGTCGATCTCGGTCAGCGTCAGCTCGGCCACCAGGGCCGGCCCGGCATCAGACTGCGCCACCGCGGTGCTGCGCACTCCGGCCAGGGTGACCGCGGCCCAGCGCTTGGACAATCCGGCCACCGCGCCGGCCGGGGCCTGCTCGTCGACCACGATCAGCCCATCCACATCGAGATCAGCGGGTACAGCGAGACGTTCGGCCAGCGGGTAAGGCAGCGCCCAGTAGCCGGCGCTGCGGCACAGCGCGGCCGCGGCTTCGAGTTCGTCGGCATCGGCACGGGGCTTGAGGTCGAACGCGTCCAGCCCGTGCAGGATCGGGCCCACCAGCTGTTCGCGCCCGGCCGGGTCGGCGTCGGCGCGCATCACCAAATCGTCGCCACCGGCCGCTTCGAACGCCCGCAGCGCCGCGCGCCCGTATTCGGCGGCGCCGTCGCCGAGTTCGAGGATCATCGCGGCGCCGCCAGCAGGGCACGGGAGAGCAGGATGCGCTGCATCTCGATGCTTCCCGATGACACGGTGGCAGCCTGCGAGTAGCGCCAGTGGTCTTCGACCTCGGCGCGGAACCACTGCGCCTGCGCGCCGGCCGGCGCTTCGGCGGCGATCTCCATCAGCACCTCCGCGCTCTCCTGGTCCAGGCGGGTGACCGCGATCCGGTAGGCGGCGGCGTCCCCGGGCGCAACGCGTCCGCTGTCCTGCAGCGCCACAATGCGATACGCCATCAGCCGGGCGCGGCGGCAGTGGGTGAGCATCCGCACCCAGCGGGCCGCCAGCTCGCCGGGCAGCGTCTCCCAGCGCTGCCCGAGCGCGTCCGGGGCGGCGGCCAGCAGTCGTTCGCAGCGCGCATACCGGGCGATGCCCACCCGCTCGTAGGACATCACGTCCTGCACGACCGACCAGCCCGCATCGACGTCGCCGAGCACGTCGGCGTCGGTGACGCGCAGGTCGTCGAAGAACACCTCGTTGAGATGATGCGGGCCCATCATGGTGCCGATCGGCCGGACCTGGATCGCCGGGTTGTCCATCGGCACCAGGAAGATGGTCAGGCCCTGCTGCTTCTTGGTGGCCGCCCCGTCCCCCACTCGGGTGGTGCGGGCCAGCAGGAAGCACCACTGCGCCATGGTGGCGTAGGACGTCCAGATCTTCTGCCCGTTGATCAGCCAGCCGTCCCCATCCCGGCGGGCCGTGGTGCGCAGCGACGCCAGGTCCGAGCCGGCCTCGGGCTCGGAGAACCCCTGACACCAGATCACCTCGCCGGCCGCGATCGGCGGCAGATGTCGGCGCTGCTGCTCGGGTGTGCCGTGCCGCATGATGATGGGCCCGACCCAGTTCACCCCCATGTACTGCGCGCCACGCGGTTCGTGGTGCGCCCACATCTCCTCGCGCACCACGGTCTGCTCCCACACCGAGGCGTCCGCCCCGCCGAACTCCTTCGGCCAGGACAGGCACAGCAGGTCACGCTCGGCCAGCACCCGGCAGAACCGTTGTGCGGCAGCCAGATCGGCGGGATCGTCGGTGAACGCTCCCGGAAACCGCTCCGGCAGCTCCTGGCGGATCAGTTCGCGCAGCTGCCCGCGCAGCTCGCCGGCCCGGGTGCCCATGTCGAAGTCCAGCGTCATGAGGCGCCCTGCTCGAGGCCGAGTTCGGCGAGCACCGCCGCGGTGTGCGCCCCCAGCTCCGGCGCCGGGCCGGCGACCCGGCCCGGGGTTGCCGACAGCCAGGTGGGCACGCCGGGGAAACGCACCGGGCCGTTCGGGGTTTCCACGGTCTCGAACAAGCCGACCGTGTTGAGGTGCGGGTCGTCGAAGAGATCGCCGGGGGTGTTCAGCGGGGCGGCCGGAATCTCGAGTTCGCGCAACAACTTCAGCCACTGCGCGGTGGTGCGTTCCTTCATCGTTTCGGCCACCAGCCCGTAGATGGTGTCGATCCGCTGGGCCCGCTGCGCCAAGGTGGCGTATTGCTCAGAGGCCCAGGGCGGCTGCACCGCGTCGATGAAGGCGTTCCAGTGTTTGTCGTTGTAGATCAGCGCGGCGATCTGCCCGTCGCTGGTGTCGTAGGGCCGCCGGTTGGGCGCCACCGTGCGGGGGTAGACGGCCGGGCCCAGGGGCGGGTCGAACATCGCGCCGTTGGCGTGTTCGACGAGCATGAACGAGGCCATGGTCTCGAACATCGCGACCTCGACCTCCTGGCCCTGACCGGTGCGCTCCCGGTGGAACAGCGCCATCATCGTGGCGTACAGGGCGGTCAGCCCGGCGATCTTGTCGGCCATGATGGTGCCCACGTAGTCGGCCCGCCCGGTGAGTTGCTGCTGCACGGCGGGCAGCCCGCATTCGGCCTGGATGGTGTCGTCGTAGGCCGGGCGGTCGCCGTCCGGGCCGCGCCGGCCATAGCCGTAGCAGTTGGTGTAGACGATCCCCGGGTTGAGGGCGGCCACCGCGTGATAGTCGAGCCCCAGCTTCGCGATCGCCTTGGCCCGCATCGAGTGGATGAACACATCGGCGGTGGCGATCAGCGCGGCCATCGCCGCTTTGCCCTCGTCGGTGCGCAGATCCAGCACGATGCCGCGCTTGCCGCGATTGACGTTGACGAACACCCCGCTCATGTCCGGCGCCGGGCCCGCCGAGATGTAGCGGGTGGCGTCACCCTCGGGTGGCTCGACCTTGATGACGTCGGCGCCCATGTCGGCCATGATCTGCGTGCAGTACGGGCCCATCACCATCGTCGTCAGATCGATGACCCGGACCCCGCGCAGCGGACCACTCGCCGAGGCCTCCCCAGCACCATCCGCCATCAATTGTTCGGACAAAATACTCCGTTCTGCGTATTGCAGAACACTATTCCGCAGGGGTTATTTGCCCGTCAAGGGCGCGACGCCGATCGGCGCCAGCTATTGTCTGGACTAACGGCGCTTGATAACGTCCGGAGTCATGACGGATCCGCTCTCCCGTGACGGCCGCACCAGTCCGGCGATCGCAGCGGGCTGGCGCCTGGAGCGGATCACCGCCCCGAGCCGGCTGTTCGGCGCCAACGGCCTGCGGACCGGTCCGGACGGCCGGGTCTACGTCGCGCAGGTGACCGGCAGCCAGATCAGTGCACTCGACGTGGCCACCGGGGACCTGGTCGCGGTGAGCCCCCGCGGCGGGGACGTCGTCGCGCCCGACGACGTGGCCTTCGACGGCGCCGGAAACCTGTATGCCACCGAGGTGATGGACGCCCGCGTCAGTGTGCTCGACGCCTCGGGGCGCGGCCGGGTGCTGCGCGACGACCTGCCCTGCGCCAACGGGATCACCGTGCATCGCGACCGGCTGTTCGTCGGGGAATGCCGCGACGGCGGGCGCCTGATGGAGCTCGACCGGGCCACCGGCGCCCAGCGCGTCCTGGCCGAGAACCTGCCGTCCCCCAATGCCATGGAGTTCGGACCCGACGGGCTGCTGTACTTCCCGGTGATGACCGCCAACGAGATCTGGCGGATCGACCCGGACGCCGATAATGCCGCGCCGCAACGGGTTGCCGGCGAGCTGGGCGTGCCCGACTCGGTGAAGTTCGACGCGAAGGGCTTCATCGTCTCCACCCAGGCGGCCAGCGGGGCGGTGTTGCGCATCGACCCGCGCACCGGTGAGCGCACCGTGCTGGCGCAGCTGGCGCCCGGGCTGGACAACTGCACCTTCGTCGACGGCGCGCTGTTCGTCTCCAACTTCAGCGGCGAGATCACCCGGATCGCCGCCGGCGGCGACGTGTCCACGGCGCTGCCGGGCGGGCTGAACTGGCCGCTGGATCTCACCGTCGACGAGAACGGCACCCTCTACGTCGCCGACGGCACCTACTTCTACGCGGTCGGCCCGGGCGGGCAGCTGCAGACGCTCGGAATGCTGTTCACACCCGGCTATCCCGGCTTCATCCGCGGGGTGTCCGCGCTGGGTGCCGGCGAGTTCGTCGTCACCACCTCCGGCGGGCAGGTCAGCCGGTATGTGCCCGCCGAGTCACGCAGCGAGGTGCTTGCCGACGGCTTCGACCAGCTCTACGGGGTGGCCATCGGATCCGCCGGAGTGGTCGTCACCGAGTTCGGCACCGGCCGGGTACTGGGCGTGGACGCCGGAACCGTCGAGGTACTCGCTGCCGGGCTGGCGGGCCCGGTCGGAATCGCCCGTGCCGAGGACGGGACCTACCTGGTGGCCGAGTCCGGCGCGGGGCGGGTGGTGCGGGTCGGCGGCTCCGGCGTCGAGCCGGTGGTGGACGGATTGACCTGTCCGCAAGGCATTCTGGTGGCCGGCCGCCGGCTCTACATCGTCGACGCCGGCGCTCGCCGAGTTCTCGCCGTCGACCTCGGCACCGGGTCGCGGCAGGTGCTCGCCGACGGGCTGCCGGTCGGGCCGCCGCCGGGTGTGCAGCCCAAACCGCTCAAGGGCATGCCGCCGTTCTCCGGTCCGCAGGGCCCGTTCGCCGGGATCGCCCGCGGGCCCGACGGCACCCTGTTCGTCGCCGCCGATGGGGACGGCAGCGTGCTGGCTCTACACCCGGCCGGCCCGTGACCGACCACCGCTACCTGAAGGTCGCCCGGGTGCTGCGCAAGGAGATCGCCGACGGGGTGTATCCGATCGGCTCTCAGCTGCCCACCGAACACGAACTGTGCGAACGGTTCACCGTGAGCCGCTACACGGTCCGCGAGGCGCTGCGGCGGCTGCGCGAGGACAACCTGGTGGTGTCCCGGCCGCGGGCGGGCACCGTGGTGATTCCCCGCACCGCGACGAACTGCTACGCCCACGACGTGGTGTCGATCGACGATCTGGTCGCGTTCGCGGCCGGCTCCTCGTTCGAGATCGACTCCAATGCCATGATCACCATCGACGACGACACCGCCGCGCGCACCGGCCTGCCGGCGGGGAGTGACTGGCTGGCGGTGCGCGGCAATCGGCGAGCCGAGAACCAGACGGCGCCGATCTGCCGGACCGAGTACTACATCAACCGGGCCTTCGCCGGCGTCGGCCGCTTGCTGCAACGCCACTCCGGTCCGATCTTCCCGTTGATCGAGGATGTGTTCGGGGTCAGCATCGTCGAGGTGCGCCAGCACATCCGCGCGGTGATCATCAGCGAAGAACTCGCCGAGCAGCTGGCCGTCGAACCCGGCGCCGCCGCACTGCAGATGCAACGCAGCTACACCACCTCCGAGGGTGAGATCGCCCAGGTGACGGTGAACACCCATGCCGGCGACGACTACCGGTACTCGATGACGCTGCACCGGGTGACGGGACAGCCCGGCCCGTGACAACGCTGGGCGACACCCTCTCGGAAGCGGCCGCGCAGGCCCCCGACCGCGTGCTGCTCGTCGACGGCGAGACCCGGCTGACCTGCGGGGAGCTGCACACCCGGGCACGGGGACTGGCCGGTGCGATGACAGCGAAGATGCCGACCGGCAGCGTGGTGTCCTTCATGCTGCCCAACTGGCATGAGGCCGCCGTGGTCTATCTGGCCGCGACCCTGGCCGGGATGGTCGTCAACCCGATCCTGCCGTCGCTGCGCGAGGCGGAACTGTCGTTCATCCTCACCGACTCCGGCAGCCGAATGCTGTTCGCCCCGGAACGATTTCGTGGCCACGATTATGCGGGCATGCTGGCGCGGGTGACCGGTGCGATCGCCGAGCCGCCGGAGGTGGTGCTGGTACGCGCGGGCCACGACAACTTCCCGGGGCCGCTGGAGTGCGACACCGCGCTACCCCAGGTCGATCCCGATGCGGTCCGGCTGCTGCTGTACACCTCGGGCACCACCGGTCGCGCCAAAGGCGTGCTGCACAGTCATCGTTCGATCAATGCGCTGATCCGGCAGCTGGCCCAGCACTGGCTGATCGACCCCGGTGACCGCTTCCTGGTGCCGTCCCCGATCGCCCACATCGGCGGGTCGATCTACGCCTTCGAGGCCCCGCTGCTGCTGGAGACCACCGCCGTACTGATGGACACCTGGGACGCCGATGCGGCCGTGCAGCTCATGCTCGCCGAACGCTGCACGCACGTGGCCGGAGCGACACCGTTTCTCGCCCAGTTGCTGGCCGCCGCCCGGCGCGCCGACACCCGGCTACCCGATCTGAAGCTGTTCGTCTGCGGCGGCGCGTCGGTCCCGGCTTCGTTGATCCGGGAAGCGGCCGGCTATTTCGACCGTGCCGCCGTCACCCGGGTGTACGGGTCCAGCGAGGTTCCCGTCAGCACCGTGGGCGCGGTCGGCGCCGGCGAGCTTGGCTACGCCGCCGAGACCGACGGCCGGGCCGGGATCGCCGACATCAAGCTGGTCGCCCACCACGGTGCCCCGCCGGGTGAAGGCGAGATCTACGTCCGCGGCCCGCAGATGCTGGTGGGCTATCAGCATCCCGAGGACGACTGCTTCGACGCCGAGGGCTATTTCGCCACCGGCGATCTCGGCCGCTGGGTCGACGACGACTATCTGCTGGTCACCGGCCGGCTCAAGGACGTCATCATCCGCAACGGCGAGAACATCTCCGCGCGCGAAGTCGAAGACATCCTGGCCGGCCATCCCGGAATCGCCGAGATCGCGGTCGTCGGCATACCCGATACGCGCACCGGGGAACGGGCCTGTGCGGTGATCGTTCCGGCCGGCGACACCGGTCCCGGCGTCGCAGAGCTGCGCGCCATGCTGACCGCGCAGGGTGTCGCGGTGTTCAAGGCCCCCGAGCAGGTGGAGATCTGGGACGAACTGCCCAAGAACGACGCCGGCAAGGTCGTCAAGCAGCAGATCCGGGCCGTGCTGGCCCGAGCGAAGGCAGGTGAGTGAGCATGCAGGTGGCGATCGTGACGGGCGCCAGCAGTGGGATCGGATTCGGCTGCGCCACAAAGCTTGCCGCGGACGGTATGGCGGTGCTGGGAACCGGACGTGACGAACAGCGGCTGGCGGAGCTGGCGGCGGCGGCGCCGGACTCCGATCGCCTCGCCACCCTGGCCGTCGACCTGACCGCGCCCGACGCGCCCGCGCGAATCGTCGACGCCGCGCTGGCCCGCTGGGGCCGAGTGGACTTCCTGATCAACAATGCCGGTGTCGGCAGCCCCAAACCACTGCACGAAACCGACGACGAATCCCTCGACCACTTCCTGAACCTGATGCTGCGGGCACCGTTTCGACTGGCGCGCGACGTGCTGCCGCACCTGCGTCCCGGGTCGGCGATCATCAACGTCACCTCCACCTTCGCGGTGGTCGGCGGGTTGCGCGGCGGGGCATACTCCGCGGCCAAGGGCGGCCTGACCGCACTGACCACCCACATCGCCTGCCAGTACGGCGCACAGGGCATCCGGTGCAACGCGGTGGCGCCCGGGGTCACCGTGACGCCGATGGTCGAAAAACGGCTCGACGACCCGAGATTCCGCAAGATCAACACCGAGATGACGCCCTATCCGCGGCTGGGCCGGGTGGACGACATCGCCAACACCGTCGCCTTTTTGTGCTCGGAGGCGGGTGCGTTCATCAACGGCCAGACCATCGTGGTCGACGGCGGCTGGAGCTCGACCAAATATCTCTCGGACTTCGGGCTCAGCTCCGACTGGGTTCAGCCGTGAATCTGTTCACCTGTCTGGAGCAGGCCGCGGCCCGCTTCGGCGAGCACGGCGCGGTGTATCACGGTGTACGCCAACTGTATACCTGGCGAGAGCTGGCGGAGCGGGCGCGGCGCTTGGCGGCATCGCTGCGCGCGGCGGTGGCACCCGGTGCACGGATCGCGATCGCCAGCGAGAACCGGCCCGAGATCATCGAGCTGATGTTCGCCACCTGGGCCGCCGACTGCGCCGTCGTCCCGCTCAATTACAAGCTGCACCCGCGCGAGATGGCCCAGATCATCTCCGACGCCGGGGCGGCCTGGGTTTTCGCCTCCCCGAAGCTGGCACCCGAGCTGGCCGCCGCCGTCGGCGCGCCGGTCGAAACCATTGGCAGCGCCGTCTATCTGGAGCGATTCGATAGCGAGCCGGCCGCACCGCCCGACCCGGATCCGTCCCGGCTGGCGTGGCTGTTCTACACCAGTGGCACCACCGGACGCTCAAAGGGCGCGATGCTGACCCACCGCAATCTGATGGCGATGACGGTGGCGCACCTGGCCGACCTCGACGACCCCGACGCCGACTGCAGCCTGATCCACGGCGCCCCGATGTCGCACGGGTCGGGCCTGTACATCGCGCCCTACGTGCTGCGCGGGGCGCGGCAGGTGGTGCCGGCCTCCGGCTCGTTCGACGCCGACGAGTTCCTCGACCTGTGCGGGCATCACCACGGCGCCACCGCATTTCTGGCGCCGACGATGGTGGCGCGCCTGGTGCGCACCGGACGCGAGCGCCCGGCCCACCTGCGCACCCTCATCTACGGCGGCGGCCCGATGTACCTCGGGGACCTCAAGCGGGCGCTGACCGCGTTCGGGCCGGTGTTCGCCCAGCTCTACGGCCAGGGCGAGGCGCCGATGACCATCACCGGCCTGCACCGCGCCGACCACTCCGGGGCCGACGACGCGATCCTGGGCTCGGTCGGCTATCCCCGCTCCGGTGTCGAGGTGGCGGTGCTGCGCGACAACGGCACGCCCGCGCCGGCCGGTGAGGTCGGCGAGATCGTCTGCCGCGGCGACGTGGTGATGGCCGGCTATTGGAACAACCCGGACGCCACCGCCGAGGCCATCAAGGACGGCTGGCTGTTCACCGGCGACAAGGGTTCCTTCGACGATCGCGGCTACCTCACGTTGCGGGACCGTTCCAAGGACGTGGTGATCAGCGGTGGCAGCAACATCTATCCCCGCGAGGTCGAGGAGGCACTGTTGGCGCATCCCGGCGTCACCGAGGCCGGCGTGGTGGGCGCCCCGGATGCCGAGTGGGGCGAGATCGTGGTCGCCTTCATCGTGGGCGAGGCCTCCGCCGCCGAGCTGGATCATCATCTGCTGGAACGCATCGCCCGGTTCAAGCGCCCGAAACGCTACGAGTTCGTCGACGCGCTGCCCAAGAACAGCTACGGCAAGGTGCTCAAACGCCAGCTGCGTTCGCTGGCCCGTGATCGCAGGTGAAAACGCCTACTGCACCTTCGACTTCATGTCGTCGAGGTTCACCAGCACCGGCCACCCGCACACCGACAGCGCATTGCCGTGCCCCGTTTCGTGGATGTCGAACGCGGACTGAACCGCCGAGTAAAAGCCCTGCACATCCAGGGTCTGGTTGACCGCGCGTTTGGCCTGCCGCAGCGCGAACGACGGCATGGTGGCGATGTGCTCGGCGAGCCGGCGGGTCTCGGCATCCAGCTCCTCGCGTGGAACCACCTTGTTGACCATCCCGGTCTGCTCGACTTCCTGAGCGGTCATCGCGCGGCCGGTGAACAGGATCTCCTTGGCCTTGCGCGGACCCAATTCCCAGGTGTGGCCGTGGTATTCGACACCGCCGATGCCCATCAACACCACCGGGTCGGAGAACTGGGCATCGTCGGCGGCGATGATCAGATCGCACGGCCAGCACAGCATCAGCCCGCCGGAGATGCACCGGCCCTGCACCGCGGCGATCGACGGCTTGGGCACATTGCGCCACCGCAGGGTGTACTCCAGATAGCGCTTGCACTCGTGCTTGTAGATGAACTCCAGGGTGATCTTGTCCGGCACCGGACCGCCACCCTTGAGGTCGTGGCCGGCCGAGAAGTGTTTGCCGTTGGCCCGCAGCACGATGACCGCGACGTCGTCATCGTCGGCGGCGCGCGTCCAGGCCGCGTCGAGCTCGTCGAGCAACTCGGGGTTCTGGGCGTTGGCCGCCTCCGGCCGGTTCAGGGTGATCGTCGCGATCCGGTCGGCGACCTCGTAATCGATGTACATGGACGTCCTTACTCAGTTGCGGGATCGGTACCGCCCCCACAGTGCGAGAAGCTGCTTCTCCTCCTGGGAAAGTTACCATCTTCGAAGTCGGGACGGCAGCGCCCAGATCGGCGCCGTCGCTCTGGCGTCATTCTCCGGTAAGGTGCATGCGTGTTCTCCCAAAAAGGCAACCGTTGGAGCCGCTGGTGAACAACCCCGAAGAGGAGCCCGTCTGGAAGCAGCGGGCGGTCGAGCGGTCGATCAAGACCGCGCGACTGCGGGCCGCCCAGCGCGTTCAGCGATTCCTGGACGCCGCCCAGGCCATCATCATCGAAAAGGGCAGCACCGACTTCACCGTGCAGGAAGTCGTCGAGCGCTCACGGCAGTCGCTGCGCAGTTTCTACCTGCAGTTCAACGGCAAACATGAGCTGCTGCTGGCGCTGTTCGAGGACGCCCTGAGCCGCACCGCCGACCAGATCCGCGCCGCCACCGAGGACAAGGCCACGCCGATGGAGCAGCTGAAAGTGGCCGTCGAGTTGCTCTTCGAGCTGTCCCGGCCGGACCCCTCTGCCAAGCGTCCACTGTTCACCGACTTCGCGCCCCGGCTGCTGGTATCGCACCCCACCGAGGTCCGAATCGCCTTCACCCCGTTGCTGGGCCTGCTCACCGAGCTGATGGAGGCCGCCGACGAGGCCGGCGAGCTGCGGAAGGGAGTCAACGCCCGGCGCATGGCGGCGATGACCATGCAGACGGTCATGTTCGTGGCACAGTCCAGCGCCGAGTCCGACGACCCGGCGGCCCATCCCATCAGCGCCGACGAGGTCTGGGACTTCTGCGCCCACGGCCTGGCCGAATAAGTCGTTCCTTCCCGCGAGGGAGCGCGTTTGTCCGCGACACGCCGGGTGAAGGTGTGCATCTGCGCACCCCCACGCCCCTAACTCCAACCGCCGTACCGCGGCCACGCCCGAGCCCGGCTTCCCTCGCGGACGCTCATATGCTCTAATCGAGAATGTGATTTCCACTCCGTGTCTGCGCTCCTCTACGGCGGGTCCCGCCGATGCGTAAAGTCCTCGCTCCCGATGTCACCAACTGGCCCGACGAGAACCCGGCCCTGATCGGCAGTCAATGCGACGACTGCGAGGCGACGGTGTGGCCCCGCCAGGACCACTGCCCGCGCTGCAGCGGCCCGCGGGTGCGTGATCTGCTGCTGCCCCGCCAGGGGACGTTGGAGGCTTGGACGACCCAGGGCTTCGTGCCGAAGCTGCCCTATGCCGGCGGCGAGTCCGCCGAGGGCTTCGCCCCGTTCGGCGTCGGACTGGTGCGACTCGGCGATGTGGTCAAGGTTGAGGCCCGCCTGACCGAATCCGACCCCGCCAAGCTGAAATTCGGCATGGACGTCGAACTGACCATGGTGCCGTTCTACGTCGACGACGACGGGACCGAGATTCTCACCTGGGCCTTCCAGCCCGTCTAAGGAGACCTGGAAAATGACCGTAGCGAACAACGATGTGGCGATCATCGGCGTCGGGCTGCACCCGTTCGGCCGGTTCGATAAGTCGGCGATGCAGATGGGCGCCGAGGCGATCCACACCGCCCTGGCCGACGCCGGCGTCGAGTGGCGCGACATCCAGTTCGGCGTCGGCGGCAGCTACGAGATCTCCAACCCGGACGCGGTGACGCGACTGGTCGGGCTCACCGGAATCCCGTTCACCAACGTGTTCAACGCCTGCGCGACGGCCGCCACCGCCACGCAGGTCTGCGCCGACAACATCCGCTCCGGCAAGTACGACATCGGTATCGCGATCGGCATGGACAAGCACCCCCGCGGAGCGTTCACCGACGATCCGGCCAAGCTGGCACTGCCCGCCTGGTACGCCGAGAACGGGCAGTTCGTCACCACCAAGTTCTTCGGCATCAAGGCCAACCGCTACCTGCACGACCACGGCATCTCGCAAGCGACTCTGGCCAAGGTCGCCGCCAAGAACTTCCGCAACGGAGCGTTGAACCCGAATGCCTTCCGGCGCAAGCCGATGTCCGAGGACGCCATCCTCAATTCGACGGTGCTCAACTACCCGTTGACCCAGTACATGTTCTGCGCACCGGACGAGGGTGCCGCCGCGATCGTCATGTGCCGCGCGGAGATCGCCCACCGCTACACCGACAAGCCGGTGTATCTGAAGGCCACCGAGATCCGCACCCGAACCTTCGGCGCCTATGAGGTGCACGGGACATCGGCTCCGATCGAAGAAGACGTCGCGCCCACGGTGTATGCGGCGCGTGCCGCGTTCGAAATCGCCGGTGTGGCACCCGAAGACGTCGACGTGGTCCAACTGCAGGACACCGATGCCGGCGCCGAGGTGATCCACATGGCCGAGTGCGGCTTTTGCGCCGACGGCGACCAGGAGAAGTTGCTCGCCGACGGCGCCACCGAGATCTCCGGCTCGCTGCCGGTCAACACCGACGGCGGGCTGATCGCCAACGGCGAGCCGATCGGCGCGTCCGGGCTGCGTCAGCTGCACGAGCTGGTGCTGCAGTTGCGCGGCCAGGCCGGCGAGCGGCAGGTGCCGGGCGAGCCGAAGGTGGGGTTCGCGCAGGTCTACGGTGCGCCCGGGACGGCGTCGGCGACGATCGTCACGGTCTGAGCTACTCCCCCAGCGCCGGCGGCGGCCGGTAGGCCGGCTCATACCCGGCGACGCGAATCGGGCTGCCCACCAACCGGAAATCGCCGGCCGTGACGATCGCATGGGTGTATTCCTTGAGCGCTTCGGGCAGCGTGCGCACCGCGGCCGCCGGGATACCCAGCGGCCGCAAGCGCCGCTCCCAACCGACCGCGGTGTCGGAAGCCAGCGCGGCGGTGACCACGGCCAGTACCTCGTCGCGGCGGGCGACGCGCTCGGACATCGTGGCGAAACCATCGACACCGGCTTCGCCCGCGAAACTCTTCCAGAACCCGTCGTGGGTGACGAACAGCGCCAGATAGCCTTCTGCGGTGGGAAACAGCTGCGCCGGAACGTAATACGAGTGGGCGCCGTGCGGATGGCGTTGCGGCTCAACGCCGTCGTTGAGGTAGGCCGACGCACGGTAGTTCAGTTGCGACAGCATCACGTCGAGCAGTGACACCTCGACCTGACCGCCGCGGCCGCTGACGATCTGGGCCAGCAGGCCCAGGGCGGCCGCCATCCCGGTGGAGTTGTCGGCTGAGGAGTACCCCGGCAGCGTGGGCGGGCCGTCCGGGTCGCCGGTCATCGCGGCGACCCCGGTAGCCGCCTGGATCACGTAGTCGAAGGCCGGTTCGTCACCGCCGTCCAGCCCGAACCCGGTCAGCGCCACGCACACGATTCGCGGATTGAAACGCTGCAGCGCCTCATAGGTCAGGCCCAACCGCTTGATCACCGACGGTTTCATATTCACCAGCAGCGCATGGGATTCGGCGACCAGCTCCCCGAGCCGGGCCCGTCCGTCTGCCGACTGAAGGTCCAAACAGATGCTGCGCTTGTTGCGGTTGAGGCTCGCGAAGTAACTCGGGCCGACCTGACGGGAGATCTCCCCGCCCGGCGGCTCGATCTTGATGACCTCGGCGCCGAGGTCGGCCAGCAGCATGGTCGCGTACGGACCGGCCAGCATCACCCCCACTTCGAGGACGCGGATCCCCGACAGCGGTCCGTTCACTTAAATCTCCTTGGCGAGCTCGGCGATCACCTCGCGCGTGCGGCGCTTGGAGGCGATCAGCTCGTCACGGTTGTCACCGATCGGCAGCAGCCGCACCGACAGGTCGGTCACCCCGGCGTCGGCGAACTGCTTGAACCGCTTCAGGATCGATTCCTCATCACCGGCCGCGCACAGGTCGCCGACGTCGCGGGCCGAGCCGCGGTCGAGCAGCCGCTGGTAGTTGGGTGAGGTCTCGGCCTCGGCCAGGATCCGGTTGGCACGCTCCTTGGCGGCCTCGATCTCGGAGTTGGCGCACAAGGTGACCGGGATGCCGGCGACGATGCGCGGCGCGGGTTTGCCCGCTTCGGCGGCGGCCTTGTTGATCTTGGGCGCGATGTGCTCGGCGATCGCCTTCTCGTCGGCCATCCACAGCGAGGTGCCATCGGCGTGCTCGCCGGCGATCTGCAGCATCACCGGGCCCAGCGCGGCCACCAGCACCGGCATCTTCGGCTCGGCCCCAAGCGCGGTCGGGTTGTGCACGGTGAAGTTGTTGTTCTCCACGTCAACAGGGCCGGGTCCCGCCAGTGCCGCGTTGAGCACTTCCAGGTAGTCGCGGGTGTAGGCGGCCGGCTTGTCGTAGGGCAGGCCGAGCATGTCCCGGATGATCCAGTGGTGCGACGGCCCGACGCCCAGCGCCAGCCGGCCGCCGGAAATGGCGTTCACCGAAAGCGCTTGGCGGGCAAGGGCGATCGGATGCTGAGCCTGTAACGGCACCACCGCGGTGCCCAGCTCGATCCGGGTGCTGTGCGACGCCATCAGCGCCACCATGGTCAGCAAGTCGAAGTCGTCGGGCACCTGCGGCATCCACGCGGTGTCCAGCCCGGCCTCATCGGCCCACTCGATGTCGGCGATCAGCTTGGTGACCTTGCGCGCCATGTCGCCGCGCTCGGCCCCGATCATCACTCCCAGTCGCATGTTCAGTTCGCCTCCGCCTGGCTGATGACCTGCCGGACCCCGGTCACCAGGTCATCCAATGAGGTTCCGGTAGGAAAGACCGCCGCCGCGCCCAGCGACAACAGCTTCGCCACATCGGACTGCGGGATGGTCCCACCGACCACCACCGCGATGTCACCGCCGTCCGCGGCGCGCAGCGCCTCGACGATGCGGGCGGTCAACGCGACGTGGGCGCCGGACAAAATGCTCAGCCCGACCACCGCCACGTCCTCCTGCAGGGCGGTGGCGACGATGTCCTCGACCCGTTGCCGGATGCCGGTGTAGATGACCTCGAAGCCGGCGTCGCGCAGGGTCCGCGCGACGATCTTGGCGCCGCGGTCGTGGCCGTCCAGGCCGGGCTTGGCGACCAGGACCCGGGCCGGGACGGGGGAAGCGAGCGGAGAAGTCATCAGTACACCACCGGTTGCTGGAACTCGCCCCAGACCGACTTGAGCGCCGAAACCATCTCGCCCACTGTGCAGTAGGCGTTGGCGCAGTCGATCAGAGAATGCATCAGGTTGTCGTCGCCTTCGGCGGCGCGCGACAGCGCGGCCAGCTTGGCGGCGACGTCGCCGTCGTTGCGTTCGGCCTTGACCCGGGCCAGCCGCTTGAGCTGGACGTCGCGGCCCTCGGCGTCGAGTTCGTAGGTGGCGATCTCCGGTGCCGGCTCGTCGCTGGTGAACTTGTTGACGCCGACGACCGGCCGCTCGCCCGATTCGATCTCGTGATGGATCTTGAACGCCTCGTCGGCGATCAGGCCCTGTAGGTAGCCGTCCTCGATCGCGCGGACCATGCCGCCGTGGCGCTCCAGGTCGTCCATGATCTCGATGATGCGTTCCTCGGTGGCATCGGTGAGCGCCTCGACGAAGTAGGAGCCCCCGAGTGGATCGGCCACCCGGGTCACCCCGGTTTCGTAGGCCAGGATCTGCTGGGTGCGCAGCGCCAGCGTCGCGGATTCCTCGCTGGGCAGCGCGAACGGCTCATCCCAGGCGGCGGTGAACATCGACTGGACTCCGCCCAGTACCGCGGCCATCGACTCGTAGGCGACCCGCACCAGGTTGTTCTGGGCCTGGGGCGCGAACAGCGACGCCCCACCGGCGACGCAGCCGAACCGGAACATCGACGCCTTGTCGGCCTCGGCGCCGTAGCGCTCCCGCACGATGGTGGCCCAGCGGCGCCGTCCGGCCCGGTACTTGGCGACCTCTTCGAAGAAGTCGCCATGGGTGTAGAAGAAGAACGAGATCTGCGGGGCGAACTGATCAATGGTCATCCGCCCGCGCTCCACCACGGTGTCGCAGTAGGTGACACCGTCGGCGAGCGTGAACGCCATCTCCTGCACGGCGTTGGCGCCGGCGTCGCGAAAGTGCGCGCCGGCCACCGAGATCGCGTTGAACCGCGGCACCTCGGCGGCGCAGAACTCGATGGTGTCGGCGATCAGGCGCAGCGACGGCTCCGGCGGCCAGATCCAGGTGCCGCGGGAGGCGTACTCCTTGAGAATGTCGTTCTGGATCGTGCCGGTGAGCTTGGCCCGCGGCACGCCCTTGCGCTCGGCGGCGGCGACGTAGAACGCGAGCAGGATCGCGGCGGTCCCGTTGATGGTGAAGCTGGTGCTGATCTTGTCCAGCGGGATCGAGTCGAACAGGATCTCGGCGTCGGCGAGGGTGTCGACGGCCACCCCGACCCGGCCGACCTCCTCACCGACTTCGGGGTCGTCGGAGTCGTAGCCGCACTGGGTGGGTAGATCCAGCGCGACCGACAGGCCGGTGCCGCCCTGGTCCAGCAGGTACCGGTAGCGCCGGTTGGACTCCTCGGCGGTGCCGAACCCGGAGTACTGCCGGAAGGTCCACAGCCGGCCGCGGTAGCCGGACGCGAAGTTGCCCCGGGTGAACGGGTAGGTGCCCGGCGCGGCGGGTTCGTCGCGCCGGTCTTCCGGCCCGTACACCGGTTTGAGCGGTATTCCCGAGGAGGTCTGCACTGGGTCGTTCATCGATGGATACGGTACTTGCAAAAAATGAGAATGCCAATACCACTTAGGTCACAGGGCCTCGTCGCAGCGGCTATCCGGCCAGGTTGAAGTTGCCGCTCGCGCCGTAGACCGACAGCGAGACGAGCAGCGTCACCGAGACCACCACCACCAGCGAGGTGCGCACCGCGTTGCCCACCGCGACACCGACGCCGGCCGGACCGCCCGCGGCGAAGTAGCCGAAATAGGTGTGGATCAACAAGATGGTGACCGCCATGAGGAAGGCCTGCAGGAACGACCAGAGCAGATCGATCGGGTTCAGGAAGGTCCGGAAGTAGTGGTCGTACAGGCCGGCCGACTGCCCGAACAGAAAGACCGTGGTGAATCGGCTGGCGAGGAACGACAGGATCACCGCAATCGAGTACAGCGGGGTGATGGCGACCAGCCCGGCGACGATGCGGGTGCTGACCAGATAGGCGATCGGTCGGATCGCCATCGACTCCAGGGCGTCGATCTCCTCGTTGATGCGCATCGCGCCCAGCTGCGCGGTCACACCGGCACCGAAGGTGGCCGCCAACCCGATGCCGGCGACCACCGGCGCCGAGATGCGGACATTGATGAACGCCGCCAGGAACCCGGTCAGCGCCTCGATGCCGATGTTGCCCAGTGAGCTGTAGCCCTGGACCGCCAGGGTGCCGCCGGCGGCCAGGGTCAGGAACCCGACGATCACCACGGTGCCGCCGATCATCGCCAGGGTCCCGGTGCCCATGCTGATCTCGGCGATCAGCCGAACGACCTCCCGGCGGTAATGGGTGAACGCGAACGGCGCGGTGGCGATCGCCCGGCCGTAGAACAGCGTGTGATCACCGAGCCGGCCCAGCGCCGCGACGGGTCGCCGAAGCTGCCGGGCGACACCGGGATAGACGGCGGACAGAGCACGAAGCGCCACGGCTCAGCGCGCCGTCATCTTGATGCCGATCGCGGTGACGACCACGTTGACGACGAACAACGACATGAACGCGTACACCACGGTCTCGTTCACCGCGTTACCGACGGCCTTGGCGCCGCCGCCGGAGATCGTCAGGCCGCGGTAGCAGGCGACCATGCCCGCGATCAGGCCGAACAGCGCCGCTTTGATGCAGGAGATGATCAGCTCGGGCACCCCGGTCAAAAGCGTGATGCCCGCCGCGAACGCACCGGGGTTGACGTCCTGCACGAAGACCGAGAACACGTAGCCGCCGAGGATCCCGATGATCACCACCAGGCTGTTCAGCAGCAGCGCCACCAGCCCGGCCGCCAGCATGCGCGGTGTCACCAGCCGCTGCACCGGGTTGATGCCCAGCACCTCCATGGCGTCGATCTCTTCGCGGATCGTGCGGGAACCCAGGTCGGCGCACATCGCGGTGGCGCCGGCGCCGGCGACGATCAACACCGTCACCATCGGCCCGACCTGGGTGACCGCGCCGAACGCCGCACCGGCCCCGGACAGGTCCGCGGCTCCGAGCTCGCGCAGCAGGATGTTCAGGATGAAGCTGACCAGCACCGTGAAGGGGATCGCCACCAGCAGCGTGGGCGCCAGCGAGACCCGGGCGACGAACCAGGACTGCTCCAGGAATTCGCGGGCCTGAAAGGGACGCTGGAACATGAACTTGACCGCGTCGACCGTCATGCTGAACAGCCCGCCGACCGCCTGCATCGGCTCCGCCAAGCGCCCGATCGCCAACTGCGGGGACCGCGGAAGCAGATCCTTCATCCCCATAGCTGGTGGCTCCTTCGAGAAACACGCGCGACACGACGCGTGTGGATACTAACCGATTCGTGGTTAGTGCGATAGCCGCTTCTACTTTTCGTGCACACCCATTCTCATTTAAAGCAAATAGCTCATCTATAGTCGTCCGTCGGTCCTTAAGTCCGGGTGCACCCACGCCGGTGACCTGCGCTCTTTGAACGCCCGGAACCCTTCCACGGCCTCCGGCGCACCCAGGCTGGTGCTCATCCCGATCCGGTCGAACAGCCCGAGGTAGGCGTCCAGGCTCGACTTGACCACCGCCCGCGCGGCCGGTGCCGTCCGGCAGCACTGCGCCAGCACCTCGTGTGCGGCGTCGGCCAGTTCGTCGTGCGGGACCACCCGTGCCACCATGCCCCACTCCAGTGCTTCCTGCGCCCCGAACGTGCGGCCGGTGAACATCAGGTCGCGGGTCCGGACCGGCCCGACCACCCGTGCCAGCATCTGGCTGTAGTAGGTGTCGGCGATGCCGCGGAACAGCTCGGGCACCCGGAACGTCGCCCGGTCGCTGACCACGGCGACGTCGCTGCACAACGCGATCTGCAGGCCGCCGCCCTGACACAGTCCGTTGACCGCCGAGACGACCGGCTTCACCGAGCTGCGCAACGCGTCGAACGGGGTGACGTCCATGCCCAGCGCGGACCCGAAGGTGATCCAGTTGTCCGCCCCGCCGCCGCCCATGTCGCCGCCGGGGGCGAACACGTCGCCGGTGCCGGTGATCAACAGCCCGGCCAGGTCCGGATCCGAGTTGACCAGGCCCACCGCGTAGCGAATGCCGAAGTACATCGCGGGGGTCATCGCGTTGCGGGCTTCGGGGCGGTTCAGAGTGCAGACCGCGATCGGCCCCTCCCGCCGGAACTCGAGGAACGGGGTTCCGAGCCAGTCGCCCTCGGGCGGCCGCGGCGATTCAGCGTTCATGTGCACAGACCTCTCCCACCAGTTCCAGCGTGCCCAGGTCGCGGATCGCCGCACAGGCGCGCCGCAGCATGGTGACGAACATGTCGTCGCCGCGGTCGGTGCCGGTCGCGAAGACCAGCCCGAGCGCGCAGATCAGCGGAGCCTGCAGCACACCGAACCGGTAGTCCTGCCAACAGGTTTCCCGGTCATAGCCGGTCACACCGTAGTCCAGCAGCGCGCCGTGATACGCCGTGACCAGATCGGCTTCGATCGCCGAGCGCAGCTCGGGCACCAAGCTGGTGGCGGTGAAGAAGGCCAGGTCGCGGGCCGGCAGGCCGACGCCCAGGGTCTGCCAGTCGACCACCCAGACCTGTTCCCCATCCGGACTGAACAGCATGTTGTCCAGCCGGTAGTCGCCGTGGATCAGCGCGAACCGGCCCAGTGGCGCTGACACCCAGGGCGTGATCACGTCCAGCGCGGCCGTCAACGTCGCACAGTCGGCGTCGCCGAGTTGCGCGCCGAGCCGCTCGACGGTGGTGGCCGCACACATCCGGGCGATGTCGCCCATGCCCTTGGCGCCGGCCTCGTCCAACTGGGTCATCGCCAGCCCGGAAAACGTCAGCCACTGCTCGTCGCACCAGGTGGGCGCGTGCAGCCCGGCCAGCGCGGTCACCGCCAGCCGCGCCTGCCGCTCGTCACAGCCGGCGAGCTGGTCGCCTTGGGACGCGGGCGCCCGGTCGGCGAGCAGCAACGCGTACTCGGTTGCGTCGGCGTTGATTTCGCAGTGGAAGCACTCCGGTATCGGGATCCGGACGCGATCGGCGACCTCGGCGTAGAAGGCGCACTCACTGCGATAGCCCAGCACGACGCGATCGCGGACCGCATCGTCGCCGGCCGGAAGCTTGATCACGAAGGTGCCGGGCAGGCCGTCCCGATCGCCGGCGTAGGTCGCCGACACCCGGTAGGTGGCGCCGGTCTGACCGGTGCCGACCGGCGCGACGTCGACCGAGGACACCTCGGTGCCGAGGGCAGCCGAGAGCCACGTGCTGGTGACATCGTGCGGATGCCGCGGGATGCGGCGGTTCATCGGGGACGCTCCGGCGCAACGGAACTCATCGCTGCGATGCTCTGGGCGGCCATGCCGGGTGACGCTACAGTAAGAATTTCAGTATGGTCAACGGATGACGAACGCGCAGGGCTGGCAGGAGACGCTGGACGACCTGGACCGGCGGCGCCGGCACACCCAGGCGATGGGCGGCGCCGAGCGGGTGGCCAAGCATCACGGGAAGGGCAAGCTCGACGCGCGCGCCCGGATCGACCACCTGCTCGACCCCGCAACGTTCCGTGAGTTGGGCACCATGGTCGGCGGGGAGATCGCCGCCGACGGGATCGTGGTCGGCTCGGGGGAGATCAACGGCTCCCCGGTGATGGTGGGCGCCGAGGATTTCACCACGCTGGCCGGCAGCATCGGACCCGGCGGCAACGCCAAGCGCTACCGCATCGCCGAACTGGCGCTGCGCGACAAGATTCCGTTGGTGATGCTGTTGGAGGGCGCCGGGTTCCGTCCCACCGGTGAGCATTACGGGCGCACCCCGACCGACCTGCTGGCCCAGGCGCAGTGCTCGGGGAAGGTGCCGACCGTCGCCGCGGTGCTGGGCCCGTCGGCCGGGCACGGCGCCCTGGTCGGCCCGGTCTGCGACTTCCGGATCATGAGCCCGCACGGCGCGATCTTCACCGCCGGGCCGCCGGTGGTCAAAGAGTCCACGGGCGAAGCCATTTCCAAGGAGGACCTCGGCGGCCCCGAGGTCGCCCTGAGAAGCGGGGTGATCCACAACCTCGCCGCCGACGACGCCGCGGTGCTCGATGACATCCGCCGGTATCTGTCCTATTTCCCCTCCAGTGCCTGGTCGTACCCGCCGATGCTGCCCGCCGACCCGGCCGCCGAGCCGCGCCCGACGCCGGAGTTACTCGACATCGTCTCGCGCGACAACCGCCGGGTCTACGACATGCGCGCGGTTCTCGACGTCGTATTCGACCGGCCGGACTGGTTCGAGGTGCAGCCCCGATTCGGACCCGCGATCATCTGCGCGCTGGCCCATTTGGGCGGCCACCCGGTGGCGGTGGTGGCCAACCAGCCGCAGGTGCTGGCCGGCTCGATCGACGCCGACGCCGCGGACAAGGCCGCCCACTTCATCACGGTGGCCGATTCATTCCACTTGCCGATCGTGTTCCTGGCCGACAATCCGGGCATGCTGCCGGGCAGCCGCTCGGAGCGCAGCGGTGTGCTGCGGGCCGGCGCCCGGATGTTCGCCGCTCAGACCGCAGCTACCACCGTGAAGCTGCACCTGACGCTGCGCAAGGCCTACGGCTTCGGCTCCATGGTGATGTCGTTGCTCGGGTTCGACTCGCAGGTGGCGACATTCGCCTATCCGGGGGCGACGATGGGCGCGATGAGTGCGGCCGCACTCAGTGCCGCCTCGCACGCCGGGGAGGATCTGGCCGCCAAGCTGCGCGACACCGAGTTGCAGGCGTCGTATCACTCCGCCAAGCAGCTCGGTTTCGACGAGCTCATCGACCCGCGCGAGACCCGCGACGCGCTGTTGAGTGCCCTGCGGCGCGGGCTGCGCAGCCGGCAGGCGGCCGCCGAACCGGTCACTCGAACCGTCATCATGCCCTGATGACCACCTTGCGCGACGCACTCCTGGGCGGCTGGGAGCTGTTGTCAATGGAATCCCGCGACATCGCCACGCGGGCGGTGTCGCACCCCATGGGATCGGCGCCGCGCGGTCTGATCCTCTACACCGCCGACGGCTACATGTCCGCGCAACTGACCGGCAGCGCCGACGCGGCACTGCCCGCCTACATTGCCTACGGCGGCCGCTTCCGCGTCGACGAGGACACCGCGACCGTGCACCACGAGGTGAGCATGTCGATGCTGCCGGAGCTGCTGGCCTCCCCGCAGCTGCGACAGGCTCGCGTCGACGGCGATCGATTGACCCTGTCGGCAACGACCACCAACGACGGTGTGACGAGCCACAACACGCTGGTGTGGGTCAGACGTCGATGATCACCTTGCCCACCGCCTTGCGGTCGGCGACGTAGCGCAGGGCCGCCGCGGTGTCGGCGAGATCGAAGCGAGCACCGATATAGGGGCTGACCCGGCCGCTGGCGAACATTTCGGCGAGCTCGGCCAGGTCGCGCGCGTTCTCTTGCGGGTGGTCGTCGGCGAAGGTCCGGATCTCCATGCCCTGCACGGTGATGCCCTTGAGCATCACCAGGTTCAACGGGATCGCTGGGATCGCCCCCGCGGCATAGCCGAGGGTGATGAAGCGCCCGCCGCGGGCCAGGCTGCGCAGCGCCGGCTCGGCGTACGGTCCGCCGACCGGGTCGAGCACCGCCTGCGCCCCGTCGCCGGTGATCTCGCGGATCCGCGCCTTGAGGTCCTCCCGGTCGTAGTCGACCACGGCTTCGGCGCCGCGCTGCGTGCACACGGCGAGCTTCTCCGGGCTGGACGCGGCGGCCAGCACCCGCGCACCCAGCGCCACGCCCAGATCGACCGCCGCCAGACCGACGCCCCCGGCCGCGCCGAGTACCACCACCCAATCCCCTTGCGCAACTTGGGCGACCGAGCGCAGCGCGTGGTAGGCGGTGCGATAGGTGACGCCGAAGCCGGCCGCAGCGGCGTAGTCGATGCCGTCGGGTATGGCACTGACCGCCGTGGCGGGGACCAGCGCCTGCTCGGCGAATCCGCCCACGAACGAGGTGCCGACCACCCGGTCACCGACCGCGAACGGCACCCCCTCGCCGGCCTCGATCACGTCGCCGGCCAGTTCGCTGCCGGGCGTGAAGGGGGTCGGGATCTTCAGCTGATATTTGCCGTCGATCAGCAGCACGTCGGGGAAGTTGACCGCCGCCGCCCGCACCCGCACCACCAGCGTGCCGGGACCGGGCGTGGGATCCGGAAGCTCTTGGAGCACCAGGTCTTCCGGTGGCCCGTACTGTTGGCAGACGATCGCGCGCATCAAACTCCCAGTCCTCGTAGGCAGAACGCCACCAGATGGTCGACATCGGCCCGCTTCGGCTGGACGGTGCCACCCAGGTAGCGACGCATGGTGGCCAGCGTGCAGGTGAACACGGCGTCCGCGTCCCGCTCACTACCCCCCAGCGCCGCCACCGGCTCGGTGAGCAGATCGCGCAGCGGGCGCAGGACCTCGTCGTCGGAGACCCCGGCGGCGCTCAGCTGGGTGCTGGCCGCGCGGCTCAGACTCAACAGGTGCGGGTCGGACACCTGCGCCACCGTACCGCGTATCCAGCGCTGCACCTGACCGGCCGGCGTGGCCTCCTTGGCCAGCTGGTGCTGCAGATACGAGACGACGATCGCGACGCCGCGCTCCATCACCGCTCCGAAGAGTTCGTCTTTGCCGGTGAAGTAGCGGTAGAACGCCTTGTTCGACGAGCCGGCCTCGGCGACGATGTCGGAGACCCGCGGCTCGTCGGGCGCGACCCGCGCCAGCACCGTCACAGCGGCCGCCAGGATGCGCTCCACTTCGGCGGTGGCCTGCTGCTGGCGATCGTCGAGCGCACGGTGCACCGCGGCATCGACACGTGTGGTCATGGCACCGCGGGAATCCGGTCGACCAGATCGCCGTACTTGGCGCGGGCGGCCTCGATGCGGTTGTCCAGGAACTCGCTGGGCCACTCCGGGTCCTCGGCCTCATAGTCTTTGAGCAGCAGCCGGGCCAGGTTCACCTTGTGCGCCTCGGTGGGGCCGTCGGCCAACCCGAGCGCCACCCCGCCCAGCAGCACATTGGTCAGCGGCAACTGCTCGGTCAGGCCCATCGCGCCGTGAACCTGAATGGCGCGCAACCCGATCGACTTCAGGATCTGCGAGGCCAGGATCTTGCACACCCCGATCTCGGCGCGAGCCGCGTGCTCGCCGGCGGTGTCGATGAGCCAGGCGGCGTGCAGCACCGTCAACCGGAACGGGATCAGCTCGGCATAGGAGTCGGCGATGAACGCCTGAACCAGCTGCTTGTCGGCCAGTGAACTGCCCTGGGTGAAGCGGCTTTTGGCGCGCCGGGCCATCATGTCGATGGCGCGCTGCGCCACCCCGATCGAACGCATGGCGTGGTGCAGCCGCCCCCCGGCCAGCCGATTCTGCAGGATCAGGAAGCCCTGTCCCGGTTCTCCGAGGATCGCGTCCGCCGGCACCCGCACATCGTCGTAGCGCACCAGCGAATGCCCCGCCTCGTGCGGATGCGAGCCCACCAGGTGGTGGGTGGCTTCGATGACCAGACCCGGTGTGCCGGCCGGGATCAGGAAGGTCGACGCGCCTCGGTGCACCGGCACGTCCGGGTCGGTGATGGCCACCACGATGAAGAATGACGCCACCGAGGCGTTGGAGGAGAAGTACTTTCGCCCGGTGATCACCCACGCGTCATCTTGCTTGACGGCCCGGGTGGTGAACACCCGCGGGTCGGCGCCGCCCTGGGGTTCGGTCATCGAGAAGCAGGAGAAGATCTCCCCGGACAGCAACCCGGCCAGATATTTGTCCTTCTGGTCGGCGGTGCCGAAGCGGGCCAGGATCTCGGCGTTGCCGGTGTCGGGCGCCTGGGTGCCGAACACGATCGGCGCCCAGCTGGACCGGCCCAGGATCTCGTTGATCAGGGTCAGCTTGACCGCACCGAAGCCCTGCCCGCCGAGTTCGGGGCCCAGATGCGGCGCCCACAGCCCCTGCTCGCGCACTTGGTCTTTGAGGGGATCGACGATCCGGCGGCGCTGGTCGTCCAGCGGCAGGTACTCGCAGCCGGGGAACAGCACCTCGAGCGGTTCGACCTCGTCGTGCACGAACGTCCGGATCCAGTCCAGCTTCGCCTCGAACTCCGGTTCGGTGGAGAAATCCCAGGCCATGTCTCTACTCCTCGTCTGTCAGGTTCATTAGCGGCGACCCGCTGCACCCGGCTCCGCCGCGCTTGCGATCGCCTAGGGAATGCCGCCGTCAGCCCGCACGATCGAACCGGTGGTGTAGCTGGAGGCGTCCGACATCAAAAACAGTGCGGCGCCCACGATCTCCCGTGGCTCTCCGGCGCGCTGTAAGGCGAAGTGCGCGAAGGGGTTCGCGGCGTCGCCGAGGTTCCATGCCTTGGCGATATCGGTGAGAAACGGCCCGGGCATCAAGGTGTTGACCCGTACCGTCGGGCCGTAGGCTTGGGCCAGCGCCTCGGTCATCACGTTGAGGCCGGCCTTGGACGCCGCGTAGGGGATGAACGACGGGTGCGGGCGCAGCGAGCCGTGGGTGGAAACGTTGATGATCGAGCCCCGGCCCGCGGCCACCATCCGTTCGCCGATCAGCGCCGAGAGCCGAAACGGCCCTTTGAGGTTGAGGTTGACCACCGCGTCGAACATCTTCTCGGTGACGTCGGTCTGTTTGTCGTATACCGGGGACATACCCGCGTTGTTGACCAGCACGTCGACCCGGCCGAACCGCTCGTACGCCGCGTCGACCAAGCCGTCGAGCTGATCCCAGCGTCCCACGTGCACCGCGTACGGCAGTGCGCTGCGGCCGGTTTCGGCCTCGATCTGCGCGGCGGTGGCCTGGCAGGCGTCGAGTTTGCGGCTGGCGATCACCACGTCGGCGCCGCAGCGGGCGGCGGCCATGGCCATCTCCCGGCCCAATCCCCGGCTGCCGCCGGTGACGAGCACCACCCGGTCGGTCAGGTCGAACAGTCCGTCCGCGTACCCCATGTCAGCGAACCGACGGCAGGGAGCGGGCCAGTTCGGCGGCGCGGGCGATCAACTGCGGGATCATCGGACCCATTGCCGCCGCGATCGCCGGGTCGACTTGAGAGCTGGTCACCGATGCCGCGTAGGTCTTCTCCAGCACGATCCCCAGTTTCCAGTTGGCCAGCACCAGGTAGTAGTCGATGTTCTCGGTGGACAGTCCACTGACCTGCTCGTAGCGCTCCAGTAGCTCGGTGCGGGTCGGCATGCCTGCGAGGTCGGCGTAATAGCCTTGGGTGCGCGGGTTTTCGCCGTCATAGCCGAGCAACGCCCAGGCCAGGTCGAGCAGTGGATCGCCGATGGTGGTCATCTCCCAGTCGATGATCGCGACCAGTGTCGCCGGCGCACCGTGGGCGTACATCACGTTGGCGAACTGGTAGTCGCCGTGCATGATGCCCGGGGTGTAGTGCTCGGGACGGTTGCGCCGCAGCCAGTCCGACGCGTCATCCAGCCCGGGCAGCTCGCGCACCCGGTAGCTGTCCAAGAACGCCAGCCAGCGGTCGACCTGCCGCTCATGGAATCCGTCCGGGCGCCCGAACCCGTCGAGCCCGCGGGCGCGCCAGTCCACCCGGCCGAGGCGGGCGGCGCCCTCGACCAACTCGAAGGCCAGGCCGCGACGGGCGGTCAGGTCGGTGTCGAAGGGGGCCGGCCAGGCGTTGCCGGTGGAGTTCCAGCCGTCCACCTCGGCCATCACGTAGAACGGCATGCCGATCAGGTCGCCGTTGTCGTCGGCGGCGATCAGCTCCGCGTGCGGGACATCGGTTCCCGACAGCGCCCGCACCAGCCGGATCTCGCGGCGCAGCCCGTCGATCCGGGCGGCATCCGCCCGCGCGCCCGGCATCCGCAGCACCATGGTGGCCTCGCCGCGGCGCAGCCGGTAGAGGGTGTTCTGTGACCCGCCGGTCAGCGGTTCCAGCACCGGCGGCTCGCCCTGGCCGGGCGCTCCCGGTGCGCCGTCGGTGTCGAGCCAGCGCCCCAGCGCGCCGCTGTCGAGCCGGGAATCCTGCGCACTGTCCATGAGCCGCACCTTTCAATCTCCGTACGGAGAATACCGTTCTCCGCCGAAAATGGAAGGGCTACCGCATGCGCGGGGGCTTAACGGTGACCCGAGCTAGGGGTTGAGGACCTCGGCGATCGGGGCGCCGCTGGCGATCTTGCCGCGCGCCCCCATCACCTTGCCGGGCCGGCCGGCGCCGACGACACCGACCAGCACGCCGTCGCGCTCGTAGTAGGCCAGGAACTTGTGGCCGTCGTCTTCGACCAGGTGCACGGTGTCGGTGGCCTGCGGCTCGCCCAGGCACTGGATCTTGACGTCGTATTGGTCGCTCCAGAAGTACGGTGGCACCGCCACGTCGTGCAGGGATTCCCGGCCCAGCATCGTCGGGACCATGACCCGCACCTGGGTGACGACGTTGCTCCAGTGCTCCACCCGGATCTCGTGGCCGCCGCGGCCACGCCAGAACGCCACGTCGCCGACGGCCCACACATTGGGTGCGCTGGTGCGCCCGGTCAGGTCGCACAGCACTCCGTTGCCGAGCTCGACGCCGCAGCCCTCCAGCCACTCGGTGGCCGGCCGGGAGCCCACGCCGAGCACTACCAGGTCGGCGGCCAGCTCGGCACCGTCGGCCAGCACGACGGTCTCGACGTGGCCGGCGCCGCGGACTTCGGCGACCCCGACGCCGCTGCGGACGTCGACACCGTTGGCCCGGTGCAGCCGCGCCACCAGTTCGCCGATCTGCTCACCGAGCACGCCGGCCAGCGGGGCGGGTTGCGGCTCGACCAGCACGACATCCACCCCGAGCTTGCGCAGGCTGGCCGCCGCTTCGCAGCCGATGAAACCGGCGCCGATCACCACCGCGCGGCGGGCGGCGGCCGCGTCGCCGCGCAGCACCAGACTGTCTTCGAACGAACGGACCACCCGGATGCCGTTGACGTCGCCGAGGCTGGGAATGCGCCGCGGCACCAGCCCGGTGGCGATCACGAGCTGGTCATAGCCCAGGACGGTGCCGTCGGCCAGCGTCACGGTCTGCGCTGCGGTGTCGACTCCGCGGGCGCCGCAGCCCAGCCGCAGGTCGATGTCGCGTGAGGCGTAGAACTCCGGCGGTTCCAGGGTGCTGTCGTCGCGTTCACCGCGCAGCACATCTTTGGTCAGCGGCGGCCGGTCGTACGGCGGGCGGGTCTCGTCGGAGACGATGGTGATCGGCCCGGCATACTCCTCGCGCCGCAGTTCCTCGGCGGTGCGCACAGCCGCCAGACCGCCGCCGACGATGACGATCCCGTGTTCGGGCACGTCGATCCCCCTAGTGTGATCCCAGCAGAGCGCTCAGTATTTCAAAGCGCCCTTGTCGACCGGGATCTGCACACCTGTAAGGACACCGGAGCCCGCGCCGGCGAGCCAGACGACCACCTCGGCGACGTCTTCGGACGTCATGAAACCATTGGGGCGCAACGGCATCGGCGGGAAGGCGTGCAAAAAGTCGGGGTGTTCGCCGAAGATCTTGGCCATCACCTGCGGCTCGATCATCGGGGTGTCGACCGAGTAGGGGTGGATCGAGTTCACCCGGATACCGTGCTCGCCGACCTCCAGCGCCAGGGTGTTGGTCAGGGCTACCAGGCCGTACTTGGACGCCGCGTAGTGGCCGTTGCCGGGGGTGGCCTTCAACCCGGCCGAGGAACTGACGATCACGATCGAGCCGCCGTTGCCGGCCTCGATCATCGCCGGCACCGCCGCCCGGATGGTGCGCCACGTGCCGGTCAGGTTGACGTCGATGACGGTGTTCCACTGCTCGTCGGTGAGCTCCCACAGCCGGCCCCAGCTCAGCACTCCGGCGTTGGCCACCACGACGTCGAGCCGGCCGAACTGCTCGACCCCGTCGGAGACCAGGGCGCGCAGCGCGGCGTCGTCGCGCACGTCCACGGAACGGGCCAGCACCTTGCGGCCGTGCGCCTCGACCCCGGCGACCATCTCGGCCAGATCGTCGGGCGTGGCCGCCGGATAGGTGATCGCCTCCGACGCCGGTGCGCAGATGTCGCAGGCGATGATGTCGGCGCCCGCGGCCGCCAGCCGGATCGCATGCGCCCGGCCCTGGCCGCGCGCCGCGCCGGTGACCAGCGCCACCTTGCCCTGCAGATCGTGCTTCTCGTTCTGGCTCACGCGACGAGGCTAGCAGCTGAAACTGGAACCTGTTCTAGGTCCCCGCCACTTCTGCCCATCAGACGCGAAAGCCCCCTTTCCGCACCGGGAAAGGGGGCTTTCACGACTGCTCGCGCAGAGGAACTACTTGATGATCTTGGTGACCCGGCCGGCGCCGACGGTACGACCACCCTCACGGATGGCGAACCGCAGACCCTCGTCCATGGCGACGGGCTGGATCAGCTTCACGCTCATCTCGGTGTTGTCACCGGGCATCACCATCTCGGTGCCCTCCGGCAGGCTCACCACACCGGTCACGTCGGTGGTGCGGAAGTAGAACTGCGGACGGTAGTTGGTGAAGAACGGCGTGTGGCGACCGCCCTCGTCCTTGGACAGGATGTAGGCCTGGCCCTCGAACTCGGTGTGCGGGGTGGTGGTGCCGGGCTTGACCACAACCTGGCCACGCTCGACGTCCTCGCGCTTGATACCGCGGATCAGCAGACCGACGTTGTCACCGGCCTGGCCCTGGTCCAGCAGCTTGCGGAACATCTCCACACCGGTGACGGTGGTCTTGGTGGTGTCCGGACGGATGCCGACGATCTCGACTTCCTCGTTCACGTTGATCACGCCACGCTCGACACGACCGGTGACCACGGTGCCACGACCGGTGATGGTGAAGACGTCCTCAACCGGCATCAGGAACGGCTTGTCGGTGTCGCGGACGGGGTCCGGGATGGACTCGTCGACGGCCTCCATCAGGTCCTGAACGGACTTGACCCACTTCTCGTCGCCCTCGAGCGCCTTCAGAGCCGACACCCGGACCACCGGGGCCTCCTCGTCGAACTCCTGGGCGGCCAGCAGCTCGCGGACCTCCATCTCGACGAGCTCGAGGAGTTCCTCGTCGTCGACCATGTCGGACTTGTTCAGCGCCACCAGGATGTAGGGCACGCCGACCTGACGGGCCAGCAGCACGTGCTCGCGGGTCTGCGGCATCGGACCGTCGGTGGCCGCGACCACCAGGATCGCGCCGTCCATCTGGGCGGCACCGGTGATCATGTTCTTGATGTAGTCGGCGTGGCCCGGCGCGTCGACGTGGGCGTAGTGCCGCTTCTCAGTCTGGTACTCCACGTGGGAGATGTTGATCGTGATACCGCGCTGACGCTCCTCGGGAGCGTTGTCGATCTGGTCGAACGCACGCGACTCGTTCAGGTCCGGGTACTTGTCGTGCAGAACCTTGGTGATAGCCGCGGTCAGCGTGGTCTTGCCGTGGTCAACGTGACCGATGGTCCCGATGTTGACGTGCGGCTTCGTCCGCTCGAACTTCGCCTTCGCCACTTCTTGTCCTCCTGGACTTGTTGGTGCTGGGTTACAGCAGGATTGATCTTTTCTGGTTTGTGCCACCGTAGCGGCACGGGCGGGTGGTGCCTATTCGCCCGTCGCCTTGGCGATAATCTCCTTCGACACCTGCGCCGGCACTTCGGCGTAGGAGTCGAACACCATGGAGTAGTTCGCCCGGCCCTGGGTCTTCGACCGGAGGTCGCCGACGTAGCCGAACATCTCCGACAGCGGAACCTGCGCCTTGACGACACGCGCACCGCTGCGCTCCTCCATGGCCTGGATCTGACCACGGCGGGAGTTCAGGTCGCCGATCACATCGCCCATGTAGTCCTCGGGCGTGGTGACCTCGACGGCCATGATCGGTTCCAGGATCACCGGCTGCGCGGCAGCGGCAGCCTTCTTCAGCGCCTGCGAGCCGGCCACCTTGAAGGCCATCTCGGAGGAGTCGACATCGTGGTACTGACCGTCGGTCAGGGTGACCTTGAGGTTGACCAGCGGGTAGCCGGCCAGCACGCCGTACTGCATGGCGTCCTGGGCGCCGGCGTCCACCGCGGGGATGTACTCGCGGGGAACGCGGCCACCGGTGACCTTGTTCTCGAACTCGTAGGTCGCCCCGTCTTCGCCGGTGAACGGCTCGATGTCGATGAGAACCTTCGCGAACTGGCCCGAGCCACCCGTCTGCTTCTTGTGGGTGTACTCGACCTTCTCCACCTTGCGGCGGATGGTCTCCTTGTAGGCCACCTGCGGCTTGCCGACGTTGGCCTCGACCTTGAACTCGCGACGCATCCGGTCCACCAGGATGTCCAAGTGCAGCTCGCCCATCCCGCCGATCACGGTCTGGCCGGTCTCCTGGTCGAGGTGGACCTTGAAGGTCGGGTCCTCTTCGGCCAGCTTCTGGATCGCCAGGCTCAGCTTCTCCTGGTCGCTCTTGGTCTTGGGCTCGATGGCCACCTCGATGACCGGCGCCGGGAAGGTCATCGACTCCAGCACGATCTGGTTGGCCGGGTCGCACAGGGTGTCGCCGGTAGTGGTGTCCTTGAGGCCGATCATCGCGTAGATGTGGCCGGCGGAGGCCGAGTCGACCGGGTTCTCCTTGTTGGAGTGCATCTGGAACAGCTTGCCCAGCCGCTCCTTCTTGCCCTTGGTCGAGTTGATCACCTGGGTGCCGGACTCCACCTTGCCCGAGTACACCCGCACGTAGGTCAGCTTGCCGAAGAACGGGTGCACCGCGATCTTGAACGCCAGCGCCGAGAACGGCTCGTCGATGCTGGGCTTGCGGCTGATGACCTCGTCTTCCTTGCCGGGCACGTGGCCCTGCACGGACTCGACGTCCAGCGGCGACGGCAGGTAGTCGATCACCGCGTCCAGCATCGGCTGAACACCCTTGTTCTTGAACGCGCTGCCGCACAGCACCGGGTACAGCTCCGAGGAGACCGTCAGCTTGCGGATGCCGCTCTTGATCTCCTCGACCGAGAGCTCCTCGCCGCCGAGGTACTTCTCCAGCAGCGCCTCATCGGTCTCGGCGACGGCCTCCAGCAGCGCGGTCCGGTACTCCTCGGCCTTGTCGGCCAGATCGGCGGGGATGTCGACGGTTTCGTAGGTCTCGCCGAGTTTGGTCTCGCCGCGCCAGACCTTGGCCTTCATCTCGACCAGGTCGACGATGCCCTCGAAGTCATTCTCCGCGCCGATCGGCAGCTGGATGACCAGCGGGCGGGCGCCGAGGCGTTCCTCGATGGTGCGCACGGTGAAGTAGAAGTCCGCGCCCAGCTTGTCCATCTTGTTGACGAAGCAGATCCGCGGCACGTCGTACTTGTCGGCCTGCCGCCACACCTGCTCGGACTGCGGCTCGACGCCCTCCTTGCCGTCGAACACCGCGACGGCGCCATCGAGGACCCGCAAGGACCGCTCCACCTCGACGGTGAAGTCGACGTGGCCCGGGGTGTCGATGATGTTGATCTGGTTGTTGTTCCAGAAACAGGTCACCGCGGCCGAGGTGATGGTGATGCCGCGCTCCTGCTCCTGCTCCATCCAGTCAGTCGTCGAGGCGCCGTCGTGCGTCTCACCGATCTTGTAGTTGACACCGGTGTAGTACAGGATCCGCTCGGTCGTCGTCGTCTTACCGGCATCGATGTGCGCCATGATGCCGATGTTGCGGACCTTGTTCAGGTCGGTGAGCACGTCCTGTGCCACAGCAGTCTTCCCACTCTTTCGATTACGTCAATTGCTTTGTCGCGCTGGGGCCGGCGGGTTAGGCCGGCTGGATCACCAGCGGTAGTGCGCGAACGCCCGGTTCGCCTCGGCCATCTTGTGGGTGTCTTCCCGCCGCTTGACGGCGGCACCCAGGCCATTGCTGGCATCCAGGATCTCGTTGGCCAGGCGCTCGATCATGGTCTTCTCCCGGCGCGCCCGCGAGAAGCTCACCAGCCAGCGCAGCGCCAGCGTGGTGGAGCGCTCGGCACGCACCTCGACCGGAACCTGGTAGGTGGCGCCACCGACGCGGCGGCTGCGCACCTCGAGGGCCGGCTTGACGTTGTCCATCGCGCGCTTGAGCGTCACGACCGGGTCGGTGCCGGTCTTGTCCCGGGCCTGCTCCAAGGCGCCGTAGACGATGCGCTCAGCCAGCGACTTCTTGCCGTCCAACAGCACCTTGTTGACCAGCTGGGTGACCAGCTGCGACCCGTAAACCGGGTCGTTGACCAGCGGACGCTTGGGAGCGGGACCCTTGCGCGGCATCAGCTCTTCTCCTTCTTGGCGCCGTAGCGGCTGCGGGCCTGCTTGCGGTTCTTGACCCCCTGGGTGTCCAGCGAGCCGCGGATGATCTTGTAGCGCACACCCGGCAGGTCCTTCACCCGACCACCACGCACCAGCACCATTGAGTGCTCCTGCAGGTTGTGACCCTCACCCGGGATGTAGGCGGTCACCTCCACCTGGCTGGTCAGCTTGACGCGGGCCACCTTGCGAAGCGCCGAGTTCGGCTTCTTCGGGGTGGTGGTGTACACGCGGGTGCACACGCCACGACGCTGCGGGCTGCCCTTGAGGGCCGCGGTCTTGACCTTGGCGACCTTGTCGCGGCGGCCCTTGCGGACCAGCTGCTGAATGGTTGGCATCTACCGGCTTCCTGTATCGCTGTTCGAAACTCTGTAAATCCTGCGGTCTGTGCCCTTCCGCTACCCCGCGGTCGGGCGTGTCGCATGGGCCGCTGCGGATTCCTCCGCTGCATAATGGACATGCGAATTGGGCCAGGCGCGCGCGTTATGTCACCAAACGCGCCTCGGTGGCCAGGCACGAGCTACCACAATACCCGCCTGGACTCCGGCAGGTCAAAGCGCGTCGCCCCAGCCCTTTCGGGCCGCGCGGCCGCTACCCGGTTCGGCTCTCCATCGCCGACGCCAGCCGGCGCACCATGTCCGAGAAGATGGCGTCGGTGTCGACGTCATCCATCACTCCGGTCATCTCCAACAGCACGAATCCGTGCATCGCCGCCCAGAACTCCAGCGCCGCGTGAAACGCCCGATCACCGTCGAGCCCGTAGGACGACAGCACCTCGATCACCGGGGCGGCCGCGCGGGTGGCTGCGGCGGTGTACTCCGGGTCCTCCCCGCCCAGCGGCATCCGGGTGAACGCCGAATAGCGGCCCGGGTGGTGGTGGGCGTAGCTGCGGTAGGCCCCGGCCATCACCAGCACCGCGTCGTCGCGGGCGCGGCCCTGGCCGACCTGGGTCAGCATCTCGAGAATGTCGTCGATGACCCGCATCCGCATCGCGCGGCGCAGGTCACCCAGGCTGTGCACGTGGTTGTACAGCGACGGGCCCTTGGTGCCCAGCTGGGTGGCCAGCGCATTGATGGTCAGCGCGTCCCAGCCCTCGCGGTCCAGGAAGTTCAGTGCGGCGTTGACGATGACCTCCCGGCTCAGCTTGACCGGGCGCGCCCCCGATTTGCCGTTGGCACGCGAGCGACCGCCCGCCGACGGCAGGTCTGGTCGAGCTGACATGGCGGTTGCCCTTCGTAGCAGTGCGTGCCGGACAGATCAGCAAAGAACTCTAATCCACCGATATGTAGGGGAACCCGCGTACGGCCGAGCCGGCGCGACGTAAGCTTTGCCGAAATCGCGTCCGGCGAGAGGGGCACGGGAGATGAAATGGAGCGCGCTGGGAGCTGCGCTGCTGACCTTTGCGGCCGCTCCGCTGGCCGGCGCCCCGGACGCACAGGCCGTGCCCGGCGACATCCACATCTACGGGGTGCATGAGACGCGCACGCTGGACTGCCAGGGCGGCACCCTGTTCATCAACGGGGTCAACATCACCGTGCATGCCTTCGGGGACTGCTGGGCGGTGACCATGCAGGGCTCGCAGAACACCGTCATCGCCGAGAACATCATCAACGACGTCACCGTCTACGGCTACGACCAGACCGTCTACTACAAGAATGGCGACCCTTTCCTGTTCGACCGCGGACGTGAGCTGGGGATGACCAACCGGCTCGCCCGCGTACCGGCGTGACCCGCGATCACCGCCGAAGCCGCTGCTCGTTTTTCGGTGTTGTGCTGGTGGCGATGTGCGCCGGCGTGGCCGGTTGCGGCTCGGAGTCGCCTGAATCCGCCCGGGTCTCCAAGAGCTTTGACGAGACGATCAACTACCAATCGTTCGGGACGACGTCGGCGGTGGACTGCGCCGACGGCAAGTCGCTGACCGTGGCCGGATCCAACAACCGGCTGACGGTCCGGGGCCGCTGCGAAGCGGTGAACGTCGCCGGTGCCGACAACCGGATCACCGTAGAGCGGGTGGAGAAGTCGCTGACGGTCACCGGGCTCAACAACTCCATCACCTACCGCAGCGGCGAGCCGACGGTGGACGATCGCGGTTCGGGCAACACCATCGCCGATAAGCGCTAGGCTTTGGCGCCGGCCGCCGGTCAGGCTTTGGCGCCGTGCCGGCCGGCACCGCCGGCGAACCGGCCCGCCCCGTGCAGCGCCTCCTCGGCCACCCGCGACAGGCTGGCGAATTCCTGATCCATCGCGTGGGCTTCGGTCATCCCCCACTGTCGCAGCGCCGACAGCCGATCCGAGCGCAGGCAGCCCTGCGGCAGCTCGGCGAGTTCGCCGGCCAATTGCTCGGCCGCGGCGCGGGCCTGCCCGTTGGGCACCACTCGGTTGGCCAACCCGATCGCGTGCGCCTCATCGGCGTCCACGGCGCGGCCGGTGAGGATCATGTCCATGGCGCGGCTGTGGCCGATCAGCCGGGGCAACCGCACTGTGCCGCCGTCGATGAGCGGCACCCCCCAGCGCCGGCAGAACACCCCGAACACGGCATCGGCCTCGGCGACGCGCAGATCACACCACAGCGCCAACTCCAGGCCGCCGGCCACCGCATAGCCGCTCACCGCGGCGATCACCGGCTTGGACAGCGTCATTCGGGTCGGGCCCATCGGCCCCGGCCCGGTGCGGTGGGTCTGGTTGGCTTTCTCGGTGCCCAGGGCCTTGAGATCGGCTCCCGCACAGAAGGTTCCGTGATCCCCCCACAGCACCGCCACCGAGGCGGTGTCGTCGCGGTCGAAGTCGGCGAAGGCCTGATACAGCGCGGCCGCGGTCGGCCCGTCCACGGCGTTGCGGGCCTGCGGCCGGTTCAGGATCACCGTCGTCACCGCACCGCTGCGCTCCACCCGCACCGAGTCCGTCATGACGGCACCTCCATCGCTTGGTCCGCATCGCGCCGCGCCGCCACTTCGTCGACGAATTCCCGATAGCGACTGCGGATCCGATCGCCCGGCCAGTCCGGCGGCAGCAGTTCGGCCGGCAGCACCGGGTCGCGGCGCAGATGGCGGACCATGGCCGCGGCGACGGTGAAGCGGTCGGGCACGTCGGGAGCCTGAGCCATCGCGGTGAGCAGCTCGTTGCCGGTGTCCGCCCACCCGGCCAGATCCCACAGCTTGCCGGCCAGTTCGGCCGGCCGTTCGTCGCGCGCGGTGAGCAGCCGGGTATGGGAGGCCAGATCAGCGCCCAGCTCGGCGTCGATGTTGTCCGGCCGCATCCAAATCCCTTCGCGCAGTTCGGCGAATCGCCGCTCGGTGAGCCCGGAGCGCAAGGCGGCCCGGGTTCGCGCGTCGCAGCCGATGCTGGTGATCACCACCGCGAGCCAGTCGCCGCCCCAGTGCCGGGTGCGCGGATTCAGCGCCTCGTCCTGCCGGCGCTGACGTTGCAGCAGACGGTCGGAGAGCCCGTAGCCCTCAGTGGAGCGCACCAGCTCCCCGGCGGCGACCAGCCGGGTCAGCGCCACTCGCATCGCGGTTTCTTTGATGCCGAAACCTGCAGTGAGCCTGAGTAATTCAGCTGAGGTGGCCGAAGCGGGGTGAGCACCCAGCAGCACCGACAGCACCACCGAGCGGGCCGTCATGCGAACTGGGGTCTCAGCCATCTGACGCTTACACCCCGGATGCCTGTCGGCCATAGTCGCCGAACGGCTCGTCGCGGTGCCGCACCGCCTCGCGGAAGCCGTGCGCGCCCGCATCAGCGACGAACGCGTGCCCCTCCGGGGTGTGCCGCGCCACGCCGTCGAAGACGGTGCTGACCATCCGGCTGGTGGCCACCCCCTGTTGCAGCAGCGCAGTATTGAGCGCCAGCTTGGCCATGATCAGCTGGTTGACCGGCATGGCGGCGATGCGGGCCACCAGGCGTTCGGTGCGCTCGTCGAGATCGGCCGGATCGGGGGCCTCGATCGCCAGACCCCATTCGGCGGCTTGCGCGCCGGTGATGCAATCCCCGGTCAGCAGAAGGCGTTTGGCGCGCTGGTCGCCGAGCCGGTGTGCCCACAACCCGGCCGCCGGCACTCCCCATACCCGCATCGGCGGATAGCCGATCTTGGCGTCGGAGGCCGCGATCACCTGGTCGGCATGCAATGCGATGTCGGTACCACCGGCCACGCAGTAACCGTGGATCTTGACCACGGTCGGCTTGTCGGCGTGCATCAGCGAGGCGAAGCCCCGGACGAACCGGCTCATCATCTGGTAGTCGACCATCGGGTCCCAGGGCTGGTCCGGGCGATGATTTGTCGCCTGGACCTTGCCGTCGAGCACGCTGCCGCGGTAGTTCTCGCCGCCCGGTGACGACGACCCCTCGGCGTAGGCACCCAGATCGAAGCCCGCGCAGAATCCCTCGCCGCGGCCGGACACGAGGATCACGTGCACATTCGGGTCCAGGTCGGCGCGCTCCACCAGGGCCGACAACTCCAGTGGGGTGTCGGCGGTGATCGCGTTGCCCTTTTCCGGGCGGTTGAAGGTGATCCGGGCGATGCGATCGGTGACCTCGTAGGTCATCGTGCGCAGATTGTCGAATTCGACCGGGGCAATATGGTGCCGCATATGTCGCCTTTTCTGACCGTTTACGACCCTTGGAGACCCCGTTACGACCCTTTGACGACAGCGCGCTCGAGGATCGGCCCAAGGTCCAGGCCCGCGGGAAGCGTACCGAACGCCCCGCCCCACTGCCCGCCGAATCGGGTGGCCAGAAACGCCTCGGCGACGGCCGGGTGACCGTGCCGCACCAGCAGCGCCCCCTGTAGTGCCAGGCAGATGTCCTCGGCGATCTTGCGGGCCCGGTACTGCGCCGCGTCCACGTCGGCGAGGTCGCCCAGCTGCGCCTTGAGGGCAGCGACGTGGGCGTCGAGCCGGACGTCTTGCCCGGCGCTGTCGGCCAGCTCGTCGAAGAGCACCGCCACCGAGTCGGGCTGGGTGGCCAAGGCCCGCAGCGTATCCAGCGCGCTGACGTTGCCCGAACCCTCCCAGATGCCCATCAGCGGCGCCTCCCGGTAGAGGCGCGGCATCAAGGTGTCCTCGATGTAGCCGTTGCCGCCCAGGCATTCCATCGCCTCGGCGGCGTGTGGGGTGGCGCGCTTGCACACCCAGTACTTGGTGGCCGCCAGCCCGATCCGGCGCAGCAGCCCCTCCCGGTCGTCACCCTGGACCGCCTTGTCGGTGGCGCCGGCCATCCGCATGGTCACCATGGTGGCCGCTTCGGCCTCTACCGCCAGGTCGGCCAGCACGTTGCGCATCAGAGGTTGGTCGATCAGGTAGGCGCCGAACGCTTTTCGGTGCTGCGCGTGGTAGATGGCGCGGGCCAGCCCCATCCGCATGCTGGTGGCGCTGCCCAGCGCACAGTCCAGCCGGGTGAGGTTGACCATCTCGATGATGACCGAGACGCCGCGGCCCTCGTCGCCGACCAGCCACGCGGTGGCGCCGTCGTACTCGATCTCACTGGAGGCGTTGGCGTGGTTGCCGAGTTTGTCCTTGAGCCGCTGCAGCCGCATCCGGTTGCGGGTGCCATCCGGCAGCACCCGCGGCAGAAAGAAGCAACTCAGGCCACCGGGCGCCTGGGCCAGCACCAGGAACACGTCGCACATCGGCGCGGAGGTGAACCACTTGTGCCCGGTCAGCGTGTAGCTGCCATCAGCGTTGGGCACCGCCTGGGTGGTGCCGGCGCGCACATCGGAGCCGCCCTGCTTCTCGGTCATCGACATGCCCGCGGTGAGGCCCGCCTTGTCGGCCGGCACTTTCAGCTCGGGGTCATAGACCCGGCTGGTCAACAGCGGCTCGTAGGTTTTCGACAGTTCATCGTTGTAGCGCAGGGCCGGGACGACCGCGTACGTCATCGAGATCGGGCACATGTGGCCCGGTTCGGCGGTCCACACCCCGGTCTGGGCGGCCCGCACCACGTGGGCGCCCGGCCGCGGGTCGGCCCACGGCGCGGCGTGCAGGCCGTGCTCGATCGCTGTGCGCATCAGCTCGTGGTAGGCGGGGTCGTATTCCACTTCGTCGATGCGGTTGCCGACGACGTCGTGGGTGTGCAGGACCGGCCGGTTGCGATCGGCGAGCTCACCCCAGCGCTGGGTCTGCCGTGAGCCGGAGATGGCGCCGAGGCCGGTGACCTCGTCGACGCCCCACTGACCCCCCTCGCGGATCAGCGCCTCGAGGAGAACCGGCGATGAACCGGGGTTGTAGCCCTCCAGCGGAGGGACCTGGTTGGTGACGATATGCGTGTCGGCCATAGCGCAGTATTACAGTTTTCCGACGTACGCACAACGCATGTAACTGCACTTATGTTCGGAACAAAACGGCGGTCACGGCCCGAGGTCGGGAGGTTCCAGGCCGTGACCGCCGCGTCTATGGGCGCCGCGCTAGGGGCAGCTCATTTCCGCCGCAGCCGTTCAGTCATCGAAAACCCTCCCGGCGCAATGGACCTGCAAGCCGCCCTACTCGCGGAGCCATAGGAAATTAATAGCACACCACCAACCGCTTGTCATCTGCTTCACGGGAAAACAGACAGAACGGATTATTGGAGGCCGAATCGGGGAGGTGCGGTCTTCGTCCAGTGGTCAGCCGGTTTGGGTCAGCCGAGGCGCTCTTTCAGGAACGCGATGTCGGCCTTGCGGCCCTCGTCTGCGGTCTCGCAGATGACCGGGGCGCCGGCGGCCTTGACCACGGCGACCAGCAGCTCGGGATCGATCTGGCCGGTACCGAAGTTGGCGTGCCGATCCCGGCCGGAGCCGGCGGCGTCCCGCGAGTCGTTGCAGTGCACCAGGTCGATGCGGCCGGTGATGCCCTTGATCCGCTCCACCGCGTCGGCCAGCTTCTCTCCGGCAGCCCAGGTGTGGCAGGTGTCCAGGCAGAACCCCACCCCGGTGTCGCCGATGTGGTCCCACAGCTTGGCGATGGTGTCGAAACGCCGGGCCATCGCATACTCGCCACCGGCGGTGTTCTCCAGATACACCGGCACCGTCGTCTCCAGCCGGTCCAGCGCCTTGCGCCAGCGGACGAACCCGGCCTCCGGATCGTCGTCGTCGGCGCTGACGTTTCCGCCGTGCACGATCACCGCGGCCGCGCCGATGTCGGCGGCGGCATCGCAGGTCTGCTGCAGGACGGTGCGCGAGGGGATGCGCACCCGGTTGTTCGGCGAGGCCAGATTGATCAGGTAGGGCGCGTGCACATAGATCGGCAGCGCGGCCTGTCGCAGGCGCTCGGCGTCCTCCCGCGGTTTGGGGGGCTTCCAGCTCTGCGGGTTGCCGAGAAAGATCTGCACCGTGTCGGCGCCGTCCGCCTCCGCGGCGGCCAACGGATCAGCAGGGCGCACATGGGAACCGATCAACACGCCGGTGAGCTTAGTTCGGCGACGATCCGGGCGAGGGACGAGCCGGCTGAGGAGCCGGACAATCAGGCTAGTTGCCAGGTGTGGGCCAGTCCCAGGTGTGCACCGGCTGGTTGGTGTGCATGTGTGCGCAGTAGCGCCGCAGCATCTCCGCCAGGGCGTCCGGCCGGCTCATCCCCTGCGCCTGCAACGCCCGCACCGTCGCCACCTGCCAGCTGGCACCGTTGCGCCCGGAGTCGACCCGGCTCTCGATGATGCCCAGGTACCGGTCGGAGACTTCGGCGGCTACCCCCCACTCGTCCAGGCCCTGCCGGGCCATCGGAAGCAGCTCGCGCCGGGTCAGCTCTGGCACGCTGACCTCGCCCAGCTCGGGCCAGTACAGCCGGGCGTCCAGGCCGTGGCGGGCGGCAGCACGGAAGTTGCTGTGGGCGACGGCAAAACGCATCTGGGTCCACAGCGGCCGTCGGTCACGGGCCATCCTGCGCAACAGGCCGTAGTAGAAGACCGCGTTGGCCAGCATGTCGGCAACGGTCGGTCCGGACGGCAGCACCCGGTTCTCCACGCGCAGGTGCGGCCGTCCGTCGACGACGTCATAGACCGGCCGGTTCCACCGGTACACCGTGCCGTTGTGCAGGCGCAGCTCGGCCAGCTGCGGCGTGCGGCCCTGCGCCAGCTCGGCGGCCGGATCCTCCTCGGAGACCTCCGGCAGCAGCGACGGGAAATACCGCACGTTCTCCTCGAACAGATCGAAGATCGAGGTGATCCACCGCTCACCGAACCACACCCGCGGCCGGACGCCCTGGTTCTTCAGCTCGTCGGGGCGGGTGTCGGTGGACTGGGCGAACAGCTCGACCCGGGTCTCCGCCCACAGCCGGTGGCCGAAGAAGTACGGCGAATTGGCGCCCAGGGCCAGCTGCGGGCCGGCCAGTACCTGCGCGGCGTTCCAGTGGTCGGCGAACTGAGCCGGCGACACCTGAAGGTGCAGTTGCATGCTGGTGCACGCCGATTCCGGTGCGATGGTCGCCGCCTGCAGGCTCAGCGGCTCCGGGCCGTCGATGTCGATGGCGAGGTCTTCTCCGCGCGCAGCGAAGATCGAATCGTTGAGCGCCGCATACCTGGCCGACTCGCTCATCCAGTCACCGGTCAGGTGCTCGGGCATCAGCGTGGGCAGAATGCCGATCATCACGATGCGTGCGCCGTCGGCGTGGGCCTTGACCTCCGCGGCATTGAGGCTGGCGCGCACCTCGGCCTCCAGCTCCAGCCCGAGGCGCCCGGGCAGCGGTCGCGGCGGGACGTTGAATTCGATGTTGAAGGCGCCCAACTCGCGCTGATAAGCCGGATCGTCGATCGCGGCGAGCACGTCGGAATTGGCCATCACCGGCCGGTAATCACCGCCGACCAGGTTGGCCTCGATCTCCATGCCGGTCAGCGGCTGGTCGTCACAGTCGAAGCTGGACCGCGCCAGCATCGTCTCGAAGACGTCGAGGCACTGTTGGATCTTGCGCCGGTAGAGCTGACGCTGGGTGCGACTGTAGTCGGTGCGCTTGACCTCGTCCCCCATGCCAACGATGCAACCTGCTCGGCGCGGTGCCCGCAACCCGAGTGCCCGGCCCCCCACCCGCGAGCAGACGCGAAAGCCCCCATTTCGGGGTCCAAATGGGGGCTTTCGCTGGGGGCACCACCCGCTTGCGGGGGACTGCTCGCCGGAAGGGATCACGCGGCCAGGCGCTGATTCAAGTGAGCATTGATACGCGCCACCAGCCGTAGCGGATCTCGGCGAACATCGTTGACCGTCATGGGAACCGAGAGCCAGCCGCACTCCTGTAATCGGGCGATCTTCAAACGGTCATGCAACAACGCTTTGGGGCCCATGTGCCAGTCGATGCTGTCGTACTCTGCCGCCAAACGCGCCTCCGGCCAGGCGAAATCGACACGCCAGCGGTCACCCCAGCGGTCGACGATCTCGTATTGCAACTCAGGCATGGGCATGCCGGCGTCGATGAACACCAGGCGGGCCTCACTCTCCATTTCCGACTCGGCACGCCCATCGATGTAGGTAGCCAATTCGCGGACTTTGACGATCTGCCGACGCCCTTTCTGCTCCGAGATGACCTGGCGCAACTCCGGCGGCGTGCACGCCCCGATGCGCACTGCGGTGTCGAGGGTCGCCAGCGCGCGGGGCCTCCACAATGTTCGCGCCACCTCGATCGCCGTCCACGCCGGCGCGGTGGCGAGTCGTCCCCCTACCGTCCGCAGCGGGGCGCCAAGGCGCTGATGCACCATCACGTCGGGTGTGGGGCGCAGGCGGATGCCGGGGTCCAGGACGTGCAACCGGGGGTCCGCGTCGGTGTCGAAGCCGTACAGGGCTGCTGCGGTGCCTAAGCAGGCGACGATTCGGGTGCCGGTGGCAAGGTCCAGCGCGGCGAGCCGACCGAACACGTCGGGCTGGGCAGCGGCATAGACACCGCGACGCAACCGCACCACCCGGCCCGCCCGCACATGACAGGCCAGGGCTTTGCGGCTGATCACGTCAAGGAGTTGCCCGGTGGTGGCGACACCGCCGTTGGCGGCGAAGATCTCGTCGATCGACATCGCCCGAGGGTGGCGGAGTCGTGGCCGACGGGAAAGTCACCCCTGTGTATAACCGGTCACCCCCGCCCAGCAGACGCGAAAGCCCCCATTTCGGCCTCAAAATGGGGGCTTTCGCGTCTGCTCGCGCAGAAAAACGCTACCGGTAGTCGCTGTAGCCGTAGTCGTCCAGCGGCACCGCGGCACCGGTGGCCGCACCGAAGTCCGGGCTGTAGTACTGATCCTCGTAGGACGGGATCGTGTACGCAGCGGCCCGGGCCTCCTCGGTCGGCTGCACCGCGATGTTGCGGTACCGGTTGATCCCGGTACCGGCCGGGATCAGCTTGCCGATGATCACGTTCTCCTTCAGACCCTGCAGCTTGTCGCTGCGGCAGTTGATCGCCGCATCGGTCAGCACGCGGGTGGTCTCCTGGAACGACGCCGCGGAAAGCCACGAGTCGGTGGCCAGCGACGCCTTGGTGATACCCATCAGCACCGGACGGCCAGCCGCGGGCTCCAGCCCCTCGGCCACCACCCGCCGGTTCGCGGTCTCGAACTCGGCTCGCTCGGTCAGCGAACCGGGCAGGAACTCCGTGGCGCCCGAGTCGATGATGGTCACCCGGCGCAGCATCTGCCGGACGATCACCTCGATGTGCTTGTCGTGGATCGACACACCCTGGGCCCGGTAGACCTGCTGGACCTCGTTGACCAGGTGGATCTGCACCTCACGCGGGCCCTGCACACGCAGCACCTCGTGCGGGTCGGCCGAGCCCTCCATGAGCTGCTGGCCGACCTCGACGTGGTCGCCGTCGGACAGCAACCGCTCCGAGCCGTCCTCGTGCTTGAACACACGCAGCCGCTGACGCTTGGGCAGCTTGTCGTAGACCACTTCCTCGCCACCGTCGTCCGGCACGATGGTGATCTTGTAGAACTTCTCGCCCTCTTCGAGCTGCACCCGTCCGGCGACGTCGGCGATCGGCGCCTTGCCGCGCGGGATCCGCGCCTCGAACAGCTCCTGCACCCGCGGCAGACCACCGGTGATGTCCTCACCGACACCACCCTGGTGGAAGGTACGCATGGTCAGCTGGGTACCGGGCTCACCGATGGACTGGGCCGCGACGATGCCGACGGCCTCGCCGATGTCGACCAGCTTGCCGGTGGCCATCGACCGGCCATAGCAGGTCGCACACACGCCGGTGCCGGTGGCACAGGTCAGCACCGAACGCACCTTCACGCTGGTGATTCCGGCAGCCAGCAGCGCCTCGATCGACGGGTCGCCGAGGTCGTGGCCGCGCTCGATGACGACCTTGCCCTTCGCATCGGCCGCATCGACGGCCAACGTGCGGGCGTAGGCGGAGGTTTCGATGAACGCGTTGCGGATCAACGATCCGTCGGCGGCCACCTCGGCCAACTCCACCATGATCCCGCGCTCGGTGCCGCAGTCGTGCTCGCGCACGATCACGTCCTGCGACACGTCCACCAGACGACGGGTCAGGTAACCCGAGTCGGCGGTACGCAACGCGGTGTCCGCCAAGCCCTTTCGAGCACCGTGGGTGTTGATGAAGTACTCCAGCACCGTCAGGCCCTCACGGAAGGAGGACTTGATCGGCCGCGGGATGAACTCACCCTTGGGGTTGGTCACCAGGCCCTTCATGCCGGCCAGCGTCCGGGTCTGAGTGAAGTTACCCGTGGCACCGGAGTCGACGATGGTGATGATCGGGTTGTCCGACGGGTAGTGGTCACGCAGCGCCTGACCCACTTCCTCGGTGGCTTCCTTCCAGATCTCCACCAGCGCCTCGTTGCGCTCCTCGTGGTTGAGAGCGCCACGCTGGAACTGCTTTTCGACCTTGTCGGCGCGCTCCTCGTAGGAGTCCAGGATCTCCTTCTTGCGCGGCGGCACCAGCACGTCGGCCATCGAGACCGTGACCCCCGAACGGGTGGCCCAGTAGAAGCCGGCGTCCTTGAGCTTGTCCACGGTCTGGGCGACCACGATCATCGGGTAGCGCTCGGCCAGGTCGTTGATGATGACGGCCTGAACCTTCTTGTGCATCTGCTTGTTCACAAACGGATACCCGGTGGGCAGCAGCTCGTTGAACATCACCCGGCCCAGCGTGGTCTCGGCCATCCAGGCGTCGCCCGGCCGCCAGCCGTTGGCGCCGAACAGCTCGGTCTCGACCTCGGCCGGCGGCCGCAGCTGGTCCAGACGCACCTTGATCTTGGCCCGCACGGAAAGCGCACCGCGGTCGACGGCCATGATCGCCTCGGCCGGCGAGGAGTACACGCCGGACTCCGGGCGGTCCTTGGCGGCCGGGACGTATTCGCCTGCGTCACCTTCGATCTCGGTGGTCAGGTAGTACAGGCCGGTCACCATGTCCAGACGCGGCATGGCCAGCGGGCGACCCGAGGCCGGCGACAGGATGTTGTTGCTCGACAGCATCAGGATGCGGGCCTCGGCCTGCGCCTCGGCGCTCAGCGGCAGGTGCACCGCCATCTGGTCGCCGTCGAAGTCGGCGTTGAAGGCCTCACACACCAGCGGGTGCAGCTGGATGGCCTTGCCCTCCACCAGCTGCGGCTCGAAGGCCTGGATACCCAGGCGGTGCAGCGTGGGTGCCCGGTTGAGCAGCACCGGGTGCTCGGCGATGACCTCTTCGAGGACGTCCCACACCTGCGGGCGCTGCCGCTCCACCATCCGCTTGGCGCTCTTGATGTTCTGCGCGTGGTTCAGGTCGACCAGTCGCTTCATCACGAACGGCTTGAACAGCTCGAGTGCCATCAGCTTGGGCAGACCGCACTGGTGCAGCTTGAGCTGCGGACCGACCACGATGACCGAACGGCCCGAGTAGTCGACACGCTTGCCGAGCAGGTTCTGCCGGAACCGGCCCTGCTTGCCCTTGAGCAGATCGGAAAGCGACTTCAGCGGACGGTTGCCCGGGCCGGTGACCGGCCGGCCGCGACGGCCGTTGTCGAACAGCGCGTCGACGGACTCCTGCAGCATCCGCTTCTCGTTGTTGACGATGATCTCGGGCGCCCCGAGGTCGATCAGTCGCTTCAACCGGTTGTTGCGGTTGATGACCCGGCGGTACAGGTCGTTGAGGTCGGACGTGGCGAACCGGCCACCGTCGAGCTGCACCATCGGGCGCAGCTCCGGCGGGATCACCGGCACCGCGTCGAGCACCATGCCCATCGGGGAGTTGCCCGACTGCTGGAAGGCCGCCACCACCTTCAAACGCTTCAGGGCGCGAAGCTTCTTCTGCCCCTTGCCGTTCTTGATGGTGTCGCGCAGCGACTCGGCCTCGGCGTCGATGTCGAAGGTCTCGATCAGCTTCTGAATCGACTCGGCACCCATCGCACCGGTGAAGTACTCGCCGTAGCGGTCGACCAGCTCGCGGTAGACGGTCTCGTCGACGATCAGCTGCTTGGGAGCCAGCTTGACGAAGGTGTCCCAGATGTTGTCGAGCCGGTCCAGCTCACGCTGGGCCCGGTCGCGCAGCTGGCGCATCTCGCGCTCGCCGCCATCGCGAACCTTGCGCCGCACATCGGCTTTCGCACCCTCGGCCTCCAGCTCGGCCAGGTCGGCCTCCAGCTTCTGGGCGCGGGCCTCCAGGTCCGCGTCGCGCTGGTCCTCGACGCCCTTCTTCTCGACGACCATCTCGGCTTCCAGCGTGGACAGCTCGTTGTGGCGCATCTCGGTGTCGACCGCGGTGATGACGTAGGCCGCGAAGTAGATGATCTTCTCGAGGTCCTTGGGCGCCAGGTCGAGCAGGTAGCCCAACCGGGACGGCACGCCCTTGAAGTACCAGATGTGGGTGACCGGGGCGGCCAGTTCGATGTGGCCCATCCGCTCACGACGCACCTTGGCGCGAGTCACCTCGACGCCACAGCGCTCACAGATGATGCCCTTGAAGCGCACGCGCTTGTACTTGCCGCAGTAGCACTCCCAGTCGCGAGTCGGTCCGAAGATCTTCTCGCAGAACAGGCCGTCCTTCTCGGGCTTGAGCGTGCGGTAGTTGATCGTTTCCGGCTTCTTGACCTCACCGTAGGACCATTGCCGGATGTCCTCCGCGGTCGCCAGGCCGATGCGGAGCTCATCGAAGAAGTTGACGTCGAGCACGTAACTCCCTTTCCCCTTGCGGGTTTAGTAGCTAATAACTAAGCGAGGTCTTCCACCGAGGCGGATTCGTTGCGGGACAGGTTGATTCCCAGGTTGGCGGCTGCCCGCTCCAGGTCCTCGTCCTCGCCTTCGCGCAATTCGATCGCCGCGCCGTCCTTCGCCAGCACCTCGACGTTGAGGCACAGCGACTGCAGCTCTTTGAGCAGCACCTTGAACGACTCCGGGATACCCGGCTCGGGGATGTTCTCGCCCTTGACGATCGCCTCGTAGACCTTGACGCGGCCCACGGTGTCGTCGGACTTGATCGTCAGCAACTCCTGCAGCGTGTAGGCCGCACCGTAGGCCTGCATGGCCCAGCACTCCATCTCACCGAACCGCTGGCCACCGAACTGCGCCTTACCGCCCAGCGGCTGCTGGGTGATCATCGAGTACGGGCCGGTGGAGCGGGCGTGGATCTTGTCGTCCACCAGGTGGTGCAGCTTCATGATGTACATGTAGCCGACGGTCACCGGGTACGGGAACGGCTCACCGGAGCGGCCGTCGAACAGCCTCGCCTTGCCGTCGGCGTTGACCATGACCTCGCCGTCGCGGTTGGCCAGCGTCGAGGACAACAGACCCTGCAGCTCGTTCTCCTGCGCGCCGTCGAACACCGGGGTGGCGGTGCGGGTGTCCGGGCTGGCCGTGTACAGCTCCTCGGGGAGCTTGTCGGCCCAGTCCGGCACACCGGCAGCCACATCGATGTTCCAGCCGGTCTTGGCGATCCAGCCCAGGTGGGTCTCCAGGATCTGGCCGATGTTCATCCGTCGCGGCACACCGTGGGTGTTCAAGATGATGTCGACCGGGGTGCCGTCCGGCAGGAACGGCATGTCCTCGGCCGGCAGGATCTTGCCGATGACGCCCTTGTTGCCGTGGCGGCCGGCCAGCTTGTCACCGTCGGAGATCTTGCGCTTCTGCGCGACGTAGACGCGCACCAGCTCGTTGACCCCGGCGGGCAGCTCGTCGTCGTCCTCGCGGGAGAACACCCGGATGCCGATGACCTTGCCGGACTCGCCGTGCGGCACCTTCAGCGAGGTGTCGCGGACTTCACGGGCCTTCTCACCGAAGATCGCGCGCAGCAGCCGCTCCTCGGGCGTCAGCTCGGTCTCACCCTTGGGAGTGACCTTGCCGACCAGGATGTCGCCGTCGCGGACCTCGGCGCCGATGCGGACGATGCCGCGCTCGTCGAGGTCTGCCAGCACCTCATCGGAGACGTTGGGGATGTCCCGGGTGATCTCCTCGGCGCCCAGCTTGGTGTCGCGGGCGTCGATCTCGTGCTCCTCGATGTGAATCGAGGTCAGCGTGTCCTCCTCGACCAGCCTGTTGGACAGGATGATCGCGTCCTCGTAGTTGTGCCCCTCCCACGGCATGATCGCCACGAGCAGGTTCTTGCCCAGGGCCATCTCGCCGTTGTCGGTGCACGGGCCGTCCGCGATCACCTGGCCGACCTCAACCCGCTGGCCGGCGTCGACGATCGGACGCTGGTTGGCGCAGGTGCCGTGGTTGGACCGGTTGAACTTGCGCATCCGGTAGGTCTGCCGGGTGCCGTCATCGGCCATCACCGTGATGTAGTCGGCCGAGACCTCCTCGATGACGCCGGTCTTGTCGGCGACGATCACGTCACCGGCGTCGATCGCGGCGCGCAGCTCCATGCCGGTGCCCACCAGCGGCGCCTCGCTGCGCACCAGCGGAACCGCCTGACGCTGCATGTTGGCGCCCATCAGGGCACGGTTGGCGTCGTCGTGCTCGAGGAACGGAATCATGGCCGTGGCCACCGACACCATCTGGCGCGGCGAGACGTCCATGTAGTCGACCTCGGCCGACGACACGTACTCGACCTCGCCGCCCTTGCGGCGCACCAGAACTCGTTCCTCGGCGAACCGGCCGTCGTCCTCCAGCGGCGAGTTGGCCTGCGCCACGACGTGGCGGTCCTCCTCGTCGGCGGTCAGGTAGTGGATCTCGTCGCTGACGACACCGTCGACCACCTTGCGGTAGGGCGTCTCGATGAAGCCGAACGGGTTCACCCGCGCGTACACCGACAGCGACCCGATCAGACCGATGTTCGGGCCTTCCGGGGTCTCGATCGGACACATCCGGCCGTAGTGGCTCGGGTGCACGTCACGAACTTCCAGGCCGGCGCGCTCACGGGACAGACCACCGGGCCCCAGCGCCGACAGCCGGCGCTTGTGGGTCAGACCCGACAGCGGGTTGTTCTGGTCCATGAACTGGGAGAGCTGGCTGGTGCCGAAGAACTCCTTGATCGCGGCGACCACCGGGCGGATGTTGATCAGGGTCTGCGGCGTGATGGCCTCGACGTCCTGGGTGGTCATCCGCTCCCGGACCACGCGCTCCATCCGGGACAGCCCGACCCGGATCTGGTTCTGGATCAGCTCACCCACGGTGCGCAGCCGGCGGTTGCCGAAGTGGTCGATGTCGTCGACCTCGACGGGCACCTCGACGCCGCCGGGCACCGTCATGGTGCCCTGCTGGCCGTCCTGAGCGGCCTGGTGCAGCCGCACCAGGTACTCGATGGTGGCCACGATGTCCTCTTCGGTCAGCGTGGTGGGCGACGACTCGACGTCGGCGGGTGCGGCCGGCAGGCCCAGCTTCTTGTTGATCTTGTAGCGACCCACCCGGGCCAGGTCGTAGCGCTTCTCCTTGAAGAACAGGTTCTCCAGCAGGGTCTGCGCGGACTCCTTGGTGGGGGGCTCGCCCGGCCGCAGCTTGCGGTAGATGTCCAGCAACGCCTCGTCGGAGTTGGCGGCGTTGTCCTTCTCCAGCGTCGACATCATGATGTCGGAGAAGCCGAACCGCTCCCGGATCTGCTCGCTGGTCCAACCCAGCGCCTTGAGCAGCACGGTAACCGGCTGGCGGCGCTTGCGGTCGATACGAACGCCGACCAGGTCGCGCTTGTCGACGTCGAACTCCAGCCAGGCACCGCGGCCCGGGATCACCTTGACCGAGTGCAGCGTCTTCTCGGTGGACTTGTCGATGCTGGCGTCGAAGTACACGCCGGGCGAGCGCACCAACTGGGAGACGACGACACGCTCGGTGCCGTTGATGATGAAGGTGCCCTTCTCGGTCATCATCGGGAAGTCACCCATGAACACCGTCTGGCTCTTGATCTCACCGGTGTTGTTGTTGATGAACTCCGCGGTGACGAACAGCGGCGCGGCGTAGGTCATGTCCTTGTCGCGGCACTCCTCGACCGGCGCCTTGACCTCGTCGAACCGCGGGTCGGAGAACGACAGCGACATCGAGCCGGAGAAGTCCTCGATCGGCGAGAGTTCCTCGAGCACGTCTTCGAGGCCGCCCTTGGGCGTCGCGCCGGTCAGCTTGGCCACCTTTTCGCGCCATTCCGGAGCACCGATCAGCCACTGGAAGGAGTCGGTCTGCACGTCGAGCAGACCCGGAACCTCGAGCGGCTCGCGCAGCTTGGCGAAGGAGATCCGGTTGGGAGCTCCGGGCACGGAACTATTGGGGGAATTTTGGGTGGTAGTACCTGAAGCGTTCTTCTTGCTCTGGCGGGAGACTGCCAAGATGCATCCTTCCAGCACCTAATGCGGCCAGCGGGTCCCGGTTCTCACCAGACCCCGTTCGCTGCGGATATCGACCGTTGGTTCGGCTGGCGGACGCTCTGTCCGGTCTCACGCACAGCCAAACCACGACGTCACAAGCCCTAAACGAGCCAACGAACGCGACTCGGGCTGGTGCTGCGGGTTCGGGTGCGGGTAAGGGTGGGCAGGAGGAAGCCAGCGCAACGTCCAACAATAGCGCAGGCTGACGCAAACCTCAACCGCCGCGTCCCGGGACCCTATCGGTGCTGGCTGGCCTCCGCCGGAGCCCCGAGCACAAATGCTGGTGACCAGATTGGACCGTTTAGGTCCGTCCGTCAAGAGCTGACACGGTGCGGGTCGGCAGCCAGGGCCTCCGCCCTACTGGGTCCGGATCGACGCGGTGGGGGCCTCGTCGTCGGCCGGGTAGTCGCGCACCCCGTACTTGTGGGTGCCTTCGAGGTCGTCGCGGATGGCCGCCTGGGCGTTGGGGGGCAGGGTGTGCAGGATCTCGCGCACCCGGGCCTGACGGCGGGCCACCGCCTGACGCTCGGGCATACCGGGGCTGGCGACGATCTGCGGCGGCACCCCTTCGACGTCGTCGACGCCCCCGTCGGCGTGCCCGGCGTCGATCGCGGCCTGCTCGGCGGCCGCGGTCGCCTGGTCCTTCTCCTCCGACATGCCGATCGGGCCGATCCGGCGGCCGTTGAGGAACTGCTTGACCGCCGGCTCCTCACTGGTCAGCAGCACCTCACGCGGACCGAACATCACCAACTTCTTGCGGTAGAGCATCCCGATGTTGTCCGGCACGGTACGCACCACGTTGATGTTGTGCGTCACGATCAAGATGGTGGCGTCGATCTGGGCGTTGATGTCGATCAGCAACTGGCTCAGATACGCGGTGCGGACCGGGTCCAGACCCGAGTCCGGCTCGTCGACCAGAATGATCTTCGGGTCCAGCACCAGCGCGCGGGCCAGGCCGGCGCGCTTGCGCATACCACCGGAGATCTCACCGGGGAACTTGTAGCCGTCGTTGGGCATACCGACCAGGTCGAGCTTCTCCATGACGATGTCACGGATCTCGCTCTCGGACTTCTTGGTGTGCTCACGCAGTGGGAAGGCGGTGTTGTCGTAGATGTTCATCGACCCGAACAGCGCGCCGTCCTGGAACAGCACCCCGAACAGCGTGCGGATCTCGTAGAGCTCCTTGGCCGAGCACTGCAGGATGTCGGTGCCGTCGATCACGATGGAACCGCGCTCGGGCCGCAACAGCCCGATCAGCGACTTCAGGAAGACCGACTTGCCGGTACCCGAGGGCCCCAGCATGACGCTGACCTCTCCCTCCGGGATCGTCAATGAGACGTCTTCCCAGATCCGGGCTGATCCGAAGGACTTGGTCAAGCCCTCTACCTCGATGGCGACACCCATTAGTGAGGTCCTTCCGCAACTCTCGTCGTGCCACGTCTGCGCGTGTGGCTTGGGCCACTGTAGCGCACCGGTGCGCCCCGCAACGGCGGTCCGCCTCAGTGCGCCGATGTCCAGTTTCCGTGGAAGCCCATCGGCACCCGTTGCGGCAGGTGAACGGTGGCAACCGTCTCACAGCTGGCGGCGCCGAACATCAACTGCGGGTCGAGCGGCGCCGTGATGCTCGATCCGCTTTTTGTAGTCGTGCTTGTAACGGGCGCGTGGACAGGTCGGCCCGGGTGGCGCCGTCCCTGGCCGCGGTGGGCAGCCCGACCTGAATAGCGCAGACCCCCGGGAGCCTGGCGGCTTCCGGGGGTCTGGGCGGAAAAAACTACTTGAGGGTGACCGTCGCGCCGGCAGCCTCGAGCTTGGCCTTGGCCTCCTCGGCGGCCTCCTTGGCGACCTTCTCCAGCAGCGGCTTGGGAGCGCCGTCGACCAGGTCCTTGGCCTCCTTGAGGCCCAGGCCCGAGACGACCTCGCGGACCACCTTGATCACGCCGATCTTCTTCTCGCCGGCCGACTCCAGGATGACGTCGAACTCGGACTGCTCCTCGGCGGCCTCGGCGGCGGCCGGGGCGGCACCGCCGGCGGCGGCCACGGCGACCGGAGCCGCAGCGGTGACGTCGAAGGTCTCCTCGAACTGCTTCACGAACTCCGACAGCTCCAGCAGGGTCATCTCTTTGAAGACGTCAAGCAGCTCTTCGGTGGAAATTTTGGCCATGGTTTCGGTCCTTTCTGATTCCGGTTAGGAAGTTGGGTTGGTTTGTGTCTGGTTATTCGGTGGCGTCGGCCGCAGCTTCGGCGGTCTCGGCCGTAGCCTCGGCGGCAGGAGCCTCGGCCTCGGCGGGAGCCTCGGCGGCAGGAGCCGCAGCTGCCTCGGCGGGCTTCTTCTCCTGCAGCGCCGCTGCCAGGCGAGCCATCTGCGACGCCGGAGCGGCGAACAGTCCGGCAGCCTTGGACAGGTTGGCCTTCATGGCACCGGCCATCTTGGCCAGCAGCACCTCGCGCGACTCCAGGTCGGCGATGCGCTCTACCTCGGCGACGGTCAGCGCGCGACCGTCCATGTAGCCGCCCTTGATGACCAGCGCCTTGTGGTCCTTGGCGAACTTCTTGATGGCCTTGGCCGCGTCGACCGGCTCACCCTGGACGAACGCGATCGCCGTCGGGCCCGCGAAGAGCTCGTCGAGCCCCTCCACGCCGGCCTCGGCCGCGGCCAGTTTGACCAGGGTGTTCTTCGCCACCGCGTAGGTTGCCGAGCCGCCGAGCGAACGCCGCAGCTCCGCCAGGTTCGCAACCGTCAGACCGCGGTACTCGGTGATCACGGTGGCGGTCGAGCCGTTGAACTGCTCGACGATGTCCGCGACGGCGGCGGTCTTGTCAGCCCGCGCCATGCATACCTCCTCGGTGTCGCTGTCGTTGTCTCACGTTGTTCCACCCGGGAAATAACGAACGCCCCGACGCAGGATGCGGTCGGGGCGTCACAATGTGTGCCGGCGGAGCCGGTGCCTCGTCCTCCTGCGTGGGCCGCCGGGATGTTCCCGGACCTTCAACCGATTGCTCGGTGACCGACGGTCTTCGGTGGATCGCCACACACCATAGCGTGATGGGGGCCGATCAGCCAAAACGGACCCGGGCTCAGGCGTTCAGTGCGCCGGTCACCAGCACGACGAACAGCGCCGCCAGGATCGCCACCCGCAACCAGTGCAGCCGGTCCCAGCGCGCCACGAGCCGGGTGGACACCTCGCCGGCCGCGATGCGGTTGTTGATCGGCACCAAAACTGCCACCGACAGCAGCACGGCGACAGCCATCAGGCCCACCCCGGTACCGACCAGCCGGCGCTGCGAGTCCGCGACGACGGCGACCGCCACCAGCAATGCAAACGCGGCGAAATACCAGAACGGCATCAGCCGTCCCAGCATCCGGGCGCCGTCCGCGCGGGCGGCCCGGCGCGCGTCGTCGGGCAGCCGCCCCAGAATCGGGTTGAGGAACGCCGCCACCGCGAACTCCGCACCCACCAGGATTCCGGTCACCGATATCGCAAGAATCTCCACAATCTGCTTCACGACAGACGACTGTGATAGCTATGCTGACAAAAAACAAGGTACTGACAAATTGGTCAGCGTCAGGAGAGCTGGTGGCGGCATCAAAAAAAGTTGTCAGTGACTGCCCGATCGACGCCGCACTGTCGGTCGTCAACGGCCGCTGGAAAGGCACCATCCTGTGGCGGCTGACCGACGGGCCGATGCGCACCGCCGAGCTTCGGCGCAGCATCCCGGGCATCACCGAACGGATGCTCATCCGACATCTGCACGAACTCGTCGCCGACGGGATCATCGACCGCCACGACGCCGGCACCGTGCCGCCCTGTGTGCACTATTCGATCTCTGAGTACGGGCAGACGTTGGCCCCGGTGCTGGCCCAGCTGTGCGAGTGGGGCCGCGTCCACCTTTCGCGCTGACTCGACGCCCAGAGCGGGCACCGTCCACGGGCCCGTTAGCCAACCAATCGCTTGCTAGGCTCCTGTGATGAGCGACACCATCCCCACCCTCGTCTGGGGCACCGGGAACGTCGGACGGCTGGCCATCCGCGCCGTCGACGCCCACCCCGCACTCGAACTCGCCCACGTCATCGTCCACGACCCGGCCAAGGTGGGCCGCGACGCGGGCGACCTCGGTGGACTCGGCCGCACGGTCGGCGTCGCTGCCACCGACGACGTCGAAGCCGCCCTCGCCGCGGGCCCGCGCGCCGTCGTCTACGCCGCCTCCGGCGACATCCGCCCCGACGACGCCCTCGCCGACGTCTGCCGCGCGATCTGCGCCGGTGCCGCCGTCGTCACACCGTCCCTCTATCCCCTGTACGACCACCGAAGCGCCCCGCCCGAAGTGCGCGAACCCGTCGAGAAGGCCATCGCCGACGGCGGCGGATCGTTGTTCGTGTCCGGCATCGACCCCGGCTGGGGCAACGACATCCTGCCGCTGCTCGTCAGCGGGCTCGCCGCCCGTGTCGACGGGATCCGCTGCCAGGAGATCTTCGACTACACGACCTACGACCAGCCGGATTCCGTCCGCCACCTCGTCGGCATGGGGCACCCGCTCGACTACCAGCCGCCGATGCTGATGGCGACCGTCCCGTCGATGGTGTGGGGTGGGCAGGTCCGGCTGATCGCCCGCGCGCTGGGCGTCGAGTTGGACGACGTACGCGAGCACGTCGAACGCCGCACCCTCGACGCCACCGTCACGACCGCCGCGATGGGCGACTTCGAGGCGGGCACCCAGGGCGCCGTGCGGTTCGAGGTCCAGGGCATCGTCGACGGCGAGGCCCGCATCGTGATCGAACACGTCACCCGCATTGACCCGTCCTGCGCGCCCGACTGGCCGCAGCCACCGGCCGGCGAAGACGGCGCCCACCGCGTGATCATCGAAGGCAGCCCCCGGATAGAGGTGACCGTCGAGGCCACCGAGAACGGCAACCGCTCCGAGGGCGGCAACGCCACCGCGGTGGGCCGCATCGTCGGCGCCCTCGACTGGCTTGTCGCCGCCGACCCCGGCCTGTACGACGCTCTCGACGTCCCGCTGCGCTGGATCCCCGGCCGAACCTTCGGAGGCACGAAGTGAACATCGACATCCCCGAGGGCCAGGACGCCATCGAGTACGTCTGGGGCGCCCTGGTCCCCGGGATCGGCCCGGCGGCGGCGAACTTCTCCCTGGCTGTCTATGCCCATTCGACGCTGGGCCTGCGCGAGTTCGAGGCCGCGCGACTGCGCATCGCCCAGTTGAACGGCTGCCTGTTCTGCCAGGACTGGAGAACAGAACGCGACGGCGTCAAGGTGGAAGAGGAGTTCGCCGAAGCAGTAGAGCACTGGCGCACGACAGACCGCCTGGACGACAGAGCACGCCTGGCAGCGGAGTACGCGGAACGCTACGTCCTGGACCATCACGGCTTGGACGACGAGTTCTGGACCCGCTTCCAGGCCCACTACGACCAGCGTGAGGCCGTGGAACTGACGATGTCCCTGGGGGCCTGGCTGGCCTTCGGCCGATTGAACAGGGTCTTCGGCCTGGACGCGATCTGCGCCCTTCCCAGCCACGCCACAACGCAGACCGCCTAAGCAGAGTCAGACCAGGGTAGCCAGCGCGGCCGCCCCCACCAGGCCGGCGTCGCCGCCGAGTTCGGCGGGCACGACCTTCAGCCCAGTCAGGAAGTCCAGCCGGGCGTGCTCGGACAACGCCGCACGCAGCGGATCGAACAGCAGCGCACCGGATTTCGCGACTCCCCCGCCGATCACCACCAGGTCCAGGTCGCAGACCGCGGCCACCGAGGCGATCATCGCCGCCAGCGCATCGGTGCCGCGCCGGAATGCGCGCCGCGCCACCGGGTCACCGGCCTCGGCGGCCGCAGCGAGCGCCTTGGCGTCGGCCTCGGCGGTCTCCGGCGTCCAGCCGTTGGCCAGCGCCCAACGCACCATCGCCGGGCCGGAGGAGATGGTCTCCACACAGCCTCGGCCGCCGCAGCGGCACGGTTCGCCATCGGCGTCGACGACGACGTGCCCGACGTGCCCGGCGTTGCCGGTCCGGCCGTGAAAGGGCGCTCCGTCGAGCACGAGACCTCCGCCCACCCCGGTCGAGACCACCATGCCCAGCATCGATCGCGTCCCGCGCCCGGCCCCGTACCGGTGTTCGCCCAGCGCCATGCAGACGCCGTCGCCGCCCAACCGGACCGGCACTCCGGGCACCGCGGCGGCCACCCGGTCACGCAGGGCGAACCCGCGCCAGCCGGGGATGTTGATCGGGTTGACGGTCCCGGCGTTGACGTCGACCGGGCCGGCCGAGCCGATCCCGACCGCGCCGACCCGCCCGCCGGCTTTCGCCAGGACGTCGCCGAGCAGCTCGGCCACCACCGCCCACACCACCTCAGGGCCCTGGTCACCGCGGGTGGGCCGGGTGGCGGTGTAGCGCAGGGTTCCGTCGGCGCCGATGAGGCCGGCGGCGATCTTGGTGCCGCCGACGTCCAGCGCGAGGGTCGGGCCGCTCATCGGTCGACGCCGATCGGCTCGGCGGCCGCCACCGTCATCCGCACCGCCGGTGTGTACACCAGCCCGCCGGCCCCGCCGACCCGGACCAGCGCCCACCAGGTGCCGGGCCGCGCCCACACCGGTGGGCTCAGGGTGAACTCGACGTCGACGCTGCCGCGGGCCGGGACCAGCGCGCCGACCGCGGCGGGCCCGGCCCACTCCCAGGTCCCCCAGGGCGTGATCAGGTGCGCCTCCACGGCCAGGTCGGCGTGGGCGTCGGTGCCGACGATGACGCTCAGGCGCGCGGTTCGCCCGGCGGTCACCTCGATGTCGGACACGCCATCGACGTAGAGCAGCCGGTCGGGTCCCGGGTCCCCGACGCGGACCACCGCCACGTCTTCGACCGGTTGCCGCCAAGCCCGTGGCACGTCGCCGGTGAGGTCGAGCCGGGCGCGGATCGGGTAGAGCCCCGGCGGGGCAGCGGCCGGCACCGCCACCGCCACCGGGGTGCGGGTGTGCCGGCCCGGCTGCAGCCGCACCGGGTGCTCGCCGGGCGTGGCCGTCCAGCCGAGCGGGCACTGCCACGTCACCGCGCCGGCCAGTGTCGCGTCGACGCTGTCGCTGGCCACGCTGAGCTCGAAGGTGAGCTGCTCACCCGGATCCGCGTCCAGCCGGTGCGGATGCAGCGCCGGGATCGCCGGCAGACCACCCAGGGGCGCCGGCCCGCGATTGTGCAGCCAGTAGCGGGCGTACAGCGGCTGGGCGGCTTCCTGCTCGGCCGCCAGGCGAGCGCGGGCGGCACCCACGCATTCGAGGTCCAGCCGGGCGGTGACGGTGGCGATCTCGTAGCCGTGCAACAGGTTCGGGTCCGGGTGTTCCCGCGGCTGTTCCAGCAGATCGGCGCGGCCCAGCACGCTCACCGGGCCCAGGTCGCTGTGCAGCGTGACGGCGGCGCCGGCTCCGTGGGTCTCCACCAGGCGCAGCGTGACGGTGTTCGGGTCGACGGGCGCGGCGCTGCCCCGCGCTGTCGGGTTGCCGGCCGCCTTGAGCGCCTCCAGGCCGACACCGGCGGCCGGCTCGACGCGCAGCAGCGAGCCACTCGCCGGCAGTGTGCCGTCGCCGCCGGCCACCGGAACGGCCCGCAACGGGTCGGCGAATTCCGCGCTGCGCAAAGGGAATTCGGCCTGGCGCCAGTCGCCGTCGCCGGCCACCAGCGCGTAGTCGAAGGTGTGCGTCCAGTGCATCAGCTGGAAGGCGCTGCCGTCGGGCGCGGTGCGGCGCGGGCCGTCGGTCCAGGCCGCCGACGGCCAGCTGGTGCAGGACCGCATCAGCGCGGTGTGCAACGTGCCGGCGGAGTCGACGGCGAAGCTGGGGACACCGCGGTTGATCAGGGCGACGCTGCGCGCCTCGAACGGCTCCAGGTCAGCCGGGGTCTGCTGTTGCACGCTGATCTCGGCATCCGCCAGCTCCTCAGCCAGCCGGGCGATCTCGGCCACCAAGCCGTCTTCGCGGGCGGCGATCACCAGCACCGGCAGGGCGCGCGGGCCGGTCAGGTCGGCACCGGGCACCCAGACCTCGGTGAGGGGTTTCTCCGCCGGCACCCACACCCGGGCCCGGCCCTGCTCGGAGAGCTGCCGCTGCAGCTCGTCGGTGTAGGCCGGATCCGCGGCGTCCAGCACGGCCCGGGTGAAGGTGTTGCGGTCCGGCCCGCCCAGCGCGATGCGGCAATCCGGCAGGTTGGAGTCGACGGCGAGGTTGCCGTACCGGGGGCCGTCGGCCTGCGAACAGGTGGCGGTGACGCCGGCGCGCACCAGCGCGACCATCAACTCCCGCGGCGCCTCGAGTCCGTCGCAGCTGACGACTTCGGCCACCGACATCGCGCGGCTGCTGCTCCCGACGTTGATCCGGGCCGTGGCCGACAGCCCGAACCAGCGGTGGGCGGGGGTGTCGAGGGTGCGTGGGTACTGCGCGGTGTCCACCGAGCGTCCACTGGGCTCGTGCAGCAGACCGAAGCCGCGGCCGATGACGGCGTCGGCCACCTCGGCGACCGGTAGCGCGCCGGGCACCGGGCAGGGCCAGCGCAGCCGCAGCAGATGGTCGGCGCCGGTGAACTCGTCGACGGTGGTGCAGCAGTCGACCCGGTCCACGCCATGCCACAGCGTCAGCGTCTGGGTGTAGGCCAGCACGCCGCGGATCCGCCCCGAGACCACCAGCCGCTCCCCCAGCGGCCCGCGGTAGGCCTGCACGCTCACCTCGGTGGCAACCGCCGAGGTGAAGAGGTTGCCGCTGGGCACCAGATGCCAAGGGCCCTCACCGGATCGGGGGTGCTTGGGGTATTCGTCGTAGACGGCGAGCTGGTTGCCCAGGCCGCCTTCAGAGATCATTTCGCGGATCGCGCTCCCGCCCAGGCACAGCCACGAGGTGATGCCACCGCCGCGGTCCGGGTCGGCGCTCAGCCGGTGGTGCTCGTTGCCGATCGCGGTGCCCGGTAGCGGCTGCCAGCCCCGCGCCTCGTCGGCGGGAACCAGCCGGTAGGCCCGCCAGCCCAGCGAGGGCACTCGGGCCAGCCAGCTGACCGTGGTGCCGCCGTGTTCGACGTGGGCCGGCGATTCGATGCCCTCGCTGTCGACCACGCGTGCCCCCGCGGGCAGCGGTGTCTCCAGGTGCACGGTGACCAGATCGGTCCGGTCGGCGGCCACCGGGTTCCACACCACGGCTCCTTCGTCACCAGTCACCAAGCCCGAGAGCTCCGCCAGCGCGTCGTCGCGGGCGTCGACACCGAGCTGCCAGGCGTCGCGCCAGCCGGTCAGCAGATCCAGGTAGACCTGGTCGGCCTCCGAGCCGGTGATGGCGTCGTGGTGGGCGCCGTAGGACAGTTGCGCCCACGCCTTGGCCAGCGCCGCCTCCGGGTAGTCCGCCCCGGTCAGCGCCGCGGCGAACACCGCGAAGCGCTCCGCACCCAGGATCGCCCGTTCGGCGGCCCGGTTGGCCTGCTTGGTGTCGATGTAGGAGACGTGGCAGCCGGTGTAGATCGGGTTCATGTCGCGGGTCTGCGGCGACGGCGCCTCGTTGCGCTCCTGGAGTTCGGCGCGCACCGCGGCGAAGAACTCGCGTGGCAGGGCGCACACGAATTTCGGCCAGGTGTAGCGGGCGTTCCAGTCCCGGTGGATTTCGGTGATCCACCGGTTGGGCGGGGTGAAGTCGGTGCCCACCGGCAGCAGCACGTTGCGGGTGGCGGCGACCTTCTTCAGCTCGGTGAACAGCCCGTAGACCTCGTCCTCGGCGTCGGCCAGCGACTCACTCGCGTCCATCCACCAGCCGCCGGCGTAGTGCGCGGGCATGTAGTGCGTCAGCAGGCCGCGCCCCGACGGCGCGATCCATTCGAACTCGGATGCGAACTGCATGCGGCGCGGATCGCCGCCGCCCTCCATCGGACCCCACTGGTGGAACGGTCCGCGCGCCCACGCGCTGGAGCTCAGCCCGGCGTCGGCCACCAGTCCGGGAAACTGCGGGTCGTGGCCGAACACGTCGAGCTGCCAGGCCGTGCCGGGATCGGCACCCATGATGTCGCGCTGAAAACCGATGCCCGCCACCAGGTTCCGGATCGTCGTCTCGGCGTCGATGAGGTTGGTCGACGGTTCGTTGTAGGTGCCGCCCATCACCTCGACTCGGCCTTGGGCGATCAGCCGGCGCAGCTCGGCGCGGTCGGCCGGGTGGGTGTCCCAGTACGGCTTGAGGTAGTCGACTTCGGCCAGAACGAATTTGTACTCGGGGTGGTCTCGGGCCCAGTCCAGATGGCTGCGCACCAGGTTGACGCCGTTGGTCTGCCGGCACGCGCCCAGCGGGTTCTCGGTCCACACGCTGGTGTAGTTGGCCTGGGTGTTCCACCACACCGGGTCGTAGTGGAACTGCCCGACCATGAACATCGTCCAGCCGGGTTCGGCCACGGTGAACGTGAAATTCCGGCCGTTGACGCGCGCGGCCCGCTGCTGGCCGGGCATCGCGCCGTCGACGGTCACCGGCACCTCGACGACGCCGCTTCCCGGCTGCGCGACGGCCTGCCCGGCCAGACCGTCTCCCTCGATGCGCATCGGTGTCGGCGCCTCGGCGTCGCGGTAGCCCACCCGGACCAGCTGCAGCGGGGCGTCGGCCGGCCCGACGAACTTCCCGGTCGCTTCGGCGTCGAGGATCCGCATGACACAAACCTACGGACGCGCGCCTGCCGGGCGGAGCCTTTCGGCGGCCGGCTGTGTTCGGCGTGCGTGGGAATTGTCCGACCGGACTGGCAGGCTCGGGTCATGCCCGTCTGGAGTGACTTGCTGGCCGACCAACTCGACTGGCACTGGCAAAACCAGCTGCGCCCGCGGCTGGACGGCCTCACCGACGACGAGTACCTGTGGGAGCCGGTGGCCGGCTGCTGGTCTGTACGCCGCGACGGCATCGACTTTGGCGTCCCGGTGCCCGAGCCGGCGCCGTTCACCACCATCGCCTGGCGAATGGCGCACGTGATCGTCGGCGTGTTCGCCGTCCGCAACCACCACCACTTCGGCGGGCCGCCGGCCGATTACCAGACCTGGCCGTACGCGCTCGACGCCGCCACCGCACTGCGCCAGCTCGACGACGCCTATGCAGACTGGATCGCCGGGGTGCGTGGCCTCGATGAGTCCGAGTTGGCCCGGCCCATCGGCGCGGCCGAGGGGCCGTGGGCCGAGCGCACCATGGCGGAGCTGGTCTTGCATATCCACCGCGAAGCCATCCATCACGGAGCCGAAATCGCCTGCCTGCGCGATCTGTACGCGCACCGACTCGATCGAAAGGACTGACCATGCCCGGACTCGCCCCACCGGTGACCGACGAACGCCACGCGCTGCGCGAATTTGTGGCCTACCACCAAAGCGCCTACTTCGCGGTGGCCTACGGCCTGACCGATGAACAGGCCCGGGCCACCCCGACCGCTAGCGCCCTGTCGATCGGTGCGTTGATCAAACACGCCACCGGTCTGCAACACACCTGGATGTCCCGCGTCGCCGCCGCCCCGGCCGCACCGCCCGCGGACAGCCGGCCGGGCGAGGAGAGGGCCCGCGAATATCAGGACCAGTACGTACTGCGCCAGGACGAGACCCTGGCCGGGGCGCTGGAAGCGTTTGCTGCGCAAAACGCCGAGACGTTACACCTGTTGGAGTCCACCGACCTCGACGCCGCGGTGCCGGTGCCGCGCGACGCACCGTGGTTCCCCACCGACGTCGACGCGTGGACGGTGCGCTGGGTGTTCCACCACGTGATCAACGAGCTCGCCCGGCATGCCGGGCACGCCGACATCATCCGGGAAAGCATCGACGGCGCCACCATGTACGAACTGATCGCCGGGTTCGAGGGCGCCGAACCGACCGCATGGCTGACCCCCTGGCGGCCGGGCGCCAAGGCGTAAGACGGTGCGCTGGCGGAGAACTTCCGCCGCTGATTTGGCAGACTGCAGCAATGAGTTCGACCCCGCCTCGCCAGGTGGTCCGGCTCGACCGGGTGCCGTTGCCGGTCGAGGCCGCCCGCATCGGCGCGACCGGCTGGCAGCTCACTCGCGCCGTCACCCGGGTCTTCACCGGACTGCTCAAGCCCGGCCCGATCCAGCAGAAGGTGATCCGGGAGCTGCCGCAGACCTTCGCCGACCTGGGACCCACGTACGTCAAGTTCGGTCAGATCATCGCCTCGAGCCCCGGCGCGTTCGGCGAACCGTTGTCGCGGGAATTCCGCGGATTGCTGGACTCCGTACCGCCGGCCGACCCCGCCGCGGTGCACCAACTGTTCGTCGAGGAACTGGGCGCCGAACCGGCCGAGCTGTTCGCGCAGTTCGACGAGACCCCGGTCGCGTCGGCGTCCATCGCCCAGGTCCACTTCGCCACCCTGCACAGCGGCGAGGACGTCGTCGTCAAGATCCAGCGCCCGGGCATCCGCCGCCGGGTCGCCGCCGACCTGCAGATCCTCAAACGGTTCGCGCAGCTGGTCGAGCTGGCCAAGCTGGGCCGCCGACTGTCCGCCCAGGACGTCGTCGCCGACTTCTCCGACAACCTCGCCGAGGAACTGGACTTCCGCATCGAGGCACAGTCCATGCAGACCTGGGTGTCGCACCTGCACGCCTCACCGCTGGGCAAGAACATCAAAGTGCCCGACGTGCACTGGGACTTCACCAGCGAGCGGGTGCTGACGATGGAGCGGGTGTCGGGCATCCGCATTGACGACGCGCCCGCGATCCGCAAGGCCGGCTTCGACGGCGTGGAGCTGGTCAAGGCGCTGCTGTTCTCCACTTTCGAGGGCGGACTGCGGCACGGGTTGTTCCACGGCGACCTGCACGCGGGCAACCTGCTGGTCGACGACCAGGGCCGGGTGGTGTTCCTGGACTTCGGGATCATGGGCCGCATCGACCCGCGCACCCGCTGGCTGCTGCGTGAGCTGGTGTATGCGCTGCTGGTCAAGAAGGACCACGCCGCGGCCGGCAAGATCGTGGTGCTGATGGGCGCGGTCGGCACGATCAAACCCGAGGGCCAGGCCGCCCGGGATCTGGAGGCGTTCGCCACCCCGTTGACGATGAAGTCGCTGGGCGACATGTCGTATGCCGAGATCGGCAAGCAACTCGGCGCGCTGGCCGACGCCTACGACGTCAAGTTGCCGCGCGAGCTGGTGCTGATCGGCAAGCAGTTCCTGTACGTGGAGCGTTACATGAAGCTGCTGGCGCCGCGCTGGCAGATGATGTCGGACCCGCAGCTGACCGGCTACTTCGCCAACTTCATGGTCGACGTCAGCCGAGAGCACAAAGACGCACCGGAGGTATAGCCGTGGACGTTCGCAGCGGTACCGCCCGCTCCGGAGACCTGGACATCTTCTATGAGGACATGGGCGAGGTCGGCGACCCGCCGGTGCTGCTGGTGATGGGCCTGGGCGCCCAGCTGCTGCTGTGGCGCACCGGGTTCTGCGAGAAGCTGGTGGCCCAGGGCCTGCGGGTGATCCGCTACGACAACCGGGATGTCGGGTTGTCCACCAAACTGGGCCGCAAGCACGCCCGCGGCGCACTGGTGCCGCGGATGGCACGGTTCTGGCTGGGCAAGCCCGGTTCAGCCGTCTACACCCTGGAGGACATGGCCGACGACGCCGCCGCCCTGCTGGACCACCTGGGTATCGAGAAGGCCCACGTGGTCGGCGCCTCGATGGGCGGGATGATCGCGCAGGTGTTCGCGGCCCGGTTCGCCGACCGGACCCGGTCGCTGGCGGTGATCTTCTCCAGTAACAACCGGCGATTCCTGCCGCCGCCGGCGCCGCGCGCGCTGCTGGCACTGCTGTCCGGGCCGCCGCCGGACTCCCCGCGTGAGGTGATCATCGACAACGCGGTGCGGGCCAGCCGGATCATCGGCAGCCCCGGCTACCCGACACCGGAGGAGCAGTTGCGGGCCAACGTCACCGAGGCCTACGAACGCAGCTACTACCCGTGGGGCATCGCGCGGCAGTTCGGCGCCATCCTGGCCAGCGGCAGCCTGGCCGCCTACGACCGGCTGATCACCGCGCCGACGGTGGTCATCCACGGGCTGGCCGACAAGCTGATGCGCCCCTCGGGGGGCCGGGCGATCGCCAACGCCATCGACCGGGCCCGGCTGGTGCTGATCGAGGGCATGGGCCACGACCTGCCCGAGGAGCTGTGGGATCCGGTGATCAACGAGCTGACCACCACCTTTGCCGCCGGCCGGTAGCGGATTGTCAGCAGACTTACGGTAAACGGTAGGATGAGCGAGCCTCTACCTATTCCCCCACAAGATCGCGAGTAAACCGAGCTATGCCCACATTGGAGCCGAAGTACGAGGAACTGCAGTCTATCTACGACATCTCGAATGAGTTCTACGAGCTGTTCCTCGGCCCCACCATGGGCTACACCTGCGGGTTCTACCCCGATAAGGACACCACCTGCGACGAGGCGCAGATCGCCAAGTTCGACCTGGCGCTGGGCAAGCTGGGCCTGGAGCCGGGCATGACGCTGCTGGACATTGGATGCGGCTGGGGGGCCTGCATGCAGCGCGCGATCGAGAAGTACGACGTCAACGTCATCGGGCTCACCCTCAGCGGTGAGCAGCGCGAGTACGCGATCGACAAGCTGTCCAAGGTGGACACCAACCGCAGCGTCGAGGTGCGGCTGCAGGGCTGGGAGGAGTTCACCGACAAGGTGGACCGGATCGTGTCGATCGGCGCGTTCGAGCACTTCGGCCGTGACCGCTGGGCGGACTTCTTCCGCATCACCTATGACGCACTGCCCGAAGACGGGCGGATGCTGCTGCACACCATCACCGCGATCGCCGGCTCGGAGGACGCGCTGGCCAGAGGCCTGCCGCTGACGATGGATCTGGCCAAGTTCACCCTGTTCATCATGAAGGAGATCTTCCCCGGCGGGCAGCTTCCGTCGGCATGGTTGCCCCGCAAGTACGCCGCCGAGGCCGGCTTCACCTGCACCCGCGACGACGAGATCGGGCCGCACTACGCGCGCACCCTGGAGGACTGGGCCGCGATGCTGGCCGCCAACAAGGAGCGCGCGATCGAGGTGCAGGGCCAGGTGGCCTACGACCGCTTCGACAAATACCTCAACGGCTGCGTCAAGCTGTTCCGCGACGGCTACAACACCGTCCACCAGTACACGCTGCAAAAGTAGCGCTGAGCAGCCGGTTCACCGGCGAGAACACCTCCGCCGCCGCGCTCGGTGGCGGGGAGACGCGCCGAGTGCGCGTAGGATTCCGGAGGCGGCTTTTCGTGCTCGGGGGGAGCACACCGCCATCGGGGGGAGTCCTTGTCATGTCTTCAAAGCTGAATCCGCATTTCGCGGAGGTGCAGGCGCACTACGACCTATCGGATGAATTCTTCGAGCTGTTCCTGGACCCGACCAGAACCTATAGCTGCGCCTACTTCGAACGTGACGACATGACCCTGGAACAGGCCCAGCTCGCCAAGATCGACCTGTCGCTGGGCAAGCTGGGACTGCAGCCCGGCATGACGTTGCTCGACGTCGGTTGCGGCTGGGGTGCCACCCTGCGTCGCACCATCGAGCGATACGACGTCAACGTGATCGGGCTGACCTTGAGCCGCAATCAAGCCGCTCACGTGCAGCGCAGCTTCGATGCGCTGGACAGCCCGCGCGACCGGCGGGTGCTGCTGGCCGGCTGGGAGCAATTCGACGAACCGGTGGACCGGATCGTCTCGATCGGCGCGTTCGAACACTTCGGCTTCGAGCGCTACGACTCCTTCTTCGCGATGGCCCACCGGCTACTGCCGGCCGACGGCCGGATGCTGCTGCACACCATCACCACGCTGTCGGGCAACCAGTTCGCCGAGCGCGGCCTGCCGCTGACCATGGAGGCCGCCCGGTTCAGCAAGTTCATCATGAGCGAGATCTTCCCGGGCGGCCGGCTGCCGTCGATCGAGATGGTGCACGAGCACTCCGAACGAGCCGGTTTCGCCGTGGAACGGACCCAGTCGCTGCAGCTGCACTACGCCAGGACCCTGGACCTGTGGGCGCAGGCTCTGCAGGCTCACCACGACGAGGCGATCGCCGTCCAGTCCGACGAGGTCTACCAGCGCTACATGAGGTATCTGACCGGCTGCGCGGAGCGGTTCCGGCTTGGCTACATTGACGTCAACCAGTTCACCCTCGCCAAGTAGACATCCGGCCACCGATGCCGACCCGGGCACTATGCGCCCGCTATGATTCAACGGTTGACCGGCTTGGGCGACACACCACACACCGCGTCCGGTCACGGCGGGTTACATCAGGAAGGCAACCAGTCAAAGATGGCGGAGAAATCGACACGCACCGCGGGAATGCGTCCGAAGTTCGAAAACATCCAGGCTCACTACGACCTGTCCGATGACTTCTTCGCCCTGTTCCAGGACCCGAGCCGCACCTACAGTTGCGCGTACTTCGACCCGCCGGACCTGAACCTGGAGCAGGCGCAGATCGCCAAGCTCGACTTGAACCTGGACAAGCTGGACCTGCGGCCCGGAATGACGCTGCTCGACATCGGCTGCGGCTGGGGCGCGACCATGAAGCGCGCCGTCGAGAAGTACGACGTCAACGTGATCGGCCTGACCCTCTCGACGAACCAGCACGCCTACTCACAGAGCCTGCTCGACGAGATCGACACCGAACGGTCCCGCCGGGTGCTGCTGAAGGGCTGGGAAGAGTTCGACGAGCCGGTGGACCGGATCGTCTCCATCGAGGCGTTCGAGCACTTCGGCTTTGAGAACTACGACGACTTTTTCAAGACCTGTTACGACATCATGCCGGCCGACGGCCGGATGGCCATCCAGAGCAGCGTCAGCTTCCACCCCTATGACTTGAACGCCCGCGGCAAGAAGCTGACGTTCGAGACGGCGCGGTTCATCAAGTTCATCCTCACCGAGATCTTCCCGGGCGGTCGGCTGCCCACCACCGACATGATGGTGGCGCACGGCGAGAAGGCCGGTTTCACGGTGCCCGAAGCGATTTCGCTGCGCTCGCACTACATCAAGACGCTCAAGATCTGGGGCGACGCGCTGGAGGCCCGCCACGACGAGGCCGTCGCGATCCAGTCCGAAGAGGTCTACCAGCGCTACATGAAGTACCTGCGCGGCTGCGAGTACTACTTCACCGACGAGGCCCTGGACGTCAGCCTGGTCAGCTACGCCAAGAGCGCTTAACCGCCGAGCAGACGCGAAAGCCCCCAATTCCGTAAGGAAAAGGGGGCTTTCGCGTCTGCTCGCGAGGGTTACTCGGCCGCGAAGTTGCGGGTGACGGTCGGGTCCACCGGGATGCCGGGGCCGGTCGTCGTGGAGATGGTGACCTTCTTCAGGTAGCGCCCCTTGGACGACGACGGCTTGAGCCGCAGCACCTCGTCGAGCGCGGCACCGTAGTTCTCCGCCAGCTTGGTCTCCTCGAAGGAGGCCTTGCCGATCACGAAGTGCAGGTTGGCCTGCTTGTCCACCCGGAAGTTGATCTTGCCGCCCTTGATGTCCGAGACGGCCTTGGCGACGTCGGGGGTCACCGTGCCGGTCTTGGGGTTGGGCATCAGGCCGCGCGGGCCCAGCACGCGGGCGATGCGGCCCACCTTGGCCATCTGGTCGGGCGTGGCAATCGCGGCGTCGAAGTCGAGGAACCCGCCCTGGATCTTCTCGATCAGGTCGTCGCTGCCGACCACGTCGGCGCCGGCGGCGATGGCGGCGTCGGCCTTCTCGCCGACCGCGAACACCGCGACCCGGGCGGTCTTACCGGTGCCGTGCGGCAGGTTCACGGTGCCGCGGACCATCTGGTCGGCCTTGCGCGGGTCGACGCCGAGCCGGATGGCCACCTCGACGGTGGCGTCCTGCTTGGTCGAGGACGTCTCCTTGGCCAGCTTGGCGGCCTGCAGCGGGGTGTAGAAGTTGTCGCGGTCCACCTTCTCGGCGGCGGCGCGGAATGCCTTGCTGTTCTTGCTCATGGTTATCCAATCTCAGGTGGTTGGTTGTGGTTGACGGGCCGAAGCTGGCCCTCCCACTCGACTGTTTCTCGTCGAATAAGCCCTTCGCATTCCTACGCTGGGCCTCGTTCCTCGGCCCGCTTCGTCGTGCTCAGGTCTATTCGACGAAGATCATTCGACGGTGATGCCCATCGACCGAGCGGTGCCGGCGATGATCTTGGCTCCGGCCTCGATGTCGTTCGCGTTGAGGTCGGCCTTCTTGGTCTCGGCGATCTCGCGGACCTGGTCCCAGCTCACCTTGGCGACCTTGGTCTTGTGCGGCTCGGCCGAACCCTTGGCGATGCCGGCGGCCTTGAGCAGCAGCCGCGCCGCGGGCGGGGTCTTGAGCGCGAAGGTGAAGCTGCGGTCCTCGTAGACGGTGATCTCCACGGGGATGACGTTGCCGCGCTGGCTCTCCGTCGCGGCGTTGTACGCCTTGCAGAACTCCATGATGTTGACGCCGTGCTGACCGAGCGCGGGTCCGACCGGCGGCGCGGGGTTGGCCTGACCGGCTTCGATCTGAAGCTTGATCAGCCCGGCGACCTTCTTCTTCGGGGCCATGAGTTGGGGTGTTCCTTTCCTACGTACTAGATCTTGGAGACCTGGTTAAAGGTCAGCTCCACAGGCGTCTCGCGGCCGAAGATGGACACCAGCACCTTGAGCTTCTGTTGTTCGGCGTTGACCTCGCTGATCGAGGCGGGCAGCGTGGCGAACGGCCCATCCATGACGGTGACCGACTCGCCGACCTCGTAGTCGACCTCGATGACCGGCCGTTCCAGACCGCCCTCGTGGGCCGCCGCCGCAGTGCTGGCCGCACCGCGCGCCTGCTTCTTGGCCGCGCCCTGCGGCAGCAGGAACTTGACCACGTCGTCGAGCGGCAGCGAGGTCGGCCGGGAGGTGGCGCCGACGAACCCGGTGACGCCCGGGGTGTTGCGCACCGCGGACCAGGAGTCGTCGGTCAGGTCCATCCGCACCAGGATGTAGCCCGGCAGCACCTTGCGGTTGACCTGCTTGCGCTGGCCGTTCTTGATCTCGGTGACCTCTTCGGTGGGCACTTCCACCTGGAAGATGTAGTCGCCGACGTCCAGGTTCTGCACGCGGGTCTCGAGGTTGGCCTTCACCTTGTTCTCGTAGCCGGCGTAGGAGTGGATGACGTACCAATCGCCCGGCTTGGTGCGCAGCTCGGCCTTGAGCGCCACCGCGGGGTCGAGCTCCTCCGCGGGCTCAGCGTCGGCCGCCTCGGCGGCTTCCGGGGCCTCGGGGCTCTCGGGGGCCTCGACAGCCTCAGCCGTCTCTTCGGCCGGGGCCTCGGCAGGCACCTCGGTGGTCTCCGCCACGTCGACCGGCTCGCCCGCAGGCGTATCGCCGTCGAAGGTAGTCACGGTTGTCAGTCCTTCCTATAACTTCACTCGCCGAACACCAGCAGCACCAGCCGGGCGAATCCGTAGTCCGCACCGGCGACCAGAGCCACCATGAAGACCAGGAACGCCAGCACCACCGCGGTGTAGGTGACCATCTGCTTGCGGTTCGGCCAGATCACCTTGCGAAGTTCGCCGACGACCTGCTTGAGGTAGTTGAAGACGAAGAGGAACGGATTGCGCGACGGCCCGTCCGACTTCTTCTTGACCTTCTTGGCCTTCTTGGCCTCGTCCCCGCCCAGCTCGGTCGCGGTGGACTCCAGCTCGTCGACGCCATCGTCCGCGCCGCGCCGCCGGGAGCGCTTGCCGGTGGGCCGCAGCGGGTCGCCGACCTGCCTGTTCGCCACCGCCGTGCGACCGGGGCGGAGAGGAGAGTCGGCCTCGCTGTCGCCGTCGGCTGCGGCGTCGGGACGGTCGAGCTCGTCGGTCACCGCATGCTCCTTCGTTCTTCTCGCTTACGTATTGCCGTACCGCACCTAGGTGAGTTCCAGTGTCCACTGTCCACCATGGCACGTCAGCAGGGGCGACAGGACTTGAACCTGCAACCTGCGGTTTTGGAGACCGCTGCTCTGCCAGTTGAGCTACGCCCCTTCGCGGTTGGCAGACCAACCTGCGTTCCGGGATCTCACCTGTGCACCGTCTCCGGCCCACACAATTCGCGCGCTCCCCGTTCGCCTCACGGAAAGCGCGCTAGTGCTGGGAAAACCCCGAGGTCCGAGTGTACCTCGCCGCCCGGGCCAGTTACTAATCAGGCTGTTCGGCGAGGCTCGCCGGAGTCGGCCCGAAGGGACGGCGGAGGTGAGCGGAAGCCGGGACAGCCGCAACTAATCAGGCTGTTCGGACGACCTGACCGGATTCGGCGTCCCACTTCAGGCTCACCGAATCGTCGCCGTCGTGGCCCATCATCGTGGTGAACGCCTCCAGCACGACATCGCCGTCCTGGTCGGTCAAGATGTTGCGGGTCGTCACGATGTCGGCGCCGAACCGCTCGTTGACCGACGCGATCTCCATCCGCGCGTAAAGGACGTCGCCGGCCTTGATCGGTTTGCGGTAGGTGAACCCCTGGTCGACCTGGACCATCTGCATGGTGGTGTAGCCGGTGTCGACGTTGCGGAAGAAGTCGGACTGCACCAGCTTGGCCAGGATCGCCACGAAGGTCAGCGGGGCCAGCACCGAGTCGTAGCCCAGTTCGGCCGCCGCCGCCTCGTCATAGCAGGCGGGGTCCTCGGCCTTGATGGCCCGGGCGAACTCGCGGATCTTCTCGCGGCCCACCACGAACGGCTCCGGGTAGCGCCAGATCAGGCCCCGGATATCGGTTTTGATCGCCATCGTTGAATCCCCTAGGCGAGCTTCGCCGAGGCGACCGCCCGTCCGAAAATCTTCTTTCCGTCGGTGGTGGCGGTGAGCGCGATCGTCACCGACTTGGATTCGGGGTCCACAGACTTCACCCGGCCGCTGAAGACGATCTCGGCGCCCTTGCCGTCGTTGGGCACCGGCACCACGGCGGTGAAACGGACGTTGTACTCGGTCACCGCTCCCGGGTCACCCACCCACGCGGTGACGTAGCCGCCGCCGAGCCCCATGGTCAGCATGCCGTGGGCGATCGCGGTGTCCAGGCCCACCTGTTGGGCGATCTCGTCGTCCCAGTGGATCGGGTTCAGGTCGCCGGACACGCCGGCATAGTTGACCAGATCCTGCCTAGACAGCGGGATGACCCGCTCCGGCAGCTGATCGCCGACCTTGACCGAACTGAACTCACGCAACGCCATCGGTGAAACCCTTTTCTCCCTCGCCGGCGCGACCCGCCAACGTCGTATACGTCTCCTGCACGGTCTCGCCGACATCATTGGTGACCACCTGCCGGGTCACGATGATGTCGGTGCCGTGTGCGCGGCGAACCGATTCCACCGAGACGTCGCAGTACAGCCGGTCGCCTTCCTTGATCGGCTGGTGAAACTCCAGCTTCTGGTCGACCTGGACGATCTGGGCGTCATCGACGGTGACACCGGCGTGCTCGAAGAACGACGAAATCGCCTTGTGCCCGAACACCGAGATGTAGGTCAGCGGGGCCAGCAGGCCGTCGTAGCCGAGGCCGGCGGCCGCCCGCAGGTCGAAACTGGCCGGGTCCACGGCCTTGACCGCGCGAGCGTATTCGCGGATCTTCTCCCGCTCCACGTCATAGTGGTCGGGATAGCGGTAATGCGCCCCGGCGAGGCGCTCGGCCAACGACACGGTTCGCGCGACCTAGCGGGATTCGCGGTGAGACTGGTGCTTGCCGCAGTTGGGGCAGAACTTCTTCAGCTCCAGCCTGTCGGGGTCGTTGCGGCGATTCTTCTTGGTGATGTAGTTGCGGTGCTTGCACACCTCACAGGCCAAGGTGATCTTCGGCCGCACATCGGTGCTGGAGGCCACGTCAGCTGCCCTCTTTCATCTGTTGTTGCGCTGGTTCTCGTAGTAGCGATGGCCGGACTTGAACCGGCGACCTAACGATTATGAGTCGTTCGCTCTAACCAACTGAGCTACATCGCCGCGGGTAATACACCTGCCAGCAGGCCCGGCGTCCACCGAGCCCCCTAACGGAATCGAACCGTTGACCTTTTCCTTACCATGGAAACGCTCTGCCGACTGAGCTAAGGGGGCCTGACCCACGGCGGCCATCCGGCGCCGTGAGCCTGTAGAAGGTTACAACCTCGGCCACGAGGTCACCAAACCGCGGTGCCGACGGCGACGACCTGCCGCGCCCGGCTTCGCCGGGTTTGCGGTACCGGCTGCTTTAGGGTGGAGGGCGTGCCCGAATCCGACCGGCTGTATTTCCGCCAACTGCTCTCCGGACGCGATTTCGCGGTCGGGGACCCGATGGCCACCCAGATGCGCAATTTCGCGTACCTGATCGGCGACCGGCAGACCGGCGACGCCGTGGTGGTCGACCCGGCCTACGCCGCCGGTGACCTGCTCGACTCCATCGAGGCCGACGGTATGCGGCTGTCCGGCGTACTGGTGACCCATCACCACCCCGATCACGTGGGCGGGTCGATGATGGGATTCGAGCTCAAGGGCCTCGCCGAGCTGCTGGAGCGGACCAGCGTCCCGGTTCACGTGAACACCCATGAGGCACAGTGGGTTTCGCGGATCACCGGAATTCCGATGACGGACCTGACCGCCCATGAGCATGGCGACAAGGTCAGCATCGGCGACATCGAGATCGAGCTGCTGCACACCCCCGGGCACACTCCGGGCAGTCAGTGCTTCCTGCTCGACGGCCGCCTCGTCGCCGGCGACACGTTGTTCCTGGAGGGCTGCGGCCGCACCGACTTCCCCGGTGGCGACTCCGACGAGATGTACCGCAGTCTGCAGCAGCTGGCCGCCCTGCCGGGTGACCCGACGGTGTTTCCCGGGCACTGGTATTCGGCCGATCCGAGCGCTGCGCTCTCCGAGGTCAAGCGATCCAACTATGTATTCAGCGCCGGAAGCCTGGACCGGTGGCGCATGCTGATGGGCGGATGAGGGGATAGCCGATGGGATCAGTCGAGGACCGCTGGTACGACATCGCCCACGCGGGGCCGGAGACGTGGCTGGCATTCGCGGCGTGGCTGGCGATCGGGATCACCGTGCTGGCGCTGCTCTATCTGAACCGGCAACTTCAGCGCAACCGCCGCGCGGCCGCCGAGCAGACCCGCCCGCACGTGGCGATGTACATGGAGCCGCACGCCGCGGACTGGCACGTCATCGAGCTGGTGGTCCGCAACTTCGGCAAGACCGCCGCCTACGACATCCGGTTCTCGTTCGCCCAGCCGCCGACCGTGGCCCGCTACGAGACGGCTTCGGACGGCTACGCCGATGTGGTCGCCTTGCAGCTGCCCGAGGAGCTGACGGTGCTGGCGCCGAACCAGGAGTGGCGCACGGTGTGGGACTCGGCGATCGACCGGGCCGAGCTCGGTGAGGGCATCGAGTCGCGGTTCACCGGGACGGTCAGCTACTACGACACCCCCGACGAGCCCAAGGGGTGGTTCGGGCGCGGTAAGCGGACCCCCTACGAGAACAAGGTGACGCTGGACTGGGGCGACCTGCCGCCGGTGCGGCGCGTCGAGTTGATGACGACGCACGACCTGGCCAAGCGGGAGAAGCAGAAGCTGGAGCTGCTGCGCAGCCTGCTCAGCTACTTCCACTACGCCAGCAAGGAGACCCGCCCGGACGTGTTCCGCGGCGAGATCGAGCGGATCAACGGGGCGGCCCGCGAGATCCAGGACCGGCTGCGCGGCCGCGAGCAGCTCGAGGGCGCCGGCAACACCGACATCACCGTGCGGCTCGGCGACGCCAGCGCCGAGCTGGGCAAGCACCGGCACTGAGCTTGCGTCACTCGGCGCCGGGATAGTGCGCCACCCGGAACCGCTCCAGGTAGGCCGGCCAGTCCCAGCCCGCCAGGAACTTCTGCGTCGCGACGTAGCCGTTTTGGTAGAGCTCTTCGAGGCGCGAGCGGGAGATCCCGAAGTCCAGCACCCCCACGTCGGTCGGGCTGATCTTGATGGCGCGCACGCTGACCCACGGCTGGTTCAGATAGGTCTGGTCGTGGCCGACTAGCAGGGTGCTGATCAGGTTCTCCAGCAGCCGCGACTGCCCGAACATGCGCAGTGGCCGCAGGCCCGGAACCATGTCGCCGATATCGCCGCCGGACAGCTCCGGCACCACCGTCACCCCGAAGGTGGGCCACAGCGGCGCGCGGCCGTCGAGCCGGTCGAACGTGTAGATCGGGAAGTTCGACAGCACCCCACCGTCGACCAGCGTGGATTGCCGCCCGGCGGCGCTGGTCAGCGTCACCGGGCGGTAGAAGAACGGCACCGACATCGAGGCCCGCACCGCGTCGGCGACCGACTGCTCGTCGGGGTCGAGGCCGTAGACCCGCCGGTAGTCCCACGGCAGCCGGACCAGCTGCCCGGTCGTCACGTCGGTCACACTGACCACCGCCCGGTAGCGCCGCTCGGTCAGCAGGTTGTCGTCGTCGTAGGTCAGATCGCCCCAGGTGCGCACCCCCAGGTTGGCCAGCTCGCCGCGAATCCAGTCGTGCGCGACGTCGCCGCGGTACAGGCCGCTGTCGCGCAGGAATCCGAACGCCGCGCCCAGCAACGGGACCGGTACCTCGGTGTCGCGCCAGGTGGACAGCGGCACAGACAGCGCCAGTTCCTTGACCTGTTCCGCGGTCAGCTGATCGCCCTGGGCGGCCGCGGCCAGGATGGTGCCCACCACCGAACCGCCGGACACCCCGGAGATGCGCTGCACCGAGTAGCCGGCGTCCATCAGCGCCACCACCGCTCCGACCAGCCCGATGAACCGCACTCCCCCGCCGGACAGCACCAGGTCTGCGGTCAGCGGCGCGTTCTTCTGCGATCGACGAGTGGCCATCGGTCGGCACTCAGTCCGCGGAGTTCCACTCGTAGGGCAGGAATTTGCCGTCGAGGGTGATCACCACCCGATCACCGCCCGGGTGCGGTTTCTTGTCGATGTCCACGCTGAAATTGATCGCGCTCATGATGCCGTCCCCGAACTGCTCGTGGATCAGTTCCTTGATCGCGGGGCCGTAGACGCCCACCGCCTCGTAGAGCCGGTAGATGGTCGGGTCGGTGGGCGGCGTGGTGAGCCCGCCGCGCACCGGCACCGCGGCCAGTATCGGTACCACCGAACGATCCAAGCCGAGCAGATCGGCCAGGATCTCGCCCTGCTCGGCCGGGATGGGCTGCTGGCCCAGCAGCGCCGACGTGGTCCAGACGACCGGTTTCTTGATCGCGTCGGCCAGTTCCTGCCAGCTCAGGCCCTTGGCCAGCCGGGCGGCGACGATCTGCTCGGTGATCTCGCTTCGGTTCATGGCTTCCAGCATGCCCGTGTCGGTCAGCCTGCGAAATAGCGACGCAGGTTCTCCCACATGGCGGCATGCGAGCTGCCTCCGTCGCGCAGCACGGTGTTCATCAACAGCCGGGGTGCGCTGATGTCGACCTGCTCGTGCAGCCGGCTGCCGTCGCCGTGCGGGCGCACCGTCACCGTCGACCACATTTCGATGCCGGGCCGCTGCAAGGTGTGGCTGCGGATCTCGCCGGGGCCGTCGGTGCGCAGGTCCACCCGGCAGGTGAAGCGGATCGGGATGCCGTACAGGCGCATGCGGTGCGGGGCCAGGTAGCGGGTGGCGCCGTCGGTGCCGCCGGGGACGCGGCGCACGTCCACCAGCATCGGGTGCAGCGCTTCATAGTTGGTCAGGTCGGCCAGAAACGCCGTCACAATCTCCGGCGACGCCCCGACGTCGGCGGTGTGCTCCAGGCGTCCGCGGGCCATGTCAGCGACCTTAGCCCGGCCGGCACCGCTGGCATACTCGGCGGCATGCCCGCTCCCAAAGCCCCTGGACTGCGTCTGCTGATCGCCGTATTCGTGGCCGTGACGGCCCTGCTAGCTACGGGATGCGGTTCGCGGACCACGGCCGAGGGCACCCAGCTGGGCTTCACCGCCCAAACCCTGGACGGCCGGGCGTTCTCCGGTTCGAGCCTGCACGGCCGGCCGGCGGTGCTGTGGTTCTGGGCGCCGTGGTGTCCCACCTGCCAGAAGGACGCGCCGGTGGTGGCGCGGGTGGCCGCCGCGCATCCGGCGGTGACGTTCGTCGGGGTGGGCGCCCGCGATGAGCTGAGCGCGCTGCAGGACTTCGTCGCCAAATACGGCGTGGATTCCTTCACCGAGCTCAACGACGCCGACGCCGCGGTGTGGGCCCGGTTCGGGGTGACCCGTCAGCCCGCCTATGCCTTCGTCAGCCCGGACGGCGAAGTCGAGGTGGTGAAGGGCTCGCTGTCGGAAGCCGATCTGAGTGCGCGGGTGCAGGCGCTGACGCCGGCGTGATCGACACCGCCACCCTGAGTTTCGCTCTGGGCGCCGGGCTGGTCGCGGCGCTGAACCCGTGTGGCTTCGCGTTTCTGCCGGGTTATCTGGGTTTGGTGATCGCCGATAGCCGGGACACCTCGCGTCCGGTGGCGCTGGCCCGCGCCGGTGCGGCGACGGTGACGATGTCGGCGGGATTCCTGACGGTGTTCGGGATTTTCGGGCTGGCGGTGTCGCCGTTGATCGCCTCGGCGCAGAAGTATCTGCCGTTCGCCACCGTGGTCATCGGCGTGCTGCTGCTGGCGATGGGCGGCTGGCTGCTGGCCGGCCGGGATATCTCGGTGCTGCTGCCCAAGGCGGGCGGGACCCCGACGGCGCGGCTGGGGTCGATGTACGGCTACGGCGTGGGCTACGCGGTCGCGTCGTTGTCGTGCACGATCGCACCGTTTCTCGCGGTGATCAGCACGACCTTCCACCAGGGCTCGACGCTGGCCGGGGTGCTGGCGTTCGTCGCCTACGCCGCGGGCATGAGCATCACCGTCGGCGTCGCGGCGCTGGCGGTGGCGCTGGCCGGTTCGTCGGCGACGGCGGCGCTGCGCCGGGTGCTGCCGTATGTGGGCCGCATCGCCGGGGTGATCGTGCTGTTGACCGGGTTGTACGTCACCTACTACGGCTACTACGAGATCCGGTTGTACTTCTCCGGCGCCGACGCCGACGATCCGGTGATCCACGCGGCCGGCGCGGTGCAGTCCTGGCTGGCCGATCGGGTCGACGCGCTGGGCGTCTGGCCGCTGCTGGGAGCGGTCGCGGCACTGGTATCGGTTTCGATTGTTTCAATTAGGCGCACTCGCGGGTAGCATGGACGCATGCCCACCGCCGTCGCACCCATCGCCCGCCAGGTCGCCGAACGCGCCCGCACCGATGCCGGGTTCGCCCAGGTGCTCGACGCCCTGCTGGAGGCACCGACGGCGCCGCAGGGCACCTTGGAGCGTATCGCCGCCCACGCGCTGAACGACCAGCGTCGCGCCGCCCTGATCGACGACTTCGTCGCCGGGGCGCTGCCCACCCCGAAGGTTCAGACGCTGCTACGGCTGGGCACTCCGCAGGCGGTGCACCGGCTGCGCAGCCGCGGCAAGGTGATCGGCGCGGCCGTGGGCAACCAGACCTGGTTTCCGGCCTGGCAATTCGACGACGCCCGGCTGCGCGCCGACCTGCCCGAGATCCTGGAGTTGCTGGCCCGGTTCACCACCGATCCGCTGGCCGCCGACCGCATCATGCGGCTCACCCATGACGACTTGGGCGCTATCTCGATCGCCGAGGCACTGCGCCGCCCCGCCACCGCGGCGGACGCCCGGCGGATGCTGACCGCGCTCGGTGCCTGAGCTTCCCGCCGGCTACCGGGCGCCACTGCCCGACGCCCGGCCGACCGGGCTGCGCCGCCGCCGGATCACCTGCGGAACGCGGCTGTGGCGCCTGGACGCCGAGCACCCCTGCCGGTGGGCCTGGGACGGGTTCCCCGAACCGCGCTACCGCTTCGACCCGACGTCGGGAATGTTCCGCACCCGCTATGGGGCAACGGATCTGCTCGGGGCGTTCCGGGAGCGCTACCGGCTGACCGGGTTGATGATCCCGGCCGACCACGCCGACCACCACCTGGTGCGGCTGACCGCCGCCCGGCATCTGCGGGTGCTCGACTTGCGCACCGAACGCAACCTGGACGCGCTGGGCGTCGACGACCAGATCAGCACCGGTCAGCACGACGCGGTGTGGGCCACCTGTCAGCGGCTCGCCGACGCGGTGCGGCGTTGGTGGCCCGAGCCCGCGGAATGCCCGGACGCGATCGTCTACCGGTCGCGCACCACCCCGGAGACCTCGGTCAACTACGCGTTCTTCGCCGTCGAAGCGTTCGAGGTGGCGGCGTGGCCGCTGTCTGGGCGGCCCGAGGTGACAGCGGATCTGGTGCTGCGGCACGGGTTTACGATCGGATACTGAGCGCATCGTTTCCCGCCTGCCCCATCCGTCACCGGTCCGGAGGATAGGGGCGTGTGCCCGCCTTTGAGCGACACCGTCGATTATGTCAACCTGCGGTTGGCCCAGCGCCCGATTCCCGCCCCGCGCCCGATTCCCACCGCCCGTCCCCGCCCCGAGAAGCCGACATAACGTCGCTTGTCGCTCAAAGCCGGGCACACATCACATCCCCCACCCCGCCGGAAGATCACCGCCGCTGGCCTCGGGCTCAGCCCGCAGCGACGCTCTCATCACCGAACCGGATACCGATATCGCGCGCCGTCTGAATCGAATCACAGTCCGGCGGAACGGTTTTCTGCCGACTGGTGGCCTCGGCCAACGGCACATAGTCCACCGTCGGCGGGTTGAGCGCCACCATCACCCCGCTGTATCCCTCATCGAGGGCACGCACCGCGGCGGCCCCGAACCGCAGGCCCAGCAGCCGGTCCGCCGACGTCGGCGATCCGCCGCGCAGCAGGTGGCCGAGCACCACCGCCCGCGATTCGCGCCCGGTCAGCGCCTCGAGTTCGGCGGCCACCTTGGCGCCGATACCACCCAGGCGTTCGGCCTGACCCACCGATGTGGCCGCCACCGTGCGCGTGCCGCCCACCGGGGCGGCACCCTCGGCGACGCAGACCATCGAGTACGTCGAACCGCGTTGTGCGCGTTGGTTGATCAGCTCGGCGACCGGTTCCAGGCGGTAGGGAATCTCCGGGAGCAGGATGGCGTGCACCCCGGAGGCCATGCCGGCGTGCAGGGCGATCCAGCCGGAATAGCGGCCCATCACCTCCACCACGATGATCCGGCTGTGCGAGGTGGCGGTGGAGAACAGCCGGTCGATGCATTCGGAGGCGAACCCGACGGCGCTGTCGAAACCGAACGTCGAGGCGGTGCGGTCCAGGTCGTTGTCGATGGTCTTGGGCACCCCGACCAGCCGCAGCCCGGCCTGGTGCAGGTGATTGCCGATCGTCAGGGAGCCGTCGCCGCCGACGGTGACCAGCGCATCGATCCCGTGTTCGGCGAAACGCCCGAGCAGCTCCTCGGTGCGGTCGACCTCGACCCAGCTGCCGTCGGCCTGCTGCATGGGGTAGGCGATCGGGTTGCCGCGGTTGGTGCTGCCCAGAATGGTTCCGCCCTGGTGGATGATGCCGCGCACCCGTTCACGGGTCAGGTCGATCAGCCCGCCGTCGGCGTAGTGGTCGCCCAGCAGCATCCCGTTGAAGCCGTCGCGGATCCCGACGACATCCCAGCCGCGGTTGCGGGCGGCCAGGGTGGTGGCGTAGATGACCGCGTTGAGGCCGGGAGCATCGCCACCGCCGGTGCTGATCGCGATGCGTTTGATGCCAGGCGTCACGAAACCTCCTGCACAGGGTTTTTCGGGTCGATCAGGATCTTGGCGTGATGCGGTCGGAGCCAGGTGCCGCAGCGCAGCACCTCGAGTTGCGCACTGCTGCAGCTGACCGCTTTCACGCACACCAGCCTACGAGGCAGTCCCGTCGACGTCGGGGGTTTGTGGTGGCCGCGCTGTCATCGGCCGAGCACGCAGCAGCGCACCCAGCGCGACCACGGCCAGCACGGCCAGCCACGGCCACGCGCCCTGCTGGTGCACCCACCCGGCGAGCGTGCCCTGCACGCGCCCGACCGCGGCCAGCACCCGATCGTCCCCGCCGGCGCGCAGCTCGAACAACCGCACCTCGTAGAAGCCGTAATAGCCGACGTAGAGCCCGACGGCCACCAGCAGTGCACCGCTGATCCGACTGGTATAGCGCGTGATTCGGCGTAACCGGTCGATCAGCGCCGAACGAGCCAGCGCCACCGACATCGCCAACACCCCGACCAGCAACCCGAACCCTGCCGCATACGCCAGATAGGCCGTCACCCCGCCCAGGCCACCGCGCAGGGCCGCCCCGGTGACCGCCAGAAACGGGCCGATCGTGCAGCCCAACGACGCGCACGCGTAGCCCACCCCGTAGCCGAGCATCGACCCGATCCGGGCGGTCGGCGCCCACCGCCCGCCGCATGCGGCGACCGCGAGCCGGCGGCCCGCCAGCAGCCAAACACCAAGCGCCATCAGCACGATGCCGATCACCACCGTGGCATACGGCAGGAAACGCTGCACCCGCGCCGCCACCGTCACGGTCAGCAGCCCGAAGACACCGAACACGGCCAGAAAGCCAAGGGTCATCGCGGCGGTGGCCGCCAGCGCACGCCCCACCGCGCTCAACCCGCCGCCCCGCTCACCGCGCACCACCAACGCCAGATAGGCGGGCAGCAGCGCGAACCCACACGGATTCAGCGCCGCCACCAACCCTGCGGCGAACGCCAGCCCGGGCAGGTTGTGGTTCACCTACGTCAGCGCCGCGACCCGGTCGGACAGCTCCTGCTGTGACATCGCCGCAGTCGGGTTGTTCACGAATGTCGAGGTGCCATCGGAGCGCTCGAACACGTACGCCGGCTGCCACGGCACCCCGAATCGCGCCCAGATCGAGCCGTCGGCGTCGTTGAGGTTGGTGAAGTTCAGGTGGTACTTGGCCACGAAGTCCCGCATGGCCGCCGCATCGGCGCGCCCCGCCACCCCGACGAAGGTCACCCGAGGGTTGGCGGCCGCGACCTGGCTCACCGACGGCGCCTCGGCGTTGCAGAACGGGCAGCTCGGCCTCCAGAACCACAGCACGGCGGGTTTGCCCTGCAGGCTCGCACCGTTGAATGGGGTCCCGTCGACGGTGGTGGTGGTGAACTGCAGCCGCTCGTCGGCGGCCGTGGCGGCCGGTGGGCCGGCCAGCCCGACAGCCAGTGCGGCGACGGCGGCCAGTACCAGGGTGTAGATCCTCATGACAGGCACCACGAACCCGACCGGCCGATGGTTCAGCCCGAGCTGTCGGTGCCGCGGTTTATGGTGGCCGCGATGGGACTGCACCTGCACCGCGCCGAGCGCACCGACGTCCTCGCCGACCGCCTGGGCGCGCTGTTGGCGACGCCGCCGGCGGATCCGTTCGCCCAGGAGCTGGTGTTGGTGCCGGCGCGCGGGGTGGAACGCTGGCTCTCCCAGCGGCTGGCCCATGTGCTCGGCGCCGGGTCCGGGGGTGACGGGGTCTGCGCCGGGGTCCAGTTCCGAAACCCGATCTCGTTGATCGCCGAGATCACCGGCGCCGGCGACGACGATCCGTGGTCGCCGGATGCGATGAGCTGGCCATTGCTGTCGGTGATCGACGCCAGCCTGGATGAGCCCTGGTGTGCCACGCTGGCAACGCATTTGGGCCATTTCCACACCGGTGACGACGCGCAGGTGCGGTGCGGCCGGCGCTACGCGGTGGCGCGGCGACTGGCCGGGCTGTTCGCCTCCTACGCCCGCCAGCGCCCGCAGCTGCTCGCCGACTGGCTCGACGCGGCGCCGGGCGATCTGGACGCCGATTTGGCCTGGCAGCCGCCGCTGTGGCGGGCCCTGGTCGCCGCCGTGGGTATCGACCCTCCGCACGTCCGCCACCAGCAGACCCTGGCCCGGCTGCGCCAGGCGCCCGCCGAGACACTGCCACCGCGCCTGTCGCTGTTCGGCCACACCCGACTGGCGTGCACCGACATCGAACTGCTCGGTGCGCTGGCCACCCACCACGAGCTGCACTTGTGGCTGCCGCACCCCTCGGATCGGTTGTGGCAGGCGCTGAGCGGAGTGCACGGGGTGGTTCCGCGCAGCGAGGACACCAGCCGCACCGCGGCCGAGCACCCGCTGCTGCGCACGCTCGGGCGTGATCTGCGCGAGCTGCAACGCGGGCTACCGCAGCCGGATACCGACGAATACCTGTGCAGCTCACCGAATCCCGACACGCTGCTGGGTTGGCTGCAGTCGGATCTGGCGACCAACGCGATCCGACCCGAGGGGCGGGTGCTCGCCGAAACCGACCGGTCGGTGCAGGTGCACTCCTGCCACGGCCCGGCCCGGCAGGTCGACGTGCTGCGCGAAGTGCTGCTGGGCCTGCTGGCCGACGACCCGACGCTGCAGCCGCGCGACATCGTCGTGATGTGCCCGGATATCGAGGCCTACGCGCCGCTGATCGTCGCCGGCTTCGGGCTCGGCGAGCTGGCCGGGGAGAACCACCCGGCGCATCTGCTGCGGGTCCAGTTGGCCGACCGGGCGCCGGTGCAGACCAATCCGCTGCTGGGCGTGGCCGCCGCGCTGCTGGACGTCACCGACAGCCGGGTGACCGCCAGTGCCGTGCTCAACCTCGCGCAGGCGGCGCCGGTGCGGGCCCGGTTCGCGTTCACCGACGACGACCTGGAGGTCATCACCGGCTGGGTGCGCAGCGCCAACATCCGGTGGAGCTTCGATGCGGCGCACCGGGAACCGTACGGCCTGGCCAAAATTCAGCACAACACCTGGCGGTTCGGGCTGGATCGGATTTTGACCGGTGTCGCGATGTCCGATGACTCGCGGGCCTGGCTGGACACCGCGCTGCCGCTCGATGATGTGGGCAGCAATCAGGTGGAGCTGGCCGGGCGGCTGGCTGAGTTCGTCGACCGATTGCAGACCGCAGCTGACGCGCTCACCGGGGCGGCGCCGCTCAGCGAGTGGATCACCGCCCTGCTCGACGGGGTGGCCGCGCTGACCCGGGTCTCCGCCGACGACGGCTGGCAGGCCGGCCAGTTGCACCGGGAGTTCACCGACGTGCTGGCCCAGGCCGACGCGCGGGCCGACACCGAGCTGCGGTTGCCCGATGTGCGCGCGCTGCTCGCCGGGCGGCTGGCCGGCCGCCCGACCCGGGCGAACTTCCGCACCGGCGGGCTGACGGTGTGCACCCTGGTTCCGATGCGCTCGGTGCCGCACCGGGTGGTGTGCCTGGTCGGGCTGGACGACGGGGTCTTTCCCCGGGTCGCGCATGTCAACGGCGACGACGCCCTGGCCCGGCGGCCGCACACCGGCGAACACGACCCGCGCGCGCAAGACCGGCAGCTGCTACTGGATGCGGTGGGGGCGGCCACCGAGACACTGGTCATCACCTACACCGGCGCCGACGAACACTCCGGCAAGACCCAGCCGCCGGCGGTGCCGCTGGCCGAGCTGCTCGACGCGCTGGACGCCACCACCGGCGAGCCGGTACGGCACCGCGTCATCGTCGAACAACCGTTGCAGCCGTTCGACATTCGCAACGTCACGCCCGGGGCGCTGGGCCGTCCCGGCCCGTTCACCTTCGATCCGACCGCGCGCACCGCCGCCGAAGCCGCCGCCGGCAAACGCAGCGAACCCCCGGAGCAGTTCACCGCGATCCTGACGCCGCCGGCCGGCGATGTGGAACTGGCCGAGCTGCTGGCCTTCTTCAAAGACCCGGTCAAAGGCTTCTTCCGCGCGCTGGACTACACGCTGCCGTGGGAGGTCGACGGCGTCGAGGACGCCATGCCCGTTGAGATCGACGGCCTGGCCACCTGGGGCGTCGGCGACCGGATGCTCACCGACATGCTCAGCGGCATGCACCCCGACGACGCGGCCAACGCCGAGTGGCGCCGCGGCACGCTGCCACCGGGGCGGCTCGGGATGCGAACCGCCTGCGAGATCCGCGATCTGGCCCGCACCCTGGCCGAGGCCGCGATCGGCCACCGCCGCGGCGACCCGGCCGCCTACGACGTCGACGTCGATCTGGGCGGCGGGCGCCGGCTGTCCGGCACCGTCCCGGGGGTGTACGGCACCCGCACCGTGTCGGTCACCTATTCCAAACTGGCGGCCAAACACGTGCTGCAGGACTGGATTGCGCTGCAGGCGTTGGCCGCCCAGCATCCCGGCCAGAGATGGTCGGCGCTGTGCATCGGCCGCGGCGGGCGCACCCCGATCAGCCAGCGGCTGTTCGGCCCGGGAGCGGATCCGCGGGCGGTGCTGCGCCAGCTGGTGGCGATCTACGACGCCGGCCGCCGCGAACCGATCCCGCTGCCGCTGGCGACGTCGTGCGCCTGGGCGGAGGCTCGGCGCGACGGCGATGACCCGCTGTGGAAGACCCGCTTCGTCTGGGGCGGCACCTACGGCGATTGCACCGACAAGGCGGTCGCCAAGGTGTGGGGCGCTAACGCCCCGCTGAGCCGGCTGCTCGGTCCCCCGCGGCCCGGTGAGGAGATCGACGGGGAGGGCACCCGTTTGGGCGCACTGGCGGTGCGGCTGTGGGCACCGCTGCTGGCCGCGGAGGGACAGCCATGACGCGCAGCTTCGACCTGTTGGGGCCGCTGCCGGAAGCCGGCTCGACGGTGGTGCTGGAGGCCAGCGCGGGCACCGGCAAAACCTTCGCCCTGGCCGGTCTGACCACCCGCTACCTCGCCGACGGGCTGGCCCGCCCGGACGAGCTGCTGCTGATCACCTTCGGCCGGCTGGCCAGCCGCGAGCTGCGGGACCGGGTGCGCACCCTGGTCGCCGGGGCGCTGGCGGTGCTCGGCGGGGCGCGGGCCGCCGCCAACGACCTGGAGCGCTACCTGCTCGACGGCCCCGCCGACCTGCGCAGCGCCCGGCACGACCGGCTGCGGGATGCACTGGCCGATTTCGACGCCGCCACCATCGTCACCATCCACCAGTTCTGTTCGCTGGTACTGAAATCCCTCGGGGTGGCCGGTGACACCGACGAGACCCTGACGCTGCTGGAGAGCCTGGCCGATCTGGTCGGTGAGATCGTCGACGACCGCTACCTGGCGCACTTCGGTCACGCCGAGGGTCCCCCGCCGTTCAGCCGTGACGAGGCACTGGCCCTGGCCGCCAAGGTGGTCGAGGAGCCCGCCGCACAGCTGCGCCCGGCGAACCCCGACCCCGGCTCGGCGGCCGCCGCACGACTGGACTTCGCGAGAGAGGTGCTGGCCGAACTGGCGCACCGCAAACGCCGCCACGGCATCCTCGGCTACACCGACCTGCTCACCCTGCTGCGAGATGCGCTGCGGCGCAGTGATTCCGATGCGGCCGAGCGGATGCGCCGGCGCTGGCCGATCGTGATGGTCGACGAATTCCAGGACACCGACCCGGTGCAGTGGGAGGTGATCGACGCCGGCTTCCGCGGACATTCGACGCTGGTGTTGATCGGCGATCCCAAGCAGGCCATCTACGGTTTCCGCGGCGGCGACATCTACACCTACCTGGCCGCCGCCCGCAACGCCGACGACCATCGCACCCTCGACACCAACTGGCGCAGCGACTCCGACCTGGTCGACGCCCTGCAGGTGGTGCTGGGCGGGGTGCAGCTGGGCCATCCGGAGATCGTGGTGCCCGCCGTGCAGGCCCACCATCGCGGGCAGCGGCTGGCCGGGGCGCCGCACAACGCGCCGTTTCGGCTTCGAGTGGTCGACCGGCCCACCGTGGGCTGCTCGGCCGTCAAGGACATCCCGATACCCGCACTGCGCGAATATATCCCGGGTGATCTGGCCGCCGACGTCGCCGCCCTGCTCGGTTCGGCGGCGACCTACGACGGGCGACCGATCACCGCCGGGGATGTCGCGATCCTGGTCGAGCGGCACGAGGACGCCGCGCTGTGCCGGGACGCGTTGACCGCGCTGGACATTCCGGTGGTCTACACCGGCGATGCGGACGTGTTCGTCTCCCGTGCGGCCGCGGACTGGCTGTGCCTGCTGGAGGCGTTCGACGCCCCGCACCGCAGCGGCCTGGTGCGGGCCGCGGCGTGCACGATGTTCTTCGGCGAGACTGCCGAGACCCTGGCCGCCGGCGGGGACGACCTCACCGACCGGGTGGCGCAGACGCTGCGCGAGTGGATCGACCACGCCCGGTTGCGCGGCATCGCCGCGGTGTTCGAGGCGGCCAAACTGGCCGGGATGGGCCGGCGGGTGCTCAGCCAGCGCGGTGGCGAGCGGCAACTGACCGACTGCGCCCACATCGGGCAGCTGCTGCACGAGACCGCGCACGCCGACCGGCTCGGGCTGCCCGGCCTGCGCGATTGGCTGCGCAAACAGTGCGAGGACCGCACCAGCCGCGCCACCGAACGCAGTCGCCGGCTGGACAGCGATGCCGGGGCGGTGCAGATCATGACGGTGTTCGCCGCCAAGGGGCTGCAATTCCCGGTGGTGTACCTGCCGTTCTTGTTCAACCGGTTCATCGGCGATAAGGGCGACCTGCTCTATCACGAGCCGGCTGCCGACGGCTCCGAGACGCGCTGCCTGTATGTCGGAGGCGAGGACGGCCCGGATCGGGGTCGCGCCAACCAATTTCACCACGTCGAGGAGGCCCTGGATCACCTGCGCAACACCTACGTCGCGCTGACCCGCGCGCAGTCGCAGGTGGTGGCCTGGTGGGGCCCCAGCCGCGACGAGGCCAACAGCGGGCTGTCCCGGCTGCTGCGCGGCCGCTCGGTGGGCAGTGTCGAAGTGCCGATCGGCTGCGTGCCGAAGATCAGCGACGACGACGCATGGGCGGTGTTCCAGACGTGGCAGGACGCCGGCGGACCGGTGGCCGAGCACTCCGAGGTGGTGCAACCGACGCCGTTACCGAGGCCGGCGGCCCCGAAAGACTTGGCGGTACGGCACTTTCACCGATCCATCGACACCGGCTGGCGGCGCACCTCCTATTCGGCGCTGATCCGCGGCGCCCAGGCCGAAGCCGAAAGCGGGGTGCGCAGCGAGCCGGAGACCCACGCCCGCGACGACGAGTCCGAGGACGTCACCGTCACCGAGGCGGCCCCGCCCACCGGCGCGGAGGTGCGCTCCCCGATGGCGGATCTGCCCGGCGGCACGACGTTCGGGTCGCTGGTGCACGCGGTGCTGGAGACCGCCGACCCGTTCGCGGCGGACCTGGCCGCCGAGCTGGCCGCGCAGGTGCGCGACCACGAGCCGTGGTGGCCGATCGGTGTCGAGGCCGACGAGCTCGCCGCGGCCCTGGTGCCGATGCACGACACCTCGCTGGGGCCGCTAGCCGAAGGGGTGACGTTGCGCCAGATCGGGCTGCCGGACCGGTTGCGGGAGTTGGAGTTCGAGATCCCGCTGGCCGGCGGCGATGTCGCCGGTGCGGCGCCGCAGGTCCGGGTCGCCGACGTGGGCGCACTGCTGCGCGAACACCTGGCCCCCGGGGACCCGTTCGCGGTCTACGCCGACCGGCTGCTCTCCGACACGCTGGGTGGGCAGTCGCTGCGCGGCTACCTGTCCGGTTCGCTGGATGTGGTGCTGCGCCTGCCCGATCAGCGCTATCTGGTGGTCGACTACAAGACCAATCAGCTCGGTGAGACCGCCGCCGACTACAGCTTCGCGCGGATGACCGAGGCCATGCTGCACTCGGACTATCCGCTGCAGGCGCTGCTGTATACCGCGGTGCTGCACCGGTTCTTGCGGTGGCGCCAGCCGGGTTACGACCCGCAGCAGCACCTGGGCGGGGTGCTGTACCTGTTCGTGCGCGGCATGTGCGGGCCGGACACTCCGATTCTCGACGGGCATCCGGCCGGGGTGTTCAGCTGGCGCCCGCCGGCCGCACTGGTGATCGCGCTGTCCGATCTGCTGCATCAGGGGGTGACCGCGTGAGCATCGATGACCCGCTGTCGTGGCGGGTGGCGCGGTCGGCCACCGGCATCCTGCGGGAGTTCAACGACGCCGGCGTGCTGGAGGCGGCGGACGTGCATACCGCCCAACGGGTCTGCGCGCTGGGCGGCGAAGCCGACGCATCGGTGGCGCTGGCAGTCGCTTTGGCGGTGCGGGCGCTGCGCACCGGGTCGGTCTGCGTGGAGCTGGCCACCGTAGCGGCAAGCACCGAGCTGCCGGAGCTGGCCTGGCCGGAACCGGCGGCGTGGCTGGCCGCGGTGCGCGCCAACGCACTGGTCACCAAGCAGGTGCTGCGCCTGTACGCCGATCGACTGCTCTACCTGGACCGCTACTGGCGCGAGGAGGAGCAGGTCTGCGCTGATCTGCTGGCACTGTCCACCCCACACGCCGGGCCGGCCGAGCCGGCGGCGCTCGAGCGGCTGTTCCCGCCGGACTACCACGAACAGCGCAGCGCCGCCGAGATCGCGCTGACCCAGGCCGTCACCGTGCTCACCGGCGGGCCGGGCACCGGCAAGACCACCACGGTCGCCCGGCTGCTGGCGCTGCTGGCCGAGCAGGCCGAGGGGTCGGGCCGCCCGGGTCTGCGGATCGCGCTGGCCGCACCGACCGGCAAGGCCGCGGCCCGGCTGACCGAGGCGGTCGCCGGTCAGGTCGCGGATTTGGATCCGGTGGATCAGGCCCGGCTGGCCGGATTGCAGGCCCGCACGCTGCACGCGCTGCTGGGGTCGCGGCCGGGCAATTCGTCGCGGTTCAAGCACAATCGGGCCAACCGGCTGCCGCACGACGTGATCGTGGTCGATGAGACGTCGATGGTGTCGCTGACGTTGATGGCCCGGCTGCTCGAGGCGGTGCGCCCGACCGCCCGGCTGATCCTGGTGGGTGATTCCGACCAGTTGGCGTCGGTGGAGGCCGGGGCGGTGCTGGCCGACCTGGTGGAGGGGTTGGCGGCGCGGCCGGGCACCCGGGTGGCGACGTTGCGGACCGCGCACCGCTACAAGAAGCCGATCGGTGAGCTGGCGGCGGCGATCCGCGAGGGCGACGGTGACACCGTGATCGCGCTGCTGGGCTCCGATGATGAGCACCGGGAATGGATCGACGTGGCCGGCCCGGCCGCCCTGGCCGACAAGTTGGCGCAGATCGCGGTGCCGCACGCGCTGCGGGTGCGCCAGGCGGCGCTACTGGGTGACGCCGGTGAGGCGTTGCGCAATCTCGACGAGCACCGGCTGCTGTGTGCGCACCGCGACGGCCGGCACGGGGCGAACCACTGGAATCGTCAGGTGCGGCGCTGGGTATCCGAGCAGACCGGGGATCCGGCGTGGGCGGACTGGTATGCCGGGCGGCCGCTGCTGATCACCGCCAACGACTACGGACTGGGAGTGCGCAACGGCGACACCGGGGTGGTCACAGCGCGCGCCGATGGGCTGCGCGCGGTGATCGCCACCGCGGCGGGCCCGGTGGATTTCGCCACCGGCCGGCTCTCCGATGTGGAGAGCATGTATGCGATGACCATCCACAAGAGCCAGGGCAGTGAGGCCGACGTGGTGACGGTGCTGATGCCGCCGGTCGAGTCGCGCCTTTTGACCCGGGAGCTGTTCTATACCGCGGTGACCCGCGCCAAGCACAAGGTGCGGGTGGTCGGTTCCGAGGAGGAGATCCGTGCCGCGCTGGATCGGCGGGCGGTGCGGGCGTCGGGGCTGTCGTTGCGGCTGCGCGAGGCATGATTTCGATCGTGTACTACAAATTGGTAGTACAATACGAGGATGCCTGAGGTGCCCGTCCGTGAGCTGAACCAGAACACCGCCGGTGTACTGGCTCGGGTCAAGCGTGGCGAGCATCTTGAGATCACCGAGCGGGGCACGGTTGTCGCCCGGCTCGTCCCAGCCCAGGACAGTCCACTAGCCGAGATGATCAATGCTGGGCTACTTCAGCCGGCGACCGTCAGCGGGCCGGCGCCTCGCCCAACGGGTCCTATTCGTACCGATCACGAGGCCGGGGAACTGCTCCGCGAGATGCGGGACGACGAGCGCTACTGATGCTGTACCTGGACACGTCGGCTCTGGTAAAGCTCATCCGCCGTGAACCGGAAAGTGATGCACTCGCCGATTGGCTTGGCGCGCAAGAATCCACACCATGGGTCTCCTCAACATTGATCGAGGTGGAACTACCTCGCGCTATCCGACGGGCGGAGCCATCATTGCTGGCCGATGTCCCAGCCATGGTGGCACGGGTCTCCCGCTATGAGGTGAACGATGTGGTTCGAGCCGCCGCCGCGGCATATCCCGATCCGGCATTACGGTCCTTGGATGCCATTCATCTGGCCACCGGCCACGCGGTTTTCGGCGCCAGGTTGACGGCGTTTGTTGGTTATGACCAACGCTTGCTCGACGCCGCCGGCGCCCTCGGCCTGCCGACCGCTTCCCCGGGCCGGTAGACGCCCAAGACCTGTCACACCCCCGGATTACCGTCGTGACCATGGGAAAGCGCAAGCAGTCGAGCAGCGACGGAACGGGCTTCGCCATCCTGGTGTTCATCGGGCTGCTGTGGTGGCTGCGCTGGGTCATTCTGGCCGGTGCGGTGATCGCCCTGACGGTGGTCGTCGCCCGGTGGCGGATCCGCCGCTACGCCGCGCACCGCACCGCGGAACAAGCCCGCCTCCGCGAGATCCGCCATCGCGCCGAATTGCAGAATGCCCAGGTCCTGCGGGGTGATCCGCACGGGTTCTACGGGCAGTACCCGCTGCCCGACCGGGAGTTGATCCCGCGGTGGTACCGGCCCGGGTAGGCACGTCGCCGGCGGCCAACCATAGGGATCCTTGCCCGCCTTTGAGCGACAAGCCGCCACGGCTGAGGGTGGTGTGCGTGCCACACTGGCATCCATGACGGACTCCGGCGATACCCGGGTCGCGGTGTACCTCGACTTCGACAACATCGTGATCTCGCGCTACGACCAGGTGAACGGACGCAGCTCCTTTCAGAAGGACAAGGCCAAGGGCCTGACCAAGCATCCGGATCGGCTCGCGCGCGCCACAGTCGACGTCGGGGCGATCATCGACTTCGCGTCGTCGTTCGGGACGCTGGTGCTCACCCGCGCCTACGCCGACTGGTCGGCCGAGGTCAACACCGGCTACCGGGCGCAACTGGTGGGGCGCGCCGTCGATCTGGTGCAGTTGTTCCCGGCGGCCGCCTACGGCAAGAACGGCGCAGATATCCGGTTGGCCGTCGACGCGGTCGAGGACATGTTCCGGCTGCCGGATCTGACCCACGTGGTGATCGTGGCCGGCGACTCGGACTACATCCCGCTGGCACAACGCTGTAAACGCCTGGGCCGCTACGTCGTCGGGATCGGGGTGGCCGGGTCGACCAGCCGTGCACTGGCCGCGGCCTGCGACGACTTCGTCAGTTACGACGCACTGCCCGGCGTGCCGGTGTTCGAGCCCGCCCCGGCCGACCCCGACGCAGAACCGAAACGGCGCACCCGGCAGGCCACGAAGGAACCCGACGAGCCGCCGCCACCGGATCCGGTGGACACCGCCACCGCACTGCTCACCCGCGCGTTGCAGATCGGCCTGGAGAAGGACGATGTCGAGTGGCTGCACAACTCGGCAGTCAAGGCGCAGATGAAACGGATGGACCCGTCGTTCAGCGAGAAAGCCCTGGGCTACAAGTCATTCAGCGATTTCCTGCGGTCCTACTCGGACCTGGTGGAGCTCGACGAGAGTTCGACGACGCGGATGGTGCGGCTGCGCGAGTGAGGATAACTACCCTTCTGCGGCCACCAAGGACCGCAGCTGCACGTCGGGGTTGTCGCGCTGGAAACCCTGCAGCCGCCAGCTGTTGGAGAACAAGGCCAGGTGCACGCCGTCGGTGCGGGTCATGACTTCGGCCAACGACTGCCTGCCGACGAAGTCGACATCGCCCGGGTCCACAATCCGCGCGACCTGATACGGCAGCGGCTCCAGTGCGATCGGCGCACCGATCTCGGTGGCCATCCGGTGTGCCGCGACCTCGAACTGCATCGGGCCGACCGCGGCGAGCACCGGAGCCTGATCGCCGCGGCGATCCGAGCGCAGCACCTGCACGACGCCCTCCTGATCCAACTGCTCGATGCCGCGGCGGAACTGCTTGTGCTTGCTGGGATCGACATTGCGGGCCACCGAGAAGTGCTCGGGTGAGAAACTCGGGATCGGCGGATATTGCACGGGCACATCGCAATACAGGGTGTCGCCGGGGCGCAGGGCGGCGGCGTTGGCCAGCCCGATCACATCCCCGGGCCAGGCGGCGTCCAGCGTGGAGCGCTGCTGGCCGAACACCGACTGCGCGTACTTGGTGACAAAGGGCTTGCCGGTCGCGGCGTGCGTGAGGACATCGCCGCGTTCGAAGGTTCCCGAGTACACCCGCGCGAAGGCGATGCGATCACGATGCGCGGAGTCCATGCCGGCCTGCACCTTGAACACGAAGGCGCTGAACGGCGCGTCGGTGGGGCGCCGATTGCCGTCGACGTCGAGCGCCCCGCTGGGCGGCGGCGCCAGCTCGGTGAGTACGTCGAGCAGCTGGTTCACCCCGAAGTTCAGCGCCGCCGAGGTGAACAGCACCGGGGACGCCGTGCAGTCCAGGAACGCCTCGCGGTCGAAGTCGGAGCCGTCGGCGCTCAGCAGCTCGCACTCTTCGACCGCGGTATCCCAGTCCGCGCCGGCCGCCTCATGCGCATCGGCGGCGGCGATGTGCTCTTCGGGTGCCGCGGTGGCGCCACCAGCGGTCCGGGTGAACCGGATGAAGTTTCCCGAGCGGCGATCGAGTACCCCGTGGAAGTCCCCGGCGATGCCGACCGGCCAGGTCAACGGGGTGGGGCGCAGCCCGATCCGGGTGTGGATCTCGTCCATCAGTTCCAGGGCGTGCCGACCGGGGCGGTCCCACTTGTTGATGACGGTGATGATCGGGATCCGGCGGTGCCGGCATACCTGGAACAGCTTGAGGGTTTGGGGCTCAAGGCCTTTCGCGGCATCGATGAGCATGACCGCGGAGTCGACGGCGGTCAGCACCCGGTAGGTGTCTTCGGAGAAGTCGGCGTGACCGGGCGTGTCGAGCAGGTTGATGACGCAGTCCTGCCCCCGGGCGGTGCGGTAGGGGAACTGCAGGGCGGTCGAGGTGATGGAGATGCCCCGGGCTTTCTCCATCTCCATCCAGTCCGAGACGGTGGCGCGGCGACCGGATTTGCCGTGCACCGCGCCGGCTTCGGTGATCGCCTTGGCATGCAGCACCAGCGCCTCGGTCAAGGTCGATTTACCGGCGTCGGGATGGCTGATCACGGCGAAGGTTCTGCGGCGGCCCGCTTCGGAATCCAGGGCGTTGTCGGTCATGGCGCCAGCGAGTGTATTGGGGGTTGGTGCACGCTCAATACAGCGGCCCGCCGCCGAACAGGTTGCGGTGGGAGTCGGGCTGGTTGCCTTCGAGGTCGGTGACGCCGTAATCCAGCGCGGTCTCGGCGGTGACCAGGGTGTGTCCGCTGCGGGCCGCGATGTCCGGATCGTCGGCCAGCGCGGCGATGACGCGGCCGATGAACTCCGGCGTTTCGGCGTTGGCCAGCGGAAAGCCCTGGAAGTTGTCCAGGCCGCGATCCATGAAGCCCTGCATCACTTCGTTTTTCACCAGCCCGGGCCACAGTGACAGCGCGCTCACGCCGGTGCCGCCCAGCTCGACGGCCATGTCGGCGGCCATCTTGTCCAGCCCGGCCTTGGACATGCCGTAGAGCACCGAGTGCAGATGCCCGCGGGTGCCGAACGAGGAGATGTTGGCGATCAGGCCCGACCCGCGGGCCACCATCAGCTGCGCGGCGTGCACCGAGGCGACGTAATGGGCGCGCAGGCCCACGCCGATCAGGGTGTCCCAATCGCTCAGCGGGCGCTGCCAGAACTTCTCGGTGAACCCGGCGAACCCCTTCGGCGCTGCCCACACGTTGTTGACCAGCAGATCCAGCCGTCCGCCCTGCTCGTCGGCGATACGGGCGAACAGCGCGGCGATCTGGTCGTCGTCGCGGTGATCGCACGGCGCCGCGATGCCGCACCCGCCGCGCTCGGTGACGCTTCGGGCGGTCTCCTCCAGCGGGCCCTGGTGCCGCGCGGTGACGTAGACCGTCCAGCCCTGTGAGCCCAGGGCCAGCGCGATGCCCTTGCCGACGCTGCGGCTGGCGCCGGTGACCAGGGCGATGCGTGCGTCGCTCATCTGGAGGCCTCCACCACGGCGTCGCCGAGTGGGCGCACCATCGACCACAGCTGGCGGAAATGGGAGCGTGACATCTTCCAGTCCCCGTCCTCGATGACGTACTCGTCGTCGTACTCGCCGGTGAGCAGTCGCTCGGTGCGCTCAATCAGGTTGAGCTGGCGGAACTTCAGGGTCCAGCGTCCGGTTGCCCGGCCGGGGCCGGTGATGGTGATGTCGGGGTGCATCGCGTGGTGCATGTCCAAGATGACGTGTTTGCCGTCCACGGTGTGCAGCGCGATGCGGCGGAAGACCGCGGCCATCTGGTCGGCGTCGGTGAAACCGCCCAGCGGGCCGTAGTCGAGGTCGGCGCCCTTGGCGATGAAGCAGGCGCGGAAGGTGTCGGGATCCTTGGCGTCGCAGGCCCGGAGATAGCGGTGCTTGAGAGCCTTGATCGCCTCGACCTGTTCGAGGGCGGCCAGCCGGTCTTCGATGCTCACCGCTCGACCCTACGGTTTTGTCGGTGGGCGGTGCGATGGTGGGCGTAACCGAGCAGAAGGAGCCCGCGATGCGCACGATCTTGCTGGTGGCGTTCAGTCTGGGTCTGGTTTTTCCGGCGGTCGCCGCCGCCGAGGTCCCGCAGCCGCCGTGCGCGGCGTTCGACACCTGCCGCTATATGCCCAACCCCTGGTACGACGGTCCGCTGATGCCGACCTGGAATCTGCCGGGGGTCTACGGCGGCCGCACCACCCTGCCGGTGATGTGCGACCCGCAGACGTATTCGTGCCGGACGTATGTGCCGGGGACTTAGGTAGCGGCGGAGTCAGATCGCGACGAAGCCGAGCAGTTCGGCGACCCGACGTTGCGCCTGGTCGCGTGAGGCGAACCCCTTCTGCTCGCCGGGCTCCAGCAGCGGCGGGACCACGAGCGCGGCGACCGCCAAGTGCCACGCGTCATTCGCACGCAGTGCGTGCTGTCGCACCAGTTTGAGGGCGTCTTCCTCCACCTGCTCCTGCCGCGCCCCCAGCACGGCCACCTTCTCGACAAGGTCGGCATCCAGCGCGGCGAGCAGACCCTTTTCATCGGCACGGCCGGACCGTGCGGCGCGAACCAGCGCACCGGAGACTTCAATGCGGGTCCAGGTACCGGTCACGGTGGCGATCTCGGGATCGGCGAGCAAGTCAGTCGCCTGCTCATGACCGTCCTCGTCGGCAAGGTAGGCCCGCGCCAGAACCGATGAGTCCAGGTAGGCGATCACGGCCGTTCGCGCTCGTCGGCGAGTAGGCGGTCGAGCTGTTCTCCCAGGCCGCGGGTCGAAGCGATCGCGCGCTGCCGGCGGGCGGCGCTCATCGGCCGGGCAGGCATCGTTCGCAGTGCGCCCGAAGCCGCGGCGGCCGCCCGGAGTTTCGCTCGCCGGTCACCGGAGTCCGCCTCGGCAGCGGCGTCGAGGATCTCGGTGGCCAGCGCATTGAGGCTGCGGCCCTCGCGCGCCGCACGGGCCACCAGTCGTCGGTGCAGGTCTTCGGGTACCCGAAGAAGAAGCTGCTTCACATCCCCGATGATAGCAATAACCATGTCTTGATATCACTGTCATCGATTCACGCCGCGCCTGCCGCGCCTCGCTAGCCGATCCCCAGCTTGCGCGCCAGATCCGGCCCGCCCACCTGGGTGATGAAGTCCGGGTCGCCGCAGACCACGAGTTGATCTCGGGCCCGCGACATTCCGACGTAGAGCCGTTCTCTGGCCCGCTCGACCGGCCCGGCGGCATCGACCACCAGCACGACGGCGCGTCGCTCTAACCCCTTGAATCCCAGCACATGTCCGTAGAAGACCTGATCGGCGTCCCAGAAACTGTCCCAGTAGGCCTGATTGCCCTGTTCCTGGCGGGCGACCTGCTCGGGGTGGCGGCTACCGGTGGTCAACAGGGCCACGTCTTCGGGACGCCAGCCGTCATCGAGCAGCTTCTCGACCTGATCGTCGCCGGTCTCCGCCGCATCAGCCCGGCGGCACGGCACGAAGTGGACCTCGGGCCCGTCGGCGCCCAGGTAGCGGATCGGGTGATCCACCAGCGGCTGGAACGTGGTGGCGATCTGGCGGGTATTGCGCAGGTTGCGGTCCAGAACGAGCGGGACCAGCGGCACCGGCGGGGTGCCCTGCCGGTCGAACACCCGCTGGCCCTCATCGCTGAACACGAACAGCCCGCCCTCTTCGTCGTCGCGCAGTGACGCCAGCACCGGGTCCCACCAGGCGTCGGCGAAGTCCTGAGCTTCGTCGACCACCACCGCGTCGAACCGTTGCCCGTCGTCGAGGTTCTGCGCCAACTCGAGCATCTGCTGCGGCAGCCGCTCCTCCCAGAAGTGCACCGACTCCTCCGGGTGCGTGGGGCCGTCGGGTGCGCCCCATTCCACACCCAGGGAATGGAATTCGCCGACGTAGGCCGGCTTCTGGCGGCGCTGCCAGGTCTCGGTGATCCGCTTGAGGTAGGACGCAAGGCCGTGCGAATAGCACAGCAGCGCAACGCGTTTCCCCTCGGATGCCAGCCGGCGCGCCTGCTCCACCGCCAAATAGGTTTTGCCGCTGCCGGCGCTGCCGCGCACCTGCACCCGGTTGAGCAGCCGGATGGCCTCTAAGATCACGGCCTGCTGCTCCGTGAGGGCGTCGGCGGCGCTGTCGTTGGCCAGCGCGCGGGCGACCACGTCGCGCTGCGGTAGGCCCCGTCCGCCCAGGACGGCGCGGAACTGGTCGATGCCTTCGGCGCCCAGCAGCGGGCGATCCAGTTCCTGGCGGATCAGCACGCGACGCAGCCGGGATGCCAGCTGCGACAGATCGTTTCGGTCGATCACCTTCCAGCGCGGACAGTCGGCCAGCTCGAAGTCGTCGGGCAGTTCGGTGTGCGGCAAGGCCACGACGTGGTCCCAGCGCAGCCGGCCCTGTGTCCAGCGGGGGTCGTACTCGATGTAGTTGCGCAGCGCATAACAGGCCCCGCGGGCCTGGCGCACGGGTTCGATCCGGCACTTCTTGCCGCCGCGCATCTGACGCCACCCGGACCCGTCGTGCCAGACTTCGCCGCCTTTGACCTCGATGCAGATGATGCCGGCGCCCTCGATCGCGACGACGAAATCGATCTCGTGGTCTTTGAGGTGGTCGGTGACGCGCTGGCCCGCGACCACGATGTCACCGTCCTGCAGCTGCTCGATCAGTGCCTGGTAGACGTGGCGCTCGGAGGCGCTGGCGAACCGCGGGTTTTCAGGTAGTGAAACGGGCACGCCGATGAGCGTGCCACGTTCGGCGACTGAGGCTGCTGCAGTTGGGGCGAATCAGCAGGCCCGGCCGGCGAAGAACGCCGCCGATACCAGACCGACGCATAACGCGACCGTCGTCTGCCCCATCAGGCCGGCACCGACGGTGGCGGTGGCAGCGGTGACGCCCAGTCCGCTCAAGAAAGTCGTCATGGCCATCATCTCCTGTGGTCTAGATCACAACCGCTATTTTGTCGTGGTCTACACCACATCATACCTCTAAGGAAAATGCCAGCGGTGTCCCATTCACCGAAAAGGCGCCAAAATTTGATGCGGCTCGCCGACCTGCACGGTCAAGCCGGGGCGGGGCTGTAGCGCCGCGTATCCTCCGGAGCGTATCCGCTGGTCAAGAAGGTGCAGCCGCGTTTTGGTCAGCAGCCGGGCCAGCATCACCGTCAGCTCGGCGGTGGCGAATGCGGACCCGATGCAGCGATGCGTCCCGCCGCCGAACGGCAGGAACTCGTACGGGGCGGGCCGGCGATACCCCGGGGCGGCGGGGTTCCAGCGGCGCGGCTCGAAGCGCAGCGGATCGGCCCACACCTCGGGGAGCCGGTGGGTGACGTACGGGCTGAAGACCAGGGTGCGCCCGGCGCGGATGCGCCGGCCGTGAAACGACAGCTCGCGGGTGACCTTGCGCGCGGAGATCACCGCCGGCGGATAGAGCCGCAGCGTCTCGTGCACGACGCCGTTGAGGTAGGTCAGATTCTTCAGGCCGGCGGCGTCGGGGGTACGGCCGCCGGTGACGTCGCGGACCTCGGCGGCAGCGGTCTGCCACACCCCGGGGGTGCTCAGCAGCGCATAGACCGCCCATCCCATTGCCGCACTGGTGGTTTCGTAGCCGGCGGCGATCAACGAGACGATCTGGTCGCGGATCTCGTCGTCACGCAACGACTCGCCGCCCTCGGTGCGCCCGGCGATCAAGGTCGCCAACACGTTGTCATCGACGCTGGGATGGGTTCGGGCGCGCGCGACCTCGGTGTAGATCAGCTCGTCGAGGCGGGTTCGGGCGGCCATCGCGCGCCGCCAGGCCGGTGTCTTCAGCCGGGCTTCGGCCTTGAGCACCTGGGGCAGCCGGTGGGTCAGGTCCATCAGCGGCTGCAACTGTTCGCCCAGGTAGTCGGCGTGGCCGGCCATCGCCTGGCCGAACAGTGCTTCGATGGCGCTGCGCCGGATCGCCGAGCGCAGCTGCGCGAAGATATCGATCGTGTCGCCGGGTCGCCAGGTGTCGATGACGGCGTCGGCGTTGGCGGCCATGATCTGCAGGTAGCTGCCAACGTGCCGCTGGTGGAATGCCGGTTGGACCAAGCTGCGGCGGCGACGGTGATCGGCCCCGTCGCTGACGATCAGGGCGGTGGGCCCGTCGACGGGCACCAGCACCTGGAAGGCGTCCCACCAGTTGAAGGCATCGGAGTTGGCGAAGACGAACTTGTTGGCCTCGGCGCCGAACAGATAGACGTAGCCGTGGCGGCCGAGGCCGGCATCGACCATCGGGCCGCGACGCCGATGCAGCGCGGCCAGCGCGTCACCGGGTCGATAGCGCACGGGCTGGGCCATGTGCGCCTCAGGGTAGTGGGCTATTCGCCGGCGGCGGAGCAGATTCCGGTGTGGGCGAGGTCCGATGCCGTGGCCATCAGCGGTTCACGCGATCATCCCGACAATCCGCGCTCGTCGTAGAGCGGCGCACCGTGGTCCAGTTGTTTAATGTCGGGGCCAATCCGGGCCGCGGTCCGACGGCCGAAGGCGAGCAGCCGAGCGGCGAGGTCATCTGGTTACAGGCGGGCCAGCCGCTCCCGTACCGCGCTCGCGACGGCCTCCTTCGGGGATTCACCGGTTATTCGGGCGATCTCGGTGACCGCTTCCTGAACCGCCGGATCGTTGATGCGCAACGCCATGATTGGTACCCCTCTACCGCTGAAACTCGTGCTACGGCGGCGGGTAACGCACTACTTCGAGGATATGGCTACTTCGCAAACGGATATCGCCCGTGATATCGCCCGTCATCGGATCTGCACGTAGTTCCCGGGCCGGATCGTGTTCTCCCCCGACCAGCGGTAGGCGGTCAGCGTCCCGTCGGCTTTGACGGCGCTGAAGTCCACGCACGCGGTGCGCTCGGTGAAGTCCTCGCCGGCAACGGGCGAGCCCTGCCGCCAGTAATGGCCGTAGAACACCGGGATGTCGCCGGTGTAGACGAACGACCCGGTGCCGTCCAGCAGTGGCAGCTCTGGCAGCGGCGGATAAGGCTCACCCTCCAAGGTGGTATAGCTACTGCTCATTACCGCGACGTCGCGCAGGGTGCGCGCGCCGCTGTCCCACCAGCGCATGCGGGCTTTCTCGCGGTCGTTGTCGTCCTTGTCCTTGTACTTGAGCTGGCCGCGCTCGACCAGGCTGATCCCGGGGCCCTTGAGCAGGACCTCGATCGCCTCGTAGAGCTCGTGTGCCTTGTCGTGTGCCGCCGCCAGATGACGCGCATCTGCAAAGGGAGCGCTGGACTCGCAGTGCTTTTCCACCACCGCCATCGAATCCTCATGCCAGCAGGCATGCACGACGCGCAGCCCGCCCAGATCCAGCCACAGCGGCATGGTGGCGAACCACTCCAGGTAGTGGCGCTGTTGGTCGTCGGTGAGCTGGTCCAGGTACGCCTCGTGTTGCCCAGTGTGCTTGGCGTTGCGGTCTCGCAGGTATTTTCCGCTGCCGGACGGGTGTTCGTGGTGGTAGCCCAGCGCGTTGAACTCGTGGTTACCCATGACGATTCGCGCGCTGCCCGCATCCACCATCGCCTTGACGACCTGCAGCACCCGCAGCTGTCCGGGGCCGCGGTCGATGAGATCACCGACGAAGACCGCCTGGCGGCTCGGGTGGCGGTATGCCCCTGCGGTCATGTCGTAACCGAGTTCGGTCAGCAACGCCTCGAGCTCATCGGCGCAGCCGTGAACGTCGCCGATGATGTCGTAACCCTGCGGTGCGGATTTAGCCAACTGGGGCCTCCCATCTCCGTGTAGTCCGATTGTTTCAGTGGGTACCGACATCGGTGATCGCCTCGCCGTCGGCTGCGGATCGACCGACTTCCCAAACCACCGTCCCGGCGTACGCTGCCAACATGCAGCGGTTCGGGCAGATCGATGGGACGTTCGAACAAGTCGCTACGGGCTTCATGGAGATGCGATCCAAGTTCGACATGACCGCGGCCGGGCAGCAGCGCATCGTCGAGCTGATCGAGACGGTCATCGACGCGCAGGGCGGCAACGCCACAGACTAACGGCGCTGCGTCCCAGGACCGCCGACCTTAAGGTGTCAACCGTGACCGATTCCTCCGACGCGGTACCGACACTTGCGGCGATCCTGACCGAGCACGGACCGGCGTCCAAGGACGACATCGCCGACCGGCTGCACGAGGCCGGGGTCGCCGACCCGGACGCCGTCATCGACGAGTTGCTCGATGAGATCAGCTGCCCGGCCCGCCCGCTGCCCGATGGCCGGTGGGTGTGGTTACCGGCGCTGCTGGCCGGGCGCGTCTTCACCCACCGACTCACCGCCGAGGAGCTCGCTCACGACCTCCTGGCGGTCGGCCCGGACCTGGATCCGATCTCCGAACTGTGCCACGACGACTATTCCGAGCTCGCCGACGGCTCACCGGTGTCGCTGGCGGTGCCCGGGTACGACGACGAGCTGCTCGAGGAGCGCCGCATCCCGCTCGAGCTGGTCGACGAGCCCGGCGCCCTGCTGCTGAGCCCGGGCACGCTGGCCAACGCGGGGGTGGCCGCCGGCGATCTGCTCGGAATCCGGTTGACCGACACGGGAATTGCGCTGGAGCCGGTCACCGCGACCACGGATGCCACGCTCGGCAATCGGCTGGCTGCTCAGCTCGACGCGGATGAATCGCCGTCGCATTTCGCCTCGGTGGTGTGGGCGGCCTGCGCCGCGGACCCCGCACTGTTCACCACCCCGGCCGCCCCGCTCAGCGAGATCGCCGACGAGCACGGGCTGGCCCGCGACGGTGGCTGGCTGGCACCGGCCGGGTTCGACTTCGAGCGGTGGCGCTTCGACGGCAAGTGCGCGCGGCTGGCCGACCAGTACGGCCTGGAAGACGACGATGCCTTCGTGCTGACCACGCTGGTCGAGATTCATGGTCGGATGGCGCAGGTCCTCGACCTCGCAATAGACGCAGACGACGAGGGGGAGGCCGCCGTCGACGCGCCCGCCGGCCCCGGGCCCGTCGACGCGCAAAACGCGGAGGTGCTCGGCGAATTTGGTGCGGCACTGGCCAATCCGGTGCTGGCACTGTCCTTGATGGAGGAGGCAACCCGTGAGGGGCGGCGGGGTGCCGCCGCGCTGGGCATCCTCGCCGAGTCGCTGCAGCCCAAGGTGCCGCGCCCGGCGCGGGTGGCGACCCACTGGCTGCAGGCGATGGCGTGCGAGGGGCTCGGCGACGTCGCCGGGTGCGAACGCGAGCTGTTGGCCGCCGAATCCTTGGACCCGGACTGGCCACTGGCGTTGCTGACCCTGGCCCGGATCGCCTCCGATCGCGGCGACGCCGAGGCGGGTTTGGGGCTGCTGCGGCGCGCCGGCGTCGGACCGGATCACCCGCTGGTGCGTCTGCTGGAACAGCATCGGGCGCAGCCGCGTACCGACGTCGGCCGCAACGAGCCGTGCTGGTGCGGGTCGGGCCGCAAGTACAAGAAGTGCCACCTGGGCAATGAGCAGCTGTCGCTGACCGAGCGGGTGCGCTGGCTCTACGCCAAGGCCCACCAGCAGGTGCTCGGCGGCGAGTGGGGCGAGTTGTTGCTGCTGGCCGGCTACGAACGCATCCGTTACGTCGAGGATGAGATCGATGATCTGGTGGCGGCCGCCAAGACCGACCCGCTGGCGATCGACACCATGCTGTTCGAAGGCGGGGCGTTCGCCGAATTCCTGGAGTTGCGTGGCGAATTGCTGCCTGAGGACGAGCGGCAGCTCGCCGAGCAGTGGCTGGAAGTGCCGCGCTCGGTGTTCGAGGTACAGCAGGTCCGGCCCGGCCACGGCGTCACCGTGCGCGACGTGCGCACCGGCGAGGTTCTCGAGGTCAGCACGCGCGGCGGCGCGCCGCAGCCCGGGCAGCTGATCTGCTCGCGGGTGCTGCCGACCGGCGAGGGTTTCGCGTTCTTCGGCGGGATCGACCCGGTGGAGCCAGACGAACGGGATGAGCTGCTCGCACTGCTTGACGACGAGCCCGACCCAGTTGAGCTGGTGGAGTTTCTGAGTCGGCGATTCGCGCCGTCGGAGCTGGACGACGAGTTCGAGGATCCGTGGGGGACAGACTGCGCCGACTGACCTGCCGGCCCGAGACCGCGGCGGGCCACCGGGGCCGATGTGACCGCGGTTCGGGACTTCGCCGCGCCGACGACGGTAGTGCCCGACGTCCGCGCGGGTGACTTGCCGGCTTGGGCCACGCGCGTACGCTGCGAGCATGCAGGACGAGGGCGGGGCTGACCGCGACGTCGGGGAGCTTGGCGACGAGCTTCGGGACTTCCGCCGGGCCACGACCGCCAGTTTCAACGCGTTGCGCGAGGACATGGTCGACATGCGACAAGAGATACGGACCAAGTTCGACCTGACCGCCGCAGGGCAACAGCACATCGCCGAGCTGATCCAGCAGGTCATCGACAGGCAAGGCGGAGCAGCCCCGACCTGAGACGCTACGTGCGCGCGCTCACCGGGCACCGGGTGCCAGCTTCCTGATTCCCGCGAACGCCTTGTCGAGAAGCACGTCGTTGTCATCCATCTCCAGCAGGACCGGGTCCATCTCGATGGTGCCGCGCGCATAGGGCAGCACGTCGCGCAGCTCGGCGACGCGGGCCACGAACTCGTCGATGAACCGGCGGTAGCCCTCCAGCGGAACGTCCAGCACCCGAGCGCAGTCGCGCACGACGTCGACGTGGTCCACCGACGTATCTATGCTGCGGCAGTTTTCGGCCAGGCCCAGCAGCCGCTCGTGGAGATCCATCAGCCGGTGCGCCGCGTGCATGATGGCGTCGGCATCGGCGCTGCGCTCGTCGGTGGGGTCTCCGAACATCCGCCGGAAGGCTGGGCTGAGCATCAGGTCCTCGATCTGGCTGAGCAGCGCAGACATCTGCTCGAGGAGGCCGAATAGGTACTGCCCCAGCGCAAATCCGGTGTGCCTGCGGGTGCGTCCGGGTGGAGCGTAGCCGAGCTGCTGATCCCGCAGCCGCGGTTGCAGCACTGCGTACCGCTGCACCAGCACCGAGACGAAGACCGCGTACCGCCAGCAGGCCGGCCGTTCGGCCAGCAGCGCGGCCAGGCCGTCGGCCGTGTACGCCACGGCGGCAACGTCGGTCGGGTCACCGCTCTCGCCCAGGTCTGGTTCGTCGGCGATGCGGCGCATCAACTCGGCACCTTCGGCGCCATAGAAGCCCCTGCTGTCGCCACGCAACGCCCAGCGGTGCTGACGGTCGGCGCGGTCCCGGATCTCCGCGCGGCGCCGCGCGGCGATGCCCTGCTGTTCCGCGATCCACGGCGCCAGGACGTTGCCGGCGAACGCCACTGCGGCCAGGACGGCGATCGCGACGGCCCAGCCGGTCGATCCGGCCACCAGTGCGACGAACAGCGCGACGATGACAGGACCGGCACCGGACCGCAGCGCCGCGCGGGCCCGGGTTGCCAACGGGTTCATGGTGGGCAGGCTACGAGTGGGGTCTGACATTTCGTGCCCGCGAGCAACGGATGCGCCTGGTCGTAGGCGGCGACGTGGACGATGCGCTAGAAATCGCCATCGAGCACGGCTCAGCGCAGTTCGATCAGCCGATTCCCGGCAGCCGCCAGCTCGACGATGCGATCGATCAAAGGCTCGAACCATCCGAGCAATTCGTGGCGCCTGGTGTTGCCTACCCGGACCCACACGATGACCGGTGAAGCGTCACTTAACGTGAGCATGTCGTAGAAGTCCTCGTCCTTTGTGACGAGTGCGGCATCATGGCCGAGCGCATAATCCCAAAGGGCTCGATCTGCCGCGCCGCCCAACCCAATGTCGTAAACGTGCTCGGCGATGTGGCCGTGATCCATCAGCATGCGCGCGAGCGCCGGCGGCAGCTGCGCGTCGATCAGGAACCGCACCGGCTATGACGTGGTGAGGATCGTATGGTCGGCTTGCGCTGCGGCATACCGCAGGCACGCCTTGACATCTTCGGCAGTCACGTACGGATAGTCCGTCACGATCTCCTGCTCGGACGCCCCGGCTGCAAGTAACGCCAGTACGTCGGCGACGCGCATGCGGGTGCCGCGAATCACCGGACGGCCGTGGGCAATTTCCGGGTCGATGGTGATGCGCTCAAACGTTGCCATGGACCAAGGGTACTGCGGTCGATCCAGTAGGGCGTTTGCTGAGTGGACGAGATCCGCACCGGGGAGGCGATGGCGCCGCGGTGCGCGACTTCGACGAAGCGATCCGCGTTGCGGCTTACGCGCCCGCGAGCAACGGGTGCACCTGGTCGTAGGCGGCGAGGTGGACGATGCGCCAAAAGACGCCATCGATCGAGCGGTCCGGTTCCGGCATGGCGATCCCGCTGAGATGCAGCGAATGCCGATCGGCCGCGAGCGACAGTACGGAGGGCGACTCGCGGCCCACGTTGAGGTGCGCGCACTCGACCTTGACGGCGAAGTCGCGGGCCTGCTGACTGGGCGTCGGCGCCTCCGGCGCGCTGTCGGCATCGAAGCGAGCCGCCTCGAGGATGCCGGTCCAGCGCTTGGCGAGCGCGGTGGGTGTTGCCAGCAGCTCCATTCCGAGCACCCGGCCGCCGATGCCGATGATCACGCCGCGCTGGCCGGCCAGCGGCTTGGCCGGAAGCGGCCGCTCGGTGCGCCGACTGCGTTCGCGGGCAACACGATCGAGGTGGTCGGCGAAGGAACTAGTAGCCGTCCGCACGCTCGTTTCGTAGCGGGAGGCGATCCCATGCCAGACCTCGTGCTGGGGATCCTCGCCGCGGCCATAGGCGCGGTCACGGGCGGCGCGAAGGGAGGTGGAGACGCGGCGGCCGGCGGCACGGTGGCCGCGGTTGCCGCCGGACTCCCAGCGGCCCTGTTCTACGCAGAGCGCCGCAAGGTTCGTGGCCTCGTGCGGGCCGAGGATGGTCGAGCGGGCGATCATCCGGGTCTGCCAGCCGCCTTCGAGCAGATCGCCTTCGAGAAGAACGACCGGTTTGGCGCCGGCGTTGACCGCGGCCAGGGAATTCACTTGCCCGCCGCGGTCGTGCTCGCCGACCTCCAGGGCGCCCAGGTCCCACTCGAGGCCGATAGCGGCGCCGTCTGCCCAGACAGGGAAGAGCGTCAACGCGCCGTACTGGGTGCCCCTGCCGACGTGCAGAAGGGGAAGGGACGGGTTCGTCGTTGCAGTCATCGTGCTCCTATGCCAGTTGCATACCTTTGACAACGCTTTAAGCTCAGCCTCTGATGACGCCATGCGCGCAACTAGCCTTTTGCCACTGGCATAATCCCTGGTATTTTGGGCGCCATGACGGAAGGGACCCGGCCAGGCGCCCCGCGCGGGAACTCTCCCCGCCGAGGCGACGCCGGGGTCGGCGAGCGGATCAGGCGTCGGCGCGAAGAGCTCGGCATGGACCGCAACGCGCTCGCCGAGGCGGCCGGCATCTCCTACCCCTACCTTTCGCAGCTCGAGACGGGCTACCGCAACGCCTCGCACCCCAAGCAGCTCGCCATCGCCAGCTCGCTCGGCGTCGGCCTCGATGACCTGTTCGCGACCGAGGAGCTTCGTGACTCGTTACCGAGCAGCAAACCGGATGCCGCGCCCGCTACACCGGGCCTATCCGCGTCGGCGCGCCCGACGCTGGGCGAGGTCGTCGCCGTCGCGGTGGACGCGATCGAGTACTTGCCGCGCGGGGTGCGCCTGGATGCGCTCAATCAGATCCAGCGCCGCGTCATGGACTCCTTGACCAGCAGTCGTATCGAGCGGCTGGCGCCCAACGAGGTGTTCGTCTTCGGCTCCAATGCGCACGGATTGCACGACGGCGGGGCCGCCCGCGACGCTTTCCAGAAGTTCGGCGCCGTCTGGGGCGAGGGTCACGGCCACCACGGCCAGTCCTACGCCATCGACACCATGAGCGGCTTCCCCACCCTCGCCGCCGAAGTGGACACCTTTCTGAGCTATGCGCGTGCCCACCCCGAGTTGCGCTTCCAAGTCACCCCGATCGGCACTGGCATCGCCGGCTACCGCGCCGACCAGATCGCACCGCTGTTCGCCGACAGGCCCGAAAACGTAGTGTTGCCTTCGGAGTTCAGCGCGCGGCTGGACGACGAGTCCTGACATCCATGTCACGACTTGACCCCAATTGAGTTTGAGATGATCTACACGACCGCACATGCGGCCTGCATCTCGGGAGCCTCGAGCGCCAACGAACCTCGGGACCGACTCCAGCGGCCGCTGCAGGCGAGATAGGAGACGCAATGGACGACGACGCACCGGTCACACCCGATATCGGTACCGCGGTCGGTGACGTGGTGGAGTGACTGCCGGAGCATCATACGGAAGGCACGCCCGCTTAGATCCATAGCTTTTAATCATTCCTCCTGACAACGGAAGGCTACTCATGGATGAACCTGCGACGGGCGATCGCGTCCTTGTAAATGCGATTCATGATTCTCGGATTGACTGTTACTCCGTCATGACCCAGATGTCGGTCGGCGACTATCTCAAGGTCGTGGCGAAGGCGCTTGCCAGCCAGGGGGGAATCGAAGGACAACGCGCTGTCCTGGGCACGACAACGGCGCGTCGGATACGCGACCGTATGGTTTCCGACCTTACTAAGGGCACAGTGCTTCCGCCCATTGTTATCGGTCTCGTTGTCGACGGCCCGACGTTCGAGAACATGCCACCTTCGGACTATGACACCCTCCAGACGATCTTGATGAGCATCCCCGGTGAAGACGTTTCGATCATCGACGGAATGCAGCGCACCGCCGCCCTGCGCGCGGCAAGCGAAAAAGACGAGTCAGTATTCAGCCGGCCGATGCGAGTCGAGTTCTGGTTGACAAGGAGTGTTCGCGCCCTGATCTATCGCATGCTCGTGCTCAATACAGGCCAGGTGCCTTGGACACTCGATCGACAGATCGCTGTGGTGTTCGCGTCGATGCTCGAAGAACTCCGGGAGCGAGTCCCGACGATTGAGAAACTGATCACCCCGGATGATCCGGGGCGCAGGGTCGGCCCCGCTCAGTTGAGGTTTGACTCGATCGTCGAGATGTACATGGCGTTCTCCCTGCGGAAGACAACGGTAGACACCAAGGAGCAGGTCTCGGACGAGTTCTCGCGCCTGGACTTCGTCGAGAATCTGGATGATGCCAACTTCCAGGATCAGTTCTACGAGGTACTCGGCATGCTGGTGGATCTGGACAAGTCCTTCTCCCGCGCCACGTCGACGGATGAGCCCGGGCTAAGCGGGCGCCAAGTGTTCGACAGGCAACCCGCACGTATCGGCTTCGCTGTCGCGCTCGGGATTAAGATCCTCGGCCGTCCGGGTGAGGATCGCGATTCTGAGGAAAAGGCCTCCGCCCTGAAACTGCTGAAGTCCGAGCACAAGGCGTTCCTCACCAAACTTGACAGGCTGGATGATCAAGGCCTTCGCGACTTCCTTCGCCTCGATGTCCTTGAGGAAGTTCTCGATAGGCGTGTCGGTCAGGTCGGACGTTACGAACGCGGAGTCTTTCAAGAAGCCTTCAAAGTGCTCGTCGATGAGCACTTCGACGTGACCTCGATGGAGATATGCTGGCGGGCGGCATAGTTGTGTCACGGAGCGCCAATGACACCGCGGCCGCGATCTTCGGACGGCTTAGTACGTACGCAGCTGACCGCGGAATGTCGGTCCCAGATGGCGAACGCTACATCTTCCTCGACGAGGCAGAGTACGACACTCTCGTTACGTCCAAGCGCATCGCACACTTGAAGTTCGGACGAAACCAGGCCGCCGCTCTGATCGAGACGGCGAACGGCGAGGTGTTGGTTTTTGCCGGGTTCGACGCTGACGAGCTGGCCACGTCCGACTATATTCGAGAGGCCGAGCTGTCCCCCGGACTCGCAGTCGCGATGCTGGCTGATCTTGAGGTAGATCCCTCCGCTAGTCCCGCGTTGATCCTTGACGTCGTTGGAGCGGGGAGCAAGAATGACGTCGAATATCAGGGCCACGATCTCGCTGATGTGCTAAAGCTCTATCCAACGATGCGCATGGCGGATGTCGACGACGATGTGGGCGGTGTACCGAATTTCTACGCCAACGTTCTAGCGATCTGCGCGAAACAAGGTGCGCATGGCAACGGTTGGATCGAACTCCCCCTCGCCGAAGAGCTGACGTTGCTCGCGGAGCAACGGGTCGTCGGTCTTCCGTACGAGTTCCTGACCCGAGCAGTGCTGGACCTTAACCCATCGAGCCTCTTCCTGGCCTTGTACCGATGTTTAGAGGCCACCTACGCGTACAGTAAGGCCACCGCGTTGGCGCGCGCTCTTGAGATAGACGGGTCCTGGATTGAGGTTGCGCGGGCCCTGGGGGACACGCTCAGCTGGTACCCGCGCCACGATCAATCGCTGGCGGCAGTGCTCACCTTGCCGACGGTAAGTTCGGGTGACCTCGAAGCCGTGGCTCTCGCGCTCGGCCATGACTCGAGTGATGACGCTGTGGCAACTCACGTTGCCGCAGGGGTGCGGGACCTACGGAACAGCCTCGTGCACTACGGCCCCACGACCCGGCAGGTAGATATCCCGGGCAATGACTGGAACGGGTTGTGCAGCCCGCTAGCACGAATCGTGGCCAATGTCTTCGCGCATGCGTATGCAACTCCAGCGATAGCCGAGTCTCAACAAGACAAACCACACACCCGCTCCGTTGTCAGCGGCTGCACGACCACGAATCCCGTGTCCACTCCCCGGGATCAACGCAGCCACATCGACAGCAACCCGCCAGGGCCCCCGTGGAGTAGGTCGGGATTGCCGACGCCCTCGCGACGGCGCCGCTTGCTCCGAGTCGGGACCATAATCTGTTCGCGTTGGACCCGCAGCACGCGTTCGCATAGGCGGCGGTAGCGCGAGCCTTTCGATTCCTGTCGCCCTACCTGATTCACGATCGCCGACTGCGGGCGGCTGGCGCTGATCGTCGGCGACGCCGCGATTGCTGCAAGTCCCCGCTCTTGTCACCCCCAGCACCACCCGGACCCCGCCCATCCCCAACCACACCCGCCCCCGACTCAGTAAGTTGTACGGCAACCCCCTGCGAGCAAAGGAGCAGCGCCCCGGTGAAGGACGGCCGCTGGGTCACGATCGCCGATTCGCAGTTCAGCCACGAAAAGCAGGGCTTGGACGCGGTCAAGCAGGCGCTGCCCGACGCTGCGCCGTTCCGGGCTTGGGCGAACTTCGAGTTCCGTGATAGCCGCGGCCGCTGGCATGAGGTCGATCTGCTGGTGCTGGCCCGCGACACTCTGTACCTGATCGAGCTCAAGTACTACAGCGGCATCCTGCGCGGCAACGACCACGTCTGGCAACGGGCCAACAACCGCGCCGAGGATTCCCCGCTGCTGCTGGCCCGGCGCAAGGCCCAGTATTTCGCGTCGCTGCTCAAGGATGCGATGTACCAAACCGGCGGCGCCGAGGCCCGAAGCCGCGTCCCCTACGTGCAGGAGCTGGTCTTCCTGCACCACCCGCAGTTCCGATGCGGACTGCCGGAAAACTCGGCAATCAACCTCTACGGACTCGATGGCCACCGAAAGACCACCGGGCTCCCCGGCATCTCCACCCGCCTGCTTGCCCCGGCCAAACACGACCCGATTACCGAGCACAACAGCCAGCTGATCGCCGGGCTGATGCGAAAGATCGGCCTGGCACCGCGCCGCCAACGGGAGGTGGGCTCCTGGATCATCGAAGAGCAACCGCTGGCCGACGGCGACGGCTGGCAGGACTGGCCGGCGTTTCACCATGCCAGCTCCGCTCCGGCCCGCATCCGCTTCTACACCCTGGGCCCTGCCACCCCGTCAGCTGAGCAGCGTTCCCGCACCCAGGCCGTCACCCACGAGTTTCAGCTGCTCAACCGGCTGCACCGGGACGGACTGCAGACCCCCACCGACCTGGTCAACGATCCCGAGTTGGGCATCGGCCTGGTGTTCCCGCAACCCAAGGGCGACACCGCGCTGGATCTGTGGCTCGCCGACCACAAGGACAGCCTCACCCTCGAAGGCCAGCTGGATCTGATCGAAGACATCGCCGACGTGCTGCACTACGCCCACCGCAACCGGGTGGTGCATCGCGGCCTCAATCCGCGCTCCATCACGATCCGGGACCGCGGTAGCAAAATCGAGCCGCAGGTCACCGACTGGGACAGCGCCGGGGTGCTGCCCGCCAACCCCGACACTGCGGTCAGCCGGCTGTCGTCGGGGTCGTTGACGTTGATGGCCGCCGCCCCCAGCGACTCCGCCCGACTGTTCGCCGCCCCCGAGGGGCAGCGCCCGACCGATCCGGCCCGCATCGACGTATTCGGGTTGGGCGCACTGGCGTTCTTCATCCTCACCGGCGGTAAAGCGCCGGCCACCGAGCGCGGTGCGCTGCTCGACCGGCTACGCCGCGACCGCGGCCTGGACCTGGCCGCGGAGTTGCCGCAAATCCGCACCTCGCTTCGTCAGCTGGTTCTCGACGCCACCGTGCCCAGCCCGGCCGAACGCATCGCCGACGTCGCCGAATTCCTCGACCGGCTGGCCGACGTGCGCGACGACGTGCTGGGCAAGGCCACCGAGACCGACCCGCTGGAAGCGGGCCCGGGGGCGGAGCTTGCCGGCGGTCACTTCACCTACCAGCGTCGCCTGGGTGCCGGCTCGACGGCGGTGGGCATTCTGGTCACCGATCACAAGGCGGGCGACGCCCCCCGGGTGCTCAAGGTCGCCAAGGATCCGGAGGCTGCCGAGCGCCTGCACGCCGAAGCCCAGATCCTGGGGCGGCTCCAAAACGACGAGCGGATTGTCACCCTGCACGGAATGCAGGACGTCGGCGGGCGCACGGCGCTGCTGCTGCAATACGTGGGGCGCAACACGCTGGCCGAAGAACTCAACGCCAAGGGCCGGCTCTCGCTTGACGTGCTGCAGCGCTGGGGCACCGATCTGCTCACCGCGCTGGCCGCCCTGGAACGCGACGGGGTTGTCCATCGTGACATCAAGCCGTCGAATCTTGGTGTCTACCAGCCGAATAACCGCACCGATTCGCATTTGATGATGTTTGACTTCTCGATGGCCGGGGTCGAGGCGACGAACATCGAGGCCGGCACACCGCCGTATCTGGACCCGTTCCTGGGCACCGGCGCTCGCCGCCAGTACGACACCGCCGCGGAACGCTACGGCGCCGCGGTGGTGCTCTACGAGATGGCTACCGGCGCCACCCCGCAGTACGGCCCGGATCGCAACGCCAACCCGGCCACCGTCGATGACGACGTCACCGTGGATCCGACCGCATTCGACCCTGCGGTGGCGAAGAATCTCGTCGCGTTCTTCGCCGCGGCACTGTCCCGCGATGTTGCGAAACGTCCCGACACCGCCGAAGACATGCTGCGCACCTGGACCCAGGTGTTCACCGCACTGGACACCGCGGCCACGGAAACCTCGACCGAAGACAGTGACACGGCCGCCGAGAAAGCCGAGGCCACCACCGGACTGGCCGCGGCGGGCCTGAGCCCTCGTGCGGTGTCGGCGTTGGAGACCGCGCAAGTCGCCACGGTCGCAGAACTGCTCGCGCTGGATGCCACCCGACTCAACCGGCTGGTTGCCCGCGAAGCCAAGGACACCCGCAAGGAGATCACCACCCGCTACCGGGGCTGGGTGAAAAAGCTGGGCAAGCAGCAACGCAGCGCACCGTCCGGGGAGCTGCTTGGCCTCGACGATGCGGTGGCGTTGCTGATGTCGGCGGTATCGGGCCAGCGCGCCTCGACCCGACGGGATGCCGCCGAGCTGATCCTCGGCCTGGCGCCGGGATTGGATGCCTTCGCCAGCAGCACCGAGTTGGCCGCAAAGCTCGGCAAGGCCACCCAGCGCGGCCCGCAACTGCTCAAAGAGCTGCAAGAGGATTGGGCGCAAAACGCTCACACGCGTGAGCTGTTGGATGCGATCACCGACGCCGCCAAACAGGTGGTCACCGATTTCGGTGGGGTGGCCGCGATCAGCACGCTGATCGATGAGATCCGGGCACGGCTTCCCGAGCCCGGTGCCGCATCCGTGGGGAGCAGCGCCCGGCAACGCGCCGAGCGGGCCGCCGGTGGTCTGCTGCGGGTTGCGCTCGACCGCCTTGCCGAGCACGAAATGCTGGCCGGGGAGAAGCAATTCCTCCGCCGTCGCCACGGCCGCCGGTTGGCGCTGCTGGCCACCGACGAGCTGCTGCTCGCGGCCGCCGAATCGGCGGCCAAGCGCGCCGAGGATCTGGTGTCGGCCGACCCGGATGCGGTCATTCCCGCGGCGACCGCGGCCCGCGAACTGGGTGCCGCCTTCACCACCGGCTACCGGACGGTCAGCAACACCGACACCCCCGTCGCAGTGCCCAGCGATCTGCGGCTAGTGCGGCTAGCGGCCGCGGTAACGAAACACGCCGGGGTCTCCGGGCGCGGTGAGTTGCACAACCTGAACATGGCGCCGGCAACGGCGGTGACGGTGGCACTGCGTGGGCTGGCACAGACCGAGACACTGTCGCCATCGCAGATCCGCTCCCGGGTGACCGCCCGATTCCCGCAACTGGACAAGGTGCCGACGAGACCCCAGCTGGATGCACTGCTGGACCGCACCGGCCTGCAACTGACCTGGGACGAGGCCAAGCAGGCCTACCGGTTCGCCGACCCCGAACCGACCAGTGCCACCAGCATCCACACGCGCCAGCCCACCCGCATACCACACCCGGTAGCGACAACGGCAGACGAGCCGGCCACCGTGCAACGTGCGAATCTGGTTGCCACGCTGCGCCGTTCGATCGACGAATGTGGCTTCGTTGCGATCGGGGTGCCGATCCCGCCAGATCGCCCCGGTGAACATGAGCGGGTGGCCCACGAGCTGGCCGATAGCTACAACGGGCAGCTGATCGACATCACCACCGCGCTGATCACTGCGATGCACGAGCTGGCCACTGCCCAGAGGGTGCCGTGGGACAAAGTGCGCGGCGCTGATGCTGCCACCGCCAGCCCACTCGACGCCCGCGGCCTGCGGGCAGTGATTGATCGGGTGGTTCCGCAGTTGTCGGCGCAGCTGCACGCGGCGGTATTCGACGGTGAACGCAGCAGCGTCCCGCTGATCTTGACCGAGGTGTCGCCGCTGGCCCGCTACGGCCATCTTGACGTGTTAGCGAAGCTCAGCGATCTCGCCGCGCCACGAAGGCGGCCGGTGTGGGTGATCCTGCCGCAGTTGCGCGGCCAGACCGGGGCACTGGTGGACCGCAAACCGATTCAGCTGGGTTCACCGAGTGGGCAGTTCGTGATCTGGGTGTCGGCGCCGGATCTGGTGGCTGCCGGCCCGTCGGCACAGGCCCTGCCGGGCCAACCAGACAATTTATAGAGACTTATACATCGTCGATATATAAAGTGGTATAAACGCCCTATGCAGCCGAGCCCGTACACCCCCGGCCAGGTTGCCACCATCCTCCCGGGTCGCAACGCCCAGATCGAAGCGATGCGCGAGCGGCTCGGTTACGTCAGCCAGTTCCACCGCCTTGCCGGTCGCATCCGCGTCGACGTCGGCCCTCGCGGCGTAGGCAAAACCAGCCTCCTGCGGATCATGCAGGCCGACGCCGAGGCAGCCGGCTTCCAGAGCGTGTGGGTCACCGCAGGCGACGGTCCGCTCCTCGCCGCGCTCACCGATGAGTTCCAGCGACTGGCGACGAACTGGATCGATCGGGCCGGCGAAACCGTGCGGGCTGCGTTGAAGACACTCCGGGTCTCCATCGCCGGGATCTCGCTGAGCGCCGGCGCGGACGACGGTGCCGGCGCGACACCGCGGACAAGCGCCGGACGGGCACTGCAAGATGTCATCGTTCCGGTAGGCAGGGAGGTGGCTAAGCAGCACGCGGGGCTGGCACTCTTCATCGATGAAATCCAATCGGCCGACTCCGACGGACTGCGAGCATTGGGATACGCCTGGCAGCATCTGCAATCAGAAGCAGCTGACCTTCCCGCCGTGGCGTTCACCGCCGGGCTGAGCCACTCGCAAGATGTCATCACCCAGGCCGTCAGTTTCGGTGAACGGTTCGACTACAACCATCTCGGTGGCCTCGACGAGACCGCGGCACGATCCGCACTCACCGCACCCGCCAGCGACCGCGGCGTGCAGTGGGACGACGACGCACTGGACGCGGCACTCGGCAAAGGCCAGGGCTACCCGTACTTCATCCAACTCATCGGCGAGCAGATGTGGCAGGCAGCCAGCTACCCCGACCCAGGCGCTGCACTGACCGTCGAACACTTCCAACGGGCCGCAAGGGAGTTCGACACCTCCCAGCACGATTTCTTCCGGGCGCGCTGGATGAAGGCGTCTGGCCGCGAAGCCGAGCTGCTCACCGCCGTAGCGTCGCTGGGTGATGGACCGCAGCGGCGGATGGACGTCGCCCGTGTCCTGGGCGTTCCCACCAGCGCGATCAGCATGGCCCGAAGTTCGTTGATGGACAAGGGGTTGATCGAGACCGTTAAACATGGCTACTTGAGTTTCACTGCGCCCGGCTTCGCCGAATTTATCCGCGGACAAACCGGACTCAACCCTGGGGTGGACTCCGCTTGAGTAGGTTGATCATTTCCCAGCGACGAAGGAGCAGCACACCGGTGAACGACCACCCCTGGGGCAGAACCACAGTCGCACCGTTCCCCCACCAACGCCGGCCCCTGCACGCTGCGTGCCGGCTTCCGCGCATCGCCACCCAGGCCAGGCCGGTCACGGTGTGGTCGCCGCCTGAGGGCCTGCTACCTGCTGCCGGGCTGGAAGGTGCACGCTGATGGGTTGGGCAGCTTCGGATCTGGTGGGTGCGCTGCGCCGACAGGTGCTCGATCTGGAGGCTGATTTGCGTGCCCGGGTCGACGGTGCCGATCACGACGGCAAACAGGCCGGGGTGTTTGATGCGTGGCGCACTGACTACGACGCGGCGGTGGCCGCTGAGCGCAGCGCCGCATCCTGGCAGGCGTGGCGGGATGACCGCATCACCCAGGCTGCGGTGGCCTGGGTGTTGTTGACGGTGTTCGCCCGCTATTGCGAAGACAACGCCCTGGTTTCCCGGCGTTGGATCTCCGGTGCCAACGCCGACGAACACGCCCAGGCCCTCGACACCCGCCGCGCCTACTTCCAGGATCATCCCGAGCACACCGATCGAGAATGGCTGCACCAGATCATCGAGCACTTCGGGAAATTCGCCGCAACGGCTGGGCTAGTCGATAAGTACTCTCCGCTGCACCTGGTGACACCCTCCGGCGATGCCGCACGGGCGCTGCTGGAGTTCTGGTGGCAGCAAGACGACGACGGGGCACCGCTGTACGGGTTCGCCGGGGTAGACACCCGATTCCTGGGTGATGCGTATCAGAACCTGTCCGAGTACGCGAAGAAAACCTATGCGCTGCTGCAAACCCCGGAATTCGTCGAGGAATTCATCCTCGATCAAACCATGGAACCAGCGCTTGCCGATCGGCCGCTGGACGACTTCACCGTCATCGATCCCACCTGCGGATCGGGACACTTCCTACTCGGAGCGTTTCACCGGCTACATGAGCGTTGGCAGCGCCACGCGCCCGGGATCGGCGCCCGCGAGTTGGTGGCCAAGGCTCTCGATGGGGTGTACGGGGTGGACATCAACCCGTTCGCGGTAGCGATCGCCCGGTTCCGGCTGCTGGTCGCCGCGCTGCACGCCGCGGGGGACACCAGTATCGAGCAGAAGATCGGCTACCAGCCGCACCTGGCCGCCGGGGACAGTTTGTTGTGGGGGGCCGCCAGCCAGGTGCTTGACGACGACATGCTTGCGCTCGGTCATAAGGTGCAGGCGGACAGCACCGAAGACGCCGCTGCGCTGACCGCGATTCTGCGCCGTGAACACGATGTGGTAATCGGGAACCCGCCTTACATCACGGTCAAAGACGCTGCACTGAACGCGACCTATCGGCAGCTGTACAGTACCTGCCATCGCAAGTACGCGCTGACGGTGCCGTTCATGGAGTTGTTCTTCCGGCTTGCTCATCCCGCTGGGCAGGAGCGGCCTGCTGGGTGGGTTGGTCAGATCACTTCTAACTCGTTCATGAAACGCGAATTTGGATCAAAACTGATCGAAAAATTCTTGCCGACGGTCGATCTCCGTGTGGTCATCGACACCTCGGGCGCTTACATCCCGGGGCATGGCACCCCGACCGTCATCATCATTGGACGCCACCAAAGCCCATCGACGGAAGCCATCCGCGCGTTCTTGGGCATTCGGGGTGAACCCGGAAGGCCCGACGACCCGGCTAAGGGACTGGTGTGGTTGAGCATTACCCAGCACACAAATCAGCCCGGCTACGAAGATGCTTACATCAGTGTTGCGGATCTGCCACGTTCCGGATTCCGTAACCACCCCTGGAGCCTCAGCGGTGGCGGTGCAGTTGAATTGCTTCAACACATTAACGCCGTCGGCACTACGACACTGGACGACGGGGCATTTCGCATCGGCGTATTCGGCATCATGGGGGCTGACGATGCATTTATAGCACCATTTCGCGTACTGCACACGGAAGGGAAACTCGACTCGGGCTTCCGACAACTCGTTCAGGGCGAGGACATTCGTGACTTCCGAATTCATCCCGGCTACGCGACGTTCTTCCCTTACGACGACAGCCACAGCCTGTTGCCGCTCGACCGTTTCCCGGCAGCGGCAACGGAACTCTGGTCAACGCGAACTGAGCTTGGCAATCGGGCCACTTTTTCAAAAGGGACGTATTTCAGTGATGGACGCCCTTGGTACGAGTGGCACCAACTGCCAGTAGACGAGGGCGCCTCCTCCCTCTCCATCACCTTCGCGTTCGTCGCAACGCACAACCACTTCGTGTTGGATCGCGGAGGGAAGGTCTTCAAGCAGTCGGCCCCGGTGATCAAGCTGCCGGCGGGGGCGTCGGTGGAGGATCATCTGCGGCTGCTGGGGGTGTTGAACTCATCGGTGGCCTGCTTCTGGCTCAAACAGAACAGCCACAACAAGGGTGAGGGCGGCGGTGCGCGCGTCGAAGCCGGATACGCCGCACGCGGCGAACCGTGGCGTGAGAGCTACGAGTTCACCGGCACAACCCTGAAAGACTTCCCGCTGTCTGCGACGACCCCTATCAAACACGGCCAGATGCTCGACGACCTGGCTCACGACCTGCAACAGGAATCGCCGGCCGAAGTCGCACAGCGCGAGGTGCCCACCGCCGCATCCCTGGACGCCGCACGCAGCGAATCCGCACGCCTACGCGGTTTGATGATCGCCCACCAGGAGGAGCTCGACTGGGAGTATTACCGCAGCTACGGCCTGATCGACCAGGACCTCACCTACGCCGGCGACCTTCCCGAAATCGCGCTCGGTGAACGCGCTTTCGAAATCGCTCTGGCGCGTCGCATGCAGGATGGTGCAGAGTCCACTTGGTTCGTCCACCCACTGCAATCATCAACACCGCTGACCGAAATCCCCGACCACCTTCCCGCCGCCTACCACGACCTGCTGCAGCGCCGCCTGGACCTGATCGAAGACAATCCGCACATCCGGCTACTGGAACGCCCCGAGTACAAGCGGCGCTGGGCGACCGAACCCTGGGAAAAGCAGGTCGAGTCCGCGCTGCGCGGCTGGCTGCTGGACAGCATCGAAGATCGGGCACTGTGGTTTGACCGGGACGGCCGCCCCCAGGTTCAGTCGGTAGCCCAGCTGGCCGACATTCTGGATCGAGACGAGGATTTCCGGAAAACGCTGCGGCTGTGGGGCAATGACCACAACATCGCCACCGGTAAGGCCCTGGCAAAACTGCTGGCCGATGAGGCGGTCCCGTTTCTGGCTGCCTACCGCTACAAACCATCCGGCCTAGACAAGCGCGCAGCCTGGGAGGACACCTGGGCACTGCAGCGCCGCGAGGACGCCGGCGAAAAACTCGACAAACCCATCCCGGTCCCCCCGAAATACAAGCCGGCCGACTTCGTCAAGACCTCGTACTGGTCGCATCGGGGCAAGCTCGACGTGCCCAAGGAACGCTTCATCTGCTACCCCGCCGCTGGGCGGGACTCCGATGCCACCGAGCTGCTGGGCTGGGCCGGATGGGATCACGCCCAACAATCCCTGGCACTAGCCGGGGTGATCAGCATGCGCATCGACGAAGGGTGGGACACGCCGAAACTGGTGCCGCTGCTGGCCGGGCTGAACGAGTTGCTGCCGTGGGTACGGCAGTGGCACGGCGAAATCGACCCGGACTACGGCGAATCCGTCGCCGACGCGGTCACCGATGAGCTCACCGCACGGCTGTCCGAACTGCACCTGACCGTCACGGACCTGACCGGCTGGCGACCCGAACCGGCTCGCCGCGGACGAAGGAAAACCACATGAGCACCCTGCTGCGTGATGTCATCGACATCCCCGAGCGGGTCGGCGCCGACGACTACGTGCTGCGGCTCACCGACTCCACCGACGATGACGCCCACATCCGCGCCACCGTCGACGAGTATGTGCTCACCGACTCGCTGACCAAAAACTTCGAGACCGCCATCGACCTGGTTGCCGATGCGCTGAACCGGAACACGTCGCGGGCGGCGTATCTGACCGGGTCGTTCGGCTCCGGTAAAAGCCACTTCATGGCCGTGCTCTACGCGCTGCTCGGTAACCATCCTGCCGTGCGGGAGCCGAAGTTTCAGGAGCTAACCGGCCGCTACGACGGGCAGCTGGCAGGAAAGAACATCCTGCGGCTCACCTATCACTTGCTGGGGGCGAAAAGCCTAGAGCAGGCGATCTTGAGCGGCTATGTCGCACAAATCAAACGGCTGCACCACGATGCACCGCTGCCCGCCGTACACGTCTCCGACGCATTACTCGATGACGCGGAGAACTTGCGTACCCGCATGGGCGACGGCGAGTTTTTCGCCGGCCTCGGCGGCGGCTCCGGTGGCGGTGGCGGCGGGTGGGGTGAGCTGCTGGGCGGCGGCTGGGATTTGCCCCGCTATCAGGCCGCACACAGCGCGCCGCCCGAAGATGCCGAGCGGCGCGAACTGGTTTCCGCACTCGTCGGCAGCTACTTCACGTCGTTCACCGAGACCGCCGACTACATCGACTTGGATCGCGGGCTGGTGGTGATCTCCGAGCACGCCAAGGAGCTCGGCTACGACGCGGTGGTGCTGTTCCTCGACGAGCTGGTGCTGTGGCTGGCGTTTTCGATGCGCGACACCGAGTTTTTCGCCCGCGAATCGCAGAAGATCACCAAACTCGTCGAATCTACCGGCCGGCAGCGCGCAATTCCGTTGCTGTCGTTTGTGTCCCGGCAGATGGATCTGCGGAAGTGGTTTGCCGATGCCGGCGCCTCCGGTGCCGAGCAGGACGCGCTGGATCGGGCATTTCAATACCAGCAGGGCCGGTTTGCCGAGATCGCGCTGGGTGACAACAACCTCGCGCAGGTCGCCCACGCGCGGCTGCTCAAGCCCAAGGATGCGGCCGCCCAGGCGATTCTGGATCAGGCGTTCGCTGATCTGACGCGCCGACCCGAGGTGTGGGATGTGCTGCGCGACAGCCTTAACGCCGACGAGCAGCATCGCGGCGCATCCGAGGCCGAATTCAAGCTGACCTACCCGTTCTCCCCGGTGCTGGTGTCCACGCTGCGCAACCTGTCGTCGGTGATGCAGCGGGAACGCACCGCCCTGAAGGTGATGCAGCGGATTCTGGTGGATCGCCGCGACACGCTCACCGTCGATGATCTGATCCCGGTCGGGGACGCATTCGACTACATCGTCGAAGGTGGCGAACCCATCGATCCGCACGCCGGTGCGATGTTCAAAGCCGCCGACGAGTTGTACCGTAACCGACTGCTGCCGTCGCTGCTGGAGAAGCATTCGGTCAGCCGCGACCAACTGGCCACCGACCCAACTTCGGTGCCGGCAGGCTTCCGCGGCCAGCAACGGGTCGCCAAAACCCTGCTGCTGTCGGCGATCGCCCCCAATGTGCCGGCGCTGCGCGACATCACCGCGCCCCGGCTGGCCGCGCTCAACCACGGCTCGATCAAGGCGATGGTGGCCGGCGGTGAGGCACGCGTCGTGCTCGGGGCGGTGCGGGAATGGTCCAAGGCTGTGCCGGAGATCAGTGTCTCCGACGGCGCAAACCCGGCAATTCGGGTGCAGCTGGCCGACGTCGACTACCGGTCGATCCTGGACCGGGTGCGCGGCGAGGACAACGCCGGCAAGCGAAGAGTGCTGCTGCGCAGACTGGTCCACGAGGCACTCGGGGTGACCGACGGCCGCGACGATCTCACCGGAGCGGTGACCCGCACCGTCATCTGGCGGGGATCGCGCCGCGAGGTCGACGTGGTGTTCGGCAACGTCCGCGATCCGGCATCGCTGCCCGAGCAGTCATTCGATGCCCGGCCCGGCACGTGGCGGGTGGTGGTCGACTACCCATTCGACGAGGCCGGGTACACCAGCGCCGATGACGTCAACCGGCTCGACCGACTGTTGACCAGCGGGGATCGACACACCGTGGTGTGGTTGCCACATTTTTTCACCGACACCGCTATCGAGGAATTGGCCCTGTTGGTGAAGCTGGACTGGCTGTTCTCCGGTAGCGGCGATCGGTGGACGGATAACTCCGATCACCTGTCTGCCACCGACCGGGCGCAGGCCCGCGGGATTCTGGAGAACCAGCGCAGCGGGACCATGACCAGCTTCCGGAATCTGTTGAAGCAGGCCTACGGGATCGAACCGGCCGATCCGAAGCTCATCACCGCCGATTCGATGCAGTTCGACGTGCTGACGTCGCTGAGCCGCGATTTCGATCCGGCGCTGCCGCCGGCAGCCAGCCTGGAAGATGCTTTCCTCAAGATGATCGATCAGGCGTTCTCGGCGATCTATCCGGCTCATCCGCAATTTGAGCCGGCCGCGGATGAGGTGACTGCTCGAAACTTCGAGACGTTGCGTGATTACGTCGAACAGGCCAGCACCCACCGGGATGGCCGGGTGCCCACCAGTCCCGCCGACCGCAAAGTGGTGCGTCGCACCACCGGTCCGCTGCGGGTCGGCAAGGCCACCGAGGACCACTATCTGTTCGGTGAAGACTCGTTCGCCTACTGGGCCGGCGAACTCGATCGTGCCGCCGCGGCGGCCGATCCGGTGACCGTCGGGGCGCTGCAAAGCCACATCGAGGCGCTGACTCCGTCATGGGGTCTGCGTCCGGAGGCCCGCGACCTGGTCATCAGCGCATGGGCACTGCTGCGGAAAAGGGCTTGGTTTGAAGCCGGAACCGCCGCCGCCGCACCGGCGTTGGGGCGGCTGCGACCGAACATCGAACTGCGCGCCGAGGAACTGCCCGAGCAGCAAGCCTGGGATGCTGCCCGGCCCAACGCCGCCAAGCTGTTCGGCTACACCATCGCCCGCACCTATCTGACCGGTGCCAACGTCGCTGAATTCGCCACCCAGGTACGGACCGTGGCCAATGCGAGCATCAGTGATCTGGGACATCTGATCTCGGAGCTCGATGCCGCCCACCAGCGGCTGGATATTGCTTCCGGCGACAACGATCGACTGGCGGTGGCTCGCGCCCTGCACACCTTCGTCCAGACGCTATATGCCACTACCGGCAATGTCGCGGTCATCAACGCGATGGCTGATCTGGTGCTGCCGGCCGCGGCAGAGACCGCCGGGCAGATCCGCAATGACGCTGCCGCTGATACCCGGGCACTGCGTAATTTCAAGTGGCCGCTGCTGCAGAAACTCAAAGTCGGCACCGAACGTGCGGGTGAGGCTGGGGATGCCGCGCGGGCGATCTGGAAAGCGTTGCAGGACGCTGTCGCGATCCCGGGTCGCAGTTTGAGTGATGGGCTAGCTTCCGGGGAGAACAAGCTGGTGTCGTGGCTGGTCGATGACGAGCCGACTCCCCCACCGCCGCCACCACCTCCACCACCACCTCCGCCGGGTGCATCAGGCGATGTCGTCCTACGGGCTGCGACCGACCTATCCGCCCTGGAACAAGCACTGTCTGACTTGGTGATCGAACCGGGCCAGCAGATTCACGTCCATTGGCGGGTGGAGTGAGCGCGCTAGTTGCCACCGAGCCGATCATTCGGGCTCGGCTGAAGAAGGCCTCGCGCAAGCAGTATCGCCACGGGGTGCTTGGCCTGCGGGCCCAGCCGACGTGGGATCGGGACGGCTTCGAGTTCGAGGGCACCCCGGTGCGCGTGGTCGCCTGCCCATCGGTGCTGTCACTGTGGGAGGCGATCGCCGCCCGCAACCCGGATGAGTGGACGGTAGTGCTCACCAGCGTCGACGATGACGACCTCGGCGACACCGTGTTGGCGCATCTGCTTGATGGCCGACTTATCACTCCAGACCCGTGGGATGCGTTGCGCAGCAATTTATTTGCCACCACTATCGAGCCCGCACTGTATCGGTCGGCCAACGACCGGTCGGTCGCCAACGGACTGCTGTCGGTGTTATCGGGTGTCGACGCTCCCCCAGCACCGGGTGGGGTGCTGACGTTGGATCACGTCATGTCGGTGCTCTCACGCACGGTGTTGGAGATTGTCAAAGACAACGCGGTCGAAATCGACACCCTGGCCATTTTGGAATGGAGCCGTTCACAGCAGGCGCTCGACGGCTTGGCCCGCTTGGCAGAATCCGGCGGCTCCGATCTCGTTTCGGCGGTTTATCGGTGGCTCGCGAGTCGGGCCGGGCGACTGGCCGCGCCGTTGACCGCATTATTGGCGGCCAATCGGGTTGGTGATTTGGTTCCGCTCGGTGTCGTCGCGGGACTGTTTGGCACTAACACCGCCAATTCCTTGGGACTGGGCCGGTTCCTGGAACGCTTTGACCTAGGGGACCTCAGTCGCGACGATCTGAAGGCCTGGCATTCCAGCGCCCGCGGGCTGGTCACCAGCTCGTTGAACTCCTCACAGCAGCAGGCCGTGTTGGATGCGGCAGCTGACATCGTCACCAGTCTCGACATCGCCGATGCTGCGGCTTCTTCAGATCTCCTGTCGCAGGGTATGCACGCTCGCCTCGATGCCCTCGCCGATGCGTTGACTGCTGCGATACCCACTCCCCTGCCGGAGCGCCTCGATGCCGCACTGGTTTCGGCGGCCGCGCTGCGACTCATCGAAGACCGCTGGAGCGAAGTGCAGCAGCACTTCCTGGCCCGGCGACCCGAGCGGCCTGCCACGGTCGAGGCGTGCGAGGGCGCCGTGCGGTTGGCACGCTGGCTGGCCACCGCCAACCCTCCGGTTAATGGTTTGGCCGCCGCGGCCGACGGCTATGTGCGCTCGGGCTCCTGGGTCGACACAGCACTGGTCAAGGCGCGCCGGGGCGCGACCAGTCCGGTCGTGGCCGCCGCGCTTCGCGCGGTGATCGACGCCGCGTTGGCTCGACGCGCCCAAGATGACCGCACCTTCGCTGCCGCAATGGCCGATGCGCCTACCCCGCCGGTAGCAGTCGTTGAAGCGGTACTGCCGGAGCGAGTGGTGCCCATTGCCAAACACGCACCGAGCCTGCTGATCGTCGTCGACGCCCTGTCGTTGGCGGCGACCAATGATCTGGTGGCGGCCGCGGCCCATGACGGGTGGATCGAGGTTTCGACTGCGGCCGATGCCCGTCGGTCTTTCGCGCTGGCGGTGTTACCCACGCTGACCCAGCGCAGCCGTTGTTCACTGCTCTGCGGCGAACTTCGCGAAGGTGCCGACAATGTCGAGCGATCCGGGTTCCTGACGCTGATCAAGAACGCAGGCCTGCAAGCCACCGGCGGTGTGCCCGATCCGATTTTCCACAAGGCGGCCCTCGACGCGATCCCAGCCGGCGCGTCACTGGCCACCGATGTGCGTAACGCCATCGCCGATACCGAACGCCAACCGCTAGTCGCGGTGGTGCTCAACTACGTTGACGACACCTTGCACCACACCGATCCTGGTGGCACAGACTGGACCCTGAAGACCATCACGCATCTGCGGGCTGTGCTCGACGCAGCCAAAAACGCGGGCCGTGCGGTAATCATCACCTCCGATCACGGTCACATCATCGAATACAGCACCAGCGCCAAAGCCCCCCGCGACAACACCTACGGGCAACGCGCCCACGCCGACTTCAACGCAATCGACCCCGATTGGGAGGTCATCGTCGAAGGTCCGCGCGTGCTCACCAAAGACCACCGCGTGGTGCTCGCCGTCGATGAATCCCTGCGCTACGGGACCCGCAACGCGGGTTACCACGGCGGCGGCACTCCCGCTGAAGCACTGGTTCCCGTTGTGGTGCTGGTTGCGGGCCGGGTTCCGGACTGGGCCAATCCCGTCGTGGGCGGCGAACCACCGTGGTGGCATGCCGGCACAGCGCTACCCCCGGCTGTCGTCACCACGGTGCGGGAGCCCGAGCTCAGCCTGTTCGACACTGCCCCGGACGAGCCGGCGAGCACGCTGCCGGATCGGGTCATCGCCAGCCGCGTATTCGCATCCCAACGCAAGCTGGCCGGCCGCATCGTGGTCACCGATGCCCAAATCAAGTCACTGCTGTCGACGCTGCTGGGTGCTCACGAACTCACCGCAGCGCAGGCGGCCACCGCCCTTGCGGTTCCCGCCGGAAGCGTCAATGGGGCGCTGCTGCAAGTGAAGCGGGTTCTCGACGTAGAGGGCTACGAGGTGCTGACATCCCGCGATGGTGTGGTCAAGCTGGACCTCGCGGCGCTCAAGGAACAGTTCGGGGTGAGTGAGTGACCGCGGTGTCCGCGCGGCGCCGCCGCGAGATCCTCGATGCGCTTCGCCGCGGTACCGTCCCATCCAACGGGCTCGATCAGCTGGCCGTCGGGCTGGGCCGGTTCGAAGCCGAGATGGACAGCGAACTCGACGTGGTGGCCGCCGGCGGCGCAGTATTCAAAGCGGTGCGTGGCGAATACGGGTCGGGTAAAACATTTTTCGCGCGCTGGTTGGCTGACCGGGCAATGAAGAAGGGCTTCGCAGTCGCCGAGGTACAGATCAACGAAATCGACACCCCACTACACAAACTCGAAACGGTCTACCGCCGCAGCACCGAATCGCTGCGCACCGCCTCGATCCAGCCCAGCGCGCTGCGCCCGATCCTCGATGCCTGGCTGTTCACTATCGACCACGACGCCGCCGAGCAGGGTCCGGATGTCGACGCACTGCTGGAGCGTCGGCTCGCCGATGTCGCCACTCAGGCACCGGTGTTTCCGTTAGCGATCCGTGCCTACCGACGCTTCGTAGCGGACGGCGATCACGACGGCGCCGACGCCCTGGTGGCGTGGCTGGGCGGGCAGCCGCATGTCGCCGCCGCGGTCAAACGCCGGGCCGGGATCAAGGGCGATCTCGACCACTACCTGGCGATGGGTTTCCTGCGTGGACTGCTGGCGATCCTGGCTGACGCCGGCAACCCGGGGCTACTGCTCGTGCTTGACGAGGTGGAAACGCTGCAGCGCGTTCGCAGCGATGCCCGCGCTAAGGCCTTGAATGCGCTGCGACAGTTGATCGATGAGGTGCATGACGGGCATTTTCCTGGGCTGTATCTGTTGATAACCGGCACACCGGCGTTCTTCGAAGGCCGCCAGGGCATTTCGCTGCTACCGCCGTTAGCCGACCGGCTGCACACCGAGTTCAGCAAAGATCCGCGTTTCGACAATCCGCGGGCACCGCAGTTGCGGCTGACCGGCTTCGATCAGGCCCGGCTGGTCGAGCTGGGTGGCCGGGTGCGGGACTTGTATGTCTCGGGCTTGGCTGACCCGGATCGGGTTCGAGCAGTCGCCGACGATGCGTTCCTGGGACGGTTCGCCGCAGCAGTCGCCGGTGAGCTGGGCGGCAAGGTTGGGATCGCACCGCGACTGTTTCTGCGGAAACTGGTCGACGTGCTCGACAAGGTCGACCAGTTCCCCGACTTCGACCCCTACACCGACTATGAGGTGACCATCTCCCCCACCGAGCTCTCCGCTGCCGAACGCGCGGAGCTGACCGCCGGTGACGTGCCGCTCGATCTGTGATGGACGCATTCGACGCACTACATCCGGGCGTGCAGTACCACCTGGCGAACACGCTGCGATGGAACGGGCTTCGCCCCACCCAGGCCGCGGCCGTCGAACCGATCCTGGCTGGACGAGACACCCTAGTGCTCGCCCCGACCGCTGGCGGCAAGACCGAGGCAGCGGCGTTCCCCTTGCTCACTCGGATGGCCGACGAGGACTGGCAGGGCGTCTCCGTGCTCTACGTCTGCCCGCTGCGGGCACTGCTGAACAACCTGCAGCCGCGACTGCACGGCTACGCCCAGTGGTTAGGTCGCGCGGCGTCGGTCTGGCACGGTGACGTCAGCCAGCCGCAGCGGCAGCGCATCTTGACCGAACGGCCCGACATTCTGCTGACCACACCGGAGTCGCTGGAGTCGATGCTGGTGTCGACCAAGGTCGATCCAAGAATTCTCTTTGACGGGTTGCGGGCGGTGGTGGTCGATGAAATCCACGCCTTCGCCGGGGATGACCGAGGTTGGCATCTGCTCGCGGTGTTGGAGCGGCTGTCGAGGATCGCAGGTCACAGGTTGCAGCGGATTGGGTTGTCGGCGACCGTCGGCAACCCAGATGAGTTGTTGGCATGGTTGCAGGGCAGCTTCCGGGACAGGTCTCATCAGGTGGTTGCACCTACCGTAGCTGCGCCGGCTGCCCCCGAGATCACCGTGGACTACGTCGGTTCTATCGACAACGCCGCCACCGTAATCGCCGCACTGCACCACGGTGAGAAACGGTTGGTCTTCGTCGATAGCCGCCGTCAAGCCGAAGAACTCGGCGCCGGGCTGCGGGAACGCGGCATCGAAACCTACCTGTCGCACTCCTCGTTGTCGGCGGCCGAGCGGCGCCGCTCCGAGGCTGCCTTCGCCGAAGCCCGTGACACCGTCATCGTCGCCACCTCCACCCTGGAACTCGGCGTGGACGTCGGCGACCTAGATCGGGTCATTCAGATCGGCTCACCACGCACCGTGGCGTCGTTCTTGCAGCGGCTGGGCCGCACCGGTCGGCGTGCCGGGTCCTCTCGTAACTGCCTGTTCTTGTGCGTCGATGACGAGCAGGTGTTGCTTACCGCCGGGATGCTGCATCGGTGGGCTTCCGGCTGGGTGGAACCGATTGAGCCCCCGCCACATCCACGGCACATCGCTGCACAGCAGTTGCTGGCGCTTTGCCTACAACAGCACCGGGTTGGCGCCGATGAATGGTTGCAGTGGTGGGGTGATCTGCCGGTGTTCGATGATTGCGCTCCGCAGATCGTCGAATTTTTGGTTGCCGAAGGCTATTTCGATCAGGATGGCCCGTTCCTGCAGATCGGGCCGGAAGCCGAGCGGCAGTTTGGGCGACGTTACTTCTCCGATCTGACCGCGGTGTTCACTGCGCCGCCAGAGTTTCTGGTGTTGGCCGGCCGCATCGAGGTAGGCACCATCGGCACTGAGTTGCTCACCGACAAGGTAGAGGGGCCGCGGGTGCTGCTGCTGGGTGGGCGGTCCTGGCAAGTGACCCACGTGGACTGGGAGCGGCGCCGGTGCTTTGTCGAAGCTGCCGATGGCGGCGGCCGCGCCAAATGGTCTGGTGCCAGCGGTGGGTTGTCCTACGACATCACCCGGGGGATGCGCGAGGTGGTGTTAGGTGCGGACCCCGCTGGCGTCGTGTTTACCGACCGTGCTCGCGGCGTGCTGTCCGCGCTTCGTGCGAGCTACGGCGACAATGTTGCATCGGATCGGTTGATCGTCCGTATGCCTGATGACTCGGCTGGACGTTGGTGGACCTGGGCTGGTACTGCCGCTAACCGAACGTTGCAGGCGTCATTGCGTGGCGTGGTTGATCTCCGGCAGCGCCTCGATGAGAAGTCGATTCGACTGCTTCCCGGGGTTACCGTCTCGGAGTTCTCGGACGCTCTTGTCAGTGTCCAGTGGCAAGATCCGGACGTGGATGTGAATGCGCTGCGCGGGCTGAAGTTTTCGTCGGCATTGCCGAGGGATCTTGCCGCGCACACGCTGGGCTCCCGGCTGGGTGACGAACCGCATGCGCGGAGCACAGCAGCAGACAAACTGTCGATAACCAGAGGAGCAGGCTGACATGGTCGAACCCGCCGCACGCGAAAGCATCATCACGGCGCTGAACTCCTGGGACCGCGATGCCGTCGCGACTCGGGTAACCGAAGCCGAGCAACTCCGCGCTCAGTTCGTGGAGCGCTTTCCACTCGACGGATGGTCAAACCTCGCGCTAAAGGACTACGCGCTCGGGCAGGGCAGCCAGGACAACGTCTCCTACTGGATGGAATACAAGACCACACCGATCGGCAGCATCAAAGGCGGCTCGGCCCACAAGCACCTTATTTTCAAGGCAAAAGACGGGTCATGGTCGTTCCCCAAGGATTACGCATCGGCAGATCAGGCGTGGGCGGCCATCCGAAGCGGCTTTTCTGAGATGCTTACCGCCGCATCAGACGGGAACTTCGACAGTGCGGACGATGTCACCGCACTCCTCAGTGCCCCTGCACTGCGCACCAAGTTGCTCTACATGTATTTCCCCAATGATCTGCTGCCAGTGTCCAGCAAAGATGATATCGACCATTTTCTGCGATCACTCGGTGAGCAGAAGTTGGCCTCGACCACAGTGCGGGCCAACCAGCAACTTCTCCACGAACTCCATGCCGTCCCAGAGCTTTCCGGACTATCAAGCCAAGAACTCGGCTTCTTCCTCTACCACTGGGCCAACCCACGTCCGTCACAGCGCATCGTGAAGATCGCCCCCGGTGAGTTGGCGAAGTACTGGCAGGACTGCGTCAACAACGGCTACATCTGCGTGGGTTGGGACGATGTCGGGGATCTGACCCAGTATGACACCAAAGATGCGTTCCGGGAAGTGTTCCGAAAACTCCACCCCTACAAAGGCTCTGAGTCTGCGGTTAGCCGCAAAGCCAACGAACTCTGGACTCTTCGCGAGCTGCAAGACGGCGACACCATCATCGCCAACCGCGGTACCGGCGAAGTGCTGGCAGTGGGCAGGGTCAACGACGTTGGCTATGTGTGGGACGACGAGCGGAATGAGTACAAACACACGGTCGGTGTCGACTGGGATACCTCGAAGGCCAGGCAGATCGAGCCGGTCAAGGCGTGGGCTACCACAACCGTGTCGAAGGTGTCAGCGGCCGTCTTCCGCCAGTTGTTCGGGACGGCGCCGACCGGGAAACCTAGTGCGGCTGACCAGAGCTATGTCGACTTGGAGAATTCCTTGAAACGACGTGGGCAGGTCATTCTTTGCGGCCCGCCCGGTACCGGAAAAACCTACATGGCCAAGCGTGCCGCGGTATGGCTGCTTGACGGCGGCAGCGGAAGCCAAGACGCCAACGCCCTCCTTGCCGACGACGACGCACTATCGGCCCGTGACAGAGCGTTGAGTAGACCTCCCGCCGATACAGAAAAGGCCGCCAGGCTGACACGTGTGACCTTCCACCCGTCATATACCTACGAGGACTTCCTCGAAGGCTTCCGGCCACGTGAATCCGACAGCGGCACCATGCAATTGGAATTGACCGACGGGATTTTCAAGCGGGTCTGCGCTACCGCTCACAACGATCCGACCCACACCTACGTGGTCTTGATTGACGAGATCAACCGCGGCAACATCCCGAAGATTTTCGGAGAGTTGATCACGCTCATCGAGAAGGACAAGCGAGGTCTCACCGTTCAGCTGCCACAAAGCGGTGACCCGTTTTCCGTGCCCGAGAATGTACACATCATCGGCACCATGAACACCGCGGACCGCAGCATCCACTTGCTGGACACCGCGCTCCGTCGACGGTTTCAGTTCATCGAACTGCTGCCCGAGAGTGAAAAACTCGAAGGTCAGCTCGTGGGCGGCCTCGATCTTGGCGCGTTCCTGGATGGGCTCAATGACCTGGTGCGGGACAGATTTGGCCGTGACAAGCAGATCGGCCATGCGCTGTTCTATCAGGACGGCAAGATCATCGAAACGCCCGAGGCCTTCGCGGCAGTGTTCCGCTACGAGCTGCTGCCGTTACTGCAGGAGTACCTGTACAACGATTACCACGCGCTGGGCGACATGCTCGGTTCGGTGATCGATACCAAGGCCGAGCGGGCAGCCGACATCGACCCGGATGGGTTGTGCGCCGAACTGGCCAACAAATTCGGTAGCAGCGCCTCAGCCTGATCATGATCGAGACAATCGAGCTCGGCGAGTACGAAACAAAAAGTGCTCGGGCTCAGCCAACTACGGACGACGAGCGACTAGCCGAAAGACTGTCGGCCCACGGCGACGCCCCGGCGCGGCTCGATGTACGGTGGCTCGCCAGCAACCGAGTTGAAATCACGGCATCGTCCTGGGTTGGTGTCGTGCGGTTCTCGGAGCTAAAGATTCGCGTCGTACCCAAGCTGGCTGGCGGGGCACTGCGCGTCCTGCAGATGATCGAATACGCAGACGGCGTCAGTTTGCTCACGCACCTGCCGCGTGACCAACAGCTGCCGGCCGACGGCAATGACTTGTTCGAACTCATTGTGATGGCACTGGTTCATGCGACCAGGTCCCTGATCCGCGATGGACTCATCCGCGACTACCGTCCGATCGACGACACCCTGACCGTCATGCGAGGCCGACTGCGGATGCGCGATCAGTTGCTCCGCCGCTACGGCAGTTTCCACCGGCTCGAATGCCACTTCGACGAGTACGACGGCGACATTCCGGAAAACCAGCTGCTGGCCGCTGCGCTCACTGCCGCTGCGGCGTGTGTTCAGAACTACGGGCTTCGTACCGACGCCCGCAACTTGGCCGCTCAGCTCGCCGACATCTGCGAGCCGCCCACCCGCGACCCGGACTGGTATTTCCAGCGGATCCACTACGGCCGCCGTAACGAGCGCTACCGGCCTGCTCACCAACTTGCCGGCCTGGTACTGAGCGGCCTCGCCCTTAACGACCTGGCCAGTCCCAGCTCTCAACGCGTCACGGCATTCATGCTGAACATGAACACACTTTTCGAACGCTTCGTTACCCGCCTGGTCGCCAACTCTCTTTACGGCAGTCGCCTCCACGTCGCCGCTCAGTCCAGCTTCGGGTCCGTCATCATCGATGAGGCGACCGGCGACACCTACAGTGAGGTCCGCCCGGACTTGGTTGTCATCGACACCGAATCCGGCGATAGAACTCCTGTCGACATCAAGTACAAGCTCTACGACGCCAAGAAACTCGGAACCGCCGACATCTATCAACTGTTCACGTACGCATACGCAATCGGCAGTGGTGAATACCCGAGGCAGGCCGGACTGATCTACGCCTCAATGACGAACACCACCGGGCCGGCGCTGAGGGTCAAGGCGGCAGCAGGGGCGACAGGTGCCCGGATTTGCGCGTTTGGGATTGATGTCCCGAGAATCCTCGACGCACTGAAAGAGGACGGCTACGAATCAGCGCACTCGACTGTACTCTTTATGGTCGAGCGACTGACCGACCTCACGCGCGCTAGCGTACCGACGCAATGCCCAGAGGCCACAACCGAATTGGTAAATGAGGAGGCTACATGACCACACCCCTTTCTGCTTGGATCTGTGACGCGTGCGGTAGCGACATCATCGATCCCGGCAAGGCGCTGGTCATCTGGCGTGTGGATGATGACGACCGCGGGCATGATTTCCGAATCGTCCACAAGAGCATGGAAGGGCGCAGCTGCGATCCGACCGCAGCTGCCGGCTTCCGGCAGAGCACCGAACTTTCGAGCTTCTTGGGCGCCGACGGTTTGGCCTATGCGTTGTCCCTGCTCAGCCTCGGTCCAATTAAGGGCAAGGCCCCCGTCCAGGTCGGCGACTTCGACGGATTTGTCGACTTGGTCCGACGTACTCAAACACCCTGGTACGAGGAGGCACGCCCGTTTTGGCGAACGGAGCACACGCAGCACTGGCTGGCAGACGCCAACCAGGTATACCCATACCTACCTAATGTCCTGGAGCGGATCGCGAAGCAGGAACTCGGGTAAGCCACGACGGACTGGGTCCATGAACAAGTGCGGGCTGCCCCACCTCGGAGTTCGAAGTACCTCCTACCTGAACGAAAACGGCGGCACCTCAGGTTGCGCAGCCCGGCCGTCGCGAACTCCGCGCACGGGAGTCTTGTCTTCGTGCCATGGTCACCGACGTCGCGGCCGCCGGCCGCGAACTGCTCATCCTCGAACAGGACGATTCCCTGTTGAGATGGGATCGACAGCGACTGGTCGAGATCACCCACGATGTCGGATGCCGCGATACTCTGCGCTACGAGTACCGCCGAGCGGAGCATGAACTGCTGCTGGCTATCCCCCGACGCGATTGCGTGGTGCTGGGCGCGTGATCGGCTGTGGCGCAACCGCATTCAACTGGTCGTGACGCAAGTCCCGGTGATCGTGATCTGACCCTTGCACAGCGCGAAGCCCGGCTCACCGACCGTCCGGACGGCTACCGGGCTCACTTCCTGAAGCTCAACGCAACAGGCTTCACCCAGTGTAACGGATCATCCGGTTGGACGTCGGCCATCGGTCACGCCAGCGGCTCCGGCTTTCTGATCAGGCCGGCGCCAGACTCCACCAACACCCCCGTCTCCACCGCCCTCTCCAACGCCTCCCCCAGCCTTCCCTCAATCCCCGCCGTCATCCGCTTACCACCGAACAGCCCCAGCGCTTCGCGCTTCAACTCCTCGGCCTCGATCCCCCCGGTCTGCCCGGCGACCACCAGCAGGGCGTTGCCGATCTCGATCAGACTCACTTCGTCGAGCGGGCGCACAACACCGTCGGCCGGGCAGCGCACCACCCGCCAGATCTCCGGGTCGACATCGACGGGCCAGTAGAAGCCCTCCCGGTCCGCGCGTCGCCGATAGTGCGAGGGCACCAGTTGGCGGATAGCCTTGCGGCGGCTCTCCGCGACCCGGTTCAGCCCGAACGCCCCGGCGACCAGCTTGGCGAGCCGGTCGGGGTGGATCGGCCCCTCGGCCGCGATCACCGCTTCAATGACGGTGCGCGCCTTCTGCTTTGCGTGCTGCATCGCAATGTCGTCCAGCACGCTGACATCGCCGGCCGGCGAGGACTCCCATTCGGCGAAGGTCTGCAGCATCGGGTGCCGCCTGGGTGCCGGCGCAACAAACGAAACAGGCGCCGAGCGCAGCGGCGCCAACTCCCGTGGCTCCTCCACCACCGGCTCGGGCACCGAAACCACCGGGGCGACTGGCTCCGGGACTACCTCAACCGGCGCCGCCTTGCGTTCCCGCGCCTCGTTCACCGCCCGCCGCAACCTCGCCACGGTCGCACCCCAGTCCTGCAACCATTCCGGCAGCCACACCCGCTCCACCGCCGGCCAGCCCAGCAGTCCGCTCAACACATCGACCGGCAAGCCATCGCGGTCGGCCACCGTCCTACGTGAATACCAGCTCGGCCCATCCAGCAGCACCGCCACCAGCGGCACATCGGGCGCGGAAGGATCGGAGATCACCAGGTCGACCCGAAACTCCGATAACCCGACGTCGGCGACCACCGGCAAGCCGGAAGACCGCAAGGCGGCAGCAATATCGTCGCGGTGGTAGTCGAACACCGGTTGGCGCCGGCCACCCCCGCTCAACGCATCGACCCCGCGGGCGGCCATCTCCAGGTAAGCCTTCAAATGCTTCGTGCCGACCTGGCTGGTCTCCTCGGCGCGCAGCGCCGCCGGGTCGAAGCTGGCGTACAGCACCACTTCCCGGCGGGCCCGGGTGATCGCGACATTCAACCGCCGCTCCCCGCCCGGCCGGGACAGCGGCCCGAAGTTCAGCGGCACCACACCTTTGTCGTTGGCGCTGAACGCCACCGAGAACAAGATGGTGTCGCGCTCGTCGCCCTGGACGTTCTCCAGGTTCTTCACGAACAGCCCGTCGGGCTCGTCGAGCGCGGCCACCAGCCGGTCGTCACCGGCGTCGCGCAGCAGGTTCTCGATGAAGTCGCGCTGCTGGGCGTTGAACGTGATCACCCCCAGCGACGGCGCCACAGAAGGCGACGCCGCAAACCGCGCTCGGATATCAGCGACGATCCGCTGCGCCTCGACGGCGTTGGTGCGCAGCGTTTTTCCCTTGCCGGAGCGCTCGAAGGTCCCGTCGACCCGCACCAGCGACACCCCGTGCCCGGAGCCACCGGCTTGCGGCGCCGGGAAGGAGGCCAGCCGGCCTTCGTAGTAGTGCTGGTTGGAGAACACGATCAGCGCCTCGTCTTGGCTGCGGTAATGCCAGGACAGCCATTGCCGCGGCACCTGGGATTGCACGCATTCGGTGAGAATCGACTCCTCGTCGACCACGTTGTCGGGCGCATAATCGTCCTCGTCGTCGGCGGCGCCGACTTCGGCGAAGCTGGTCGGCGGCATCTGCTTGCTGTCGCCGACCACCACCACCGACCTGGATCGGCCCATCGCGCCGACCGCGTCGGCCACCCGCACCTGGGAAGCCTCGTCGAACACCACGATGTCGAACAGCCCGGGCTTGGCCGGGAAGAACCGGGCCACCGAATCCGGGCTCATCAGGGTGCACGGCATGATCGCGGTGATCAGCTCACCGAAGTTGTCCAGCAGCGCCCGGATGCTCATGCCGCCGCGTTTGCGCTCGAGTTGCTTGCGCAGCCCGCCGACTTGCCCGCTCGCCGAGAACGCGTCGAACCGGCGCTCGCCCAGCAGCGCGGCCGGAATGGCCCGCGGCAACTCCTCGCGGATGGCGCGGGTGGCATCGGTGAACCGCTGGATGGTCTTGCCGTGAGCGGCCACGTCAAAGCCGGCCAGCGCATTGGCATCCAGGCGTTCGGTGACCGACACGGCCGCTACCCCGCGCTCGAAGCCTCGCGCGGTGTCCTCGGGTAGTACCCGCCCGGTCAGGATCGCCGTCCGTGCCGCGGTCATGCCGGCCGCCCGCAGCGGCTCCACATGGCCTAACAGACCTACCCAACTCTCCAGTGCCGCAGCGTTGTTCAGCCGTCGCGCACTGCGGCCGGCCCACCAGCGATCGAAGAACGCACCGTCGGCCCAATCCCGCTGGGCATCCAGCGTCACCCCGGTGGCCTGGCCGAGCCCGCTCCAGGCGGTCCCGAGCCGATCCAGCGGCTCGGCCAGCGCCCCGACGGGGGTGCTTGTGTAGAAGTCGCGCAGGTCGGCGACGTGCGGGCCGGCGGCGCTCAGAGCCGCCGCCAACCAGACCAGCCAGTCCAGGCCGACCCGCAGCTGCGCGGCGGTCTCGGGAATCAGCGGGTTCCAGTCGCCGTCGAGCAGGGTGACCGGCAGCCGGGACACCCGCCGGCGCAGATCGCTGACCAGCGCGTGGGTTTCGGCCATCGCCGCAGTACCGGTCGACAGACCCTTGAGGTCGATGCTCGCCTCGTCGACGACCAGCACGTCGGCCAGTTGCGCCAGCACCGCGCGGCGGCGTTTCTTGCGCCCGAAGAACCCCGACTCATCGGCGGCCAGCGCGGCGGCGTGGATCGCCGGCATGCCCAGGTCCATCGCCTGCGGGCCGGCGGTGTCCAGCCAGCCCGGGCGCTGCGCCGACAACCCGGCCACCAACTGCCCCAGCGCGACCAGTTCGGCAGCCCAAGCGGGCGTGTTCAAGGCGTCGATACCGGCCAGCGGATACCGCGGCGCGCCCGCCAGCCGTGCCCACTCCGACAGCGCGGCCGGCGCACCGGCCCGGTCGAGCTGCGCCAGCCCCACCCCGTGAGGCTGCCCGTCCGCAAGCAACGCGGCCAGTGCAGCATCGAATTCGACTGCGGCCCGGTAAGTTCCGGCGGTATCAGCCGGGACGGCATCCAGGAATCCCCACGGGTGATCGGCGCCGGGTCGGGCCAGTTCGGCCACCGCCGGCAGCGCCCGCAGCAACTCCCCGATCTGCGTCATCGTCGCCGGGCTCGCCGCGGCGACCAGTTCGCGCGGCACCTCCAGGGCGGCGACGTCCTGGTCGGCGGCGAGCTCTTTGGAGCGCGCGGTGTAGGCCGACAGCCCGGCGGCGTTTTCGGCGTGCAGCCGCTCGGCGTAGCGGGCCAACGTGGTGCGCGCCGCCGCGGCGATCTGTTGGTTGGTGCGCAGCCGTTCGCTGTCGGCGGTGACCCGCAGTTCCAGTGCGGTCTTGATCTGTTCGCGCACCGCGGCCGGGCGAGCGGATTTGTCGTGCAGGTTCAGCGACAGCTCACCCAGCCCGACGGCGTCCAGCCGCTTTTTGACCACGTCGAGGGCGGCCTTCTTCTCCGCGACGAACAGCACCTTGCGTCCGGAGGCCATGGCGTGGGCCAGCAGGTTGGTGATGGTCTGCGATTTGCCCGTTCCCGGCGGGCCTTCCAGCACGAAGGTGCGTCCGGTGACCGCTTCGGCGATCGCCTGCAGCTGCGAGGAGTCCGCCGGCACCGGCATGTGGGGCCGCAGTTCGTTCAGGTCGACACCATCAGGTGCCGGCACCGGGTCGGTGTAGGCGGCCAGCGGGGTGTCGATCAGGTGGCGGACCAGACTGTTGTCGGCCAGCGCCGCCCACGATTCGTCGAGGTCCTTCCAGAGCGGGAATTTCGCGAACTGCAGGATCGCCAACTGCGCGCTTTGCTCGACGCGGAACGGCAGGCCGGCGGTGTTGATCGCCCGACGTACGGCGTCGAACGTGCCGGCCAGGTCGATGCCGGAGGCGTCCTCGGCGGGGTTGGCCAGCTCGGGGATCTCCAAACCGAAACTGACCCGCAGCTTTTCGATCAGGCAGTAGTTCGGGGTGGACACGCCGGCCTCGTCGATGGACAGCACGTAGCGGTCACCGCGGTTGGTGGTGGACAGGTTCACCGGGACCAGCACCACCGGGGAGCGCAACTCGCGATCACCGAAGCGCCAGTTGAGCATCCCGAACGCCAGGTAGAGATTGTTGGCGCCGGTCTCCTGCGTGATGGTCTTGGCTTTGTAGGCCAGGTTGCGTAGCCGGGATTTGTAGGCCGCGGCGGTGACGTCGAGGTAGGCGCTGTGTTTGTCGGCCAGCAGCAGCGTGCGCTCATCCTCGGGCAGCTCACGGCCGTAGCGGATGCCTCGCGCCGCATCGACCTGGCTGACTTCGTCGGAGGCGAGCAGCTTGATGCGGGCGCCGGCGTTGATGTCGTCTTCGAAGCGGGCCAGCGCCGGGCCGGGTATCGCCAGCGCGAAGCCGGCCCGCTCGGTGTAGTTGATCAGCCGGTTACGCAGGCTCAAGTCCAGCAGCGCGTTCTTCCACTGCCGCACCCGTTCCGGCACGGCCGCTTGCGGCGTCTGTTGGACCGTCTCGGGGCGCACGTACGGGGCGATCGTCGGGCCGACGCCCGGCTGGTATTCGGTGACGGTGATGTTGCCGTCCCGGTCGGTGGCGTGGCTGGGCAGCGGGTAGATCCGGGCGGCGCGGGCCTGGCGAATGTCGGTGATGCCGAGGATGTTCGACAGATCCGCAGACAGGTGCTTGGCTCGCGGGGTGGCGGTCGCGGCGCTGAAGTCGGCGGCTTGCGCCCCACCGGTGAGCATGGTGGTTTCCACGAGTCTGATCTGATCCAGGTCGACTAGGTTCACCACGTCGATGGCCTCGGTGGTCGACACAGTGGGCAGTGCGGAGTCCATTCGCCAATAGCCGAGGAACGCATGCCCATGGACCACCCAGATCGTCGAGTTGATCCCGGCCTGCTCCAGCACGGCGGCCATCGTCAGGGTGGTGTCCAGACAGGTGCCGAGCCGGCCCTCGAGCACCTCCGCGGGTGTGCGGACCTTCTGCCCCTCCAAACCCCAGCTGGCCGGCGGTTCGGCGTAGCGCACGTCGCTGTCGCGGATGGTCTCGAACACCGCCTGGGCGATAGCGTCAACCCGGGCCGGGTCATCGCTTTGGTACCCGTTGAGCGCCGAGTTTCCGGTGAGCGCCTGCAGCCGGTCGGAGACCTTGAGCATCAGTGCGTTGACGGCGGCGGCGTTGGGTTGGACGTGGGCTGCCAGCATCTCCAGGGCCAGCTGCAGCGGGCGGGCCTTCCATTGGTTGCCGGCCAGGATCGTGACGTCCTTTTCGGCCTCGGCGCGCACGGCGCCGTGGGCGTCGCGCAGCACGGCGCGGATGGTGCCCGGCCGCGGCTCGTCGACGGCGAGCATCGAGGCCGGGTCGAGCAGCAGGGCGACCTCGCGCAGGATGGTGGGCGCGTGGGCGGCCAGATCCAGGTGAATCTCTTTTGGGCCGCCGTGTGAGCCGTCGGCGCTCATGACTTCGAGGTGGATTACCGCGCCGCGGAGTTCGTCGCCGGCGTTGTCGACGGCGATGTGGTCGATCACCGGGATGCGGCAGTGCGCCATCGGGTAGCTCAGGTCGGAGACCGCGTGGATCTCGATGCGGGGCGATGCGACCGGTGCTGGGGCTTCGGCGAGCGGTCCAGCGCCGGCTAGCTCCGGCTTGGCGTGCCTGCCATAGGGCACCTGATTCGGCTGTGGGCTGTGGTCGGCATCGGTCACCGCGGGCTCCTAAGGCAAGGCGTCACCGACGACGCCGGTGTCGCATTGCCGAGCAGCTTAGAGGGAGGTGCCGACAGGGGCTCGACAGCCTTACATGCGCGTCAGCGGCCTAGATGTTCCGGCCGGCATTTCGCGACCCGACCGGACTTCCCGTGTCCCCGGCCCTACGTACACTCAGCGAAAACCCACTCCCGGAGGTTCCCCGTGACTGACGACGACGTCGCCGGCCTGCCCGCCACTGTCACTCCCGGCGAGGTCGTCGTGATGGAGCAACCGGAGGGCTTGCTTGTCGGCGGCGACCCGGAGGCCGTGGAGGCCTACTTGGAGCGGCTGCGCGAATCTGCCGGTAAGGCGGTCCAGGTCGCCGGTCTCGACAAGGCGGCACTGACCAACGCCGCCGGATTGGGCGTTGGTGTCGCCGCAGTGCTGCAGCAGGCCGGGAAGTTCGTGCAACTGCATCCGGACAGCCTGGCAGCGATCCAGCGCGGCAACCTGATTCCGGGAACCGACGGTTTCTTCCGAATGATGACCCGCGGCGCCGACAGCAAGTTCACCGAGCAACTGCAGTGGCGGCCTGCGATGTTGGACCCGCAGCAGTTGGCGTCGCTGCAGATGATCGGGGTGCAGGTCGCACTCAAGGCCGCTATCGCCGACGTCAGCGACTCGATCCACCGAGTGGAGAGCAAGGTCGGAGCCATCCTTCAGTTGGCTCAGGCCGACCGTGCCGGGGACGTCCTCGCTGACAATCTCACCATCACCCGGCAACTGTCCTACCTGGAGAAAAACGGATCGCTGCCTGACGCTTACTGGGATGCCATCGCAGGCTTAGGTCCGTCTCTGAACGCCACTACTGAGCGGCTGCGCAACCATGCCCGGCGTGTTCTGGAAACCTTGGACCCGACGTTGTCGATACAGGACCGGGCGAACAGGATGCGGGCCGCCATCGCCGACAGTTTCATTGGCGAGACGTTGAGTCTGCTTGTGGTGGCCGAGGAGTCCCTGTACAAGTGGCAGCGGCTGCGCCTGGCCCGGGTCGAGGCCACCGAGCCGAACCATCTGCCGCAGGTACTCGAGCACACCCGTGAACTACTGGCCTACCAGCTGGCCGAGGACGGCAAGCTCTATCAGAAGGCACACGAGGTGGTCGATGCGATCGCAAAAACCGAGGCGCTCGACGGCTTTCGGTTCTGGGCGGTAGATCAACTTGCCGCCGACCGCGACGCCCTGCGAACTGAGCTGGACAACTTCGCCAGCGCGCGCCACCACCAGGTCGACGGCTGGAAGGACATGGAGACCCCGGGCGTCCGTGAGGCCGTCGATGCCGCGGTGGAGATAGCCAAGCCCGTCGCCGAAAAAGCCATTGCGGCTGCCGGTCGGGGACTGTCCAACATCCGGGGCTTCATGACGCAGCGGTTCAACCAGCAGACACCGGTGGTCAACGACGCACCGCCGACAAGGCCGGAGGCCGATCGGTGACCGCGATGTGGATGGTGCGCAGCGACGGCGGCCTGCGCTATGACGATTTCCGCGACCGCAGCGCAGCCGGCATCGGGTTTCGGCCGATCGCCGCGCTCGCCAAGCCCGGCGTCGACCGCAAAACGCTGGCAAAGGCCTACCGGGAGGCAGAGCCGGGTATCAAAGAAAAGGCGGCGGTGGTCAGCGCCGCGCAGGTGTACCGGTTCGTCAACGAAGTCGCCACCAACGACTGGGTAATCACCTATTCGCCGGACAACCGCACCTACCTGGTCGGTGCCGTTACCGGACCGGCGGAGCTCCACGAGGATTGGGCCGATCAGGGTATGGGCTTGGCCCGGTCCATCACCTGGCAGACCGTCGAGTTGAACCGCGACGACCTGAGCCCGGCGGCGAAGAACAGCCTGGGCTCAACGCTGACGGTCTTTCAACTTCCGGAGGCGGTGCGCACCGAGGTATTGAGCCTGCTACACGGCACCGCGGCACCGCCCCCGGTAGACGACGGCGTCGAGCCAGACGATCCGCTGCGTGACTTCCCTGCATTGGCGTTCGAGCAGATCAAGGACCGGGTCAACGCCCTGGACTGGTCGCAGATGCAGGACCTGGTGGCCGGGATTCTGCGGGCGATGGGCTACAAGACCCAAGTCTCCCCGCCCGGATCGGATCTGGGTCGCGACATTCTGGCCTCGCCGGACGGTTTCGGCTTCGAACGGCCCCGGATCGTCGTCGAGGTCAAACACCGCAAGGGACAGATGGGAAGCAAGGACATTCGCGGATTCCTAGGCGGTCGACACCCCGAGGACCGCGGTCTCTACGTGAGTACTGGCGGTTTCACCAAGGACGCCCGCTATGAGGCCGACCGCTCGACGGTGCCGCTGGCACTGTGGACGCTGCAGGAGTTGACCAAGGCACTAGTCGACAACTACGAAAAGGCCGACGCGACGACTCGTAGCTTGATCACGCTGCGACCGCTGTACGTGCCGGTCGAAGTCGGCTGACAGGCCACCAGGCCCGCGCTGAACCCTCGACAGCAAGTTCCTACAAACGGATGGCCATTGGGCCGCACCTCGCCTCAAGTTGTCGCTCATAGCCGGGCACAACACCCACACCCTTCCCCCGGTGACGCATGGGGCAGATGGGATTCATCCAGCACAGTGACGTGCTCGGACCGGGGCGAGTTTTACGCTCATCGCCGTCGCCATCATCCCCAGCAAAAAGTGACGCCACTGCCGAAGCCGCCGATGTGTTTCACGGCACGGACCGCGCGTCACCTGGGTTTATGCGCAGCGGAAACCGGGAATGCTGCGAACCAACGCTTATTAGCCCCTCTTCCACAGAAAGCGGGGTAACGCCATGATTGCCCTCGGAGTGCTCCTCATCATTCTCGGCCTTGTTTTGCCCGCTCTCATACCGACCTTCGCCTACGCCCACCTCATGGTGGTGGTCGGGGCCATTCTCCTCATCGTCGGCCTCGTGCTGAAGCTGGCCGGACGGATGGGCAGCCCGGTGGGCGGTCGACGTCATTACTACTGACCGCCGACTCATCTGCCCGCAACGCAAAGGAAACCGCAATGAGTAACAGCACCATCATTCTCATCGTTGTCGTCGCGATCGTGGCCGTCCTGGTCCTGATCGCTTTGGCCTTCATCGGACGCAACAAGCGCACCGAGCGGCGTCGCCGCCAGGCCGGGGAGATCCGCGAAAAAGCCGCCGAGCAGGCTCACGAGGTGGGACAGCGCGAAGCCCACGCCGAGCAGATCGCGGCCAAGAGCCGCGCCATGCGAGCCGAATCCGAAGCGCTAGCAGCACAAGCGGAGAACCTGGAACACCAGGCGCACCAACACCGCAGTGATGCGGCCACCGCGCGCAGCGAATTGGACTCCGAATACCAACGCGCCGACAAGCTCGATCCCGGCGCACCCACGTCCGACACCCCACCGACCCGGTAACCGGGCCGGAACGGGCGTGATCGGCATCGCCGATCACGCCCCGTACCCTTACCAGGCGTGACCGGCATCGACCCGCAGAATCTCGCCACCTGCCTGCAGGTCCTCGCCCAGGTCGACGCGCTGCCACCCGAGCACCCCGACGCCGTCACCGTCCGCCGCGCCACCGCGCGGATGTTCAAGGCGCTCAAGAAGGAGCGCCGAACCGCCCGGCGCGACGCGGTGGCCGCCGCCGACAAGGCCGTCATCGCCGCCACCGCCACCGGCGCCCCGGGCCGCATCGACGACGAGACCCAAGGCATCCCACTGGTATCGGCCACCAAGGGCGCATCGGCGGGCACCCTGATCCGCTCGCGGCCGTGCTACATCTGCAAAACCCACTACACGCAGGTCGACGCGTTCTATCACCAGCTGTGCCCGGACTGCGCCACCCTGAGCCGGGCCAAACGTGACGCCCGCACCGACCTGACCGGCCGCCGCGCCCTGCTCACCGGCGGGCGCGCCAAAATCGGCATGTACATCGCGCTGCGCCTGCTGCGCGACGGCGCCCACACCACCATCACCACCCGCTTCCCCAACGATGCGGTGCGCCGCTTCGCCGCGATGCCCGATCATGCCGACTGGCTGCACCGCCTACGGGTGGTGGGCATCGACCTGCGCGACCCCGCCCAGGTCGTTGCGCTGGCCGACACGGTGGCCGACCAGGGCCCGCTGGACATCCTGATCAACAACGCCGCGCAGACGGTGCGCCGCGCCCCCGGCTCGTATGCCGCCCTGGTTGAGGCCGAGCGCACCCCGGCAGCCGAGCTCGTCGACGTCATCACGTTCGACCACGTAAGCGACGCGCACCCGGCCGCGCTGGCCGGCAGCCTCGCCGAACACCAGCAGGCGCACGCGCTGACCGAACTGGCCCTGACCGCCCGCAGCGCCTCCCCGGCCCGCATCGCCGCCGGCACCGCGATCGACGCCGGCGGGCTGCTGCCCGACACCGCCGCGACCAACAGCTGGACCCAACGGGTGCACGAGGTCGACGCCCTGGAGCTGCTCGAGGTGCAACTGTGCAACCAGACCGCACCGTTCATCCTGGTCAGTCGGCTGCGCCCGGCGATGGCGGCATCGGCGGCCCGTCGTAAATATGTGGTGAACGTGTCGGCCATGGAGGGCCAATTCAGCCGCCGCTACAAGGGCGCCGGGCATCCGCACACCAACATGGCCAAAGCCGCGCTGAACATGCTCACCCGCACCAGCGCCGCGGAGATGCTCGAGACCGACGGGATCCTGATGACCGCGGTGGACACCGGCTGGATCACCGACGAGCGTCCGCACCCCACCAAGCTGCGGTTGGCCGAGGAGGGGTTTCACGCGCCGCTGGATCTGGTCGACGGCGCCGCCCGGGTGTATGACCCGATCGTGCGCGGGGAGGCCGGCGAGGATCTGTTCGGGTGTTTCCTCAAGGATTACGCGCCGAGCAATTGGTAGCGCAGCCGGAAACATTCGTCGTACCCCTGACATAGCGTTCGGACTGTGAAACCCGCCGCGCGACCGCCGGACTCCGGGCCGATCTGGGGCTTGCTCTTCTGGTTGTTGGTACTGGGGCTGGTCATCAAGTTCGTCTGGTGGATCGCCGCGGCCGCGGTGATCGCCGCGCTGTTCTTCGTCATTCGGGCGATCGTCCGGAAAGTCCACGACCGGCAGCAATCCGCCGCGCGACTCGACGCAGACGTCGCCCGCCGCGCCGACGATCAGCACAACTGGGCGCTCCTCGGCGACAGCATGGGTGTCTACGGCCCCGACGGTGACGCGCTCATGCGGTCGATCGCCCCGCCACTGCGCCTACCTCGCCCACCGCTGGCCGACGACCCTCCTGTGGCCACCGTCGCGTACGGCAAAAAGACCCTCGACACGCTGCTGGCCGACCGGCCGCGCGGCTGGCACTTGGCGGTGTTCTGCTCGGTGCTGGTGCAGCGGCGGGCGGCGGTGAAGTGGCGGCTGGACGACCTGACCCGGACCTTCCCGCCACCGAACAAGAGGCGCCTGCGCGGCCGCGCGCGGGTGGGAAAGCTGGTGGCGGGCTGCTTCAACGAACTGTGCGAGCTCACCACGGAAGTCAACGAGTTCATGCTGACGCCGGCGTTCCTGGGCATGTTCGGTGATCCCGCCGACGAGGCCACCGCCGATGCCGACGCGATTCTGCAGGCGGCGCACCGGGTGATGGATTCTTACGACCGGTTCCTCGAGCTGGCCGAGCGCTGCTACTACCGCACCGCCGACGGGCGATACGGCGACCTGATCTACCGCTGCCGGGACCTGACGGATATCCCGCTGCGCAACTACCACCGCTTCATCGACGACTTCGTCACGCTGGTCGACGGACTGCCGGAGTTACTGCACTTCGCCGATGCCAGCGTTCCCGGCGGCGTCGTCGAGGCCGGGCCGGTCACGCTGAACCTAGAGCTCGACCATCAGCTCGTCGAGCAGATAGTCCGACGGCTCAGGTCGCTGCACCGCGCCGAGCGTTTCGCCCAGCTCACCGGCCGGTTGTTCGATCCGTATTAAGTTGACAAGCTTGACGCTATGAACTTGACGCAGTTGACGTAGCATGGATGACGAGCCCAACCGTAACGGGAGGTGACCCGCGATGAGCGATCTTGCCGCCTTTGAGCAACAAGTGATGCGGCTGGTCAGCCAGAAGGTGCACGCACGGCTGACGAAGGCCGGTGAAGCGCAGCTCAGCCCGGACGCCTTCGGCGACCCCGAACGCGTCGCGGACGCCATGGTCGCCGCCCTGCCCCTCGGGCACGTTTTCGACGACATCTCGGGACCGTTCTACGACACCAGCGGCTTGATCCGCTGGTTGGGCATCTCGCGCCAAGCCCTGCACCAGAAGGTGGCCCGGCACGCAGTGCTGGCCTGCCCGCTCGACGACGGAGGCGTCGTCTATCCGACCTGGCAATTCTTCGCTCACGGCGCAACCATCCCGTCGATGGCCGAAGTGCTCAACTGCCTGGCGGCCGGTACCGATGACCCCTGGATGATCGCGTTGTGGATGCGTGCACCCAGCGACCATCTCGCCGGCGCCTCCCCCAGTGACTGGCTGCGCAGCGGCGGTGACCCCGAGCGGGTGCTGGCCATGGCCCGCCAGACAGTGTCGGGCTGGGCCGCGTGAGTGGTTCGCGTCAACGCCTCGCACTCGGCTCACCGCCGGCCGATCTCTCCGGCTTCCCTCGCTCACGCCTGCTGCCCACCGCGATCTTGCACCGCGCCCACACCGTCGGGAACCCGCCCTGGTGGTTTTCCTCGGACCTATCGGGACGCTTCGATCTGATCCGGCCCAACGGGACGTGTTATCTGGCCGCCGACCTTGGCACCGCGCTGCGGGAACGGTTCGGACACGACCTGATCCGACAGGGGGTGGTCACCTTCCAGGCGGCCGCTCGCACGCAAGTATCGACCCTGAAGGTTCCGTCCCAGCGCTGGCTGGCGAACACCTGCACGACGGCAGCGGCAGCCTTCGGGATGACCCGCGAGATCGGGACCTGCCCGTCGTACGACATCCCGCAGTTGTGGGCAGCGGCCTGGTTCGCCGGCGGCCGGCACAGCGGTATCCGCTACCAGACCCGATTCAGCACTGGCGCAAAGCCCAACGCGGTGGCGCTGTTCGGCACTGCCGGGCAACATGATAGGCGCACCGACCCCAATCCGGTTCCCGGGGTCCAGGCGTGCGCACAAGTCGGCGTCGCCGTGGCTCACCGGCCCACCCGCCGCCAGATACGCATCGTCGCGCCGCCGGCGCCGCAATGAAACCGCCCGCCTCGTGCCGGGAGCACAGCTGATGGCTGCCTCCGGAAAACGTCCCCTCAGCGCCCTGATCACCCGGGTGGCTATCGCGGTCGTCGTCGCAGCGGTCATGGTGGCCACGATCTGGGTCAACCACACCCACCCGGTGCGCCACCCCATCCTCATGCCGACCGCCAAGGCCCTCGGTCCCGGGATCGGCATCAACGTCACCCCGGCCGACGGCTCCGACAACATCAGCTGCACCGCCGGGTTCCTGGTGCGCACCAAAGACGACCAGCCCGGGCTGCTATCGGCCGGGCACTGCAACAAACCCGGCGGGCCCGGGAAGGTGGCCGTGCACCACGGCGGCCTCTACAAATATCCGGTGGTCGGCACCTTCACCGAAAGCGTCTACGACGGCAACGACTGGAACGACTACGACATCGCGCTGATCACCCTGGACCATCCCGGCAAGATCCCGCTGACCGCGGAGATCGACGGACACCCGGTGACCGGCCTGGCCGAGAACGTCCAAATCGGCGATCTGCTTTGCCATTTCGGGATCCGCAGCGGCGGCGCGATATGCGGGCCGGTGGTCGCCAGCGAGGAGAACAAGGTCCGGTTCACCGCCACCGGCATCTGCGGCGACTCCGGCGGCCCGGTGTACCGCATCCAGCCCGACGGCAGCGCCGAAGCGGTCGGGATCTTCACCGCGGTGTCCAACGGGGATTACTCCGAGCCCAAATGCGACGGACCGCACGAGTACTCCGTCGCGCAGACGATCAAGCCGTGGCTCGCGGCGTGGGAGCTGACGCTGGTCACCGCGACGCCGTAGAAACTAGCGGCACGGTCAAAGACTGAGCTGCCCCTACCGCCGCCAGCCCGCGCGGCCCACACTGGGAACACGGATCGCGACGCGGCGGGAACCAGCTCTGAACCGAACCCCCCGCTGCCTCGTGTCACTTCCGGGAGGCTGGTCTATGGATCTCGGCGAAGCCAGCAACAGATGGACACCCGACCGCGGGCAGGCCGCGGCCGCACTGCCGCATGACTCGGCCCGCACCCTGGTCACCGACGCCTTGGCGCAGCTGTCCTCCGACAACCGGGTGCTGCTCGGTCGCGCCTACTACCACGGCTGGACCACCGGACAGATCGCCGCCGACTTGGGTATCGCCGAAGCCAGCGTGAAAACACAGTTGCACTACGCGCTGCGCACACTCCAGCAGACCCTGCGAAGCATGGGGGTGGCGCCATGACGGCCTCGCGCCACGACTACGCCATGTGGGACGCCGCCTACGTGCTGGGTGCCCTGTCGGAGTCCGACCATCTCGAATTCGAGCTACACCTCGACGATTGCCCGTCCTGCCGGGATGCTGTGGCCGAACTGTCCGGGATGCCGGCGCTGCTGTCGCTGGTGACCCAAGAGGACCTCGCCGGCGACCAACTGAGCGGCGGTCCCCGATCCGCGGTACAGGTCTACAACGGCTCGGACCGCGCGGAATCGAGCGCACCGGTAGCGGTGTTGCAGCCGCCGGAGACGGTCTTCCCGGTCTTCCGCACCGGCAACTACGCGCCGGTCGCCGACGAACTCACCGCGCTCGACCTGCCCGTGGAGGGCCACATCCCGGCGGAGTTGAACGGCTGGTACCTGCGCAACGGACCCAACCCGCGTGCGGCGGGCGGGCATTGGTGCACCGGCGACGGCATGGTGCACGGGGTCCGGCTGGAGAACGGCCGGGCGGCCTGGTACCGCAACCGGTGGGTGCGCACCGAGAGCTTCGAGCAGCCGCTGGCGCTGTTCAACCCCGACGGCAGCCGCAATCTGCATTCCAGTGTGGCCAACACCCACGTGATCCGGCATGCCGGCAAGACCCTGGCGCTGATGGAATCTTCACTGCCGTATGAGATCACCAACGACCTGAAGACGTTGGGGGTCTACGACTTTGCCGGCAAGCTGGCCGATTCCATGGCCGCGCACCCCAAGATCTGTCCCGCCACCGGCGAACTGCACTTCTTCGGCCACGGCGACATCCTCGATCCGCACGTCAACTACTACCGGGCCAACGCCGACGGCGACCTGATTATCCGCCGTCCGATCGACGTGCCCGGAATGACGCTGATGCACGACTTCGCGCTCACCGCCGAGCATGTCGTCTTCCTGGATCTGCCGCTGGTGTTCAACCTGGCGATCGCACTCACCGGACGCTACGAACGTGACCTGCCTTATCGCTGGGATGACGACTACGGCGCCCGATTGGGGGTGCTGCGCCGCGATGACCCCTACGGCCCGGTGCGCTGGTTCGACATCAACCCCTGCTACGTCTTCCATCTCGCCAACGCTTTCGACACGCCCTCGGGTGATGCGATCGTGCTGCAAGCGGCCCGCTACCCGGAGATGTGGCGCCACAACAGCGATTTCGAAACCGACGCCACGCTGTGGCGCTGGACGATCCATCTGGATTCCGGTGTCGTCGACGAGGTCCAGCTCGATGACCGCGACATCGAGTTCCCCCGCGTCGATGATCGGTTGGTCGGCGCCGACGCCCGCTACGCCGTCACGGTCGCCCAGGACAGCCTGGTCCGTTACGACCTGGCGCGCGGCGACGCGCAGGTGCATCGGTTCGGCATCAACGGCCTGTCCGGCGCACCCAGTGAGGCGGTGTTCGCGCCGTCACCGGGGCAGGCCGATGAATCGGCCGGCTGGTATCTGACCTACGTCTATGACCCGGTGCGCAACGGCAGCGACCTGGTGATCATCGACGCCGCCGACTTCGACGCCAAACCGGCCGCCCGGGTGGGGCTGCCCCGGCGCGTTCCGCACGGATTCCACGGCAACTGGATCCCCGACTGATCGTTTCGGGCACGCGGTGCCGCGCATGAACCCGACGGGCGCGCACCCCGTGTCACTAGGCAGGAGGTGATCGCCCGTGCCTCGAGTCGGTAACCCGCCGGACCATGAAGCCGCGTTGATGAAGACGCTCTACGACGAGCACGCGGCGGTGTTGTGGCGGTACGCGCTGCGCCTGACCGGCGACCGGAGCCGCGCCGAGGACGTCGTCCAGGAGACGCTGCTGCGCGCCTGGCAGCACCCAGAAGTCATCGGCGACCCCGAGCGGTCGCCGCGGGCCTGGCTGTGCACCGTCGCGCGCAACCTGATCATCGATGAACGGCGCAGCGCCCAGTACCGCAACGTCGTCGCCTTGTTCGACGAGTCGGCCCCACCCGAGCAACCCACGCGGGACGAAGTGGACACCGCCCTGGACCGGATGTTGATCGCCGAAGCCATGACCCAACTATCGAAGGAGCACCAGGCCGTGATCGAGCGGTCCTACTATCGTGGCTGGACCACCGGACAGGTCGCCGAAGACCTCGGGGTCGCCGAGGGAACGGTGAAATCACGCCTGCACTACGCGGTGCGGGCACTGCGACTGGCCTTGCAGGAGATGGGGGTGACACGATGACCGCGTTTTCGAGGCCGGAGCACCCGTACGCGATGTGGGATGCCGCCTACGTGCTGGGTTCGCTGTCCGCCGCCGACCGTCGTGAGTTCGAGGACCACCTGAGCGGCTGCCCGGCATGCCGGGACGCGGTCGCCGAGATCAGCGGCGTGCCCGCCCTGCTCTCCCAGCTCGAGCACGCCACCGTGGCCGAGATCGCCGACGACACCGCGGCACCACAGCCATCGGCAGAGCTGCTGCCGTCGCTGCTGAGCACGGTGCGCCGACGACGCCGCCGTACCCGGCTGATGACCTGGGCGGCAACCAGTGCCGCTGCCGCCGTCCTGGGGATCGGTGTCCTGGTCGGAGTCGGTGGCTCCCCCTCGACGACGCCGCCGGCGCAGCAAGCCGCGCTGCCGATGGCGCAGGTGGGCACCACCGCGCTGGCCTCGACCGTCGCGGTCAGCAGCCAGCCCTGGGGCAGCATCATCGACTTGAGCTGCGTCTGCCTGGCTCCGGTGACCGCGCACCACGACACCCTGGCGCTGGTGATCGTCGACCGCGACGGCACCCAGACCCGACTGGCGACCTGGGTGGCCCAGCCCGGCCACACCGCCACACCGGCCGGCAGCATCTCCACGCCCAGCGACCAAATCGCCTCGGTACAAGTGGTTTCCGCCGACAACGGCAAAGTTCTGCTGGAACGCGCAATGTGAACCAATGCCGGTCACCCGCCGTGTCACTGGCATGTCCAGGAACTACTCAGCAGTCGACCACATCGTGGCCCAGCTGCCAGCAGCGGGAGTGCGACACATCTTCGGCGTCGACGGCGCGAACATCGAAGACCTTTACGACGCGGCGTATTTCCGCACCGACATCACGGCGGTGCTGGCCAAGCACGAATTCGGGGCAGCCGCCATGGCCGATGGATACAGCCGCAGCGGCGCCGGTCTCGGTGTGGTCGCCGCGACATCGGGCGGCGGCGCGCTGAACCTGATTCCGGGACTGGGGGAATCATTGGCCAGCCGGGTCCCGGTGTTGGCGCTGGTCGGCCAGGCCCCACGCGCGATGGACGGCCGCGGCAGCTTTCAGGACACCAGCGGCCGCAACGGCGCACTGGACGCCGAAGCGTTGTTCGCCGGCGTATCGATCTTCTGCGAACGGGTGCTCGACCCCGACGACATCGTCTCGGCATTGCCGCGCGCCATCGCCGCAGCCCGTCGCGGCGGGCCGGCGGTGCTGTTGTTGCCCAAGGACGTTCAGCAAGGGACCGTCACGATCGGCGCCTGCCTGCGCAACGGTGTACGCCGTCCTGAGCCGCCGCCGGTGGGTAGCCCGCAGCCGATCCTGCACGCGCTGCGCGACGCCCATGGCCCGGTCACGATCATCGCGGGCGAACAGGTGGCCCGCGACGACGCCCGCACCGAGCTCGAGGAACTGCGCGCGCTGCTGCGGGCGCGGGTGGTGTGTGTTCCCGACGCCAAGGATGTGGCCGGCACACCGGGTTTGGGTTCGTCGTCGGCGCTGGGCGTCTCCGGAGTGATGGGCAACCCCTCGGTTGCCGACGCGGTGGCGGCCAGTGCGCTGTGCCTGGTGGTGGGCACCCGGCTGTCGCAGACCGCGCGTGCCGGTCTTGATGCAGCACTGGCCGGCGTCCGCACCGTGTCGATGGGTTCGGCGCCGCCGTATCTGCCGTGCACACACGTGCAGACCGCCGATCTGCGGGCGATGCTGCGAATGCTCTGCCGGGCGCTGGCGGGACCCGGGCGCCCGCGGTGGCTGCGGGTGCCCGACACCGTGTCACGCACCGAGTTGCGGCCGCCGTACTACTCCGGGCCGGGAGTGCGCTACCGCGACACGATGCGACTACTCGACCATGAACTGCCCGACGGTGTCGACATCGTCGTCGACGCCGGCAACACCGGCGCTGCGGCCGTTCACTACCTTGCGCCGCGCTGTGACGGCCGCTTCCTGGTTGCCCTGGGTATGGGCGGGATGGGCTACAGCTTCGGCGCCGGCATCGGCACGGCGTTCGCTCGCGGCCGGCGCACCGTGGTGATCGCCGGCGACGGCGCATTCTTCATGCACGGCATGGAGATCCACACCGCCGTGCAATACCGGCTCCCGGTGCTGTTCGTGTTGCTCAACAACAACGCGCACGGCATGTGCGTGACCCGCGAGCGGCTGTTCTACCACGGCTGGCACAGCTACAACCGTTACACCCCCAGCCACCTCGGCGCCGGCCTGGCGTCGATGTTGCCCGGCCTCAACGCCATCGAGACCGCCGACGCCGAAGGATTCGGCGCCGCGTTGCGCACCGCGCTGGCCCACAACGGGCCGTCGGTGATCAGCGTCGACTGCGCCGCCGACGAGATCCCGCCGTTCGCACCGTTCCTGTCCGCCGGCGTTTCCGCACCGACATGTAGGGAGGACCACCGCTATGTCGCTTCCAGCGCTCGCTGATATCAGCGAGCCCATCGACGGACTGATCCGGGTAGAGACCAGCCCCCGCAAGGTGGCCACCCCGATCATCATGGAGATGATGCGGTCGGTCTACCCGCACGACGTGGTCTTCGGCGACTACTGCACCGTGAACGACTACATCGACTGCCCGCCCGACGAACTGTTCGACTACCTGGCCGACACCCGCTGCCTCGAAGAGTGGACCTACAGTCTGCGGGGCTTCACCCCCACCGAGGAACCCGGCCTGTGGCTCGCCTACGACCGGCTCGGTTCGGAGACCCGCATCTACACCCGCACCGTCGCCGAAAGCCGCTCGCGCACCGTGGACTACCACTGTGCGTGGGATCAGGGCCACCACCTGTGGATGATCTATCTGCTGCGGGTCGTCGACGCCCAGGTGGTGCTGAACAAGCCCGGATCGGTGGTGCTGTGGACCAACTGTCACCACCCGTTCTACGACCACAACCCTTATCCGGAGACCGCACCACCGCAGCGCCCGGTCTGGGTCGGTGACTTCTGGGACATGTTCAGCGCCGGCCATCTGCTGGAACTGAAGAACCTGAAGGCGATTGCGGAGTACCGCCACCACAACGGCCTGCCCATCACACCGTCCTGGATGAGATGAGCCGATCATGGGCCACCCCGCCATCAGCTTGACCGACGTCTCCAGTTACGTTCCCGGCAAACCGATTACCGCGCAGTATTACGCGCAGTTCGCCGAATCCGACGAGCTACGCGACAACGTGATGTTCCGGGCGCCGGTGTTCCGCCACCACGTCGGCGCCGGCGAGTCCGCGGCCGACATGATCGAGCAGGCGGCACAGGGCCTGATCGACCGGCACGGCCGCGACGTCATCGAAGGCGTCGACGTCTTGATCACTCACACCCAGTTGCCCGACATCCCGTTCTGCGGCGCGGGCGGTGCTATCGCCCATCGGTTGGGTATGCGGCCGTCGTCGGTGCTGGATCTGCACAACGGCGGATGTGCCGCGTTCGTGTTGGGACTCAACGTCGCCCGCCAATTGCTGACCGCCGGTGCGGGGCGCACCGCGTTGATCGCGATCGCCCAGAACGCCGCCGGCCAGGTCTTCGACCAGCCCGCCGTTCGAGGCAAGTCGCAGGCGTCGGTACCCGGTGACGGTGCGGCGGTCGGCCTGGTCACACTGACCGATCACTCGCCGATTCTCGACGTCGAGTGCCGCACCTACGGGCAGTACGCCGGGGACATGACCTACACCATCGACCCGCCCCGCAAGTGGTGGCAACCCGGGCCCGGCTCCGGCTATATCGGCTTCACCGAAGACAAGATCACCAAGGTGATGGCACGCGGCAACCGGCAGGTACCCGAGGTCGCGCTGACGGTCTGCCACCGACTCGGCCTGTCCGCTGCCGATATCGCCCTGCTGGTCACCAATCAGCCCAACCGGGTGTTCTTGCGCAATTGGCGCGAAGCACTCGAACTGCCCGAATCACGGCACTTCGACACCTTCGACGCGTGCGGCAACATGTTCGGCGCCGGTATCCCGATCAACCTGGATCGCGCCATCACCGCGCAGCGACTCCACCCGGGCGAGGTGGTGGTGATGGCCGGGTTTGCGCACGCCGGCGACTTCGCCGGCGCCGCGGCGATCCGGTGGGGCGGACGGGCCCCATGACGTCGGCCGTCGATCCGTGTGCACTGGCACTCAATGAGAATCCGTTCCCGCCGCTGCCGGCGGTACGCGCGGCACTGATGCACGCCGTGGGGGCGGCCAACCGCTATCCGGATTTCCTGCCGACCCGGTTGCGCCGGCTGGTGGCCGACCACGCCGGCGTGCCCGAGGAGAGCGTGGTACCGGGGCCTGGCGCATCCGGGCTGGCCATCCAGGTGCTGCACGCGATGACGCACCCGGGTGATCGGATTGTGCTGAGCCAGCCAACTTTCGACGGCTACCCGATCTTCGCCCGGATCGCGCGGCTGACGACGGTCGACATCCCGCTGGACCGATATGGCCGTCATGACCTGCCCGCGATGGCCCGCGCCGCCGCCGACGCGCGCGTCGTGGTCTTGTGCCGGCCGCACAATCCGACCGGGACGCTAGAGCCCGTCGCCGACGTCGAGCGGTTCCTGACGAGCATCCCCGGCGACACCATCGTGTTGCTCGACGAGGCCTACATCGAATTCGTTGCGCCCCATCAGCGCATCGACGCCGCCGGCCTCATCCAGCAGTTCCCGAATGTGGTTGTGCTGCGGACCTTCTCCAAAGCCTACGGACTGGCCGCACTGCGGATCGGCTACGGCATCGCGGCGCCGGTGCCGGCGGACGCGCTGTGGGCCATGCAGATGCCGTTCGGCGTCCCCACCAGCTGCATGGTGGCGGTGGCGGCTTCCTATGCTGCCGAAGCGCAGCTGCAGCAACGCATCGAGCAGATCACCGCCGAACGCCAGTACCTGCGGGCGCGGCTGCAGGCCGCCGGCGTCTACTGCACCGACTCGCATGCGAACTTCGTGTACCTGCCCGCTGCCGGTCGGCCGTGGCGTGAGATCTTCGCCGGCACCGGACTGCGGGCTCGGCACTACCCCGACGGCGCGGTGCGCATCACGGTGGGCACTCGCGCCTCGACCCGGTTGGTGGTGTCTGCGGTCGAGCGGATGCTCAGTGCGCCAGCAGATGCACCGCGCGTTCGAACACTCCCGGCAGCAGCTCACAGGCCGGGATCAAGGCCCGCCGGGTCGGCTGCGGAGCGCTGGCCAATACCAGCGCTCGGGTGATCAGTCGATAGCGCCGTGTGATCGCCGGCCAGGCCCGCTCGTAGGCCCCGGGATTGTCGTCGAGGATCGCGGCGATGGCGGCAGCGGCCTGCTTGACGGCCAGGCTGATGCCCTCACCGGTCAGCGCATCCTCGTAACCGGCGGCGTCACCGACCAGCAGCACCCGGCCTTCGACCCGGCGTGAAACCACTTGGCGCATCGGGCCGCAACCGCGTGCCGGCCCGCGTTGGGCGCCGGCGACGCGGGCTGCCAACTGCGGGAACCAGTCGAGTTCGGGGCGCTGCGGCGACAGGATCGCCACACCCACCAGATCCGGTTCCACCGGCGTCACATACGCCTCACCCCACCGGGACCAGTGCACCTCGACGAACTCCGACCAGGCCGGAATCCGGTAGTGCCATCGCACCCCGTAGCGCCGCGGCGTGCCGGCCACGGCCGGGATCCCGACGGTGCGGCGCACCGTGGAGTGCAGCCCGTCGGCGGCGATCAACCAGTTGGCCCTGATCCCGCCCGCCGTCACGCCGTGGGCATCCTGGTCGACGGCGCCGACCCGCTTGCAGACCCAGTCGACGTCGTGCTGCTTGGCCTGGTCGGCCAGCGCGGCATGCAGGGTGGTGCGGCGCACCCCGCGCCCGGGCCCGTCGCGGAAAGGCGCTTCGACCCGACGCTGCTCGTCCAGGTAGGCGATGCCCCGCAACGGCGTACCCGCCGGGTCCACCCCCAGCGACGCCAGAGCGGCCAGCCCGCCCGGCATCAGACCCTCACCGCAGGCCTTGTCGATCGGGTTGTCGCGCGGCTCGGCGACGACTACCGAAAGGCCTTGCTGCCGCGCGTATAACGCGGAAGCGAGGCCCGCTGGTCCGCCGCCGACGACCAGAAGGTCGACATCGATGGTGCTCACCGGTACCCCAGGGCGGCGTTCTCCACCCGGATACGCACCCGCAACACCGCCGCGTTGGCGAGGGTGAACCCGATCGCGGTCACCCAGGCGGTGTGCACGAGCGGCAGCGCGAACCCCTCGACCACCACTGCCACATAGTTGGGATGATGCAACCATCGATACGGTCCGCGGCGGACCAGCGGAGCTTGCGGCATCACGATCACCAGCGTGTTCCATCGCCGGCCGAGTGTCGCGATGCACCACCACCGAAGCCCTTGGCTGGCCAGCGTCAACGTGAACATCGGCCAGCCCAGCACCGGAATGAAGGGCCGGTGCAACAGCCCCACCTCGACCACGCAGTTGAGCAGCAGCGCCGCATGGATGCTGACCATCACCGGATAATGACGATGCCCGAATTCGGTGCCGCCGTTGGCGAATGCCCAGCGGGCGTTGCGGCGGGCCACCGCCAGTTCGGCCAGTCGTTCTACGCCGACGGCCAGGATCAGCAGGTAGTACATGGTTACCAACTCATCAGCACGAGTTCGGCGGAGAACCCCGGTCCCATCGCGATCATCAGGCCGATCGATCCCGGTGTCGGCGGGTCGGCCTCGGTGTCGTGCAGGATGTCGAGCACCGAAACGGATGACAAGTTACCGTGCTCGCGCAACGACTTTCGGGTGCGATCGAGTGCGTCCGGGGGCAGATCCAACACGGCTTCGACCGCGTCGATCACCTTCGGGCCGGCGGCATGCACGATCCACGTCGAGATGTCGTCGGTCACCAATCCATGATCGGCCAGGAAGTCGCGGACGTCGTCACCGAGGTATTTCTCGACGACGGTGGCGATTTCGACGGACAACACGATGCGGAAGCCGTCACTGCCGATGTCCCAGCCCAAGATCTCCTCGGTGTCGGGATAGGTGCGACTTCGCGTCGCCAGCACCTTCGGTCCAGTAGGCGCTCGGCCGGGCCCGGTCGCGATGACCGCGCCGGCACCGTCACCGAACAGGCTGGACGCCACCAGGTTTCCGATCGAATGATCCTGGCGTTGCACGGTCAACGAGCACAGCTCGACCGCCAGCAGCACCGCCACATCACTCGGGAAGGCGCGCAGGTAGTCATGCACCCGGGCCAGGCCGGCGGCACCGGCGACACAGCCCAGGCCGAACATCGGGATGCGTTTGACGTCGGCGCGCAGTCCCATCCGCGTCACCAGCCGCCCTTCCAGGGAGGGAACGGCCAGCCCGGTCACCGTCGTCGAAAACACCACGTCGACATCGGAAGCGGTGAGTCCGGCCTGATCCAGGGCCGACTGCAGCGCACGTTCGCTCAGGTCGAGCGCGATGTCGAGGTAGGCGTCGTTGGCTTCGGTGAAACCACTGAGCTTGGGGTAGCGCGTCAACGGCAGTGCCAGCTGGCGTTTGGCGACGCCGCTGCTGGCGGCGAACCGCGCGAACTCCGGTCCGGCGAAGTCGGACAGGGCCGCCATCACCTGGGCCTGGCTGTGCCGGTGGGACGGGAATTCAACGGCCACAGCGGCCACTGTCGGGGTATTGATAGCGGTGTTGTCCATGTCGAGGTCACGGAGTCACCGGGGCCGCGGTTCAAGCCTGGCCGGTAAACGTTGTGTTGATCGGTCGCATCGATCCACGGCCGCGGTGATGTGGTGTGTGCCCGGCTCTGAGCGACAAACTGTTGCGACAATGCCGAGTTGGCGGAAGTTGTCGCTGAGAGGCGGGCAAAGATCCTGCCGTCCTCGGGCGCGGCGGCTCAAGGCCGCCGGGCAGGGTTGATTCCGGCGGTAGGCTGAACGAATTAACGCGGTGAACCTCGCAGAACCCTGACTCGTGTCAAGGCCGGTGGGGGTGCCAGCGGCACCTCTCGTCGACCATTTCGGCGGAAGGTAGCTAGACGTGCTGCACCGGATGGCTTTGCTGGCCCTCGCCGCTCCGCGACGTGTGCTCGCGCTGGCCTTCCTGGTGATGATCGCCGCGGCCGTCTTCGGCGTCCCGGTGGCCGACAAACTGTCCGCGGGCGGCTTCCAGGACCCCAACTCCGAGTCCGCCCAGGCCACCCGGTTGCTGACCGACCGATTCGGCCAGAGCGAGCAGCAGCTGCTGATCCTGATCAGCGCCCCCGACGGTGCCAACAGCGAGCCGGCCCGCGCCGTCGGCACCGACATCGCCGGGAAGCTGCAACAGTCCCCGTTCGTCTACAACGTCACCTCACCGTGGACCGGGCCGCCGTCGGCCACCTCCCGGCTGATCAACACCGACGGCTCCTCCGGTGTGATCGTGGCCAACCTCCGGGGCGGTGAGAACGACGCCCAGAAGTACGCCCGCACCCTGGCCGATCAGGTGGCGCACGACCGCGACGGGGTCAGCGTCCGCGCCGGCGGCGGCGCGATGGTCTACGCGCAGATCAACCACCAGAACCAGCACGACCTGCTGCTGATGGAGTCGATCGCGATCCCACTGAGCTTTCTCGTGCTGGTATGGGTGTTCGGCGGCCTGCTCGCAGCGGCGCTGCCGGTCGCGCTGGGTGGGCTGGCGATCGTCGGGTCGATGGCGGTGTTGCGGTTGATCACGCTGGCCACCGACGTCTCGATCTTCGCGCTGAATCTCACCACCGCGATGGGCCTGGCCCTTGCGATCGACTACACGCTGCTGATCATCAACCGCTACCGCGACGAGCTGGCCGACGGTGCGGCCCCCGATCGGGCGCTGATCGCGACCATGAGCACCGCCGGGCGCACCGTGCTGTTCTCGGCGAGCACGGTCGCGTTGTCGATGGTGGTCATGGCGTTGTTCCCGATGTACTTCCTGAAGTCGTTCGCCTACGCCGGAGTGGCGACGGTGAGCTTCGTTGCGCTCGCGGCGATCGTGGTCACCCCGGCGGCGATCGCATTCCTGGGACCCCGACTCGACGCGCTGGACGTGCGCCGGCCCGCACGCCGGCTGCTGCGCCGCCCGGCACCCACCGCGCGGTCCATCGAGCTGGGTTTCTGGTACCGGGCAACGAAATTCGTGACCCGTGGCGCGGTGCCGATCGGTCTGGCGGTGGTCGCGCTCCTGGTGGCCGTGGGGCTGCCCTTCTTCGGGGTGAAATGGGGCTTCCCCGATGACCGGGTGCTGCCGACGTCGGCGTCGGCGCACCAGGTCGGTGACGCGCTGCGCAACGACTTCGCCGATGACTCCGACCGGGCGGTGCCGATCGTCCTGCCCGACATCCGCGGCATACCGGCCGACGAGCTCAACCGCTACGCCGCCGATCTGTCCCGGGTCCCCGACGTGTCGTCGGTATCGGCCCCCACCGGCACCTTCGTCGGCGGCGCTCGGGTGGGCGAGCCGGCCGCGGCGACCGGGATCGCCCAGGACAGTGCGTTTTTCACGGTCGCCAGCGAAGCACCGCTGTTCTCGCAGCGGTCCGAGACCCAGCTCGACAACCTGCATCAGGTCCCCGGCCCGGGCGATCGGCCGGTGCAGCTGGCCGGGCTGGCGCAGATCAACCGCGACAGCGTGCAGGCCATCACCGACCGGTTGCCGTTGGTGCTGGGGCTGATCGCCGCCATCACGTTCGTGCTGCTGTTCCTGCTCACCGGCAGTGTGGTACTGCCGGCCAAGGCCCTGATCCTCAACGTCTTGTCGCTGGTCGCCGCGTTCGGGGCATTGGTATGGATATTTCAGGACGGCCATCTCGGTGCGTTCGGCACAACACCGACCGGGACGTTGGTGGCCAACGTGCCGGTATTGTTGTTCTGCATCGCGTTCGGGCTGTCGATGGACTACGAGGTGTTCCTGGTGTCCCGGATCCGGGAGTACTGGCTGGCGTCGGGTCAAACTCGCGCCGACAACGACGAGAGCGTGTCGCTAGGCGTGGCCCGGACCGCTCGGGTGATCACCGCCGCGGCGCTGGTGATGTCGATCTCGTTCGCCGCATTGATCGCCGCGCAGGTGTCGTTCATGCGGATGCTCGGCCTCGGCCTGACCCTGGCCGTGTTGGTGGATGCCACGCTGGTCCGGATGGTGCTGGTGCCCGCATTCATGCATGTGATGGGCCGGTGGAACTGGTGGGCGCCCAAACCCCTGGCGTGGGTGGCGCAACGGTTCGAGCTCAGCGAAAACGGTTCCGCGGGCAGGCATGCCGCGCCGCCGGGTTTCGCCACCCGCACCTCCGGGCGCCACGAGCTGCATCACGTCCCGCAGGACGTCCGATAGCCCCGCGCCCCGGCGACGCCTACGCTGTCGGTCATGGCCAACGAGGAACAGCAGCAGGCGTGGGCGGCGCAGGGCATCGACTGGGTAGACCATGCGGCGATCTTCGAGGCGGTATTGGCGCCGTTCGCCGACGCGGTGCTGCAGGCCGCCGACATCGGCCGCGGTGCGCGGGTGCTCGACATCGGTTGCGGCTCAGGGACTCTGTTGCATCGGGCGGCAGCGCTGGGGGCCGTCCCGTTCGGCGTCGACATCTCCGAGCCGATGGTGCAGGCGGCACGCCGCCGGGTGCCGGGGGCCACGGTCGCGCTCGGTGACGCCCAGACGCTCGCCCTGCGGCCGGCCACCGGCGAGGCATTCGACCGGATCATCTCGCGATTCGGGGTGATGTTCTTCGAGGACCCGGTGGCCGCGTTCGCCAACATCCGCAACGCTGCCGCGCCGGGAGCCCAGCTGACGTTCGTGTGCTGGCGAGAAGGCGACAACCCGATGTTCACCCTGGGTGTCGACATTCTCGCGGATCGACTTGAAACACCGCCTGCCGCTGCCGATCCCGACGCACCCGGACCGCTTGCCTTCGGCAACGCCGAGCGGGTGCGAGCCATTCTGGCCGACGCCGGCTGGCGCGACGTTGATGTGGCGGCCTTCGACGGGGTCTGCGACTTCGGTATCGACGGCAGCGACGGCGTCGAGGAGCGCCTGAGCCTGATCCTGGCCAATACCACCGGGCGGCAGGCCCGCGCCGAGCTACCGGAGCGGCTGGGCGCGGACGGCTGGGCCGCTGTCATCGAGGAACTGCGCGACGAACTGCGCCGGCGCCGGGTCGACGGTGTGGTGAAATTCCCGGGCCGCACCTGGGTGGTCACCGCGGTCAATCCGGGCTGAGCACCGTCACGTCCCGCAGAACGTCCGGTAATCCCCGAACTCCGGCGGCGCCGGCGCGGCGTAGGCCTCCAACCCGTCGCGTTCCCGGTACGGCTCGGCGAGCACCTCGAGCAGCTTCTGCACCGGGGCGAGGTCGCCGCGCATCCCGGCGGTCAGCGCCTGCTCCACCAGGTGGTTGCGCGGGATGTAGACCGGGTTGACCCGGTCCATCGCGTCCACATCCGGATCCAGTGAACGCCAGTGCGCGAGCCAGTCGTCAAAGACCTTGCCCGGCAAGGACTCTTCTCCTCGGCCGGCCTTGCTCAACGCCCGGAAGAACGAGGTGTAGTCGACGGTGTTGTCCTTGAGCAGCGCGAGCGCTTGATCGATCAGCGCGGCGGCCTCCACGCTGCCGGTCAGCCCGAACTTCTCCAGCATCCCGGCCGACCAGTAGCCGTGATAGCGCGGCATGAATCCTTCCAGGGTCTCTACCGCTACGTTGAGGGCCTTATCTTCGACGTCGTCGAACAGCGGCAGCAGCGTCTCGGCGAAGCGGGCCAGGTTCCACTGCGCGACCAGTGGCTGGTTGCCGTAGGCGTAGCGCCCGGCATAGTCGATGGAGCTGAACACCGTGGCCGGGTCGTAGGCCTCCATGAACGCGCACGGCCCGTAATCGATGGTCTCCCCGGAGATCGTCATGTTGTCGGTGTTCATCACCCCGTGCACGAACCCGACCAGCATCCACTGCGCCACCAGCGACGCCTGGGCCTCGACCACCGCCTGAAACAGGGCCAGGTAAGGGTTTTCGGCTTGCGCGGCCTCCGGGTGGTGGCGGGTGATGGCGTGCTCGGCCAGCCGGCGCAGCAGCCCGAGGTCACCGCTGGCGCGGGCCTGCTGGGCGACGAGCTGGAAGCTGCCCACCCGCAGGTGGCCGGCGGCTACCCGGGCCAGCACCGCCCCGGGCAGCATGCCCTCGCGCTGCACGTCGCGCCCGGTGGCCACCACCGACAGCGAGCGGGTGGTCGGGATTCCCAGGGCGTGCATGGCCTCGCTGATCAGGTACTCGCGCAGCATCGGGCCGACCACCGCCAGGCCGTCGCCGCCGCGGGCGAACGAGGTGCGCCCGGAGCCCTTGAGGGCCAGGTCGCGGTGGTGACCGTCGTTGTCGATGAGTTCGCCCAGCAGCAGCGCCCGGCCGTCGCCGAGCAGCGGAACGTAGTTGCCGAACTGGTGTCCGGCGTAGGCCTGCGCCACCGGGGTCGCGTCGTCGGGAACCTCGGTGCCGGTCAGCAGCCCGGTGCCCGCCGGGCTGCGCAGCCACTGCGGGTCGAGTTTCAGGTCGGTGGCCAGCGCCTCGTTGAGCACCAGCAGTTTTGGCTCCGGCGGCGTTTCGGCCTGCCAGCGCACCGACAGCTCCGGGAATTCGCGGGCGAACTCGGCGGTCAGGTCCGGGGGTGACACCTGACCAGCCTACGGGTCGCGCGGCTGTCGCCGCCGTGGCGAGCCGGAGAGGGCGTCGGTCTTCACATCCGCCACATCTGTACCCGGAGAGTTGGTATGTGTGATGTCGGAAAACGATAGCGCTGGTGATATCAGGGGCCCTGACGCCTCCGCACTGCCGTCGAGTTCCCGCCGTGAGCAGTGGCCAGGTAGCCCGCAAGCACCTAAACTTGTCGAATATGTATTCGATTACTCGGGAAATGTCAGACGTGCCGCTGATACTCGCAAGGTATGGCACGCATCAAGCTGACGGCGGCGGTCCATCGGCGCATTTCAAGACGAGAGTTGCTGGCTGCGCTTCGCCACGCCGGTCTGCCGCTGCTCATCGATCGCCATCGCGCCTACTTCACGGGTGTCGATAGCCGGGGCTACCGAAGGAACATCTGAACCATGGCCCGCAAGCTCGACCCCAGCAAGATCAAGTTCGACGAGAACACTGTCGTCGAAGAGATCGACCTCGACAAGGAGGTTGTCTACGTCGGAGGTGAACGCCTTACCGAGCAACGCGCTCAGGAAATGGCAGCCGAAGTACTGGCCAAGGCGGCCGCGCTGAACCTGCGCCCCGGTGGTAAGTCACTCTCCGGCAACGGCAAGCACTCCCCGGTGGTGCAGGTCCGGGTCTCTGAGCGCACCCGCGATCGATTGCGGTCGATCGCCAAGTCCCGCGGCATGAGCGTGTCGAAGCTGTCGCGCAGGGTGCTGGACGAATTCGTCGAACGCCAGTCCGCGGACTGACCCTCCCTCCAGCCATCGCCGGGTCAGGGCACAGTTCCCGGAACCGGTGGTCGGCGCTCTTCGTGGACAAGCATCGTGGTCTCCAGCAGGATCATCCACGGCGTCCGCGCAGTACGTCCAACTCCTGCACACGGCATTCACACCCACCACATGCGTACCGCCACGGGGTGAATACCCCAGCGGGCGCCGCTGCGTTAGCCTCCCGAATATGCCAGCGGAGACCGGCGCCCACGCCGACGCGGCGCGCGCCCGCGAGGCCGTCCTCGCGCGGCGCCTGCATGCCTCCGCGGCCACCGACCGGGCCTTCGCCGCCACGCTGCACGACGCCTACCGGACGGCGCTGGCCGGCCGCAAGCGATTGGACGCCATCGAAGCCGAGATCCGCGGTGTCCTGGCCGATCAGCGTGCGCTGGCGTTGGACACCCCGGCGGCCGCCCGCCAGTTCCAGCGGTTCCTGACCGCCAAGACCCGCGACATTCTCACCGTCATCACCGACGCCGCCGCCGACAGCGCGCAGAAGGCAGCCCTGCTGCGATCACTCGGCGGTGGGTATGCAGTCGACAAACCGCACCGACCGGAGATCCAGGCCGTCGACCACACCGTCAAACGGTCCCCGGCCTCGGGCGACGAGCGTCGGCAGAACCAGATCGACGCCTTCCGCGAGGTCTGCGGCCGCGATCCGGTGTCGGCCTCCGACTGGACGACAGCCGCGGCACTGGACTCGCACACCTACGACCCGAAGTTTCAGGGCGTGGAGTCCGAGGTGCGGGTGGCCCGGATCGAGCCGGTGCCCGGGCAGGGGGTGGTCCGTGCGTCGCAGTGGATCCCGCAGCGCGATGTCACCAGCTTTCCACCCTGGAAGCGCGACTTCGGCAACGACCGCGGCCCCGATGCGAACTTCGATCCGGAGAACACCAAGGTCACCACCTACATCGACTACGACAACGGGATCGTGGTGATGCGGCAGAACCCGTCGGTCGAGCTCAACGGGAGCGGCGGTCCCGGGAGGGTGAAAGTCGGTGTCCCGCAGGGCAGTGTCGCGCAGGCGCCGGATGGCTCAGTGCGGATCAAGTACGACGCCGGTAACCCGATGGCACCGGGTATCGCGACCGACGCCCACGGACCGCTGCGCGACAATCGGGTCAGCGTCAACGGCGATCTGGTGTTCACGCCCGGGCACGGCGGTGTCTATGTGGACGGGACACGGACGAACTATCCATCGCTGGAGATCTATCAGGACCTGCCGAACGGCAGCACCCACACCGTGCTGGTCGACCCGGCCCGGTCGGGACGTAGTCTCGGCCCAGCTCTGAATCTGCCTGCCCACCATGAGATCGGACTCGGTAGCGCCGCCTTCGCACCCTTCTGCGACGGGACGGCGATCGAATTCGGCCCACGATATTCGCCGCCGTCGGTACCAAGTACCAACCAACGGTAACGACGGAGCGCTGCCCTGATCACCGAAAGGAGCCGGTGAATGCCGCGCTGTTCCGGTTGCTGCCGTCGGAAGCGGCGGTGTGATGACAGCACGTCAGATGTCCATGGTCGACGCCCCACAGAAAGGCGGTAGCGCATGCTCCGCACCACGCTGTCTCGAATCCGTCTGCAGGACGACGCCGTCTGGAGGACCGCAACTCGCTCAGCGCCCGTCACTGTTCAAGCCGTGTTGGCGACGGCGGTCGGTGTCGGTTGGCTGCTGGGACGAATACCGGCCAGTGATACGACGGTTCGTCTCCTGCTGGCGACCGCCGCAGCCATCACGGCGGTGTTGTCGGCGCTGATCGGTGGGGCGATGTTGCGTGCCGAATCGTCGGCCTGCCGCGGCGTGGGTCTGGGGATCGCCGGCTCGGGCATCGCCGTCTTGGCCGGCGGCTTGACGTATGCGCTGATTTTCTTGCCGATCGTGGACCCTGCATCATGAGCGCCCCGACGCCGGCAGCTCGCTACGGCCCGCGCGGTTTCGTCGCTGCGCTGGCAACCATCGCTATCGTCGAAACCGCTACCTGGGCCTGGTTTCCGTTCTTGATCGCGAACCTGTTCTTCTTCGTGGTAGCAACGGTGATCGTGGTGCCGGCAGCATTGTTTATGCGTGAAATGCCAGGAGAGATCGGCCAAATCGGACGCGGCATACTCATCGGCTATCTCGCCACTCCCCTGACTATCGCCCTGACCGTCATCCCGACCTTCGTGGTCACCCAGCTACTGCATCTGGCCTGAAGTCACCGGCGCGGCCCGGATCGTCGTACTTGCCGGTGAGCAGCTTGGACACCGTGGCCGGCTTCCAGTGCCGGCCGGTCGGCGTGCGCTGCCCCGCCGAATTCAGCACCCGCGCGGTGGCGGCCTGGGTGACACCGCAGCCGTACACCAGCCAGCTCGCGTAGAACCTGAGCAGCCGCCTGCGCTGTGGCCACGGCACTGTCGGCGGCGGCAGCACCGGCGGCAGCGAGTGTGCCGGTGCAGCACCGCGGTCCGGCAGCCTCCGCACCGCAGGAGTGGCAGCGGTTTTGGCCAGCACCAGCTCGATCTCCCGGCTCAGACTCTTGACCCCGGCCGCCGCCAGCGCCGCGCGGTCGAGTTCGTCGACGGCCTGGACCTCCAGCCGCAGCGCCTGGTCGATCTCGCTGATTCCGCCGTCGGTGGGCACCCGAAAAAGCTCCCGGTAGACCAGCAGGTTCAGACCGTGGCGCTGTAGCACCAGGCTGAGCCGTCGCAGGTGCTGCTCGCGCAGGAAGTCCGGGCCCGGGAATGGCACCCAGATGTCGATCCGGCCGCCGATAGCACGGCTCAGTGCGTCGACGACGGCCTCGACCTGGGTCAGGTCGTGTTCCCGGGCGGCCGCCCCGTCGTCGAATCCGAAGGTGTCGACGACGGTGTAGCCCCGCTCACCGGCGTCGGAGGCCAGGTCGCCGCGATGGGCCGCGGTGTCACGGTCTCCGAGCAGAATGACCGGTGTGGAGTGCGGCATCGATACCTCCCGATTTATCAAGCCCCCGTGGGGAAGTGCTGGTGAAAGGAATGTATCGGCGACCACCGACAAGTTCTGGCTGCCGGCAACCGGGCGTAGCGGCTCACTCCTCCCGCTCCCCGGCGTTCCACTCGCGCGCGGCGGCACGCAACTCGGCGCGCAACGCAGAGCGACGGCGCTGCGGGCGGTGATGCCAGTGGCACATCCAGCAGCTGCACACGTTCGTTCCGGAGTAGACGAATTCCCAGTAGCAACGGCCGATACGGCCGATCGACCAGCCGGGATCGGGCGCTGGCAGATCGCAGTCGAAACCACCGCAGGCATGTACAGCGCAAACGCGGACTTCACCGCGAGCGAGGCGGACGCGGTAGGGGCTGTGGGCATCGGTACCGGACACAACGGTCTCCTCGGGCGGGGTAGCCCCCACCGAGTCCACGGTCGGTCCGCGGGGTGGGGGCTACGGCATGAGCGGGAGACCGCCGGCCGAGAACAGCGCGTGCATGAGAAGGGATCGTACGAAATGGGGGGCGGCGCTCATCGCTGCTCCGAAACCAACCGCCGCAGCGCCTGCCGAAAATCACCATTGGGCGACGACTCCGGCAGCACCGCAACCACATCGGCCAACGCGTCATCGATGCCGATGCCCTGCCTTCGCACGCCGTAGAGCGTCGCGATGGTGGGGGTACGGCTGGCGGCCTGCACGCAGTGCAGAAAGACGCTGCGTCCCTGGGCGCGCAGCGCCTCTATCGCCCGCACGGTGTCGAGCACAACGAAATCCAGGTTCGGGTTCTCGCCCACCGCATCGATCAGCCGCACGTCGAGGTGTTGCGCGCCGTCGGGCAGATCGTCGTCGGCGACGCGGCACAGCGACACCACCGCGTCGACCTCGGCGGGCAGTTTGCGCAGCGCGGCCACACCGCCGATCCACACCCTGGCGTCATGCGGATGCGCCACGACCGGGCGGGTCTCCGGGTAGCCGCGATAGCTGTAGTCGAACGAGTCGGGTGCGCCCTTGGCCAGGATCCGGTCCACCAGCTGGATCAGGCCGCGCGCTCGCAGCCCCGGCCAGCCGCCGAGCAGCAGCCGCCACTGCGACGGCACCGCCGACGCGCCGTAGACCGCGCCCAACAGCCCGCCGGCGATCGCCGCGACCGTATCGGTGTCGCCGCCGCCGCGCACCGCGGCCTCCAACGCCAGCCGCAGGTGATCGGCACGGAACACCCCGGCCGGTGGATCCTCGTCGGGAACCGCGGTGCCGGCGATCGCCGACCACGCGCCCTGCAGCGCAGCCACCACCCAGCCGTTGTTCGGTGAAAACGCGCTCGGGTCAGTGCTTTCGGCATCCGCCAGACGCTCGGTCCACAGCGCACGACGCTCCGCCGCCAGGTGCCCCAACCTGATCCGCACATCGAGCTGCCCGGTCAACACGGCCTGGCGGATCGCGGTGCACCACAACACGCAGGCATCCCCGGCATCGGGGTCGTAGTGGGTCAGTTCGCTGACCCTGCGGGCGGCGGCAACCAGCCCGGCCGCGTCGTCGAGGTAGGCCAGCGCCACCGGCGCGGTACGCATCAGCGAGCCGTTGCCCGCGCTGCGGCCGGTGTGCTCATGCAGCGCCACGGACTCCTGCCACGCGCTTTGCGCACCGATGCCGCACCGCGCCGCCGCCGAGAGCACCGAGCGGGTCTGCACGCCGACGTCTTTGGCGGTCGTCGACCACTCATGCCAGCGCCGGACCACGGCATCCAGCGCCGCCTCGTCGCGCAAGTCGGCGCCGGTGGCGGCGACCTCGGCGATGGCGATGGCCATCGAGGTGTCATCGGTCCACTCGCCGGGCTTAAACGGGCCGAGCCCGCCGCCGATCATGGCGACCGGTTTGTCGGCAGCGCGCGGCGGGTCGAATTCGTAGCCGGCGCCCAAAGCGTCTCCGGCGCGGTGGCCAGCAGTGCACCGCACGCCCGATCACGTTGTGCGGCAGTAAGCCCCATGGCAACTCACCCTTCGTCCAGAACAGCTGACGTCAGGGTATCGGCGACCACCGACAATCTCTTTCCGTCGAACAGCCGACAGCTTTTGTCGGTACCCGCCGCTACCTTCGCCGCTATGGACGAACCACCCCTAGCTTGGCCCGGCGTGCTGGAACCTTCGTTGCTACCGAAGGATGCCATCACGGCCGGGCACCAACTGGCCGATGCGGCCGAATCCGGCGACTGGCCGGCACTGTTCGATCTGCTGGATGCCACGCCGGCGCTCAGCGTCAACCAGTGCCGGCCCGGAGGCCCCGAGTGGCTCACGCCGCTGCACCAGGCCGCCCGCCATAACGCACCGGCGAAAACCATTGCCGCGTTGTTCGACCGCGGCGCACTGCGCTGTCTACGTGACGTGCGGGGCTTCACCGCGTGCGACATCGCCGACGACGCCGGGCACCCGCCGGCGCTGCTGTCCCTGCTGGCCCCGCCGCCCTCGCCGCTGTCGGCCGAGCGAATCCGCGCGCTCGACGCCAACCTGGAGTGGGCGATCGACGGCGTCCTGCGCACCGCAGGGCTCTTCGACGGCCACAGTGATCACGACCTGCGCACGCTGCTGCGCTATCCCCCGGTGGCCCTGCTGCACGAAGCGCCCGGCCGGTCGGTACACTTCGCGATTCCGGGCCTGACCGGCGGCGTGCGCGTCACCCTGCGGTGCGGCTATCTGGAAGCCATCAGCGGGCGCCGACCCACCGGGCAGATGCGGGTGATCACCCACCGGGGTGTGGTCCTGACCGCCGAAGGCCGCACCTGAGGGTCGCGTAACGTGACGGCCATGGCTTTCCGACTCGCCGACACACCTGACCAGCACGGCCGCACCTTCGTGGTGACCGGCGCCAACGGCGGACTGGGCGAGGTCGTCACCCGCACCCTGGCCGCCAAGGGCGCCACCGTGGTGATGGCCTGCCGCAACACCGCCAAGGCCCAGCAGATCGCCGACAGCATCACCGGTGACGTCACGGTGGCGGCGCTGGACCTGGGCAGCCTGGCCTCGGTGCGGGATTTCGCCGCCCAGCAACGCGGCTTCGACGTACTGGTCAACAACGCCGGGATCATGAACATCCCGATGCGGCGAACCGTCGACGGCTTCGAGATGCAGTTCGGCGTCAACCACCTCGGCCACTTCGCGCTGACCGGCCTGCTGCTGGACCGCATCGCCGACCGGGTGGTGACGGTGTCGAGCATCGCGCACAAGCAGACCCCGAAGTTCTGGATCGACGACCTCAACTACGAGAACCGCTTCTATCAGCGCAACCTGGCCTACGCGCAGTCCAAACTGGCCAACCTGATGTTCGCCCGGGACCTGCAGCGCCGGTTGCGCGCGGCCGGCTCGCCGCTGCGCTCCTACGCCGTACACCCGGGCGTGTCGGACACCGAGCTGTTCGACAACGACAAAACCCTGCCCGGTCTGGTCACCAAGTACGGCTTCGCGGTGTTCGGCCAGCCGCCCGAGCGGGCCGCCGAGTCGATCGTGATGGCCGCAACCGTCCCCGACGTCGACCCGGACACCTACTGGGGGCCAACGAAGCTGAACCAGGCCCGCGGCCCGGTCGGCCCATGCCCGTCGAGCAAGCTGTCGCGCGACCAGCGGCTGTGGCGCCGGCTGTGGGACGAATCGGAGAAGATGACCGGAGTGCACTACCCGCTCTGAGGAGTTGTCGCGCAGAGCCGGGCACACCTCCTACCCCCGCCCCGCCGTGACGCCTGGGGCAGATGAGACTCACCCGCGCCGACGCGCCCCCGATGTCGCCGACAAACTGACATGACGCCCCAGCTCACCGGTTAAGTTGTGGCGAGCCGCAATCTGCGGCACCAGATGGACCGAAAGTGATCATGCGAGTTGAGGGACGCGAGGTTGCCGTCACCGGCAACCTGCTGCAACCGCTGACCCGACGCATCAACGACATTCTGCGTCTGGTGCTGGCGGCAATGTTCCTGGCAACCGTCATCACCAGCTCGCTGGTCACCCGCTATGAATGGGTCTCGCTGGAACGCTCGGTCTCCCAGATCGTCGGGGTGCTCTCCCCCACCCACGCCAACCAGGTCTACCTGGCTTATGGCATCGCCATCGTGGGGCTGCCGTTCGCGATTCTGATCGGCCTGGTGGTCTCCCGGCAATGGAAACTGCTGGGCGCCTACGCGGTGGCCGGGCTGCTCGCGGTGGCGTCGCTGTCCATCCGCAGCAACGGCTTGGCTGCGCCGCGCTGGCACTTCGACCTGTCCGAACGGCTGGCCACCACGTTGGCCCAGTTCCTCGACGACCCGCGGTGGATCGCGATGCTCGCCGCGATGCTCACCGTCTCCGGCCCGTGGCTCCCGGCTCGCTGGCGACGCTGGTGGTGGGCGCTGCTGCTGGCGTTCGTGCCGATCCACCTGGTGGTCAGCGCTATCGTGCCGGCCCGCTCGCTGCTCGGGCTGGCCGTCGGCTGGTTTGTCGGGGCGCTGGTGATCCTGATCGTGGGCACTCCTGCATTGGAAGTGCCGCTGGATGGGACTGTGCGCACCCTGGCCCGCCGCGGCTGCAAGGTCACCGAGCTCACCGTGGTCCGCCCAGCCGGGCGCGGGCCGCTGGTGCTGTCCACCGTCGGCAAGCACCCGGCGATCATCGAGCTGTACGGCCCCAACCAGCGCAGCGGCGGGGCGTTGCGTCAGCTCTGGCGCAAGCTGCGGTTGCGCACCGCCGAGACCGCGCCGCTGCATGCCTCGTTGCACCGGGCCGTCGAGCATCGCGCGCTGATGGCGATCGCCATCGCCGACACCGGGGTGGCCAACACCGACACCGTCGCGGTGGCCTCCCTGGATCGGGGCTGGACGCTGTACGCCCACACCCCGCCGCGCGGTGTGCCGATCGCCGATTGCACCGCCAGCACCCCGGTGGGCACCGCCTGGGCGGCGCTGCGGCGGCTGCATGATCAGCAGATCTCCCACGGGGATCTGCGTGCCAAGGAGATGACGGTCCACGGCGACCGGGTGCTGTTCGGCGGATTCGGCAACGCCGAGTATGGCGCCACCGACAGCCAGCTGCAGTCCGATATCGCCCAGTTGCTGGTGACGACGTCGTCGTTGTACGACGCGTCGTCGGCGGTGGCCGCGGCGATCGAATGCTTCGGCCGGACCGCGGTGCTGGCCGCCTCCCGTCGTCTCACCAAATCGGCTGTGCCATCGCGGCTTCGCAAGGCGGTGCCCGAGGTCGGTGCGGTGATCTCCGCCGCTCGCGAAGAGGTCAAGCGCCAGACCAACACCGACGAGATCCACACCAAGACCATCACCCGGTTCACCCGCAGTCAGCTGATCCAGTTGGTGTTGCTGGTCGGTCTCGTCTATGTCGCCTATCCGTTCATCAGCCAGGTGCCGACGTTCTTTTCCCAACTGCGGCATGCGAACTGGTCGTGGGCGCTGGTGGGGCTGCTGGTGTCGTCGCTGACCTATGTTGGCGCGGCCGGGGCGCTGTGGGCCTGCACCAACGGTGCGGTCAAGTTCCGCAATTTGGCGATCATGCAGGTGGCCAACACCTTTGCCGCCACCACCACCCCGGCCGGTGTGGGCGGGCTGGCGTTGAGCACCCGGTTTTTGGTCAAGGGCGGCCTGAGCACACTGCGGGCCACCGCCGCGGTCGCCTTGCAGCAGTCGGTGCAGGTGATCGTGCACGTGATCCTGCTGATCATCTTCACCACCGCCGCGGGCGCCCGGGCCGACCTGTCGCATTTCGTGCCCAGCGCCACCCTGCTGTATCTGATCGCCGGTGTGGCACTGGGGTTGGCCGGCATCTTTCTGCTGGTGCCCAACCTGCGCCGGTGGTTGACGACGGCACTGCGTCCCCGGCTCACCGAGGTCACCGGCGACCTGATCGAGCTGGCCCGCGAACCCAAACGCCTGGCGTTGATCGTGCTGGGCGCGGCCGGCACCACTCTTGGTGCGGCACTTGCGCTGTGGGCCAGCGTAGAGGCGTTCGGCGGCAACACCTCGTTCGTCACCGTCACGGTGGTCACCATGGTCGGCGGCACCCTGGCCTCGGCCGCCCCGACACCCGGCGGGGTCGGCGCGGTGGAAGCCGCCCTGATCGGTGGGCTGGCCGCCTTCGGTGTCCCGGCCGCGCTGGCGGTTCCGTCAGTATTGCTCTACCGGGTATTGACCTGTTGGCTGCCGGTGTTCGTCGGCTGGCCGGTGATGCGCTGGCTGACAGAGAACGAGATGATCTGAGCCGATGCGGATCGCGATCAGCGGTGCCGGAGTGGCCGGTACGGCACTCGCCTACTGGCTGCACCGCACCGGCCACACCCCGACCGTGATCGAGCAGGCCCCGGCCTTCCGCACCGGGGGCTACATGATCGACTTCTGGGGCGTCGGCTACACCGTGGCGAAGCGGATGGGCCTCGAGTCCCAAATCCTCGACAAGGGCTACCAGATCGAGTCGGTCCGCTCGGTCGGCGCCGACGGGCGGGTGCGTGCGGCGTTGGACGCAGGCGTCTTTGGGCAACTGGTCGGCGACGACTTCACCAGCCTGCCGCGCGGCGACCTGGCCGCCACCATCCACACCGGCATCGCCGAACACGTCGAGATGATCTACGGCGACAGCATCACCGCCGTCGAGCAGCGCGACGACGGGGTCCGGGTGTCTTTCACCCACGCTCGGCCACGCGAGTTCGACCTGGTGATCGGCGCCGACGGACTGCACTCCAACGTGCGCCGGCTGGTATTCGGCCCGGACACCGATTTCGAACACTATCTGGGCTGCAAAGTGGCCGCGGCCGTCGTCGAGGGCTACCGGCCCCGCGACGAACTGGCGTATGTGAGCTACGCGGTGCCCGGTCGGCAGGTGTCCCGGGTCGCGTTGCGTGACGATCGCACCCTGGTGCTGTTCGTGTTCCGCGACGACTCCCCCGACGTGGCGGACCCGAAAGCACAGTTGCACCGCCGATTCGGCGACGCCGGATGGGAATGCCCGCAGCTGCTGGCCGCCGTCACCGAGGACTTGTACTTCGATGTGGTCAGCCAGGTTCGGATGGAACGCTGGTCGCGGGGACGGGTGCTGTTGATCGGCGACGCGGCCGGGTGCATCTCACTGCTCGGCGGCGAGGGCACCGGCCTGGCGATCACCGAGGCCTACGTACTTGCCGGCGAGTTGCAGCGGGCCGGAGGCGACCATCGGCGGGCATTCGCCGCCTACGAGGCCCGGCTGCGTCCGTTCATCGAAACCAAACAAGCCAGCGCCAAACAGTTCCTCGGGTTCTTCGCCACCCGAACACGTTTCGGGCTGTGGTTTCGCAATCTGGCGATCCGGGCGATGGGCCTGCGGCTGTTGACCCGTCTGTTCGCCGGTACCGTGCGCGACGACTTCGACCTGCCCGACTATCGCATGTGACGCTACCCGGCCCCGGCTGCCGCATACACCCGGCTCACCTCCGGCTCGGCGTAATCCGCCTCGGTCACCGCGGTGCGCACCGCATCACCAACCTTGAGGGTGAGCTCGGTGGGCACCAGGGCGATCACGCAGCCCCCGAAGCCGCCGCCGGTCATCCGGGCACCCAGTGCGCCCGCGGCATTCGCGGCATCGACGATCAGGTCGAGATGCTCGGTGGTGATCTCGAAGTCGTCGCGCATCGAGGCATGCGAGGCGGTGAGCAACCGCCCCGCCGCGGCGAAGTCCGACTCGGACAGCGCCGCAACGAAATCCAGCACCCGCTCGTTCTCGGTCAGCACATGGCGTGCCCGGCGCACATCGACCGGATCGCTGATCGCGTCGAGCACCTCGACGCCGCGGTGCTGCACCTCCCGCAGCGATGTCACCCCCAGCTCAGCGGCGGCCCGCTCGCAGGACGTCCGCCGCGCGGCGTACTCGCCGTCGACATGGCCGTGGCGTTGTCCGGAGTCGAACAACAACAGCGTCACCCCGGAGGCGTCCGGGTCGAAGGGCACCGAGTGCACCGCGACATCGCGGAAGTCGATCAACAGCGCCGTCGACACCTCTCCGAACAGTGACGACAGCTGGTCAAGCAATCCCGTTGGGGCGCCGACATAGTCGTTCTCGGCGCGCTGCCCGATGCGGGCCTGCTCGATCCGGTCGAGCCGGACCCCGGAAGTCAGTGCGCCCAGTACCGCACATTCCAGGGCTGCCGAGGACGACAGGCCCGAGCCGATCGGCACGTCGCTGCTAATCGTCATGGTTCCGCCGGGCACCGCAACGCCGCCCTCGCGCAATGCCCAGATCACTCCGGCGATGTAAGCGGCCCAGCCGGTAATTCCGCCGGGGGTGGTGTCCAGCGGGATGCGTACCGAGGCCTCGGCGTGATCGGAACTCACGGTGAGCGTGTCGGTTTCGGCAGGAGTGAAGGTGACGCTGGTGCGCTGCGGCAGCGCGATCGGCAGCGCGAAACCGCCGTTGTAATCAGTGTGCTCACCGATCAGGTTGACCCGGCCCGGCGCGGAGTAGCTGATCACAGCTCACGCAGCCTGGCCGCGACCGACTCCGGGGTGACGTCGGCGATGAAAGCGTCCATCGCCGACTCCGAGGCCGCTAGATATTTCAGCTTCGTGGCGCTGCGCCGGATCGACATTAACTCGGCGTGGAAGTAGCCGTCGGCCTGCACCCCGTCGGCGCGGTATTGGTGCAGGGCGGCCATATACGGCAGCGGGGCGTCATAGATGCGGTCGAAGCGGCCCAACAGATCTCGGTAGATCACCGCGAAGTCGTCGAGCTCCGGTTCGGTCAGCTCGGTCAGATTGTGCACCTGCCGATTCGGATACAGGTGCACCTCGACCGGCCAGCGCGCCGCGAACGGCACGAACGCGGTAAAGCAGTCGCTCTGCGCCACGATCCGGGCGCCGTCGGCCAGCTCGGCGGCCAGCAGGTCGGCCAACAGGTTGGTGCCGTGGGCATTTCGGTAATCACGCGCCTGGGTCAGCATCGTGGCGGTGCGCGGGGTCAGATACGGGTAGCCGTAGATCTGGCCGTGCGGGTGGGCCAGCGTCACCCCGATCTCCTCACCGCGGTTCTCGAAGCAGAACACCTGCTCGATGCCGGGCCGCGCCAGCAGGTCGGCGGTGCGGTGCCGCCAGGCCTGCACCACCAGGGCGGCGTGCGCCGCCGGCAGGTCGGCGAACGAGCCGGTGTGATCGGCCGAGAAGCAGATCACCTCGCAGCGGCCATTTCCCGGTGCGGCAACGAATTCGGCGCCGTCGGGCGGGGCAGTGACCGTCGCCCCGGCGCCAGCCAGGCTGGGGAACCGGTTCTCGAAGACCACCACGTCGTAGTCGGGCGCGGGCACCTCGCTGGTCAGCCCGCTCGGTCCCGGGCACAGTGGACACGCCTCGGCGGGCGGGTGATAGGTGCGGTCCTGGCGTTGCGCGGCGATGATCACCCACTGGCCGGTGGTGCGGTCCAAGCGCAGTTGCGACGGCTCGGGGTCGCGGGGCGGCAGCGGCCGGCGGTCCGGGACCGGCGCCGGGGCGTGGCCGGGCAGGCAGAAGAACAACAGGTCGCGGCCGTCGGCAAGCGTCCAGCGCGTCGGAAGGCTCACGCGACCAACCGGGGATACAACCGCTGCGGGGTGATCGCGACGCCGGCCGCCAGGTCGTCGGCCAGAGCCGCGGCGAAGCGCAACAAGCCGGGAAGGTCGATCCCGTAGGGCGCCGGGGCGGGCACCGCCGCCAGGTGGTCGGCGCCGCGGCGCAGCAGGCTCACCGCGCCGATGACGTTGCCGCGCTGGACGTGAGTGACCCCGACCGCCAGCTGCGCCAGGCCCTGCCACAAACCACGTTCGGCGGCGGGCCGGTGTTTCCACGCGGCTTCCAGCACCTCATGGGCGTTGAACGCCAGACCGTCGTCAAGCAACAGCTGTGCGTAGGCCAGCGTCTGCGCCGGTGGCAGGTCCAGATCGTCAGGAACGCCTTCGACGCCGCCCTTGCTGCCACGGGGCAGCGGCCGGCCCAGCCGATCCCGCGGGCGGGCGTTGCGGGGGCGGCCGGCTTCGTCGCGGTCGCGGGTTGTCACCCGTCCATCATCGCAAGTGGGTCACGCGGCCGGTTTGGCGGCGATCACCTCGATGGCGCCCATGTGGTTGCGGTGCCGGCGGAACGTCGCGCGCATGTTGAGCACCCGCGCCCGCGCATCGGAGTCGCGTAGCACGTTGAACACGAACCGTGCCGCCCCGAACAGGCCCTCGTCGGCAATCAGCCGGTGCGGCTCGAGCAGCGCCATCGGCGCATACGAGATCTTTTCCACGGTAAAGCCGGCCTCGGTGAGCAGCTCAGCCCATTCCGCGGCCGTCAGCGGGCGGGCGTTGACCTTGATCGAGCGGGCCAGCGCGGTGCGCACCTCCTCCTTGACGGCTTCGGGCACGTCGACGGGCTGCAGCACCATCTCGTGGATGGCGTAGCGGCCGCCGGGCCGCAGCACCCGGAAGGCCTCGCGCATGATCTCGAACTTGTGCGCGTTGGTCTGCATGGTCAGCATCGCCTCACCGACGACGACGTCGGCGCTCTCGGCGGCCAGCCCGGTCTCCGACGCCTCGCCGGTGACCACCGTGCCCTTGTCGCCGACCACCGAGCGGACCACGCCGGCGGCGTTGGCGTCGGCCTCGACGCCGGTGTAGGTGCCGGGAGTGTGCGCCAGGATCTCCTTTGCGGTGCGGCCCATGCCGGGCGCCAGTTCGACGACGTCGGCGCCGGACAGCTGCGCATCGGCGAGCATCCGGTGGGTCAGCCCGAGGCCGCCGGGCCGCAGGACACGTTTGCCGAGGCGGGCGAACAGCCAGTGGCCGGGGAGATCAGCGGTCTTGCGGTCGGGCATCGGCAGCGTCATGCAACGAAGGCTAGCCTTACCAAGCCTGCATCCGCTAGGGGACTTTAGACCCCTATTTCTCCTCTAAAATAGGCCCGCCGCTGGAATAGCCCTAGGACCTGCGCTGTTCGTGTCGGCATGCCGAAACCTTTCACCGAAGCCGAACGTCAGCAATTCCTGGCCGACAAGCACGTCGCCGTCCTGTCGGTGGCCGCCGACGACGGCAGGCCTCCAGCGAGTGTGCCGATCTGGTACGACTACACCCCCGGCGGCGACATCCTGGTCAACACCGGCGCCGGCAAGCGCAAGGCCAAGCTCATCGAGCGGGCCGGTGCGGTGACCCTGGTGGTGCAGCGCGAAGAACTGCCCTATCAGTACGTCATCGTCGAGGGCACCGTCATGGGCGCGGCCACCCCGGCGCCGCTGGAGCAACGGGAGGCCATCGCCATCCGCTACCTCGGTGAGGAGGGCGGGCGGGCGTTCGCCGCGAACATGGACGGCAATACCTCGGTGCTGTTCACCATCCGGCCCGACCGCTGGCTGACCGCCGACTTCTCCGGGGAGCTGTAAACGCAATCAGGCCCCTGGTAAAGGGGCCTGACCTTGGTGGCAGGTGCAGGATTCGAACCTGCGTAGGCTTGCGCCGACGGATTTACAGTCCGCTCCCATTGGCCGCTCGGGCAACCTGCCGTATCGCGCCTAGCAGACTACAACGAGGATGTACCCCGAACACAAACGGGCAGCACATCATCAAGAGAGGACAGATCGCGTGGCCGACTCATCGTTCGACATCGTCAGCAAGGTCGACCGTCAGGAGGTCGACAACGCCTTGAACCAGGCCGCCAAGGAGCTGGCCACCCGGTTCGACTTCCGCGGCACCGACACCACCATCGCCTGGAAGGGCGAGGAGAGCATCGAGCTGGTCAGCTCCACCGAGGAGCGCGTCAAGGCCGCCGTCGACGTGTTCAAGGAGAAGCTGATCCGCCGCGACATCTCGATGAAGGCGTTCGACGCCGGCGAACCGCAGGCCTCCGGCAAGACCTACAAGGTCACTGGCGGCCTCAAGCAGGGCATCGACAGCGAGCACGCCAAGAAGATCAACAAGCTGATTCGCGACGAGGGCCCCAAAGACGTCAAGACCCAGGTCCAGGGCGACGAGATCCGGGTGTCGTCGAAGAAGCGCGACGACCTGCAGGCGGTCATCTCGCTGCTGAAGGGCGCCGACCTCGACCTGGCGCTGCAGTTCGTCAACTACCGGTAGACCAAACCTTGGCCCGCCGCCTACCCGATGCCTACGCTGGGGTCGTGAGCACCGAAGATGTCGTCGACGTCGTAATCATCGGAGCGGGCATCTCCGGTATCGGCGCGGCCTACCGCATCACCGAACGCAACCCCGGCGCCCGCTACGTCATCCTCGAGCGCCGCGAGCGCATCGGCGGGACGTGGGACCTGTTCCGCTACCCGGGTGTGCGCTCCGACAGCAGCATCTTCACGCTGTGCCTGCCCTACGAGCCGTGGACGGGCCGCGAGCGGGTGGCCGACGGTGACGAGATCCGCGACTACCTGACCGATGCCGCACGCAGGCGCGGCATCGACTCCCACATCCGGTTTAACAACCACGTCATCGACGCCGACTGGGATTCGGCGACCGACACGTGGACGGTGACGGCCGACGAGGGCGGCACGCAACGGGTGTACCGCGGCCGGTTCGTGTTCTTCGGGTCGGGTTACTACAACTATGACGACGGCTACACCCCCGACTTCCCCGGCGTCGAGACGTTCACCGGCACGGTGGTGCACCCGCAGCACTGGCCCGAGGACCTCGACTATGCGGGCAAGAAGATGGTGGTGATCGGCAGCGGTGCCACGGCGATGTCGCTGGTGCCGGCGCTGGCCGAGCGGGCGGGCCACGTGACCCTGCTGCAGCGCACCCCCACCTACCTGATCTCGGCGTCCAAATACAGTCGTTTCACCGACGCCGTCGCAAAACTGTTGCCGCGCACACTGGCTCACCCGATTATTCGGTTCACCATGGCCCTGTTCGAGGGCCTGGTGTGGTTCCTGGCCCGCAAAACCCCGCCGGTTTTGAAGTGGATGCTGCGCCGCACGGCCGTGCAGAACCTGCCGCCGGGCTACGACGTCGATACTCACTTCAAGCCGCCGTATCAGCCGTGGGACCAGCGACTGTGCCTGATTCCCGACGCCGACCTCTACGGGGAGATCAGCGCCGGGCGCGTGGAGATGGTCACCGACCGGATCGATCACTTCGACGCCACCGGGATCACGCTGCAGTCCGGGACACATTTGGATGCCGACATCGTCGTGACCGCCACCGGGCTGCAGCTGCAAGCACTGGGCGGGGTGCGGATCAGCCTGGACGGCACCGAGGTCAAGCCCACCGATCGCTTCGTCTACAAGGCGCACATGCTCGAGGGCATACCCAACCTGTTCTGGTGCGTCGGCTACACCAACGCGTCCTGGACGCTGCGTGCCGACATGACGGCCCGGGCCACCGCAAAGCTGATGTCGCACATGGCCGCTCGCGGGTACACCCACGCTTACCCGCATCGCGGCGACGAGCCGCTCACCGAGAAGCCGGCCTGGGATATTCAGGCCGGCTACGTGCTGCGGGCACTGCACGCGCTGCCCAAGTCCGGCACGAAGCGGCCCTGGAACGTACGGCAGAACTACTTCGCCGACGCGCTGGACTACCGCTTCGACCGGATCGAGGAGTCGATGGTGTTCGGCCGGGCCGGCGAAAGCGTGCCACTGGCCGGCTAGCCCGGGGTAACTTCGCTGCATGGCAGCTGCTACTCGCACACCCAGAGTTGTCGTGCTCGGTGGCGGATCGTTCGGCACCACGGTGGCGTCGATCTGCTCGCGGCGCGCCCCGACGCTGCAGTGGGTGCGATCGGAATCGACCGCGGCCGACATCAACGACAACCAGCGCAACAGCCGCTATCTGGGCGAGGAGGTGGTGCTGTCCGAGACCCTGCGGGCCACCACCGATTTCGCCGAAGCCGCCCGGGCCGCCGACGTCGTCGTGATGGCCGTGCCCTCACACGGGTTCCGTGGTGTGCTCACCGAGCTCGCCAACGAGCTGCGTCCGTGGGTACCGGTGGTGTCACTGGTCAAGGGCCTGGAGCAGGGCACCAATATGCGGATGTCGCAGATCGTCGACGAGGTGCTGCCCGGGCATCCGGCCGGCATCCTGGCCGGGCCGAACATCGCCCGCGAGGTCGCCGAGGGTTATGCGGCTGCCGCCGTGCTGGCGATGCCCGACCAGCATCTGGCGGCCCAGTTGGCATTGCTTTTTCGCACCAAGCGATTCCGGGTCTACACCAGCGACGACGTGACCGGGGTCGAGATGGCCGGGGCGCTGAAGAACGTCTATGCGATCGCGGTGGGGATGGGCTACTCGCTGGGGATCGGCGAGAACACCCGGGCCATGGTGATGTCGCGCTCGGTGCGGGAGATGTCCAAGCTGGGCGAAGCGATGGGCGGCGCCCGCGACACTTTCGCCGGCCTGGCCGGCATGGGCGATCTGATCGTCACCTGCACCAGCCAGCGCAGCCGCAACCGGTTCGTCGGCGAACAGTTGGGGACGGGCAAGTCGATCGACGAGATCATCGCGTCGATGAACCAGGTCGCCGAGGGCGTGCGGGCCGCCAGCGTGATCATGAAGTTCGCCGCGCAGTACGGGCTGAACATGCCGATCGCCCGCGAGGTCGACGGTGTCATCAATCACGGTTCGACCGTCGAGCAGGCCTACCGCGGGCTGATCGCCGAGGCACCCGGGCATGAGGTGGAGGGCAGCGGGTTCTGAATCTGGGGCGCTGCCGTCACAAGCGTCACTTTGGCACCATCGGAGGAGGGGTGTGATGAGTTCGAATCGGATAGCGCCGGCGATATCACCAGTCCAGCAGGCCGCTCGCCGGGCGGTCGGCGAGCTTCTGGACGATCCAGTGGTTCATCGACACGTTCTGGTCAGCGGCCTCGACGGCAAGCCGGGCATGCAACGACGGTGAGGTCCGGACCAGGAAGGTGCCGCTGAACTTCCGGTCGGTGATCGGAGCGGGTACGTCGTCGCCTTCCCGCTCGGCCAGGTGTTCGTCGACAGCCTCCTCGACCCCGGCGATGGCATCGCGCAGGGTCGGTGCCCAATGCTTCAGGAACGGCAGTTCGAGGCAGCGCCCGACGTACTCGTCGTGCTCGCGCGACCATTCGGCCCGGTAGGTGTAATGGTTCATGGCCGGTAGTAGCGCATGCGCTATCTGATTCGACGCAACATCTATCCCCAGGAGCGGGGACGAAAGTGACGGGTGCGACGGCAGGGGTGATAGGGGCGCGCGAAGCAGGAGGCTGGGGACAACGGACGGGATCGGCGGACCGGCGGTCAGGCCCGATCTATCCCCGGGCCATCTCCTCGAGCCGGCGGATCCGCTCGGCCATCGGCGGATGGGTCGAGAACAGCTGCCCGACCTTCTCCCCGACCCGGAACGGGTTGGCGATCATCAGATGCGACTGGCTGGCCAGCTCCGGCTCGGGCGGCAGCGGGGCGGCCTGCACCCCCTCGGAGATCTTGCGCAGCGCCGACGCCAGCGCCAGCGGGTCACCCGTCAGCACCGCACCGGACTGGTCGGCCTGATACTCCCTCGACCGCGACACCGCCAGTCGCACCACCGACGCCGCCAGCGGCCCCACCAACGCGACCAGCAGCATCGCCAGCGGGTTGCCGTCGCGGCGGTTGCCCATGAACATCGCCATGTTGGCTAACCCGGTGATCACCGACGCCAGCGCACCGGCCACACAGGAGATCAGGATGTCGCGGTTGTAGACGTGCGACAGCTCGTGTCCCAGCACTGCGCGCAGCTCGCGCTCGTTGAGCAGCCGCAGGATTCCGCTGGTGCAGCACACCGCGGCGTGGCGCGGGCTGCGGCCGGTCGCAAACGCGTTGGGGGCGTTGGTATCGCTCACGTACAACCGGGGCATCGGCTGGTGGGCCGAGGTGGCCAGCTCGCGCACGATCCGGTAGATCTCCGGCGCCTGGACCTCGGTGACCGGCTGGGCCCGCATCGCCCGCAGCGCCAGCTTGTCGCTGTTGAAGTAGGTGTAGGCGTTCATCGCCACCGCGAACAGCACCGCGACCCACATCATCCCGGGCCCGAACGCTCGACCGACCAGGACGATCAGCCCCGACATGGCGAGCAACAAGAAAAATGTCTTCGCCGTGTTGCGATGCGGGTGCCAGATCATCGACTTCCTCCTTGGAGAACCGCGGTCTTGCTCATTCAACGCCGCGGGCACAATGGGGGTTCCGCATGGCGATCAGCCGTGGCGGTGGACGGTGTAGTCGACCAGCCCGGCTAGTGCCGCACGGCCGACGCAGTCGGGCAGCGCGGCCAGCTCGGCGCGGGCCTGCGCGGCATAGTCGGCCACCGTCTCCTTCGCCCGCGCCATGCCCGGCGATGCGCGCAGCAGCCCCAACGCCTCGGCCACCGCCGCGTCATCGGTGACCGGGCCGGCTAGGAGCACCCGCAGCCGCTCGGCGTCCGGGCCGCTGTCCTGCAGCGCGTAGAGCACCGGCAAGGTGTGCACCCCTTCGCGCAGATCGGTGCCGGGCAGTTTGCCGGACTCGTCGGGGTCGGAATCGATGTCGATGATGTCGTCGGAGATCTGGAACGCGGTGCCCACGATGCCGCCGAGGCGGGCCAGCCGCTCGATCTGAGCGTCGTCGGCGCCGGAGAACGTCGCACCGAACCGACCGGAGGCCGAGATCAGACAGGCCGTCTTCTCGTAGACCACCTTCAGGTAGTGCTCCACAGAGTCCACCCCGTCGGCGGCGCCGCGGGTCTCGCGCATCTGGCCGGTCACCAGCTGGGCGAAGGTCTCGGCGATGATCCGCACCGCCTCCGGGCCCAGCCGCGACACCAGCCGCGACGCCGTCGCGAAGAGGTAGTCACCGGCCAGGATCGCGATGTTGTTGCCCCACCGCGCGTTGGCGCTGGGCGCTCCGCGGCGGATCTGCGCCTCGTCCATCACGTCGTCGTGATAGAGCGTGGCCAGGTGCACCAGCTCGATCACCGCGCCGGCCACCGTCACCTGCCAGGCGTCGGGCTCCGGGCCGAGCTGTGCCGACAGCACCGTGAACAACGGACGGAAGCGCTTGCCCCCGGCGTCGAACAGGTGGGTGACGGCTTCGGTCATCAGCGCGTCGCCGCCCCGCAACTCGGTGTCCATCAGCTCTTCGATGCGCGCCACCCCGTCGCGGACATTGCCCGCGAACGCCGGGTCGCCCAAGCCCCCGAAATCCAGCCCCGCCACCACACTCGCCGGTGTCCTCACGGCTCCAACATACTGGTCAGTGTGAGTTCGCAGGGTGATGTGGTGGTGGTCGGGGCTGGACCGGCGGGGTCGGCGGCGGCCGCCTGGGCCGCCCGGGCGGGCCGCGACGTGCTGGTGATCGACAGGGCCGCCTTCCCGCGGGACAAACCCTGCGGCGACGGGCTGACCCCGCGCGCCGTCGAGCAGCTCGAGTTGTTGGGGCTCGGCGAGTGGCTCGACAGCCACATCCGGCACCGGGGCCTGCGGATGGCCGGCTTCGGCGGGGAGGTGCAAGTGGACTGGCCCGGCCCGTCGTTCCCGTCGACCGGCAGCGCCGCCCCGCGCACCAAACTCGACGAACGGATCCGCAAGGTCGCCGAGGAGTCCGGGGCCCGGATGCGGTTGGGCGTCAAGGCCGTCGGCGTGCATCACGACTCGTCGGGACGGGTGCGTGCGGTGGTGCTGGCCGACGGCACCGAGATCGCCTGCCGGCACCTGATCGTCGCCGACGGCGCGCGCTCCACGCTGGGCCGGACGCTGGGCCGCCAATGGCATCAGGAGACGGTGTACGGGGTGGCCGCCCGCGGATATCTGGCCTCACCGCGCAGCGACGAACCGTGGCTGACCTCGCACCTGGAGCTGCGCTCGCCCGACGGTGCGGTGCTGCCGGGCTACGGGTGGATCTTCCCGCTGGGCAATGGCGAGGTGAACATCGGCGTCGGCGCGCTGGCCACCGTCAAACGGCCCGCCGACGTGGCGCTGCGGCCCTTGATGTCCTACTACGCCGACCTGCGCCGCGACGAATGGGGCTTCGAGGGCCCGGTGCGGGCTCCGGCCAGCGCGCTGCTGCCGATGGGCGGCGCCGTCTCGGGGGTGGCCGGGCCGAACTGGATGCTGATCGGCGACGCCGCGGCCTGCGTCAACCCGCTCAACGGCGAAGGCATCGACTATGGCCTGGAGACCGGGCTGCTGGCCGCCGAAATGTTGGACTGCGGCGACCTCACCCACGCCTGGCCGGAGCTGCTGGCCGCCCGCTACGCCCGCGGGTTCTCGGTGGCGCGGCGACTGGCGCTGCTGTTGACGTTTCCGAAGTTCCTGCCGGCCACCGGCCCGGTGGCGATGCGCTCGACGATGCTGATGCGAGTGGCGGTGCGGGTGATGGCCAATCTGGTCACCGACGAGGACACCGACCTGGTGGCGCGGGCCTGGCGCGGCGGTGGCCGGCTGTCCCGGCTGATCGACCGTCGCCGCCCGTTTAGCTAGGTCGCCGAGCAGACACCTAAGCCCCCTATTCACCTCCGTTTAGGGGGCGTACGCGTCTGCTCACTGCGGTATCAGGACCGTTGACATGTATCAGCTCGATTGATATACCGGAGTGATGAGTGAATCATTGGATTTCCAGTTCGACGCCGCCTACCGCGGTGAATCCGAGCAAATGGGCGTGGGCTCCAAACCGCCGTGGAGCATCGGGGAGCCCCAGCCCGAGCTGGCCACCCTGATCGCCGAAGGCAAGTTCCACGGCGACGTCCTTGACGTCGGCTGTGGCGAGGCCGCCATCTCGCTGTATCTGGCCGAACGGGGCCACACCACGGTGGGTCTCGACAGCTCACCCACCGCCATCGACTTGGCCCGTGCCGAAGCCGCCAAACGCGGCCTGACCAACGCCACCTTCGAGGTCGCCGACATCAGCGCGTTCACCGGTTATGACGGCCGGTTCGGCACCATCGTCGACAGCACGCTGTTCCACTCCATCCCGGTGGACGCCCGCGAGGGCTACCAGCAGTCGATCGTGCGCGCCGCCGCGCCGGGAGCGTCGTACTTCGTGCTGGTCTTCGACAAGGCCGCGATCCCGGAGGGGCCGCCGTTCGCGGTGACCGAGGATGAACTGCGCGACGTGGTCTCGAAGTACTGGGTGATCGACGAGATCAAGCCGGCCCGGTTGCACGCGGTGTTCCCCGCAGACTTCCCCGGCTTCGGTGGCGTCGGACTGCGCGACGAGGCGAACGGCCGCAAATCGGCTGCGGGCTGGCTGCTCTCGGCGCACCTGGGCTGACCGGGAACACGGCCATGACCACGACGAAGCCGCCGCGCTGGCTCAAACCGGTCAACAAGGTGATGATCGGCCTGCAGAAGCTGGGCATTCCGACCGGTCCGCCGATGGTGCTGACGGTGCCGGGCCGCAAGTCCGGTCAGCCGCGCAGCACCCCGATGACTCCGTTCACCCACGACGGGCAGCTCTACACCGTGGCGGGGTTCCCGAACGCCGACTGGGCGCTCAATGCCCGGGCGGCCGGTTCGGGCACCCTGAGCCACGGCCGCAAGAGGCGGCCGGTGCGCATCGTCGAGCTGTCAGCCGAGGCGGCCCGCCCGGTGCTGCGGGTGTTTCCGGTGCAGGTGCCCGTCGGCGTCCGCTTCCTCAAACAGGCCGGCCTGGTCCGCGAAGGTACGCCCGACGAGGTCGAGGCGCTGGCCGGACGTATCTCGGTCTTCCGGTTCGACCCGGCGACTTAACCCCGCCCAGTGTGTACCTTGTGACTGCCAGATCGGCCGGATCACGCACACAACCGACACAGTCGGTGCAGCGGGGTCAGGCCTTGATCGCCGAATGCAGGGCGACGATCCCGCCGGTGAGGTTGCGCCAGCTCACCTGCGACCAGCCCGCCGCGCCGATCCGCTCGGCCAGCTCGGCCTGATCCGGCCAGGCACGAATCGACTCGGCCAGATAGACGTAGGCCTCCGGATTGGATGACACCGCGCGCGCCACCGCCGGCAGCGCCCGCATCAGGTACTCCTTGTAGGCGGTGGCGAACACCGGAACGGTCGGGGTGGAGAACTCGCAAACCACCAGCCGCCCACCGGGTTTGGTCACCCGGGCCATCTCGCGCAGGCCTGCGGTGTGGTCGACGACGTTGCGCAGCCCGAAGCTGATCGTCACCGCGTCGAACACGCCGTCGCCGAAGGGCAGCTTGGTGGCGTCCCCGGCGACCTTGGGCACGTCGCGTTTGTGACCGGCGGCCAGCATGCCGACCGAGAAGTCCGCCGCCACACACCACGCGCCGGATTTCGCGAGCTCGACGGTGGACACCGCGGTACCGGCGGCCAGGTCCAGCACCTTCTCCCCCGGCCGCAACCCGAGCGCCCTGCGAGTGGCCCGCCGCCAGGCGCGATCGCGGCCCAGCGACATCACTGTGTTGGTGAGGTCATAGCGGCGCGCGACGCCGTCGAACATCGATGCCACCGCGTGGGGGTCTTTGTCCAGGCTCGCGCGGCTCACGGTGTCGACGCTACCCGCCTCCGATAGGGTGGGTGGAATGCGGTCTTGGCTGGGCATATTGGCGGCACTGGTGACGTTCGGCGCGGCGTTGGCGGCTCCGGCAGCAGCCGAACCGCCCGGCACGACGCTGGCACCCGACCACTTCGGGGTGCTGGCCGGCTCGGCCGACGCGCCGGTACAGCTGGAGATCTTCTGCGACCCGCAGTGCTCGGAGTGCGCGAAGTTCGAGGCGGCCTCCGGCTACGCCCTGGGCCGGCACCTGGCCGCCGGGGACGTCGCGGTGACCTACCGCTGGATGACGTTTCTAGATGCCCGCCGCGGCAACGACACCTCTGCCCGCGTCGGCAACGCGTTGATGGCGGCCGCCGATCCGGCCACCCCGGCGTCGACCTACCAGACGTTCGTCAACGAGCTGTACCACAAGGGCGGGACGCCGAATCTCGAGGACATCGCGACCACCGCGCGGGAGACGGGCCTACCCGCCCACGTGGTGGACCGGATCGCCGAGGGACAGCCGGCCGTCGAGCCGACGTCGATGAACGCCTTCAACCGGGTGCAGCTGCTGGCGGCCAACCCGGAGAGTCCCGGCACCCCAACGGTTTACGATCTCGCCACCAGAACTATCGTCGACACCGATGACGCCGGGTGGCTGGACCGGCTGGTGCAGGAGCGCTAGGACCGCCGAGCCCAGCGCCGTTCGACGACGGCCAATCCGGCCAGCGTCGCGGCGCCGACTAGCATGGCGATCACCACGATCGAGCCGGCCGGGATGATCGCCAGTACCGCAGTGCGGTGTTGCACCCGCACCAGGTCCGGGTCGGCCTTGTCGTATTCGACGTAAATGCGCATCCCGGTTGCCAATTCGGAGGGGTAGAGCACCCCGAGCTCGGGGCGGTAGGTGATCCGCTCTGGGGTGACAAACTCGATGGTGGAGCGCCGGAAGCCCGCGTTGAGGACTTCGGCCTCGGCCACGCCCATGTCCCCTTCGATGGCGATGTCGTTGCGCCAGGCCCCGGCCACCAACAGCAACGACTGCAGCGTCACCACGACGACCATGATCAGCACACCGGTTCGGGCCCAGCGCAGCACCCGTCCGGCAGTGCTATCCGGCGCGACGGCACCCGCGCCGTGAATCAGTCTGCGCAACATCGACTTCAACGACGTGCAGCGCGGCAATCTCACAGTGCGGCCTTGATCGCGGCGTGCAGTGCCCGTAGCGAGGACCGGTCTGCCTTGACCTCGAGCACCCGCATGCCGCCGGCGGGTTCGGCGAGCGCGGCCGGTAGCGCGTCAACCTCGATCTGCCGGGACTCGACATGATAAGCGCGGCACAGCGCGCCGACGTCGACGTCGTGCGGGGTGCCGAAGACCCGCGACGACACGTCGGCGAACCGTGGGTCGCCCTGCTCGAGCAGCTCGAAGATGCCGCCGCCGTTGTCGTTGGACACCACGATGGTCAGCTGCCGCGGCGTCGGCTCGGTGGGCCCGATCAGCAGCCCGGAGCTGTCGTGCACAAACGTCAGATCCCCGATCAGGGCGATGGTGCGGCCGGCATCGGACCCGCCCTGCGCTCGTTCGAAGGCCAGCGCGGCACCGATCGCGGTGGAGACCGTGCCGTCGATACCGGCGACCCCGCGGTTGGACCGCACGGAGACGCCCTGCGGGTTCAGTCCCACCAGCGCGGCGTCCCGCACCGGGTTGGAGGCGCCCAGCACCAGCTGATCGCCGGGGCGCAGCGCGTCGGCGACGGCCGCGGCCACGTGCAGGCCGGTGGTGAGCGGGTGCGCCGCCAGCTGCTCGCGCACCGCGGCGTTGGCATGGGCGTTCAGCTGCGCGCAGCGGCGCAGCCAGGCCTGGTTGGGCGTGCCGCTGGTGACGGCCCGGGTACCGGTGGCCTGTGAGTTTCCCGACACGTCGGGCCAGCGCGGCCCGGTGGTCAGCGCGAACACCGGCACCGTCGGGTCGGCCAGCAGCGCCGATACCGGGCGGTGCAGGGTCGGCCGGCCGGCCATGATGACCTGCTGCGGGCGCAGCAGCGGCAGCGCCAGCGGGTGCAGGGGGTTTTGCGGCGGCGGTGCCGTGGGTTCGGCAACCGTGGGCAGCTCCGCCAGGTTCGGGTGCACACCGGCGCCGTGCCCGGCGATCACCACGGTGTCCGGGATCAAGTCGATGTCGAGGGGCTGATCGAAGGTGACCGGCGGAGTGTAGGTCCAGGGCCGGCCGTTCGGACGGCCCTGCGGCAACGCACCGGAGTCGTCAGCCTCGGGCACCAGCGGCTCACGCAGCGGAATGTCGAACTGCACGGGTCCGGCGTTGGCGGAGCGAGACCCGTTGGCGGCCACCAACACTCGGCACACTGCTGAGCGCCAGGTGGCATTGAGGGCGTCCATCCGTTCAGGGGTGTCCTCGGCGAGGCCCAGGCTGATGGTGGCGCGCACCTGGGTGCCGAAGTAGCCGAGCTGCTCCATGGTCTGGTTGGCGCCGGTGCCCAGCAGCTCATAGGGCCGGTTGGCGGACAGCACGATCAGCGGCACCCGCGCGTAGTTTGCCTCCACCACCGCGGGCCCCAGGTTGGCCACCGCGGTGCCGGAGGTCATCGCCACGCACACCGGCGCGCCGGCACTCACTGCCAACCCGATCGCCAGATACCCGGCGGTGCGTTCGTCGATGCGCACATGCAGGCGCAGCCGGCCGGCCCGGTCGGCGTCATGCAGCGCGAACGCCAGCGGCGCGTTGCGTGACCCCGGGCACAGCACCACGTCGCGGACGCCGCCGCGGATCAGCTCGTCGACGACGATGCGGGCCTGTGCCGTCGAGGGGTTGGTCATTGGTATCAGGTTAGTCGTGTGCCGGCGGCGGCGGCGTCCAGCGGAACGGCTTGCCGTCGACCTCGGCGAGGAACTCCAGCGCGGCCTTGTTGACCTGATCGGGTTTCTCGATGAACCCCAGGTGGCCGGCATCGGGGATTTCCAGGTACCGCGCTCCCGGAATCGCGTCGGCGACCTCGCGGCTCAGGTGCGCCGGGATGACGACGTCGTCGCCGAACCCGATCACCAGCACCGGCTGGGTGATGTTGGCGTAGGCGGGAAGCCGGTTGGTCAACGGCGCCACATCGAGCTGACGGCGCAGCCCCGGGGTGTTCTTGACCGGCCACATGGTGAACATGGCGATCCAGTCCTTGATCGCGGCGTCGTCGCTGAGGGTTTTCGGCGAAAAGCTTTCCAGCAACCGCACTTTGGCTTCGTATTCGGCAGGAAGGTTGCGTCCGGACTCGGCCAGCTTCACCTCGGCCTGGTAGAAGAAATCCCGCGCGCGATCATGGCGCCCGCGGGTGGCCATCAGCACCGCCGAACGCACCAGCTCCGGCCGCGCCAACATCAGTTCCTGGGCGATGAAGGCACCCATCGACACCGCGACGATCCGCACCGGGCCGACCCCCAGCGTTTCGATCAGGTGCGCGGTGTCGGCCACCATGGTTTCGGTGGTGAACCCCGAGGCGTTCTCGGTGGCGCCGATACCGCGGTTGTCGAAGGTGATCGGGCGGTAGCGGGCGAGCTGGAAGTCGCGTACCTGGTGCAGATGCCAGCCGCGGCCCGCACCGCCACGCCCTGCAATGAACAGAACCGGATCACCATCCTGATTACGGTCGTCGTAAGCAAGGTTGGTCACGGGTTTGAAGGTACGCGACCCGCCGACGCCCTATGGTGTCAGCATCGCAACTGCGCAGCTGGGGACGGTGATGCGGAGACGGACCGCGGGGGTGGCTTGCACGCTGGTGCTGGCCTGTGCCGTGCTGGCCGGATGTTCGAGGGTGACCGGCGGCCTGGCGGTGCCGGCCGACCACAATGGACCCCGGCCGGTGGCGGCGTCGATGCTGGCGGATCTGCTGTTGGAGGCCTCCACCGTCAGCGACATCATGGGCACCTCCGGAATGCGGGTCGAGGATTCCCGCTCGCGAATGTTCGACTCTGGCCGGCAATTTCCCGACCACGAGTGCATGGCCGCCTGGATGCCCGTCGAGCAGTCGGTCTACGCCGGCACCAATTGGACCGCCACGGTCGTCCAGACCTTGTCCGAAGCCGCTCTGGACCACTTCGTCATCCAGGCCGCGACGACGTTCGTCAACCGCGGCGATGCCCAGAGCTTCTTCGACGCAACCGCCCGGCGCTGGGCGCCGTGCGGTGAGCGGTCTTTCACGACCACCCAGGACAGCTACCGCGATACGCCGTGGACGTTCGACACCGTCGCCGACATCGACTCCACGGTGTGGATGACCCAGCACCAGGACAACACCGCGGGCTGGTCGTGTCAGCGGGCACTGCGGGTGGCCAACAACGTCGCCATCGATGTGCTGGCGTGCAAGCTCTACGTCACCGACGAGGCGGTCACGATCGCGAACGGGATCGACGCGCGACTGCCCAGCGTGTGAGGGTCAGAGCTTCTTGAGCTCCCGGACGATCTTGAAGAACGGTCGCTGACTGGCCAGGCCGTTGCGCAGGCTGCGTTGGAACGCACTGAAGTTCGCGAGCACGATGTAGCGGACTCCGCAGTCCCGCCACTCCGCCACCCGATCGACGATCTCAGCGGGCGTGCCGGCGAGCAGCGTTTCGCGCAAGACTTCCCGCGGAATGTCCTTGATGTAGGACAGCGCCGTATTCTCGTCCCAGTCGTGCGGCAACAGGTCCTGGCCGCCGCCGAAGCCGATCCCCAGCGGGTGCTGCGCGCCGTGCTGGGCGAAGAACTCGTCGGTTGCGTTCAGTGCCCATGCTTTGATCATCTTGGATTCCAGAGCCTGGTCGACCTCCGCGGCGCTGCGGCCGGTGACGACGCCCATCCACAGGGCCGGAACGATCGACCTGGGGTCGCGTCCCGCGTCGGAGGCCGCCGCGCGAACAACGTCGAGGCGTCGCGCGTACTCCTGCGGTTGATGCGGCGCGGCGGGATAGAACCCGTCGGCGTAGCGACCGACGGCGCGCAGCATGCGGGGCCCGTGGGCGGCGATCCAGATCGGCGGCCAGGTGCCGCGGTAGGACGGCAGGTCGAAGAGCGCGTTGCGCAACGGGAAGTACGGTGAATCCCGGTTGACCAGTTGGCCATGGGAATTCCACAGCGCGCGGATCGTCGCCATCGCCTCCTCGAACCGGGCGACCGGCTTGGACCACTCCACCCCGTAGGGCTCGTTGCCTTCCCGCTCACCGGTGCCGATGCCCAGGATGGCCCGGCCGCGGGTGAGCAGATGCAGTGTCGCGGCGGCCTGCGCGGTGACCGCCGGATTGCGCCGACCGGTGTCGGTCACCGAGGTGCCGAGCCGCAGGCGGCCGATCCGATTGCGGGCGGCGATATGCCCGAGCATGGTCCACGGTTCCAGGAAGGCATCCACCGACGGCATGAGCTTGGCGGCGCCGGCGTACTTGGGCTGCCACAGCGCTCGCGGGAACAGCGCATTGAGGTGGTCGGGCACCCAGAATGAGTCGACCCGACTCGCCACCGCGCCGAGATAGTTGGCCCTGGTGAAAGCGTCGGCCGTCGGGCGAGCGGCGACGATCCCGTCCTGAATGCCCACGCGGAATCCAGACATGGGCGCAGTGTGCGCCGACAACTTCGGCCCGCCTAGGGTAGGCGCCTACCCTAAAAGCCGGTAGCAGGCCTTGATTCGCTCGATCCACCAGTCGCGCCGGGCAGGTTCGGCGGCTAGGGCGTGCAGCCGCGCCGGGTCCGGGGTGATGGTCTGCACCGGCAGGTAACCGTCTGCTTGTGGTGACGTTTCAGCGACGTCTTCGATGAAAAGCGATCCGGTGCCCAGCCCGCAGGCGTGCGGCAGGTCCGGCAGTACGGCCGCGGCGTGCAGGCCGACGCTGATGCCGACCGCGGAGTCGATCGCGCTGGAGATCACCACCGGGATACCGATCTGGCCGGCGATCTCTATTAGCTTTGAAATACCTCCCAGCGGCGCGACTTTCAGTACCGCGATATCGGCGGCGCCCGCTTTGGTGACCGCCAGCGGGTCCTCGGCTTTCCTGATGCTCTCGTCGGCGGCCACCGGAGTGTCGATGCGGCTGCGCAGCTCGGCGAGTTCGGCGATGGTGGCGCAAGGCTGTTCCAGATATTCCAGTGGCCCCAGCGCCTTTGCGGCCTGCAGTGCTTGCTCCACGGTCCAGCCGCCGTTGGCGTCGACCCGCACGGTGGGTACCAGCGCGCGGACGGCGTCGACGCGGGCGACATCGTCGGCCAGGGTCTGGCCGGCCTCGGCGACTTTGACTTTGGCGGTTTTCGCGCCGGGGAATCGCGCGAGAACCTCGGGCACCCGGTCGGCGTCGACGGCGGGAACGGTCGCGTTAATCGGAATCCGGTCGCGGAGGGGTTGGGGCGGTCGTTGGTAGGCGCTCTCCAGCGCCGAGGCCAGCCAATGCGCTGCCTCCGGTGGCTCGTATTCGGGGAAGGCGCCGAACTCGCCCCAGCCGGCCGGGCCGTCGATCAGGGCCAGTTCGCGGACGGTGATGCCGCGGAATTCGATGCGCATCGGCAACGCCACCACGTGCAGGCGGTCGAGGATGTCGTCAAGGGGCGGCATCGGTCTATGGTGCCGGTCCGGTCGTGCGTGCGCCAGGTGGAAGTGGGCCGGGCCGGCAAACTGGTTATGTCATGGCCGCTATGGAGCGCGCTCGGGATCCGGCGCCGGTGTTGCTGGGCGGCCACTGATCAGGCCGTCATTGTCGACATCGATGCCGAAGGTCTGTTCCACAAATGTGATCGCATCCTGGATCGGCGACGGTGCCGGTTCCTCGACGGGTGCCGGCGGCGACGGAGCCGCATCAGGCGGCGCAACCGGCACGGGGCCCGATTCGGCGATCGGCTCGGTCATCTTTCGGAGCTGCGCCTCACCGGCTTCGGCGATTCGAGGTTCGGCCTGCGCCGGAGCCGAAACCGGTGGCACCACAACGGAGTCCTCCTCTGCCGAAATCGGCGGCGCCCCAGCGGAAGAGGGCGGCAGCGGAGCCTGGCGGCTCTGCTGGGTCTCGTTGCCGGCAGCACCGACACTCGCCTGCGCCGGCGGTTCGGCCCCGAACAGAGCCCCGCGCACCAGCACGATCGTCATCGCTGCCAGCAACAACGTCACCGCCACGGCGGCTACCAACAGCGCATCGGCGCGGTGGAGCCGTTGTCGCATAGGAACGGTCGGCTCGTCGACGACTATGTCACCGCCGAGGGCTGCGTTTCCGGCCGCGAGCGCCGCCCCGCGGGCCAACCCCAGCTCGGCATCGATCAGCGCAATCATTCGCGGCGCGAGAGCGCGCTCAAGCCGCTCCGGGAAGCCTTCGGCCACGAGGCCATGCGGGACCATCACGAACACAGCACCCGGTACCCAGTCGGCGACGAGTTGGTCCAGCGATACCAACGCCGCGTCGTCGTCGTGGTGCTCGGAGACAGCGGTATGGTGCGCGCCGTCTCGGTCATCGGCCAGCACCGCGATGGTTTGGTCCTCGGCGATCAGGCTGACGGTCGCGCGCTGAGATCGTCTGCTCGAGGCGACCACCTCGGCCAGCGCCGCCACAGCGTCGGCCGGCTCGAACATCACGATCTCTGCAATGTCCGAATCTGCTAACAGCCCTGCCAAGTCCAACGCATACTGCTCGGCGTCCGTCGTGCTGGTCAGCCCAGCCGCCTGCATCGCGTAGCCGCGGCTCGCTGCGGTGCGCACGGCCTGCGCGACAGCGGCCACAACAACATCCAGTCCTCCCGCAGACACGGCGACCGCGTCGCGGATCACCGTCCGCGCATCAGCCCCGACCCCTTCGAGAACGACCACGCCCGCGCGCGTCGCAGACAGCGATATCCCCAGTACAGCGCCCACCGACATCCCCCTGGCACTACCGCCTAAACCCCCCGGATTAGGCTACCCTCGCCTAACTGTAGCGGGACCGCCTTGCTCTTGGCCGCCGGGCAGTCGCTGATCGGAAGACACAGCCCCGAGTCGGGGACCGACCACGTCGGCCGCAGTTGCTTGCCCGTTGGTCCGAACCGCACTCGACGGACAACTACCTCATCGGCGCCGACGGCACGCCACCCAGCTTGAAAACCCGCGCGGCATTGCCGTGCAGATAATCCGCCCGCGCCTCGTCAGCGAGCCCGAGATCATCCAGACCATCCAGCGCGTGACCGTGCATGATCATCGGATAGTTGGTGCCGAACAACACTTTTCGTTGCCCGGTCCGGGTTTTCATGAACCTGATCAGCTCATCGGGCAGCCGCTTGGTGGTGTAGGCCGAGGTATCGATGTAGACGTTCTCGTGCTTGCGGGCCACAGCGACCATCTCCTCGGTCCAGGGATAGCCGACATGCCCGCCCACGATGACCAGTTCGGGAAAGTCCAGTGCCACTTGGTCGATGTAGGGAATCGGGCGCCCGGTCTCCGACGGTCGCAGCGGGCCGGTGTGGCCGACCTGGGTGCAGAACGGGACGCCGAGTTCGACACATTCGGCGAACAGCGGATAGTAGCGCCGGTCGGTGGGCGGCGCATTCCACAGCCAGGGCACCACCCGCAGGCCGACGAACCCGTCATTAATCCGGCGGCGCAGCTCGCGCACGGCCTCCATCGGGCGATCCAGGTCGACGGTCGCCAGTCCGGCGAAGCGGCTCGGGTGCGCCCGGACCCATTCGGCGACTTCGTCATTGGAGACCAGATCCATGCCGTTGGGTCCGCGCCATGCGCTCAGCAGACCGAAATCCACACCCGCGCTGTCCATCGCGGACACGGTGGCCTCGATGGGAATCTCCTCGTCGGGCATTGCCCCACCGGTCCAGCGTCGCAGCGACGCCAACATGTCGTCAGCCAGGAAGCGGCGGGTCGGGTGCTGCATCCACACGTCGATCGTCATCGTCTTTACCGTAGTCACCCTGGCCAAGCGGCGGTCCCAGCTTCGCCTCTCCTCCGTCGAGCCTCGCTGAACCACCGTGGTCAGTCGGTGGCGGCCACTCCCGCAACCAAGAGGTCGAGTAGGCGGCCGGTCTGCTCGGGTGAAGCGCTGGTCAAAAAGATGCCGACCAGGCTGGAGACCACATCGTCGGCCCGCACGTCGGCGCGCAGGCTGCCGTCGTCGGCGCCGGCGCGCAGCAGCAGGTCGACCGCGCCGACGATGCTCTCGCGGGTGTCGTTGGGCGTCATGGCACCGGATTCGACGATGGCGCGCAAAGATTCGGCCATGCCGCGCTTGGCCGCGACGAAGACGGCGTAGCGATCCATCCAGCGTCGCAGCGCAACCTTGGGCGGGTGGCGGGTGAGCAATTGTCCGGCGACGGCCGCGACGTCACCCAACTCGGCGCGGTAGACGGCCTCGACGAGCGCCTCGCGGTTGGGAAAGTGGCGGTAGAGGGTGCCGATCCCCACCCCGGCCTCGCGGGCGATCGACTCCAGCGGCACCGGGCTCCCGCCGGAGCCGCCGAATGCCGCGGCGGCGGCGGCCAGCAGCCGCTCCCGGTTGCGGCGCGCATCGGCGCGACATTTCCCAACCAAAGCGGAGGAACCTCCGTTTCTGCTACGCTGACGAAGCGGAGGGCCCTCCGCATATAGCCAGTGTCTCACTTCCCGCCAACAGGAGCACCATGACAGAGCAACTCCCGCCCGGTGGCCCCGGCCGAATCGGCACGCGCCAGGTGGCCCGCGTCGGCTACGGCGCCATGCAGCTCGATGAGAGGATCACCGCCGACGACGCTGTGGCGGTCCTGCGCCGGGCGCTGGAACTCGGCGTCAATCACATCGACACCGCGTCGTTCTACGCCGGCGGCGAGGTCAACCACCGCATCCGCAAGGCGCTTGCGCCCTACCGCGACGAGCTCGTCATCGTCAGCAAGGTCGGCGCTGCCTATACCGGCGTCGGCCCGGTCCCGCTGACCGCCGCTCAGAAACCGGCCGAGTTGCGCGCCGCCGTCGAAAACGACCTGCGCCAACTGGGTTTGGACACCGTGCCGGTGGTCAACCTGCGGCGCTACGATCTCGGCCCCGCCCCCATCCCGGAGGGCGACCAGAACGTCGGCCTGGACGATCAGCTGGCCGAGATGATCGCGCTGCGCGACGAGGGCAAGATCGCCGCGATCGGCATCAGCAGCGTGGGCCTGGACGTGGTGCAGCGGGCCCTGCCGGCCGGGATCGTCTGCGTGCAGAACGCCTACAGCCTGCTGGACCGCTCGCAGGAAGAGGCGCTCGACTTCTGCGCCGACGAAGGCATCGCCTGGGTGCCCTACTTCCCGCTGGGCTCGGCGTTCCCCGGCCTCCCGAAAGTCACCGACAACGCCGTCGTCCGTGAGATCGCCGGCGAACTCGGCGCCACACCGGCCCAGATCGGTCTGGCCTGGCTGCTGACCACCTCGGCGAACACCTTGCTGATTCCCGGTACCGGATCGATCGCGCACCTGGAGGAGAACATGCAGGTGGCCGACATCGTGTTGAGCGACGACGCCATCGCCCGCCTGGATGCGATCACCGCACCGGGGCAGGGACCGGACTACGCCGCGAGCGTGCGCGAAGCGTTCCGGGAAGCCACCGCGACCTGACCGCGGAGCCCCGGTACGGTCGCAGACGTGAGCAGCAACCCGTTCGATGAGAGCATCTGGCGACCGGTGGACGGCTTCGCCGACCTGACCGACATCACCTACCACCGCCACGTCACCGACGCCACGGTGCGGGTCGCGTTCAACCGCCCCGAGGTGCGCAACGCATTTCGTCCGCACACCGTCGACGAGCTCTATCAGGCGCTCGATCACGCCCGGATGTCCTCGGACGTCGGCGTGGTGCTGCTGACCGGCAACGGGCCCTCCCCCAAAGACGGCGGCTGGGCGTTCTGCTCCGGCGGGGACCAGCGCATCCGCGGCCGCAGCGGCTACCAGTATGCGAGCGGCGAGACGGCGGACACCGTGGATGCCGCCCGGGCCGGCCGGTTGCACATCCTGGAGGTTCAGCGGCTGATCCGGTTCATGCCCAAGCCGGTGATCTGCCTGGTCAACGGCTGGGCGGCCGGCGGCGGGCACAGCCTGCACGTGGTGTGCGACCTGACCTTGGCCAGTCGTGAGCACGCGCGCTTCAAGCAGACCGACGCCGACGTCGGCAGCTTCGACGGCGGCTACGGCTCGGCGTATCTGGCGCGGCAGGTGGGGCAGAAGTTCGCCCGCGAGGTCTTCTTCCTGGGGCGGCCCTATACCGCCGAGCAGATGCACCACATGGGTGCGGTCAACGAGGTCGTCGACCACGCCGAGCTGGAGGCCACCGGCGTGCAGTGGGCCAAGGAGATCAACGGCAAATCGCCTCAGGCCCAACGCATGTTGAAGTTCGCCTTCAACCTGCTCGACGACGGGCTGGTGGGCCAGCAGCTGTTCGCCGGCGAGGCGACCCGACTGGCCTACATGACCGATGAGGCCGTCGAGGGCCGCGATGCGTTCCTGGAGAAGCGCGACCCGGACTGGAGCGCCTTCCCGCGCTACTTCTGAGCGGACGCTTCGCCCGCATAGAGTGGCTATCCATGAGCAAGAGCCCGTTACGCCGCCTGACCGATCAGCTCACGCTCGCGACCATGCGTCCCCCGGTCGCCGCACAACTGATGCACCGGCCCGGCGCCAAGCTGATCGACCTCGCCGGCAAGCGGGTGCTGGTGACCGGCGCGTCGTCGGGCATCGGCGAGGCCGGCGCCGAACAGTTCGGTAAAGCGGGGGCCACTGTGATCGCGGTGGCCCGGCGCCAAGAGAACCTGGAGGCGCTCGTCCAGCGGATCACCGACGCCGGCGGCACGGCCCACGCCATCGCATGCGACCTGTCGGACCTGGACGCCGTCGACGGCCTGGTCAAGGACGTCGACGAACGGTTCGGCGGAGTGGACATCCTGGTCAACAACGCCGGACGCTCCATCCGCCGTCCGCTGGCCGAATCCCTGGACCGCTGGCACGACGTCGAACGGACCATGCAGCTCAACTACTACTCGCCGCTGCGGCTGATCCGCGGGTTCGCCCCGGGGATGCGCGAGCGCGGCGACGGCCACATCATCAACGTCGCCACCTGGGGCGTCTTCACCGACTCCTCCCCACTGTTCGGGGTGTACAACGCCTCCAAGTCGGCGCTGAGCGCGGTGAGCAGGGTTATCGACAGCGAGTGGGCCCGCTACGGCGTGCAGTCCACCACGCTGTACTACCCGCTGGTGAAGACCCCGATGATCGCGCCCACCGCGGCATTCCAGGGCAAGCCCGGACTCACCGCTGAGGAGGCCGGCGCCTGGATGATCGACGCGGCCAGATATCGCCCGATCCGCATCGCGCCGCGGCTCGCGCTGGCGTTTCGCGCACTGGACAACCTCAACGCCGGTTGGGCCACCGCCATCGTCAAGCGGAACCGGATCGAGCCAGTCGAGGGCTGATGGAGATTCTGGCCAGCCGGGTGTTGCTCCGGCCCACCGACTACCAGCGCTCGCTGCGCTTCTACCGCGACGAGATCGGGCTGGCGATCGCCCGCGACTACGGCGCCGGGATGGTGTTCTACGCCGGGCAGTCGCTGATCGAACTGGCCGGCCACGGCAACCCCGAGCGCCCAGAAGCGCCGTTTCCGGGAGCACTGTGGCTGCAGGTCCGCGACGTCGCCGCCACCCAGTCCGAACTGGAGAGCCGCGGCGTCCCGATCGCCCGAACCGCCCGCCGCGAACCGTGGGGACTGCACGAGATGCATGTCACTGATCCCGACGGCACCACCCTGATCTTCGTGGAGGTTCCCGCCGATCACCCGCTGCGCCGAGACACCCGCCAGGACAAACGCGCGGAAGGTTAACAGCAGGCGAACACTTCGGAACGTCTCGAAGTACACCGGCATTTCGGGCGGGTGATCGTTAGACAACAGCACCGTCGGTCGCCAGAATTGGCGCTGTGATGCTCTCGTGAGCCTTGATCTGTTCCTTTTGATCATCGTGGTGGTCACGGCGCTCGCCTTCGACTTCACCAACGGCTTCCATGACACCGGCAATGCGATGGCGACGTCGATCGCCAGCGGTGCACTCAAGCCCAAGGCGGCGGTCACCATGTCGGCGTGCCTGAACCTGCTCGGCGCCTTTCTGTCGACCGCCGTCGCGGCGACGATCGCCAAGGGTCTGGTGGACGCCCACCTGGTGAGCTTGGAACTGGTCTTCGCCGGACTGGTCGGCGGCATCGTCTGGAACCTGTTGACCTGGCTGCTCGGCATTCCGTCCAGTTCCTCGCACGCGCTGATCGGCGGGATCGTGGGGGCGATGATCGCCGCCGTCGGCGGGCACGGCGTGATCTGGAGCGGCGTTGTCTCCAAGGTGCTGGTTCCGGCGGTGGTGGCCACCGTGATCGCCACCTTGATCGCCTCCGTCGGCACCTGGCTGGTCTACCGCATCACCCGCAACGTCGACGAGAAGCATTCCGAAAAGGTGTTCCAGCGCGGCCAGATCGGCTCGGCCGCGCTGGTGTCTCTGGCGCACGGCACCAACGACGCGCAGAAGACCATGGGCGTGATCTTCCTGGCGTTGATGTCCTACGGCGCGGTGAGTACGTCGGCGACGCTGCCACCGCTGTGGGTGATCGTCAGTTGCGCGCTCGCGATGGCGGCCGGCACCTACACCGGCGGCTGGCGCATCATCCGCACCCTGGGCAAGGGCCTGGTCGAGATCAAACCGCCTCAAGGCATGGCCGCCGAGTCGGCCGCCGCCGCGGTCATCTTGCTGTCCAGCCACTTCGGCTACTCGCTGTCCACCACCCAGGTGGCCACCGGGTCGGTGCTGGGCAGCGGTGTCGGCAAGCCGGGTGCCCAGGTGCGCTGGAGCGTCGCCGGCCGGATGGCGTCAGCCTGGCTGGTCACGCTGCCGATGGCCGGCGCGGTCGGCTCCGGCGCGTACGGGCTGGTCCACGGGATCGGGGGCTTCCCCGGAATCATCATCGGCGTAGCGCTGCTGATCACCGCCATCTTGGCGATCTGGCTGCGGTCGCGCCGGTCGCGCATCGACCACAACAACGTCAACGCCGAGTGGGACGGCAGCCTGACCGGCGGCCTCGCCGACCTGGACAGCCACGTGCCGGTACCGGCGCAGAGCCCGCTGGTCGAGCAGGCCCTCCGGACGGCGTTCGACGCCGCCCCCCAGGTGCCGCAGTTGACCGTCGTCACCGACGACGAACCCACGGCGCGCGAAGTCGTCCGGTCATGAGCGAGTGGTTCAACTACAGCGCGACCCTGAAAATCTTGGTGTTCGGCCTGCTGGTCGGCGGGGCACTACCGGCGCTGTTCGCGGTCGGGGTGCGGGTCAACGCCGTCGGCAGCAGTCACACCGCTGAGGGCACCGCGAGCGCAAAGCGGCCGGCGCTGATCGCACTCAGCTGGGCGATCTTCCTGCTGGTGCTGGCCGTGGTGGTCATCGGTGTGCTGTTCATCGCCCGCGACTTCCTGGGGCATCACTTCGGCTGGTACCTGCTCGGGGCCAAACCGGCATAGCCCAGGTCGTGCGGCTGGGACGAACGTCTTCGGACTCGATTCGACGTAATATCGGTCCGGACATGCCGGGTGTCAGCGCGGGGAAGTCGGGTATGAACAAATTTCTCACCTCGATCGTTGCCTGGCTGCGCGCCGGATATCCCGACGGTGTCCCGCAGACCGACTACATCCCGCTGTTGGCGCTGTTGTCGCGGCGGCTGACCAACGACGAGGTCAAGGCCGTCGCCGGAGAACTGATCGGCCGCGGCGAATTCGACCACGTCGACATCGGCGTGCTGATCGCCCGCCTCACCAACGAACTGCCCTCCCCCGAGGACATCGACCGGGTGCGAGAACGGTTGGCCGCCAAGGGATGGCTGCTCGACGACGCCCCCACCGGCGGAGCAACGCCATAGCCGGGTTGCGTGCACTGGTCGTCCCCTCCGACGGTGCGGTGTCGACGCTGCTGCCCGCGCTGCAGGCCGTCCTGGACGGCCGCGACGCCGCGCTGACGCCGGTTGCCCCCGAGAGCGATCCCTCGGTCCTGGCGGCACTGCGGGTGGGGGAACCGGTCGATGACGATGTCGCGCTGGTGGTGACGACGTCGGGAACCACCGGAACGCCCAAGGGGGCACTGCTGACCGGTGCGGCGCTGCTGGCCAGTGCGGCCGCCACCCAGGACCGGCTGGGCGGTCCGGGCCGCTGGCTGCTGGCGTTGCCGCCGCACCACATCGCCGGAATCCAGGTCATGGTGCGCAGCCTGCTGGCCGGCACCACCCCGGTACAGCTGGACGTGGCAACGGGTTTCGATATCGAGCAACTCCCGGCGGCCGTCGCGGCACTCGGGTCCGGGCGGCGCTATACCTCGCTGGTGGCCACTCAACTTGCCAAGGCGCTTCAGGCTCCCGCTGCAACGGCGGCGTTGGCCGAACTGGATGCGGTCCTGCTGGGCGGGGGGCCGGCGCCGCAACCGGTGCTGGACGCCGCCGCTGGTGCGGGCGTGCGCGTGGTGCGCACCTATGGCATGAGCGAGACCGCCGGCGGGTGCATCTACGACGGTGTGCCACTGCCGGGGGTTCGGGTGCGGATCGGCTCAGACGGGCGGATCGCGATCGGCGGCTCGACGCTGGCCCGCGGTTACCGCAATCGCGTCGACCCCGACCCGTTCGCCGAACCGGGCTGGTTCCACACTAATGACGTTGGGGCCCTTGATGAATCGGGACGTCTGCGCGTGCTGGGGCGGGCCGATGACGCGATCAGCACCGGGGGGTTGACCGTGCTACCCGGACCGGTGGAAGCGGTGTTGTCGACCCATCCGGCGGTGGCGGACTGCGCGGTGTTCGGGATCGCCGACGATCGGCTGGGCCAGCGGGTGGTGGCCGCGGTGGTGGTGGCCGGTGTCACGCCGCCGACCCTGGAGGAGTTGCGTGCTTACGTCGCGGCATCACTGGACGCCACGGCCGCCCCGCGCGAGTTGCACGTCGTGGTCGAGTTGCCGCGGTTGGGGATCGGAAAGCTGGACCGGAAAGCGTTGGAGCGTCAGTTTTCTCGCTGATGTGACTCCCGCGTGACGTCAGTCGCCGCCACTGGAACCACCACTGGAACCACCACTCGAACCGCCACTGGAGCCACTGCTCGAGCCACCGCTGGAACCGCCGCTGGAGCCACCGCTCGAGCCACCGCTGGAACCGCTGCTATCCGAACCCCCGGAGCTACTGCCGGAACCGCTGCTGCTCGACCCGCCCGAGTCACTGCCCGCCCCGCTACTGCCGGAACCGCCACCGCCGGAGCTACTTGAATCACTACCGGAGCTACCAGTGCTGGATCCGCTGCTCCCGGACCCGCCGGACTCACTACCCGACCCCGAGCTACCCGACCCGCTGGATGTACCACCGGACCCGCCGGAATGTCCACCCGTGTCGCTGTCGTCCGACCCGCCTGGGTTACTGCCCGACCCGCCCGGGCTATTACCGGAGCTGCCGGTGCTCCCCTCATCATCACCGGAGCCGGTACTGCCGGAATGGCTTCCGCCCGAACCACTGCTCCCGGAACCGCTGCTACCCGAATCGCTGCCGCCTGAACCACTGCCGCCCGCACCACTGCCGCCCGAATCGCTGCCACCGGAATGGCTTTCATCCGTACCTGTGCCACCCGAGCCGCTACCGCTGGATCCGCTACCACCCGAGCTGCTACCACCAGAACCACTGCCACCGGAGCCGGCGTCGCCACCGGAGCTGTTATCTCCGCCGGGATGGCTACTGCCGGTATGACCGCCACTGGACCCGGCGTCTCCCCCGCCATCGCTGCCGCCCCAGCCGCCCAGGCCACCGCCACCGCCACCGCTGCCGCCGGAGCCACCCAGCCCCCCACCGCCGCCGCCGATGGGTCCGGTGATGATCGGGATCGGAATCGGGAACGGGATCACCGCCGGCGCCGAGGGTGCGACAGGCGGCAGCACCGGGGCAACGACCGGCGGTGGCGAAACCGCAGCCGGGGGCGTCGGAACCACCGGCGCCACAACGGGGTTCGGAATCGGAACTTGAGGAGCAGGCACCGACACCGGTTTCGGAGCCGGCAGCGCGGGCATGAAGTTGCCCGGCACCGGTTGGGGCTGCAGCGGTTCCGCCAGCACCGGTGGCTGCACCTGGGTGGCCGCGGCGGTCGGGCGGATACCGATCGTGACCGCCACCGCCAGGGCGGCGCACCCGGCCACGAGGATCCCACCGACCGTGCTGCCCACCAGAAGTGCGCGACCCACCGGTGGCGGCGCGACGTCGAACTCGTCGACTGAGGTTGTCTCGGCGTCGTCGTCGTAGTCGTAGTCGCCTTCGGCGTACTCCACCGGCAGCAACTCGGAGTCGTCGTCGGTGAGGGAGTACGCCAGCTGCTGTTCGGGCTCTGCGCTGTCCACCGGCGCTACCGCGGCGGTGGCCGCTGCATCCGCGGCGTCGAGGTCGGGCAGCGCGGCCGCCGCCATGGTCGGCTCAGCGACCGCCGCCGGTGCGGCCATCGTCGCCTCCCCGCCGGGGGCCGGCAGCATGGACGTCTCGCCGTCCTCGCCCGAAACGTTGCGCGCCAACGCCACTGCCGAACGCGCATGGGTCTGCTCGGAGACGTTCTCGACTCCGGCTTGGTCGAGGGCCCGGCGAAGATCGGCCAGCAATTCCGGGTCCGGCCAGCACAGCCGCGTGGCGGCCAGCCGATGGCCTTCGTCGGCCAACATCCGGTGCGTTCCGGTCACCGTCTCGGCCAGCGTTCCGACCGGATCCTGGGTCAGATCGAGCATCGACTCGTCAAGCACGGCGTCGCCGTAGGCATCCGATTCCACCAGCGCCAGGCGGGCCAGCGCGCCGGTGACCGAGACGCCCAGCGCGACATCCATCTGCGCGACTCCTTCCGCCCGACACTTCGATCAGCCAGTTTAGCCGCGCGAACCGACAGCGCAGCGGCGCCGATCTTCGCTGATCAGCGGTGCCCGGCCGGCGCGCGGTTATGGTGAGCAGGTGATCGCCGAGTCGACCAGGCGCTGGAACATCGGCCGTGACGTGACCGCCGTGGTGCTGCTCTGCGTCGCGCCGGCGTTGCCCTGGAGCCTGTACTTCGGGGCCGGAATCCCCGGCAGCGACACCAGGTTGCTGGCGGTGCTGGCCGCCGCAACGGTGCTCGCGCTGGGGTCGGTCGCCGTGACCTATGTCGGCCCCTGGGCGCTGCTCGGCGCGCACCCCAACCCGGCTTTGGCCGGACAGCTGCGCCGGTTGCTCAGTGCGCCGTACCTGTTGCTGGTACTGGGTGTCGTGATCGCCGACGTGGTGCAGACCATCCGATACGGCGGCAGCGCGAAGCCGCCCGGCGGTGTGGGTCCCGGCGCGTGGCTGGGGGTCACCGGCGCATTGCTCGCCGGGCAACCGGTGCTGGCCGGGCCGGTCCGATTCTGGAGACGCGGGGCCCGTGTTCTGGGCTCCGCCGCGATCGCCGGCGCCGCCTTGAGTGTGCTGTTCAACCTGTACTGGCGGGTGCGCTACGCCCTGCCCGGCTCGCACTCGGCGGGCGACTTCGGTACGCAGCACGTCGGAATCATCGTGACCGCTCTGGTGTACGGGCTGGTGGCGTGGATCGCAGTGCTTACCGCATCGCGCTGGATTCTGCGGCGCGACAAGGCATCCCAGCTCGGTGTGGTGATGCTCGGCGGCGCCACCCTGCTTGCCGGCGTCCTGGTGTGGGCGCTGCCCGTGGGCCGGATCATCGACGGCTTTCACGGTATCGCGCAGAACACCTCCACCGCCGGCGTCGGGTTCGAGGGCTATCTGGTGTGGGTGGCCGCGGCGGCGATCTTCGCGGTGGCCGCGGTGCGCGACGTATCGGCGACAACCTGGCTGGGCGCGACCCGGAATACGTTGCTGCTCATCATCGTCTGGTGCCTGGGGTCGGCGTTGATGCGCGTCAACGACCTCGCGGTCGCGGCCGCTCTGGATCTGCCGCGTTCGCCCTACGACAGCGCGGCGATGGCATCTTTCGACGTGGTGACCGCGGTGGTGGCGATCTGGCTGCGGATCAACCTGGGCAATCGGTCGCTTCCGGCGGCCGCGCTGTGGTCGGTGGCCGCGGTCCTGTTCGGGTTCACGATCGCCCGCCTCGTGGTGGGCATCGGGCTGGCGCCGCGGCTGGCGGACTGGCAACGGGCCGAGGCCTTGGCGAACCCCGTCTACGGGAACGGGCTCGCCCAGCAGATCACCAGCACCTTCGACGTGGTGCTGTGCGTGCTGGCGCTGTGCGCCCTGGGCGTCGCGATTATCGCCGGCCGCCTGGCCCTGCCCGCCGACGACCGCCCCAAACCCGGTGGTCGCGGCGCACCGCACATCTTCCGGTCGGAGAACTCGACGGCGCCCTCAGCCGCCGGCGGTCCGAAGATCTACCGGGGAGCCGACGATCCGGTCGGCGCCGGCACGTCAGCACCAGGGCGTTTATCGAACACCGAGCCCGGGTAGCCGTCACTGCGCTTTAGCTCCTGCATGTGCAGGGCACCGGGGGATCAGCCCCGGTCGGGCGGACGATACGAATGAGGGTCCACGATGTACGTCACTGCATTGATCGCGATGAAGGCCCGTCCCCTCGCCCGGTATCTGGGCGCCGTGCTGGTGATCAGCGGCGCCGCACTGGTGGCCCCGGGTGTCGCGCCGGTCTCAGCGGAGCCGTGTCCGGACGTGGAAGTGGTGTTCGCCCGCGGCACCGGCGAACCACCCGGCGTCGGGGGCTTCGGCCAAGCCTTCGTCGACGCGCTACGCGGCCGGGTCGGTGAACGATCGCTGGAGGTGTATCCGGTCAACTACGCCGCCAGCAGCGACTTCGGCGGCGGCGTCGACTTCGCCCGCACCGTCGTCGACGGGATCCGGGATGCCGCCACCCACATCGAGGGCACCGCCGCGAGCTGCCCCAAGACCCGGATCGTGCTCGGTGGTTTCTCGCAGGGCGCGGCGCTGGCCGGCTACACCACCTCGGCCGAGATCCCCAAGGAAGTGCCCGCCGACTACCGCTCCTACATCCCGCAGCCGATGCCGGCGTCGGTGGCCAACCACGTCGCCGCGGTGGTCTTGTTCGGCACGCCATCGGCGGAGTTCTTGGCACCCAACGGTGCACCGCCGATCCGGATCGGCCCGCTGTATCAGCCCAAGACCTTGCAGCTGTGCGCCGACGGCGACACCATCTGCAACGGCGCAACGGCCGGCGGGCCACCGTTCGCGCACGCGACGTACGGCGCCAACGGGATGACGGAGCAGGGCGCCGAGTTCGCGGCCGCGCACCTCTGAGCGCGCTAAGGCAGCTCGAACGGCAATTCGACGCCCTCGTGCGCCAGACAGTGCGTGCAGCTGCGCTCGTCGTCGAGCCGCTCGATACCTTGGTGCACCAGCTTTTTGAACGGTTCGATGTTCTTCTGGAATTCAGCGAACACGTCGACGGTCTTCACGCCACTGCCGACATCGACACCGGCGTCCAGGTCGGTCACCAACGCTAGTGCGGCGTAACACATTTCCAGCTCGCGAGCCAGCACCGCCTCGGGATAACCGGTCATGTTGATCAGGCGGAAACCCGCGGCGGCAAACCACTGGCTTTCGGCGCGGGTGGAGAACCGCGGCCCCTGGATCACCACCATGGTGGCGCCGTCGACGACGTCGGGCAGGCCGACCATCGCCCTCCGCAGCGTCGGGCAGTACGGGTCGGCGAATTCGACGTGCACGCCGCCGTCGTCGAAGTAGGTGTCGGCACGGCCCCAGGTACGGTCCACCAGTTGATCGGGCACCACCACCGAGCCGGGTGGCAGCTCGGGTGTCAAACTGCCGACCGCGCACGGGGCCAGGATGCGCCGTACCCCCAGCGCCCGCAGGGCCCACAGGTTCGCCCGGTAGGGCACGGTGTGCGCGGAGTACTCGTGTCGTTCGCCGTGGCGCGGCAGGAACGCGACCTCGTGGCCGCCGACGGTGCCGACGGTGATCTCCGCACTGGGCGTGCCGTAGGGGGTGTCGCAGGGCACGCGGCGCGCGTCGTCCCCGAAGAACGAATAGAAGCCGCTACCGCCGATCACGCCCAGCAACTCGTGCTCCTCCCGCGTGCAAAGATCGTGCCCATGTCGCAAAAGGCCAGCTTTGCACAGTGGATCGAAGGTGCGCGTCCCCGGACCCTGCCCAACGCGATCGCCCCGGTGATCGCCGGAACCGGCGCGGCGGCCTGGCTGGGTGCTGCGGTGTGGTGGAAGGCGCTGCTGGCGCTGACCGTCGCGGTCGCATTGATCATCGGGGTGAACTTCGCCAACGACTACTCCGATGGCATCCGCGGCACCGACGACGACCGGACCGGCCCGTTGCGGCTGGTGGGCTCACGGCTGGCCGCCCCGCGCGCGGTGCTGGCCGCGGCGATCACCGCGCTGTCGGTGGGGGCGCTGGCCGGTTTGGCGCTGGCCCTGGTCAGCTCCCCCTGGCTGCTGGCGGTGGGCGCGGCCTGTATCGCCGGGGCGTGGCTGTACACCGGCGGGTCGCGCCCGTACGGCTACGCCGGCCTCGGCGAGGTGGCGGTGTTCGTGTTCTTCGGCCTGGTCGCGGTGCTGGGCACCCAGTACACCCAGGCGCTGCGGGTGGACTGGGTCGGGGCGGCGCTGGCCGTCGGTGTCGGGTCGCTGTCCTCGGCGGTGCTGGTGGCCAACAATCTGCGCGACATCGCCACCGACAAGCCGGCCGGCAAGATCACCCTGGCGGTGCGGCTCGGCGACGCCCGTACCCGGGTGCTGTTTCAGCTGCTGCTGGCGCTGGCCGCGGTTCTGACGCTGGCGCTGATGCGGGCCACCCCGTGGTGCGCGGCCGGGTTCATCGCCACCCCGCTGGCACTGCGGGCGATGGCACCGGTGCGCTCGGGTCAGGGCGGCGTGGCGTTGATTCCGGTGCTGCGCGACACCGGGCTGGCGATGCTGGTGTGGGCGATCGCGGAGGCGGTGGCGCTGGGGCTGGCGTGACTTGGCCAGATCCCACGGGCCCCAGGAGCCCCAGCTCCGGAGGATGCACATCTTCTCGAATTGGATATCGCGGGCGCTATCAACGCTGAGTGAACCGCTCGGTGATAGCGCAAACGCAATCGTTTTGAGAAACATCCCATCCCCGCGCTCACGGTGCGCAAGTGACCGGCGTGACGCATGACGAAAAAAGGGGCAGCGTGGGCGGGCGGCTCCGGCCGGGCGGCTCAGTCACTCCCCGCGCAGCCGGGCCTGCAACTGCTCGCGGTCGAGCCGGCGCTGCTCGCCGGCCTCGGCCAGGCTGGCGGTGGCCCGCCGGCGCAGCGGAGTGAAGATCCAGATGCCCAACGGCAGCGCGATGATCAACGCCAAGAGCACCGCGACCACCGGCGGGAAGTCGCTGAGCCCGATCAGCCGCCCCAGCCCGTAGATCACCACGCTCAGCACCGCTACCAGCGCCAGGCGCGCCGCCGTGTACACCATCACATCGACTACCGCACGGCCCATCCGGCCTCGACCCGCTGTCACGCTCACCAAGCCTACTGTCGGGTCCCAGGGACTCCGGCGGCGCTAACGGTATATTCGGCGCCAGGAGGTGTCGCGAGTGCTCTACCTGCTCCTCGTCCTGACCCTAGGGACACTGATCTACCTCGGTCTGCGCGCCAGCCGCGCGCGGCCGAAGACGCGCGTCATCGGGCCGGACGACGACCCGGACTTCTTGTGGCAGCTCAGCCACGGCGACAACCAGCCGTAAGACGACAGACGCCCCGGCTCTAGACGAAGTGCTGGTTGAACCGGTCGTCGCCCGGGAAGGCTTCGGCGACGATGGCCGCCAGCTCGACGAGCGCCTCTTTGGTCTCCCGCTTCAGACGCATCAGATCGATCTCGGCGCCCTCCTCCAGGTGCGGGTCGAACGGCACCAGTCGCACCGCGCGGCACCGCCGGGAGAAGTGGTCGACCACCTTCTGCATGTCGACCTTGCCGCCGCGGGGCCGCACCGCGTTGATGACCGCGATCGAATTGCGCACCAGCTCCTCGTGGCCGTGCGCGTCCAGCCAGTCCAGCGTCGCCGAGGCGCTGCGGGCGCCGTCGACCGAACCGGAGCTCACCACGATCATGGTGTCGGCCTTGGCCAGCACCGCCGACATGGCCGAGTGCATCAGGCCGGTGCCGCAGTCGGTCAGGACCAGGCTGTAGAACCGCTCCAGCACCTGCAGCGTGCGGGCGTAGTCCTCGGCGCTGAACGCCTCCGACACCGCCGGGTCGCTCTCCGAGGCCAGCACCTCAAGCCGGCTGGGCCCCTGGTTGGTGTAGCTGCGGACGTCGCTGTAGCGCTGAATGCCGTCGGCGTCGCGCAGCAGGTGACGCACCGTCGCCGGGGTCTCCATCGGCACCTTCTGGCTCAGCGTGCCCCGGTCGGGGTTGGCGTCCACGGCCACCACCCGGTCGCCGCGGATGGACGCGAAGGTGGCCCCCAGCGTCGCGGTGATGGTGGTCTTGCCGACGCCGCCCTTCAGGGACAGCACCGCGATCCGGTGACAGCCCTGCAGCGGCCGGTTGACCTGCACCACCAGGTCGTTGTAGCGGGCGGTGCGCGGGCTCTCCCCGACGTTGATCAGCTGGCCGGAGGCCACGTAGAGCAGCCGGCGCCAGCCGGACGTGGGCGGCGGCTTGACCTGCCGCAGCAGTGACGTGGTGGACAGGTCTGAGAAGGGTGCGATGGGTTCTGCGGGGCGATACGGGGCGCTGCCGCCGCTCGGGGCGTTACCCGGACCGCCGTAGTAGACCGGCGCCGGGTTCTCCATCGGCTGCGGCACCCAGGTCGCCGGGCCGGGGTTCCACTGCTGCTGGTGGGCCTGGGTCTCGGCGGGCGCCGGCCACGGGTCCAGCGGTTCGGAGAACCGGCGTTCGGTGCGGAACCCGCCGAAAGACCGGGTCTCCGACCCTTCAGCGCCCTGTGTGCCCTCCGCCTGCCGGCTGAACTCCCCGGTGTCCGGGTTGCCCGCAGCAGCGTCGTCGGCCCCGGCGACCTGCTGATACGGCCGGAACTGGGTGGTCGGATGATCGGTCACGTCGTGGCCCTGGGTGGCATCACCCGGTGCATGGTCAGACACTGATATCTCCCCCATCACGGTGGTTGGGTCGAGTCGGTGGACGTCTGTAAGCGCAGGGTAGCGCAGGCGCTTTAAGCGTATCTGTCAGCAGCGTTAGCCGACTCCGGCATAGGAGTGCAGGCCCACGGTCACCAGATTGACGAAAAACAGGTTGAAGATCATCGCCACGAACCCCGCGACGTTGATCCAGGCCGCCTTGTAGTCGCGCCACCCGGCCGTCGACCTGGCATGTAGGTAGGCGGCGTAGATGACCCAGGCGACGAACGACACCGTCTCCTTGGGGTCCCAGCCCCAGTAGCGGCCCCACGCACCTTCGGCCCAGATTGCGCCGAAGATCACTCCGAAGCCGAACACCGGGAAGGCGAAAATCGTCGTCCGGTAGGCGATGCGGTCCAGGGTTTGCGCGTCCGGCAACCGGCGGGCCATCCGGGCCAGCGCGCCCGGGGTCTCGGGGTCGCTCAGCCGCGAGCACCGCACCAAAAACAGGATGCTGGCCACACCTGCCACCAGGAACACCCCCGAGCCGATGCTGACCACCGAGACATGGATCGGCAGCCAGTAGGACTGCAGCGCCGGCATCACCGGGGCGGCGGTGGCATAAAGCCAGCGCTCCGAGACCGTCAGCAGGATCAGCACCGGCAGCAGCACGAACACCCACAGGCTGCGGTGTTGCGGACGGCGCAGCGCGACAGCGGCGGCGACCAGCCCGGAGAAGCAGGTCAGATTGATGAACTCGTACATGTTGCCCCACGGCGGGCGCAGGGTGGCCGCGCCGCGGAACACGATGCAGGCCAGCAGCATGGCGATGCCCAGGTAGACCAGGGCCAGCCCGGCGCGGCCCACCCGCTCCCCGAACGGCCGCCGCGCCGCGGGCGCCACCACCCCGGGAGTGGCGCTGTCGGCGGTCACATTCCCGGCGGCCACCAGCTCGGCCTCGGCGGGGGTGCGGGCGCGGCTGTAGGCCAGTTCGACGGCCAGCAGCAGCAGTGCGATGACCAGGACGATCAGCGCCGAGGTGAAGGCCCAGTCGGAGTAGCGGGCCAGCCCGACGTCGATGTGGGTGGTGTTCATCTAGCTCTCCTTGCCGAACAGCCGCGTGCTCAATCGCTCGAATTCGTCACCCCAGCCGGAGTTGTCGGTTCGGGCCAGCCCGCCCAGCTCGACGTTCACCGTACCGGCCTGTCCCGCCGGGGAGATCCGGATCCAGATCCGGCGCCGGCGCACCGCCAGCGACACCACCAGCCCGGCCATCATCGTCATCGCGAACACCAGCACCCACACCGCGGCCGGGTCATGGGAGACCTGGATGTTGATGAACGGCACGGCGCCGTCGAAGCGCACGCGGGTGCCGTCGTCGAGGCGGATCTCCTCGCCGGGCTTGAGGTTGGACCGGGCCACCTTGGTCATCCGGCCCTGATGGATCAGCCGGGAATCCAGCGTGAACAGCCCCTGCGGGCGGCCGGTGTCCAGGCCGGTGTCACCGCGGTAGACATCGACCGCCACCGCCGGGTCGCGCAGTGCCGGGAACGCCGACGACAGCAGCCCGTCGTCGAGCTCCGCGGTAGGGGCGAACAGGCCCTGGATCCCGATCTGGTGCTTGCGGCGTTCGCGGGCGTCGGGATAAGTGCCAGCCGGCGGGTCGATGCGCACTGCACCCGACGACAACAGGGTCAGCGGGTCGTCGGGGCGGAACTGCACGGTCTGGGTGCGGGTCTGCCCGTCCGGGAAGATCACCGTGAAGGTGGGGGCGTAGCCGTGCCCCTGCAGGTAGGCCCGGACGCCGCCCACCCGCAGCGGATGGTTGACCTCCAGCAGGTACGGGCGCCACCGGTCGGCGCGCAGGTCCTCGCCGACCTGGTAGTCGATGTGCGCGGTGAACGAGGTGGCCAGCCCGGAGACCAGATAGTTGGCCTCGAAGTCGTTGACCCGGATGCACATCGGGTGCAGCCGGGTGCCGTCGACGGTGGTGCCGGCGCGGAACGAGTCGAACGCGGCCGGGGATGCCGAGCAGAACCCGGGCCCGCCGTCGGCGATGACCATCACGTTGCCCTCGTAGCCGAACAGCCGGCCGACCGCGACGGAGGCCAGCAGGCCCAGCAGCGCGAAATGGAAGACCAGGTTGCCGAATTCGCGCAGATAGCCCTTCTCTGCGGAGATTTCGACGGTGCCGTCCTGCGTGCGGCTGATCCGCCGCCAGCCGCGCAGCCGCCCGGCCAGCTGGGCGCCGAGCTCGTCGGCATCGCCGGCCAGTTGCGTCTCGGCGTGTTTGGGCAGCCGGGCCAGATTGCGCGGCGCGGCGACCGGGCTGGCGCGCAGATTGCGCAGGTGCTCGAGGGTCCGCGGGGTCAGGCAGCCGATCAGCGAGATGCACAGCAGCACGTAGATGGCGGTGAACCAGAAACTGGAGAAGACGTCGAACGCCTCCAGCCGGTTCAGCCACGGCCCGAGCACCGGGTGCAGCGCCAGGTACTCGTCGACCTTGGCGGCGTTGAGGTTGCGTTGCGGCAGCAGTGCCCCGGGGATCGCCGCCAGCGCGAGCAGGAACAGCAGCACCAGCGCGGTGCCCATCGACGTCAACGCCCGCCAGGTGTTGCGGCCCCGGGCAGCCACCCCGCCGAGCAGACGCGAAAGCCCCCCAGAGCGGCCCGTTTTGGGGGCTTTCACGTCTGCTCGCGGTTTGGAAGTGACCATCAGATCGGCAGCCTGACGTCGGAGACCAGCCCGTCGCGCACCGCGGCCACGAAGTGGCTCCACACGCCCGTGATCAACGCCAATCCGACCGCGATCAGCAGCACCCCGCCGGCGATCTGAATGGCCCGGGTGTGCCGGCGCAGCCAGCCCAACCCGGCTACCGCACTGGCCGAACCGAACGCCAGCGCCACGAACGGAATGCCCAGTCCCAGGCAGTAGGCGATCACCAGCACCACCCCGCGGGCCACGCCGGCGCCGTCGGTGGCCGAGGCGACCGCGATCACCCCGGTCAGCGTCGGCCCCAGGCACGGGGTCCAGCCCAGCGCGAACACCGCGCCCAGCAGTGGCGCCCCCAGCACCGTCGACAGTTGTTGCGGGGTGAATCGCAGTGAGCGCTGCAGCGCCGGGACGAAGCCGATGAACACCAGTCCCATCAGAATCGTCACCGCGCCGCCGACCCGCTCCAGCAGCACCTGATTGCGGATCAAGGTGGTGGTCATGCCCAGCACGGCGACCGAGCCGAGCAGGAACACCGCGGTGAATCCGGCCACGAACAGGGCCGCCGACCCCGCCACCCGCCACCTCGCCGACGGCGGCGGCCGGAGTGCGCCCTCCGGTCGTTCATCGATGCCGACCACCGCCGCCAGATACGACAGGTAGCCCGGCACCAGCGGCACCACGCACGGCGAGGCGAACGACACCAGCCCGGCCAGCGCCGACACCGCGACGGCCAGCAGCAGCGGGCCGGTGGTGGCGGTGGCGGTGAGGCTGCTCACTGCGGCGCCTCGGCAGTCAGCCGCTGGATCACCGGCTGCAGGTCTTCGGCGAGCACCTCACGCAGGAACACCGCGGCCACCCGGTGCTGCCGGTCGAGCACCATGGTCGCCGGGATGACCGACGACGGATACCGGCCGCCGAAGGCGATCATGGTGCGCATCGCCGGGTCATAGATCGACGGGTAGGTCACCCCGCGATCTTTGATGAAGTCACGGGACGCCTGCGGCTCGGGGTCCCGGACGTCGATGCCCAGAAACGCCACCCCGTCGGCGCGGGTGTCTTCGTAAACCTGTTGCAGCTGGCTGATTTCGGTGCGGCACGGCCCGCACCACTGCCCCCAGACGTTGATGACGACGACTTGTCCGCCGAAGTCGTCGACGCCGATGGTGCGCTGCGCGTCCATCAGGTCGGGCCCGGAGATCGGGCCGGGCCGGCCGCGCGCCTCCGGCGGGTCGTAGAAGATGTCGGTCTTGCCGCCGGGTGAGACGAACTCGAAGGTGCCGCCGTGGGTCACCGCGTCGTCGCCGACCGAGCAGCCCGAGAGCAGGGCGGCCGCCACCGCCCCGGCGATCAGCACCGCCCGCATCGTCAGCCGCCGGACGGAACGCGGTAGTCGACGTCGACCAGCCGATCACCGTCAAAGATCAGCGTGGTCACCGAACCCACGTCGCACTGCCGCCGGCGCGGGTCGTGCCAGAGCCTCTTGCCGCTCAGGTGCTGCCGCACCGTCCACACCGGCAACTGGTGGCTGACACACACCACCTCGTGGCCGGCCGCACGCGACCGCGCCTTGTCCACCGCGGTGGCCATCCGGGCGGCGATCTCGGCATAGGGTTCGCCCCAGGTCGGGGTGAGCGGATTGCGCAGGTGCCACCAGTACCGCGGGTTGCGCCACGCGCCGTCGCCGGGCGAAACCGGTTTGCCCTCAAAAATATTGGTCGACTCGATCAGGTCTTCGTCGGTGTCGACCGGCAGCCCGTGACGGGCGGCGATCGGCGCGGCGGTCTCCTGGGCGCGCTGCAGCGGCGAGGCGATCACCGCGACGATGTCGGCATCGGCCAGCAGGTCGGCGGCGGCAATGGCCTGGGCTCGGCCGGTCTCGGAGAGCCGGAAGCCCGGGATCCGGCCGTAGAGAATGCGGTCCGGGTTGTGGACCTCGCCGTGGCGGATCAGGTGTACGCGGGTCTGCATCAGGGTTTCGGCTCCGGGGTTGCGTCGCGGGCCGCTTCGGCTGCCCTGGGCAGCGCGGCCGCGATCCGTTCGAAGGCGTCATCGGACAGTGCCGCCGAGACGAACCAGGCCTCGAAGGCGCTGCACGGCAGGTAGACGCCGGCGTCCAGCAGGGCGTGGAAGAACGGCGGGAAGCGCCAGGTGTCACTTGCGCGTGCGGCAGCGAAGTCGCTGACCGGTTCCTCGGCGAAGAACACGCTGAACATGTTGCCGGCCCGCGGAATCTGGTGCGCCACACCGGCACCGGTCAACGCCTCGGTCAGCAGTGCGGTCAGACGGTCGGCGTTCTTGTCGAGCGCGGCATAAACCTCGGCGTCGGCGGCGCGCAACGTGGCCAGCCCGGCGGCGACCGCCACCGGGTTCCCCGACAGGGTGCCGGCCTGATACACCGGCCCCAGCGGCGCCAGCCGATCCATCACCTCGGCCCGGCCACCGAAGGCCGCGGCGGGCAACCCACCGCTGATCACCTTGCCGAAGGTGAACAGGTCGGCCTCGACGGGATCGACGCCGTACCAACCGCTTTCGGTGACCCGGAAGCCGGTCATCACCTCATCGATGATCAACAACGCCCCCTGCTCGGCGGTGATCTCCCGTAGTGCGGCATTGAAGCCGGGCCCCGGCGGCACCACGCCCATGTTGCCGGGGCTGGCCTCGGTGATGACGGCGGCGATCTGGTCACCGAATTCCGCGAACGCCGCGCGGACGGCGTCGATGTCGTTGTAGGGCAACACGATCGTGTCGGCGGCGGTGGCGCCGGTGACCCCGGGCGAAGACGGCAGCGCCAGGGTCGCAACCCCGGAGCCGGCGTCGGCGAGCAGCGCGTCGACGTGACCGTGGTAGCAGCCGGAGAACTTGACCACCTTGGCCCGGCCGGTGAAGCCGCGGGCCAGCCGCAGCGCACTCATGGTGGCCTCGGTGCCGGAGTTGACCAACCGGACCTTCGCCACCGCGGGCACCCGGCGAATGATCTCAGCCGCCAGCTCGGTCTCGGTGCGCGTCGGCGCCCCGAACGACAGGCCGGCACCTGCGGCGGCGCGAACCGCCTCGACCACCGCCGGGTGGGCGTGGCCCAGGATCATCGGGCCCCAGGAGCAGACCAGGTCCGCATACCGGTGGCCGTCGGCGTCGGTGAGCCAGCAGCCCTGGGCCTCGGTGATGAACGGCGGAGTGCCGCCGACCGAGGCGAACGCGCGGGCGGGCGAGTTGACCCCGCCGGGAATCACCGCGCAGGCCTCGGCGAACAGCCGCTCCGATGCCGCAAGGAGACGATCCACGACGACCAGTGTCCCAGCTCGCGCGGGGCGACCAACTACAGGGTGTAGTTACCTCCACCGATGCGTGCGCGCCCTCCGTCACCCTCGCCGCGCCGGGCGGCGCACCATACCCGGGGGACGTCTAGTGCGCCGCGAGTTTCTTGCTGCCGTAGACCCGCTCCATCAGCGCCGTATCGGTATGCACGTCCACGCGCACGGTCTTGCCATTGCGGACGGTGAACACGTCGGCGTCTCGGCCGAGTTCATCACCAACCGCCACGTCGGTGAGAGCGACGACGATCTCGCCATCGACGAGGAAGCGACGAGGCGTGGCGGTGATCGACTTCTCCATGAACCGCGCCAGCAATTGACCTACTTCGGCTTTGCCGTGGTAGGTGCCGCTAACGGCGCTGTTGCCGGGTTGTACCCACTCGATGTCGTCGTCGAACATGTTCATCGCCTCTTCGATGTCGCCGGCGGCAAAGGCTTGGTAGCCGTTCTGGATAACGGCGAGGCTGTTCTGCTCTCTCTCCCCTGACATCTCGAAACTCCTTCCGTGGGGGTTTTCCGGGTCGTTGGACGGGTGTCGGCGGCAGTCACAGGTGGTTCATCTCACGTGCCATCCGTGCCACCTCGAAATACGTGGGTTCGAGATGCGGAAAGGCGGGCCGTGGCTCCGGCACCCGAAGGTGGATGTGGCCGACTGCCGCTGCCATCGTCGTGCCGACCCGGTGGTGGCGGCGAGCTGCGGGCACGGCATCCGTCGCTGTGTTCCCCGGCGCAACGTCTGGTTGGATAACCGCAACTCTCGGCAGCAAGCTGGTCATGGCAGATCCTCCGTTCGTTGGTGGCCAACACCTGGGACGTCGTAACAAGTCGGCAATATCCGAGGCGTTTACTTTGGCTGCATAGAAGCCAACTTCGGTCATCGCGGGCCGGAAGACATCGTGGTAGCGACCGCAATGTTTTGCCAGCGGAACTGGGGATCACTATGGCGCTGCTGGAACGAGAGCGCGAACTGGAACTGGTGCGCGGATATCTGGCCGAAGTCCGCAGCGGCAGCGGATGCGTGGTCGTCGTGGAAGGGGTCGCCGGAATCGGCAAAACGGCCCTGCTGACCGCGGTTCGCGACCTGGCCGGGGACAACCGATTTGCAACGCTGGGCGCATTGAGCGGTGAACTCGAGCAGGAGTTGCCGTTCTCGGTAGTTCGGCAACTTTTCGAGCGGACGGTGCTGTCCTCAACGCTGACCGGCGCGGCACGGCTGGCGGCGCCGGTGTTCGGTGCGGCGGCTGTCGCTGACGCGGCGACCGTCGGCGCCATCGTGCACGGCCTGTACTGGGTGTGCGCCGACCTCGCAGCTGAAGGCCCGTTGCTGCTCACGATTGACGACGTGCACTGGGCGGACCCGGCATCGCTACGATTCATCTCCTACCTGGCCCGGCGCATCACCGATCTTCCGGTCATGCTCGTCCTGGCGGGACGGCCCGCCACGCCAGGCAGCGGCCTGGACCTCGCGCTGACCGGGCTCACACCGCAGCGACTCGCTTTGCAGCCGTTGAGCGAAACGGCCGTCGGCTCGCTGGTGCGCGAAATCCTCGACGACAACCCAGACGATGCGTTCTGCCGGGCATGTGCGACGGCCAGCGGCGGCAATCCCTTCTTGCTGACCGAGGGCCTGCGAACCCTGCGCGCGGCCGGGGTACGTCCGGTTGCCGCCGAGGCCGCACGCGTCGCCGACCTGCGACCGCACCCGGTGGCACGGGCGGTGTTGACAAGGCTGGCCCATCTCGGGCCGGAGCCGACACGGCTGGCTCGCGCGCTGACGATCCTCGGACCCGTCGACGACCTGCACATCGCTTCGGTCCTAGCGGACCTGACGCCCAAACAGGCGGTGGCGGCCACTGAGGCACTCGCCGGCGAGGACATCATCACCCGCACCCGGCCGATCTCCATCCAGCACCCGCTGGTGCGCGCGGTGATCTATTCCGACAGCACCGATTTGCGCCGAAGTATCGATCACAAACGCGCCGCGGCACTGCTGGCAGGTACAGGCGTCTCAGCTGAAGTCCTCGTGCCGCATCTGCTGATGACCGCGCCGGACGCCGATCCACAGATCGTCAAACAACTGCGCGCGGCGGCCGCGAGTGCCCTCGGCCGCGGCGCGCCAAAGATCGCCGCGGCCTGCCTGCAACGAGCGTTGGCCGAACCACCGGATGCAGATGACCGACTCGCCGTCATGGTCGAATGCGCGCAAGCACTGGAAATGGGCAACAAATCCGCCGAGGCGGCCGGCATGCTGAGCGCGGCGGCCAACCTGGTGGACGACGCGGATCTACGAGCAGAACTGCTCCTGCAGCAGGCCTTGATGCTGTTTCGGATGGGCCGAGCCGCCGAACTGGCCGAATGCTGCAACGAATCGCGTCGCATACTCGGCGACCGGGAAGCTGAATTTCTCCAGCGCCCGGAACGCCTCGGGTTGGTCGTCGCCGGGCTGGCCGCAATGGAGTCACCAATCGAGTGGATCGACAGGCTCGAACGTATCCCGAAGCCCGATGATGCCGCGCATGGCGCGGGGAGGCTGATCGACGCCTCGCTCGCCTTCTGCTTCGCCGCATCGGGAACCCGATCGGCAGACCAAACCATCGCCATCGCACGCCGAGCCGCGGCGGGTGAGCTGCCAGCCCGCCCCGACACCTGGATTCTGGTCAATTTCGCGAGCGCCGGGATGTCGATCGCCGACCACCACGCCGACGCACTGGAACTTCTCGACCGCGCCATCGGCATCACCCAGCAGCACGGGGACATCGGCGGGTACCGGTACCTGTCCACCCTGCGTTCGCATTCGGCGTTCTATGCCGGCCGGTTGCAGGATGCTGAAGAGGCCGGACGGGCCGCGCTCGACCTACACGATCTGTCCACGGTGCCCGAAATACAATTGGCATCGGCCGTTCTCATCGATGCACTTGTCGCACGTGGAAAGTTGACCGAGGCGCAGGCCATCTTGTCCGAGCGCGGTATGGAGCGACCCGCCGCGATGGAGATGGTCATCGAGCACTTCGTCGTCATGGCGCGGGCCAGGCTGCGGTGGCGGCAGAACCGGCTCCCGGAGGCTCTCGCCGACTTCCAAAGCTGCGGAACGACACTCTCGGAGCACGGGTTCACCAACCCGGGATTCGCGCACTGGCGCGCCGAAGCCACGCAGGTCCTTTTTGCTTTGGGCAAGGTGTCCGAGGCGCGTGAACTCGCGGCCGAGAATCTCGAACTCGCGCGTCGGTTCCAAGCCCCCGGGGCCGTCGGCATCGGACTGCGGGTCCTGGGACTGGTCGGGGACCGAGACAGCCTCGACAGGCTCGGCGAATCGGTGGAGATCTTGCGGTCCGCCGGCAACGTGCTGGAACTGGCCCGCTCGCTCACCGCTTACGGCGCTGCGCTGCGTCGCGCCGGGAGCCGTTCCGCTTCGCTACCGGTGCTTCGCGAAGGGCTCGATCTGGCGGACCGAAGCGGCGCCAGGTCACTGGCCGTCGAGGTCCGCGGGGAACTGGTTGCCGCCGGGGCACGGCCACGCCGCACCGCGCTCACCGGCCCGGCCGCACTCACCGCATGTGAACTGCGAGTTGCCCGGCTCGCCGCTGCCAACGAGACCAATCGCGAGATCGCACAACGACTCTTCCTGAGCCTGCGTACCGTCGAGGTCCACCTCACCCATACCTATCGCAAGCTCGGTGTAGAGTCGCGCGACCAGCTCGCCGCGGCACTTGCAAACGCCGGGACGGCAGCCCGCGACATCTGAAACTCGAGTCGAATCCCTGCCGATCGGCGACGGGAGCCACCGCCGCGCCTCCAGAAACAAACTCGGGGTAGTTTCGGGCGGCCCGAACCGGTTGGATAGCACTCATGCAACTACCGCAACGGCTGGCCCGGTTCAACCGACACGTGACCAACCCGATCCAGCGGATGTGGGCCGGCTGGGCGCCGTCCTTCGGAATCCTCGAACACGTCGGCAGACGTTCCGGCAAGCCCTACCGGACCCCGTTGACCGTGTTCAGCACCGACGACGGGGTGGCCATCCTGCTCACCTACGGCCCGGACCGGGACTGGCTGAAGAACATCACCGCCGCAGGTGGCGCCAAGATGCGCCGCCACGGCAAGACGTTCGCGGTGAGCGAGCCGCGTGTGGTCACCAAGGCTGAGGCGATGCCGCACGTGCGCGGCCGGGCACAGGCGGTCTTCGCCCGGCTGCCGTTCGAGCAGGCGGTGCTGCTCACCCGGGCGGGCTGAGTGGTGCAGTTCTCCGAGCGCCGCGCCCGGTTCAACCGGGTGGTGACCAACCCGCTGTTCCGCACCGATCTCCGGCTGGGTCCCGATGTGGTCGATCGTCGAGCACACCGGCCGGCGTTCCGGAAAGCCCTACCGCACTCCGGTCTCGATGTTCCACACCCCCGACGGCATCGCGGTGCTGCTGCCCTACGGAACCGGCCGGGATTGGGTGAAGAACCTGCAGGCCGCCGGGGGCGGACGCGCCACGATGAGCAGCAAGACGTTCGCCGTCACCAACCCGCGGGTGGTGCCGACCGCCGAGGCGGTCGGGCTGCTGAAGCCGCCCTGGCGCCAGCTGCTCGGGCGCGCCGGAGTGGCGCACACCCTGCTGCTCGACCGCGGCTAACCGGTTTCGGAACCGGGGGCGCCGGGCTGCCCCGGAGTCCCGGCCGGATCTCCGGCCCCACCGGCACCGGCAGCGCCGGCCTTGCCGGCCTCGACGCCGTTGCCGCCGTCACCGCCGTCGCCACCAGGCCCGCCCGGACCGAGCGACCCACCGGGCGCCGCCGCACCACCGGCACCACCGGTGCCACCGGCACCCCCGGCGACCGCCGCGGCGCCGTCCCCGGCGTCGCCCCCGTTTCCGCCGACACCGCCGGCGCCGCCGTCGGGATGACCGACCGTGCCGACACCGCCGGCACCCCCGGTGCCGCCCTTGCCGCCGCCGCCGCTCTCACCGCTGCCCGGGTGACCGACCATGCCCTGACCACCATTGCCGCCGTCGCCGCCGTTGCCGGCGGTGCCGGCCCACGATCCCGCCGCGCCGCCGTTGCCCCCGGCGCCGGCCACCCGGCCGTGGCTGGGGACTCCGCCGTAGCCGCCTGAGCCGCCGTCACCGCCACGACCACCATTGCCACCGTTGCCGTCGGACCCGGCCAGCGCGTCGCCGCCGTTACCGCCCGGGGCGCTGAAGCCGCCGGGCCCGGCGTTGCCCATGAACACCAGGTCGCCGGCGTTACCGGCCGCTCCGCCATCCCCGCCGTTACCGCCGCTCGGGTGGTCGGCGGCGCCGGCCCCGCCGTTGCCGCCGTACCCGCCGGAGCCGCCCGGACCGCCGAAGCCGGCCACCCCGTTTCCGCCGTCCCCGGCGTTGCCGCCGTGGCCGCCGTCGCCACCGCCGTTGCCCCAGCCGCCGTCGCCGCCGTCGCCACCACGCCCACCGGCACCGAACAGCGAGATGGCGTCGCCGCCGAGCCCGCCGTCGCCGCCGTTGCCCGCGGTGCCGGAAATGCTGTCCAGTCCGTCGCCGCCCCAGCCGCCTTCGCCGCCGTTGCCCAGCAGCCAACCCCCGGTCCCGCCGTCACCGCCGTCGGCTCCGGAACCGCCGTCACCGCCCCACCCGCCGTTGCCGACCATGAAGGCGTTACCGCCGTGGCCGCCGACCACACCCGCGGCGATGTTCTCGTCGCTGCCCGCGCCGTAGCCGTTGCCGCCGTCGCCGAACAACCAGCCCCCGTCACCGCCGTCGGGGTGGTCCACGGTGCCGTCGACACCGTGGCAGATCAGGCCGCAGGCCCCGTCGAATGCGAAGAGCGGGTTGATGATCGGATCGATCAGGGCGCCCGGGCCCATGATCCACAGATTGCCCAGATCGTGGATGGTGGCGTAAAGCTGGTTCTGGATCAGCCCGGCGAAGACGACCTCGACCACCGACGTCCAGGTGTAGAGATCGGTGCCCACCTGGGACAGATCCAGGGTGTCCGCCGCCCCCGGACCCGGGTCGGCCGCAGCGAAGGCGTCCATCAGCCCATCGAGGGAGAACAACTCATCGAAGTCGGCGCGCGCCGGCGCGGCGGTCAGTGGGCTGAGCCCGAGCGCCAGGAACGTGCCTACCGACGTGGCCGCGCCGACGGCACGAGAGGGGCGAGGGTTCTGGTTCACAGCGCGACGACCGGGCATCCACCGAACTTATCCAGCCGGGTACGGATTCCACAACTACGGATATTCGAAGCGGCATTTTTGGGCAGGCGCGGATCAACAGATCGATAGTCGCCGCAGATACCAAGGGGCGTGACACTGGATGCCGGGTGTATTTTGTGCCGGTGTCAGCCGGTGGTGGCTTCTCAGGCCCGGGGTCCCCGCTTGCCTGGTTGCTAGCACCGGTGACGGTGCAGACGTTCCTCGATGAACTGTGGGGCGCCGCGCCGCATCACATCGCCCGAGACAGCGCCGACTACTTCGACCTGCTGGCCGGCCCGTCGTCGGCCGAACAGCTCCTGGCCGCGCTGCGCACCGAGCCGTCCGCGGTGCGATTGGTGCGCGGGGCCGATCATCTGCAGCCGCAGCAGTACACCCTCGCCGACGGCACCCTGGACCTGGCCCGGGTTCACGCCGAGATGGCCCGCGGCTACACGGTCATCTGCAACAACATCGAGAAGTACTTGCGCCCGATGTCGACGCTGACCCACGCGGTCGAGGTGGAGCTGAACTTCCCGACGCACGTCAACGCCTACCTCACCCCGCCAGCCTCGACAGGATTCCTGCCGCACTACGACCACCACGACGTGTTGGTGCTGCAGATCCAGGGCAGCAAGAGCTGGTACTTCTACGGCGACGATCCGGTGCCACCGCACCTGATGCAGCAGATGCATGAGGCCGACCCGGCCGGGCTGCCGGAGCCGACCAGCCTGAATTTGGCCGCCGGGGACACCTTGTATCTGCCCCGCGGCCGGGTGCATTCGGCCGAGACGACATCGCAGGCATCGGTGCATCTGACCGTGGGCATTCACGTGCCGACGGTGCTCACCCTGCTCACCCACACCCTGCACATGCTGAGCCTGCGCGACGATGCGGTGCACACCCGTTTGCCGGCAAGGCATTTGGATGATCCGCAGGTGCGCGCGGACCTGGGCGGCTTGATCCGGGACGGGCTGGCCGCCATCGGGGCGCCCGAGGCCCTGGCCGAAGGTCTGGGCGCCATGCAGGACTTCCTGCTGCGGCGCGCCCGCTGCCCGGTCGTCGGACAGGTCTCCGACACCATCGGCCTCGACACCGACACCGTGGTGCACAAGCAGCAGCCGCTGTACTCCCGGGTGATCACCACCGCCGAGGGCGTCGGCCTGCAGTTCGCCCAGCTGATCGTCAGCGCCCGCCCCGACCATGAAGCGGCGCTGCGGTTCGTCTCGGAGCGCACCGAACCGTTTCGGGTCGGCGAACTGCCCGGGCTGACGGCGGCCCAACAGGTGGAGCTGGCGCGGAGCCTGATCATGAGTGGATTCCTGGTGCGGCCGACCACCTGGACCGCCCAAGCCGCACCGGAGATTCCATAAATGCGGCGATTACCGGGTGCAGAATCCGTATTCCCAGCAGACATCCAGTTATTACTCTTGATTTGAGGATAGGATCTAGGCGTTCGCAACGGGGAAAGGTGACCATGACGGCACCAATCTGGATGGCGTCGCCACCGGAGGTGTACTCGGCGCTGCTGAGCAGCGGTCCGGGTGCCGGGCCACTGCTGGCGGCCGCCGGCATGTGGGACGCGTTGAGCACCGAATACACCGCGGTGGCGCAGGAGCTGTCCACGATGCTTGCGGCGGTGCAGGCCGGCTCGTGGCAGGGACCGAGCGCGGAATCCTATGTGGCCGCGAACGTTCCGTACCTGACCTGGCTGGCCAAAGCCGGCGCCGACGCGATGGCATTGGCGGCCCGGCACCAGAGCGCCGCCACGGCCTACACCTCCGCGCTGGCGACGATGCCCACCCTGGCCGAACTGGCCGTCAACCACGCCGTGCACGCGGTGCTGCAGGCTACGAACTTCTTCGGGGTCAACACCATTCCGATCGCGCTCAACGAGGCCGACTACGCCCGGATGTGGGTGCAGGCGGCCAGCACGATGTCGACGTATCAGGCGGTGGCCGGTGCGGCCGTGGCGTCCTCCCCGGCTGCGACAACGGCGCCCACGGTGCTCAACCCCGACACCCCCGTCCATCGCGACCACCAGCACCGGCCGAACCAGCAGCAGACCCAGGACTTCGGCAACATCTACCAGGAGAGCTGGTGGACCACCCGGATCGCCGAGATCAACGAGGCCATTCAGGCCGATCTTTCCAGCAACAATCCGCTGACCAGCCTGATCAGTGACCCGGTGCTGATGACGATCGCCCCGCATTACGCCGGTGAGATCGTCCTGGGGATGGCGCCGACCGTGACGGCGCTGACCGAGACGATGCTCGGCCTGGTCGCACCGGCGTCGCCGCTGGCCGGCCTCGCCGCGGTCGCCGGGCTGGCCGGCATCAACGTTCCGGCCGCACCGGCGCTGCCGGCCCCCAGCCCGTCGGTGCCCGCCGCGTCCGCTGCTGCGCCGACGTCGCTGGCCGCCCCGTCGGCCCCGGCCTCGGCCACTCCCCCGGCGATGGCTCCGCCGACACTGGCCCCGGCCGCCACGGCTGCCGGCGGCGTCCCGGTGATGCCGCCCCCGATCACCGGAGCGGAAGCCGCCGTCTTCCCGTACCTGGTCGGTAGCGGCCCGACCTATGGAGCAGCCATCCCGATGCGCCTCGCCGCACCAGCGGCGGCCCAGCGCTCCCCGGCGCCTGCCGCCGCCGCGGTCACCGCGACCACGGAGCGTCAGGCCCGCCGGCGCCGGCACCGTCAGGGGCTGAGGGACCCCGGCAACCGCTACGAATACCTCGACTCGGCGAGCGGCGCGGGACAACTGGGTTTCACCGGCACCGTGCACCAGGAAACCGGTTCTGCGGTAACGGGTTTGACGACTCTGACAGACAGTGCCCCGATGCTGCCGCACACCTGGGAGAGCCCCGAAGGCTCGGGCTGATCCAGATACCCCGACCGTCTCAGTGGCCCAGCAGCCGCATCTTCTGCTCGTTGTACTCGTCGTTGGTGATCAAACCGCGATCGCGCAGCTCGGCGAATTCGCGGATCTCCGCGGCGATTCCCATCATCGACGGCCCGGGGGTGCCGTCGCCGTCGGCCTCACCGGCCGGCGAATCCGCAGCCGAGCCGGCGGTCCGTTGCGGCGTGGGGACGTTCGCCGGAGCCGGCGCGGCGTCGGCGCGGCCGCGGCTGACCGAGCCGGCCAGCGCGCTGCCGCCCATGCCGGCCAGCGCCATCTGGCTGAACGCGCTTCCGGCGCCGGCGAGCGAGGCCGCCGGTGCGCCGCCGACGCCCGGTCCGGACAGCGGCGTCGTGTAAGACAGCGTGCGGACCTCCGGGGCGTTGGCGGCCCAGTTGATCGGCACCGACAGGTTCCCGGCGCTGATCGCCTCGCCCCTGGCCGCGGACGTCACCGACGACACCGACGACGCCGACGACGCCGACGACGCCGACGAGAGCGCGTCCCCGATGAAGCCACTCGGCCGCGACGGGGTCAACGGCGAGAACAGATCGATGTTGTGCAGGATCTCGTATTCCACCATCTGCAATTGATCCTGCTCGGCGAGGATCTCCCGGGTGCTGGCGTCCGCCGCCGTCCAGGCGCCGGCCGATAGCGCGATGCCGGCCGACGACGCGCCCAGGGAAATCGCCGCGATCAGGTTCAGTCCGATCAGGTCGGGTAACGCCGGGGTCTCCTGGGCCACTCCCGCCGCGGCCGCCGTCCCCGCCTGCAACATGGAGGTGTTCGGTGATCCGAAGATTCCCGAGGCCAACTGGCCCAGGAGCGACTGGATGTTCGACGACGACGCGTCCAGCCCCGCCGTGCCGGTCGCGGCGGTCTGACTGAGCGGCCCGGCCGGATTGCTGGTCTGCGGGGGCTGCTGGAATGGTGCCAGCCCGGTCGCGGTCGCCGACGCCGCGGCGTAGGCGTACATCGCGGCGGCGTCCTGTGCCCACATCTGGGCGTACTCGGCCTCGTTGGCGGCGATCGCCGCGGTGTTGGTGCCCAGCACGTTGGTGGCGACCAACAGCATCAGCTGGGCTCGGTTGGCGGCCACCACCGTGGGTGGCACCGTCGCACTGAACGCCGCCTCGTAAGCCGCGGCCGCCGCGTTGGCCTGCGCCGCGGTCTGGTCGACCTGCGCCGCGGTGGCGGCCATCCAGGTCGCGTACCGCGCAGCGGACTGCGTCAGTGCCACCGACGCCGGCCCCAGCCAGGCTTGGCTTGTCAGCTCGGCGATCACGGTCTCATAGGAGGTGACCGTCGAGTGCAGTTCGGCGGCCAAGGCGCTCCAGGCGGCGGCCGCCGCCCGCATCGGCGTGGAGCCCGGGCCGGAGTAGATCCGCAGCGAATTGACCTCCGGCGGCAGGGCAGCGTAACTCATTCACTGACCCCCTCCCTGGGCACCGCCGACGGAAACCGTCGTGTGTGTATTTCTATCCGAAAATCGCCCCCGTGGCCTACGATTCCGGTTTTGCGGGGCAGGGTCCGGCTCAGCTGCCGAGATGGCGGTCACAGCCGCATGCTGCGATAACATGCGCGCGTGCGGATGCTGATCACTGCGTTGCGCGACCTGCAGTGGCGGCTGCGCCGGTTCATCGTCGCCGCCGTGGGCACCGCGATGGTGTTCGCGCTGACTCTGGTGCTGGCCGGGCTGACCCACGGCTTCCGGGTCGAGGCGGAGCACGTGGTCGATTCGCTGGGCATCGACAGCTATCTGATCCAGACGGCCGCGGTCGGTCCGTTCATGGGCTCGTCGCGGTTCGAGCAGAAGGAGGCGGGCGACGTCGCCGGCATCTCCGGTGTCGAAGCGGCATTGCCGGTGGTTTACGGCAACACCATCCTGCAGGACGGCGAGTCACCGCTGAACGTGAACATCTACGGCGTCCCCAAGGAGGCAATGCCGCCGATCATTTCGGGGCGGGCACCGACCGAGCCCAACGAGGTCGCGATGTCCACGACGCTGAAGCGTGCCATCGGCGACGACGTCGAAATGGGGGCGGACAAGCTACGGATCGTCGGACTGGTGGAGAAGTCGACGACGCTGGCCGGGCAACCCAATGGCTTCCTGACCGTCGCGGGAGCGCAGCGCCTGATGTTCTCCGCGCAGCCGGTGGCCTCGGCGATCGGCTTGCGGGGCACCCCGGCGAAAGTGCCGGAGGGCTACCGGGTGGTGGACCGGGCCGCCGCGGTCGACGACATGGTGCGCCCGCTGGCCGGGGCGCAGATGGCGCTGTCGTACATGTCGGTGCTGCTGTGGGGCGTCGCCGCGCTGATCGTGGGTTCGCTGATCTATCTGTCGGCCCTGGAGCGCACCCGCGACTTCGCGGTGTTCAAGGCGCTGGGAGTGACCACCTGGATGGTGTTGGCCGGGCTGGCGCTGCAGTCGGTGATCGTGACGGTGGCCGCGGCGGTGCTCGGCGGGATCCTGGCGGTGGCGATCGGGCCGGCGTTTCCGATGCTGGTGGCCGTGACGTCGTCGTCGTTCTCGCTGCTGATGCTGACCGCGGTCGGCATCGGCCTGCTGGCCAGCCTGGCGGGCCTGCGCCACGCGGTGGCCGTCGACCCGGTGCTGGCGTTCGGGGGGCCGTAAATGGGTGACCTGCGGATCAGCGATCTGGTCATCGAATACGCGACCGGCGGCGGGGAACCGATTCGCCCCATCAATGGCCTGAGCCTGGAGATTCCGGCGGGATCGCTGGTGGTCGTGCTCGGGCCCAGCGGGTGTGGGAAGACCACGCTGCTGTCGTGCCTGGGCGGCATCCTGAGTCCGACCAGCGGTGAGATCCGGTTCGGCGCCACCGAGGTCACCACGCTGAACCGCCGCGAGATCACCTCCTACCGGCGCCGCACCGTCGGCATCGTCTTCCAGGCGTTCAACCTGGTGCCGAGCCTGACCGCCCTGGAGAACGTGATGGTGCCGCTGTGGGCGGCCGACTGGACGCAGTGGTCTGCCCAGGAACGCGCCCGCGATCTGCTCACCCGGGTCGGCCTGGCCGACCGGATCGACCACCGGCCCGGCCAGCTCAGCGGCGGCCAGCAGCAGCGGGTGGCGGTGGCCCGGGCCCTGGCCCTGGACCCGCCGCTGATCCTGGCCGACGAACCCACCGCGCAGCTGGACTACGTCCGCGCCGACGAAGTCGTGCAGCTGCTGCGGGTGCTCGCCGCCGGTGACCGCGTCGTGGTGGTGGCCACCCACGACACCCGGATCGTGCCGCTGGCCGACATCGTCATCCAGCTCTCACCGACCGCGGCGCCCGCCCCGGCACGCGCCCAGCAGGCACCGGTCCGGCTGGGGCCCGGCGCGGTGCTGCTGGAACAGGGCACCGTGGAGGATCTGATCTACGTCGTCACCGAGGGCGAGGTGGAGATCGCACCGCAGTCGTCCGATGCCGGCGGGGGTCTGCTCAAGATCGGTAAGCCGGACAACTATGCCGGGCAGCTCGGCCCGATGGTTCGTATCCCCCGCTCGGCGACCGTCCGCGCGCCCCGCGAGGCGACGGTGGTGAGCTACACCGTGGAGGCGTTTCGCGAGCAGTTCGGTCACCCGCCGGCTCCGGACGCCCCTGCATCAACGTGACCGTTCCTGCGGCGTGCCTGTCCAATCGTGGTGCGCGGTCACGAGATGATGCCTGTCATGGCTGATCTGACCCGCCGGGCTGCATTGCGCCTCGGGGTCGGTGCCGCGGGCCTGTTCGGCTCGGGCACGTGGGTCTCGGGTCAGGCGCGGGCCACCGGGAATGCCTATCCCACCCGGGAGTCCGGGTCGTTCGTGTCCGCGGCCCGCGGCGGGGTGGAGACCAACTGGATCATCGCCCGGCCGCCGGGGCAGACCGCGCCGCTGCGGCCGGTGATCGCGCTGCACTGCAAGGACGGCGACGCCGCCTGGGTGATGGATCTCGGGGTCGAGGAGGAGCTGGCGAAGCTGACCGCCTCGGGCCGGCCCCCGTTCGCGGTGGTGGCCGTCGACGGCGGCAACTCCTACTGGCGACCGCACAGCAACGGCCAGGATTCCGGGGCGATGGTGCTCAATGAGCTGGTCCCGATGCTGGCCGACAAGGGCATCGACACCTCGCGGATCGGGTTCATGGGCTGGTCGATGGGCGGCTACGGCGCAATGCTGCTGGGCACCCGGCTGGGCCCGGCCCGCACCGCCGGGGTCTGCGCGATCAGCCCGGCGATCTACATGACCTACTTCGGCGCGCCCGCCGGGGCGTTCGACAGCGTCGACGACTGGCGGACGAACTCGGTTTTCAGCCTGGCGCCGCGACTGGCCCCGATCCCGCTGCGGGTCGACTGCGGCACGTCGGACAGCTTCTACTACGCGACCAACCACTTCGTCGGCCAGCTGAATCCGCGGCCGGCCGGCGGGTTCACGCAGGGCGGCCACGACGTGACCTACTGGCGGGGACAGCTGCCGGCCGAATTGGCCTGGCTGGGTTCCTGATTTACCTAGGGCTGGTTCATCGGGTTCGCCGGGTTGTCCGGGTTCAGCGGGCTGCTGATATTGGCCGGGTTGTCGATGTTCATCGGGCTGTCGATGTTGGCCGGGTTGTCCGGGTTCAGCGGGCTGCTGATGTTGGCCGGGTTGGTCAGGCTGTCGGGTCCGTACGGGCCGGCGTTGCAGGCCGCGCTGGCGTTGGCGATGCAGTCGCTGGGGCTGAACGGGTCGGGGTTGGCCGGGTCGGCTCCGGCCGGTCCGGCCAGTGCCAGGGCACATGCGGCGGCAGCAACAGCCACTGAAGACGTAGCAACGATTCTCACCTAATCACTCCTTCGCTCGGCCGAGAACGCCCGCAGTCGCAGGCTGTTCGTCACCACCAGAACCGAAGAAGCGGCCATCGCCGCGCCAGCAATCATCGGGTTGAGCAGTCCCGCCGCCGCCAGCGGAATCGCGGCGACGTTGTAACCGAACGCCCAGATGAGGTTCTGCCGGATGATCCGGAGCGTACGCCCCGAGAGCCGCAGCGCGGCCGGAACCGTCAAAAGGTCACCGCGCACCAGCGTCAGGTCGCCGGCCTCGATGGCGGCGTCGGTGCCGGTGCCCATTGCCATGCCGATGTCGGCGGTGGCCAGCGCCACCGAGTCGTTGACGCCGTCGCCGACCATCGCCACCCGCCGGCCGGCGGCCTGCAGGGTCTTGACGGCGTCGGCCTTGTCCGCGGGCAGCACGCCGGCGATGACGTTGGCAGGGTCGATTCCCACCTCGCCGGCCACCTTGCGCGCCACCGCCGCGCCGTCGCCGGTGAGCAGCACCGGGGTGATGCCCATGGACTTGAGTTCGGCCACCGCCGCCGCGCTGCTGGGCCGCACCGTGTCGGTCAGCGTGATCGTTCCGCGTTCCCGGCCGTCCCAGGACACCTCGACGGCGGTCCCGGTCTGGTGCGCGGCGGCCGAGCGGGCGATCTCGACCCGCACCCCGTCGACCAGCCCGGTCACTCCGTGGCCGGGCCGGCTGGCGAACTCGGTCACCGGTCCGATCATCAGCCCGGCCGCTTTGGCCCCGGCGACGATGGCCGCGGCGATCGGGTGCTCGGACGCCGATTCAACGGCCGCGGCGCGGGCCAGCACGGTGTCGGGATCCTCGCCGCGGCTGACCGCAAGGCCGGCGACGGCCATCACACCGGTGGTGACGGTTCCGGTCTTGTCCAGCACGACGGTGTCGATGTCCTTGACGGCCTCCAGCACCTGCGGGTTCTTGATCAGGATGCCCAGCTGCGCACCGCGGCCGGTACCGACCAGGATGGCGGTCGGCGTGGCCAGCCCCAGCGCGCACGGACACGCGATGATCAGCACCGCGACCGCCGCGGTGAACGCCGCCGCCGCGGATTGTCCGGCCAGCAGCCAGCCGGCCAGGGTGAGCGCCGCGATCACCAGCACCGCGGGCACGAACACCGCCGACACCCGGTCGGCCAGCCGCTGGATCGACGCCTTGCCGGCCTGGGCGTCGGTGACCAGCTTGGCCATCCGGGCCAGCTGGGTGTCGGCGCCCACCTTGGTGGCGCGCACCAGCACCAGCCCGGTGGTGTTGAGCACTCCGCCCAGCACCGCATCGCCGTCGGTGGCGTCGACCGGCAGCGACTCGCCGGTCATCGCGGAGGTGTCCAGTGCCGTGGCGCCGTCGATGACGACGCCGTCGGTGGCGACGCGCTCACCCGGCCGGACCACGACGACGTCGCCCACCCGCAGCTCGGCGATCGGCACCCGGGTCTCCTTGAGGCCGTCGTCGCCGCGGCGCATGACCGCGGCGTCCTTGGCGCCCAGTTCCAGTAGCTCGCGCAGCGCGGCACCCGCCGAGCGTTTGGCGTGCGCCTCGGCGTAGCGGCCGGTCAGCAGGAAGACGGTGACCACCGCCGCCACCTCGAAATACAGGTGGCCCGAGCCGGTGAGGACGGCGACCACCGACCACAGGTAGGCCGCCAGGGTGCCCAGTGACACCAGGGTGTCCATCGTGGCGGCACCGTGGACGGCGGTGCGCAGCGCGGCCCGGTGGAACGGGAAGCCGCCCCACGCCACGATCGGCGTGGTCAAGACCAGCGCCACCCAGTCCCAGCCGCTGAACTGCCAGGCCGGCACCATCGACAGCGCCACCACCGGCAGCGCCAGCAGCGCCGAACCGATCAGCCGGGGGCGTAGTTGTCCGGCGGGCACGTCGGCATGTTCGGCCGGGTGCTCGTGGGCGGCGCCGATCACCGCGGCCTGGTAGCCGGCGGACTCCACCGCGAGCACCAGGTCTTCGACCGACACGCTCGGGTCGTGTTCGACGTGGGCGCGTTCGACCGCCAGGTTCACCGTGGCCTGGACCCCGTCGAGCGCGTTCAGGCCGCGCTCCACTCGCCCCGCACAGGAGGCACAGGTCATTCCGCGCAGTTCGAGGTCGGTGGTGATCACCCCGCCGATGATACCCCCGCGGGGTATACCGGTGCCGGTCGGCGACGAGCCCTGCGCAGCCGGGCGGTACCGACGACCGCCAGCACGCCGGCGGCGGTCGCCAACAGCAGCACCAGCAGCACCATCCGGGGGTGGTAGGCCACCGAGAGGGTGGCCGGTTCACCGTCGATCACCGGCGCCACCAGCACCAGGTAGCGAACGTTCAGCCAGCTCGCCGCGCAGCCCGCCGCCGCGGCCCCGGCCAGGACCAACTCGACGATCCCCCGCACGATCGGGGCTCTCACCATGACGTTTCTTCGGTATCGTCGTCGAGCTCCGCCGGCGCGGTGAGGTCGCCGGGCGGGACCGCTTGGGGCACCAGGTCGCTCAGCAGCGCCCGCAACGTGCGGTGATCACGCGCCCAGGCCTGCACCGTACGCCGCCCGGTCAGCCGCAGCCCGATGCCCACCCGGCGGCGCGGCACCCCGCTCAGTTCGCCCAGCGCCCGGGCTTCCTGCCATTTCTCCGGCTGCTGCTTGCCCCAGCCGGTGGGCCGCTTGGCCTCGGGGTAGATCATCACGATGTCGGCGATCCGCAGCGTTTCGGTGCCCTGCCGCAGCGTGGTTGCGGACAGCTCCACCGAGGTGTGGATGCGCGCCGCCTTCACCTGGATGGCCAGCATGGCCGAGACCAGCGCCGCCAGCAGCGCGGGCAACAACGGCTGCACCCCGTAGCCGCCGGAGTTCTGGATCGCCACCAACAGGCTCGCCGCGACCGGCCCGAACAGCACCCACCACCAGCTGGCACCGCTTTCGAAGAACAGCGGTGCGGGGGGCGCGGTCGGCTCGGGGTCAGACATGTCGGGTCAGCCTAACGCGGCGCCGCTACCCGAAAAACCGTGGATCTTTCACCTGAGCTCTCAGGCCGTCGCCCAGGCCAGCAGCTCCTCGACCGGCCAGGTGTTGACGATCCGCTCGGTCGCAATCCCGGCGTCAAGCGCGCGCTGGGCGCCGAAGCCGAGGAAGTCGAGCTGCCCGGGAGCGTGTGCGTCGGTGTCGATGCTGAACAGACACCCCGACTCGTGTGCGAGATGCAGCAGTCGGGTCGGTGGGTCGCGTCGTTCCGGGCGGCAGTTGATCTCCACCGCGGTGTTTTGCTCGCGGCAGGCGGTGAACACCGCCTCAGCGTCGAACTGCGACTCCGGCCGCCGGCCGCGCCCACCGGTCACCAGCCGCCCGGTGCAGTGCCCGAGCACATTGACCCGCGGATCGGAGACCGCGCGCACCATCCGCCGCGTCATCGCGCCCGACTCCATCGCCAGCTTGGAGTGCACGCTAGCGACCACGATGTCGAGTCGCTCCAGTAACTCCGGTTCCTGATCCAGGCTGCCGTCGTCGAGGATGTCGACCTCGATCCCGGTCAGGATCCGCAGCGACGCAAACTGCTCCCGCAGCCCGTCGATCACCTCGAGTTGGTGGCGTAGCCGCTGCGGCGAGAGCCCGTTGGCGATGGTCAGCCGCGGGGAATGATCGGTCAGCGCGCAGTAGTCATGCCCCAGGGCCACCGCGGTGGTCATCATCTCCTCGATCGGCGCTGAGCCATCCGACCAGTCCGAATGCAGATGCAGGTCCCCGCGCAACGCCGCGCGCAACACCCCACCGCCCAGATCCGCCGCCTCGTCGCGCAGCCGCACCAGGGTGTCGGGCTCAGCACCGGCCCAGGCCTGCGCGATCACCGCGGCGGTCTTCGGTCCGATGCCCGGCAGGGACCGCCAGCTCTCGGCCACGCCATGGCGGCGCCGCTCCTCGTCGCCTAGGGCCTCGATGACGTCGGCGGCGCGGCGGTAGGCCATCACCCGACGCGGGTCCTCGCGGGCCCGGTCCTTGTAGAACGCGATCTGGCGCAGTGCCTCCACCGGATCCATGACCCCAGTCTGCCGTGACCGCGCCCCCGCACGAGGGCAAGCGGTTCCTGTTCACGGCTAGCGGGTGAAGTACTCCTGGGCGTCGGCGCGGTGCAGCAGGAAGGTTCCGGCGGCGATGAGCACCGATCCGACGATGCCGGTGACGGCGAGGGTGACCGCGACCGCCGGCCGGGCATCGGCGTGCGACAGTCCGTTCACCGCGTACACCACCGAGCCGATCCCCCCGCCGGTCAACAAGGTGCGGGCCCAGCGGTACCCGGAGCGCATCAGCATCAGGAAGGTCGCCACCACCACGACCAGCACCAGTGCGGTCAGCCCGACGATCGGATAGGTCACCGGCAGGTCGGCGATCTCCGGCGCGGCCAGCAGACTCACCACATACCCGGTCGTCATCAGCGGCAAGGCGGCCAGCCACAGCCAGAACCCGGTGTCGACGTCGGTGGGCCGGGTCGCCGCCGGTGGCTGCGACCCGACATCCGGGCCCGTCACTGCAACCAGCCGGCCGCTTCGGCCGCCCAGTAGCTCAGCACGATGTCGGCCCCGGCGCGCCGAATGCCGACCAGCGACTCAAGTGCCGCCGCTCGTCCGTCGATCCAGCCGTTGGCGGCCGCCGCCGCGATCATCGCGTACTCGCCGGAGACCTGGTAGGCGGCGACCGGAACGGGTGAGATCGCGGCCGCGGCCGCGATCACGTCCAGGTATCCCATGGCGGGCTTGACCATCACGATGTCGGCGCCCTCGGCGAGATCCAGGGTGACCTCACGCAGTGCCTCGCGGGCGTTGCCGGGCTCCTGCTGATAGGTGCGGCGGTCCCCCTCCAGGCTGGAGGCGACGGCGTCGCGGAAGGGGCCGTAGAACGCCGACGCGAACTTCGCCGCATACGCCAGGATCACCGTGTCGCTGTGCCCGGCGGCGTCCAGCCCGTCGCGAATGGTGGCGACCTGGCCGTCCATCATGCCGCTGGGGCTCACCACGTGAGCACCGGAATCCGCTTGCGCCACAGCAAGTTCCACGTAGCGCTTCAGGGTGGTGTCGTTATCGACCCGGCCCCGGTCATCGAGTACTCCGCAATGGCCGTGGTCGGTGAATTCGTCCAGGCAGGTGTCGGCCATCAGCACGGTGGCCTCACCGAGTTCGGCGGCCAGATCGCGCAGCGCGGTGTTGAGGATCCCGTCGGGGTCGGTGCCCGCCGAGCCTGCGCTGTCCTTGTCCGCCTCCGCCGGAACGCCGAACAGCATCAGCCCGCCCACCCCGGCGGCCACCGCGTCAGCCGCCGCGGCGCGCAGCGAATCGCGGGTGTGCTGGTAGACACCGGGCATAGAAGGGATGGGCCTGGGCTCGTCGATGCCGTCGGCGACGAACATCGGCAGCACCAAATGCCGCGGCTCCAGCGAGGTTTGGGCCACCAGGCGGCGCATCGGCGGCGTGGACCGCAGCCGACGCGGACGCTGCCGCGGAAAAGCCATGCGGCTAGCGCCTCCGGCTCTTCTTCCGCGGCGGCGGCAAGGCGCCCTCGGCGCGCAACCGGGCGGCGTGCTCGGCCAGCGCGTCGACCAGTGGACCTACCGCAGCCGTCTCGGGCTGCACGTCGACCCGCAGCCCGAATTCGGCTGCCGTCTCGGCGGTCTTGGGGCCGATGCAGGCCACGATGGTCCTCGCGTGCGGCTTGCCGGCGATGCCGACCAGGTTGCGCACCGTGGAGCTCGAGGTGAAGCACACCGCGTCGAACCCGCCGGTCTTGATCATCTCCCGGATGGTCGCCGGCGGCGGGGCGGCCCGCACCGTGCGGTAGGCGGTGACGTCCTCGATCTCCCAGCCCCGCTCGCGCAGCCCCTCGGCCAGCGTCTCGGTGGCGATGTCGGCGCGCGGCAGCAACACCCGGTTGACCGGGTCGAAAACGTCGTCGTAGGGCGGGAATTCATCCAGCAGGCCCAGCGAGGACTGCTCGCCGGCCGGCACCAGCTCAGGACTGATCCCGAACGCCCGGACCCGCTCGGCGGTGGCTTCGCCGACGCAGGCGATCTTGACACCGGAGAACGCGCGAGCGTCCAGACCGAACTCGCCGAACTTCTCCCATACCGCGCGCACCGCGTTGGTCGAGGTGAACACCACCCACTGGTAGCGGCCGTCCACCAAACCCTTGACGGCCCTTTCCATCTGGGCCGGGCTGCGCGGCGGCTCCACCGCGATGGTGGGCACCTCGACCGGCAGGGCGCCGTGGGAGACCAGCCGATCGCTCATCTCGCCGGCCTGGTCCTTGGTGCGCGGCACCAGCACCGTCCAGCCGTACAGGGCGCGGCTCTCCCACCAGTTCAGCTTGGACCGGTTGTTGACCGTCTTGCCGATGGTCACCACCAGCGTGCCGGCGGTGGTCTCCTGACCGTTGGGCAGCACGACCGGGTCGATCCCGGCCAGCGCCGCCGGTTCGGTCAGCCCGGCCAGGGTGGACTCGACCGAACGCTGCGCGCACGTGGTGCCCGACGTGGTGACCACGCACGGCGTGGCGTCGGCGAGGCCGTACTCGATCAGGGTGCGGGCCGCCTCGGGCAGATGCGAGGTGGTGGCCTGCAGGATCAGCGGGCCCGGGGCGGCGGCCAGCGCCGCCCAATCCACCTGCGGGTCGCGGACATCGGCCACGGTGTGCGACGAACCCAGCGGCAGGCCGGCGTAGGTCGGCACCGCGCTGGTGGCCGGCAGGCCCGGCACGATCTCGAACGCCACGTTGGTGCGCGCCACCGCGTTGACCTCGGTGATGACCGCGTCGACCGACAGCGGGTCGCCGGCCACCAGGCGCACCACGTCGGCGCCCGAACGTGCCTCGGCGGTCAGGATCTTGGCCACCTCGGCCGGCTCGCCCAGCGCCGGGCGGATATCGGGCCCGCCCGGAACGCTCGCGGCGGCGGCCTTGTCCGAGTCGGCGTCAGAGCCGTCGGTGCCGTCGGCGTCGGCGTCGTCGGTCTTGTCCGCCTTGGGGTCCGGCAGAACCGGCCCGGCGATCGGCGGCAGGTCGGTACCGACCAGCCCGAGCACCGCCTCGGGCACGTCGGGGTCGACGAACACCAGCGCGGCGTTCGTCAGCGCCGCGCGCGCCCGCGTCGTCAGCAGGCCCGGGTCACCCGGGCCCGAGCCGACGAACACGATGCGGCCCGGCTTGGGCTTCTGCCCTCGCACGCTCAGATGGCGAGCCATTTTTTTCCCACTCCCAGTCACTTCACGCGTCCGACATCAGCTCACGTGCACCCAACTCGAACAGCTCCGTGGCCACCGAGATCCCCAGTTCTCGGGCCGCCTCGGGGCTGCCGATGCCGGATGCACGGATCACGTCGGATCCATCCAGCGCCGCCACGCAACCGCGCAGCGACAGCTCTTCGAAGACCCGGCCGTCCTCATCGATCGACTCGACCACCTCAGCGATCGCGCCGACCGGTGCGGAACAACCCGCCTCCAGTTCGGCGAGCAGGGCACGCTCGGCGGTGACCGCGACGCGGGTGTCGGTGTCGTCCAACTCCGCCAGCACTGCCGCCAGTGCGGTGTCGCCGGCGCGACACTCGATCGCCAGCGCACCTTGAGCCGGCGCCGGCAACATCTGCACCGGCTCCAGCGTCTCGGTGATCACATCGAGGCGTCCCACTCGGGCCAGACCCGCCCGGGCTACCACGATGGCGTCGAGTTCTCCGCTGCTTACCCTGTTCAACCTGGTATCTAGGTTGCCTCGTAGGGGGCGAATTTCCAAACCGAGACCCAATGCTCTAAGCTGCGCGGCCCGCCGCGGCGACGACGTGCCCAGCACCGCCCCGGCCGGCAGCTCGCCGAGCACCAGCCCGTCGCGCGCCACCAGCGCGTCCCGGGCGTCCTCGCGGGCCGGGATCGCGGCCAGCTGGAACCGGGGATCGGTGGCGGTGGGCAGGTCCTTGTGCGAGTGCACCGCGGCGTCGACGCGGCCGTCGGCGATGGCCTCCCGCAGCTCGGCGGTGAACACCCCCACCCCGAGGTCGGCGATCGGGCCCGACGAACGGTCGCCGGCCGTGCTGATCAGGACCAGTTCCGCGGGGTGCCCGGCGGCCACCAGGGCGTCACGAACGGTCCCGGCCTGAGTGGTCGCCAGCACGCTGGCCCGGGTACCGATACGGATTACGTCACCCAAAACGTCTACCCGGCTGACCCGGTTTCGGCGCCGACGTCGATCCCGTCGGGCACTACTGGCAATTCACCGGCGGTCGCGACCGCGTCCACGGCGGTCGGGTCGAGCTCGAAGAGCTCGCGAAGCGCCTCGGCGTAGCTGTCGCCGCCGGGCGAGCTGGCCAGCTGCTTGACCCGCACGGTCGGGGCGTGCAGCAGCTTGTCGACGACGCGGCGCACGGTGCGCGCCACCTCCTCGCGCTGGGCGGTCTCCAGATCCGGCAGCCGGTGATCCAGCCGCAGCAACTCGGCGGTGACCACGTCGGCGGCCCGCTGGCGCAGCGCGGTCACGGTCGGGGTGACCTCGGCCATCCGCTGACCGGCCAGGTAGGTGGCGACCTCGCGGGCCACGATGCCGTGCGCGGCGTCGGTGTCGGAGCTGGCGACCTGCGCCGACGGCTCGCGTTGGATCCGCTCCATGTCGATGACCTGCACCCCGGGCAGGCCGGCCACCGCGGCGTCGACGTCACGCGGCATGCCCAGGTCACAGATCATCAGCGGCTGGGTCGCCTCATCCCGGTTACCGGCGGCCAGCGCGTGGTGCACATCGGCCAGCGACACCACCGGGCTCACCGCTCCGGTGCAGCACACCGCGACGTCGGCGTCGGACAGGGTTGCGGTCATCCGGTCCAGGGCGACGGCCTCGGCTGCCACACCGGACTCGCGGATCTTGCGGGCCAGGCGCTGGGCGCGCGACAGCGAGCGGTTGACCACCCGGATGCGTTTCACCCCGGCGCGCGCCAGGTGCGCCGCGGACAGCGCTCCCATCGATCCGGCGCCGATCACCACCGCGGTCCGGCCCTGTAAACCGTTGTCGCCCAGCTGGTTACTCGCAATCCCCAGCGCGACCGACACCACCGAGGCGCCGGCGGCGTCGATCCCGGTTTCAGAGTGCACCCGCTTGCCCACCGACAGCGCGCGCTGCGCCAGTTCGTGCAGCACCCGGCCGACGGTGTTGTTGGCCTCGGCGGAGGCGTAGGCGCGGCGCACCTGCCCCAGCACCTGCTGTTCGCCGACGACCGCCGAGTCCAGACCACTGGCCACCGAGAACAGGTGCTCGACGGCGGCTTCGCTGTAGCGGACGTAGGCGTACTTGGTCAGGTCGGTCATCGACATGCCGGAGTGTTCGGAGAGCACCTGCCCGACCGCCGACAGCCCGCCGTGGAACGCCTCGACGACGGCGTAGACCTCGACCCGGTTGCAGGTCGACAGGATCATCGCCTCGGTGACGAGCGGCGATTCCAGCACCCGCTCGACGATCTTGACCTGATCGGGTTCGGCGGTGCTGAGCTGCTCGAGTACGGAGACCGGGGCGCTGCGATGCGAGACCCCGAAGAGCAGGACGCTCACGGCAAGATCACCTGGTCCGCTCCTTGCTGTCACCCGTGAACAAACTTCACTCCACGGTAGAGGCTAAAGCGCTGGCCCACCAAATTCGGCGAGATCCGCGCGCAACCTGGGCTCGTCGACCTCCCAGTAACTGTGCTCGCGTCCGTCGAGCAGCACCACCGGTAACCGGTCGCCGAATTCCGCTCGCAGCGCGCTGTCACCGGCCGCTGCGGCGGCGTCGACGTCGACTGCGTGCAGGTCGAACCCCAGCTCAGCGGCGAGCTGCGCCAGCTGGGTGTGCACCTCGACACAGACCGGACAGCCGTCGCGGGTCAGCAGCTGCACCTGGGGGCGGGTCATGAGTTCAGTCTGGCGCAGGGTGGCTATCTTTTCGATATGCCCAGCGGAAGTGCGGTCTCGATCACTAACCTGCTGTACCGCTACGCCGAGCTGATGGACGCCGGCGACCTGGACGCCGCCGCGGCGCTGTTCACCCACGCCCGGATCAAGGCCGACGCCGAGGGCCGCGTCGTCCTCGACAGCGCCGGGCTGCTGCAACTGTGGCGGGGGCTGGTCAAGATCCACCCGGACGGCACGCCGCGCACCAAGCACGTGGTCACCAACCCGATCCTCGATATCGACGAGGAGGCCGGCACCGCGGCGTGCCGGTCCTACTACACCGTGCTGCAACAGACCGACGCCGTGCCGCTGCAGATAGTCGCCGCCGGCCGCTATCACGACGAGTTCGAGCGGGTCGACGGCGTCTGGCGGTTCAGTTTCCGGGACTACTCGATGCTCGATTTCACAGGCGATCTGCGCGATCACCTGGGGGTCTTGGGGGGCGGGGCCGGTTAGGGTTGACGGCGGCCGGAGAACCGGCTGCCCATGCCGAGCGGAAGGAGTCGGGTGATGGCGTTACCGGGCCCGGCCAACGGGGATTCCGCAGCGGGCGCCGACCCCTTGCTGGTCGGCGGCGCCAGCGCCGACCGGGCGCTGGAGGACCTGCCCGACGAGGACACGCCCGCCCCGGTCGACCTGACCGCGGCCGCGTTCTTCGACGTCGACAACACCCTGGTGCAGGGCTCGTCGATGGTGCATTTCGGCCGGGGACTGGCCGCGCGCGACTACTTCACCTACCGCGACGTCGTCGGGTTCCTCTACGCCCAGGCCAAGTTCCAACTGACCGGCCGGGAGAACAGCGACGACGTCGCGGCCGGCCGGCGCAAGGCGCTGGCGTTCATCGAGGGCCGGCCGGTGTCGGAGCTGGTGGATCTGGGCGAGGAGATCTACGACGAGATCATCGCCGACAAGATCTGGCCCGGCACCCGCGAGCTGGCCCAGATGCATCTCGACGCCGGCCAGCAGGTGTGGCTGGTGACCGCCACCCCCTACGAGCTGGCCGAAACCATCGCCCGTCGGCTCGGGCTGACCGGGGCGCTGGGCACCGTCGCGGAGTCGGTCGACGGGGTGTTCACCGGCCGGCTGGTCGGCGAGATCCTGCACGGGCTCGGCAAGGCGCACGCGGTGCGATCGCTGGCCATCCGCGAGGGGTTGAACCTGCGGCGCTGCACCGCCTATTCCGACAGCTTCAACGATGTGCCGATGCTGTCGCTGGTGGGCACCGCCGTCGCGATCAACCCGGACGCCGCGCTGCGGGAGATGGCGCGCAACCGCGGCTGGGAGATCCGCGACTTCCGCACCGCGCGGCGGGCGGCGCGTATCGGCGTGCCGTCGGCGCTGGCGCTGGGGGCGGTCGGCGGGGCCCTGGCTGCGGCCGTGGCGCACCGGAACGAGCGCCCGTAGCTCGCGGAGGGCGCGAGGGCCGCGTGCGCCATTCAGGCACGGCGCACCGGAACGAGCGCGCCTAGCGTGACCGCTGATAAGCTTCCGCCCGCCGAACACCACGGCGAGCGGAGGGGTAGACCGGCATGGCAGTACACACCGAGTCGCAGGGAATCATCGGCACGCACTACCGGTTCCCGGACTACTTCGAGGTCGGCCGGGAGAAGATCCGGGAGTTCGCCCGCTCGGTCAAGGACGACCACCCCGCCCACTTCGACGAGGACGCCGCCACCGAGGCCGGGCACCCCGGCCTGGTCGCGTCGCTGACGTTCCTGGCGGTCGCCGGGCGCCAGGTCCAGCTGGAGATCTTCGAGAAGTTCGACATCCCGATCAACATCGCCCGGGTGCTGCACCGTGACCAGAAGTTCACCTTCCACCGGCCGATCATGGCCGGGGACAGGCTGTACTTCGACACCTACCTGGACTCGGTGATCGAGTCCCACGGCACGGTGGTCAGCGAGGTCCGCAGCGAAGTCACCGACGCCGAGGGCAAGCCGGTGGTGACCAGCGTCGTCACCATGCTCGGCGAGTCGGTCAACCAGGACGCCGACACCGAGGCGGCCACGATCGCCGCGATCGCAGCGATGCGCGACCGGGCGCAGGGCAAGAAGTAGGCGGCTCAGCCCAGGAACATGTTGCGGCGGGCGGCCAGCAGCCGGTACAGCGTCTGCTGAATCGTCTCGCGCACCTGGTCGGTCAGCTCGAAGGTGACCATCGGGTCGTCGGCCGCACCGGGCTCGTAGTCGGTGGTCTTGATCGGCTCACCGAAGGCGATGTGCCACTTCGACGGCAGCGGCACCAGACCAGCAGGCCCGGCCAGCGGGAACAGCGGGGTGATCGGGAAGTAGGGCACACCGAGCAGCCGGGCCAATAGCTTGACGTCGGCGATCATCGGATAGATCTCCTCGGAGCCGACGATCGAGCACGGCACGATCGGCGCCTGGGTGTGCAGGGCCGCCGAGACGAAGCCGCCGCGACCGAACCGCTGCAGCTTGTAGCGGTCCTTGAACCGCTTGCCCAGGCCCTTGTAGCCCTCCGGGAACACCGCGGTCAGCTCGCCGGCGGCCAGCAGCCGGTTGGCGTCGACGGTGCAGGCCATGGTGTGGCCGGCCTTGCGGGCGGCCGGGCCGATCAGCGGCAGGTCGAACACCAGGTCGGCGCCGAGCATCCGCAGGTCGCGGTGCGACGGGTGGTGGTCGTGCACCGCCACCGAGAGCATCAGCGCGTCGATCGGCAGCACCCCGGCGTGGTTGGCCACCACCAGTGCGGGCCCCTCGGCCGGCAGGTTCTCGATGCCACTGACCTCGACCCGGAACCACTCGTTGAAGACCAGCCGCAGCAGCGGCAGCGCGACGGCCTCGTTGAAGTGCGGGTCGAAGCCGAACTCGTCGACCTGGTAGTCGCCGGTGATCCGCTCGCGCAGGAACGCGACGACGGCGGCCACCCGCCGGGCGAACTCGGCCGGGGTCGGCTCGGCATCGCTGGACACCGCAGCGCGGCGCTCATCGATCTCGCGGACGACGGCCGCGATCTGCTCGGCCGAGGCCCGTTCGGAGGGGCTGCTCAGCGTCGACGGGTGCCGCCGCCCGGCGCCCGAGTTTTTGTGCAGCGGAATGACTTTGGCTCTTGCACCACCAGCCATCGCATTAACCTCCCCGCACCCTGTCCATACCGATATCACCTAGTCGTTGCGCCACGCTCACCGCGCGTCGCTCCACCGACTCCACCCATTTGGGGTCGATGATCGGAGTGAGACCTCGCCCCCGAACGTAGTCATCAAATGCCTCAGCGGTAGTCCACTTCGTGCTGTACCCGAGGTCGGTTCGCATTCTAGTCGTATCCATCACCCGGCCAAAGCTGAGATAGTTCAGCTGCTCCCGGTTGATCTCGGTGTAGTTGTTGGCCCGCCGCAGCGAATCCAGCACCGACAGGCCTAAACCGGGCAGCGGCAACGGAATCCGGCCCGAGCGGCGGATCGCCTGCGACATCATGATGATGCCGTCGGCGCCGACGTTGAAGGTGCCCGCCTTGCCGGCCATGCTGGCGCGTTCCAGCGCGCCCAGCGCGTCCTGCTCGTGCAGCAGCTGCAGGCGCGCGTCGCGGCCCAGCACCATCGGAACCAGCGGCCCGTCGAGGTAGCGGGACAGCGCGGTGTCCATGGCCGGGCCGATCATGTTGGCCATCCGCAGGATGGTGACCGCGACGTCCGGCCGGCGCCGGCCCAGCCCGCGGGCGTAGCCCTCGATGTCGATGCTGTCGCGTGGAAAGCCTTGGGTGGGCGGCCGGTGGCTGGTGCTGTCCTCGGTGAACAGCACCGGGTCACGCGAGCAGGACCCGTAGACCTCCGAGGTCGACTTGAGCACCACCCGGCGCACCGAGGGCGCCTTCTGGCAGGCGGCGAACAACTGCATGGCGCCCATCACGTTGAGCTCCTTGAGCGCCGCCCCGCCGCCGGAGCGCGGCACATACGACGCCGCGGCGGCGTGCACCACGGTGTCGACCTCGCCATTTCGAATCACCTTGGCGATAAAGGGATTGCGAATGTCGGCGCGGACGAATTCAGCGCGCCCCATCCGGCGCAGCATGTCCTTGCTCGGCATGACCGCATCGACTGCGATCACCCGGTTGATCAAGGGGTTCTGCGTGAGCCTGGCGGTCAAATAACCACCTAGAAACCGGCACGCGCCGGTGACCAGCACAACCTTGGGGTAGTGCCGGACGTCGCTTCGCGTGCTGTCGCTCGGGGGGCCGGCCTCGTCCACTCCGCAAGCCTAACGGCCACTGGTGAAAAGCAATACCGGCGATCGGCCGTCCACGGTCGTAGGCCGAGTCTCAGGCCAGACGGAGTTACTTACCGAGTTTTCTGCGCTGAACCCGGGTACGGCGAAGCAGCTTGCGGTGCTTCTTCTTCGACATGCGCTTGCGCCGCTTCTTGATGACTGAACCCATGAACTCCGCTATCTGCTTCTGCCCGCGCCGCCGCAGGGGCGCTGGGCGAACTTGCTCGACCGGCTCACTTTACCCGTAGACAGGTCCGGGACTGAAAACCGGCACCTGAGGCGGACCGACGACACAGCCGACCCCGGGCGTCGCCGTGCGGCGACGCCCGGGGGGCGCTTAGTTGTCGACCGGCGGTCAGCCTGCGTCGAAGAAGGAGGTCTCCAGCAGGTCGTGCACTGCCTTGGCGTGCACCCGAAAAGACCGACCCACCCGTACCGCGGGCAGCTCGCCGTTGTGCACCAGGCGGTACACCGTCATCTTGCTCACCCGCATCAACGCGGCCACCTCGGCCACGGTGAGAAATTGTGTCCGACCCGCCTCGGCGGAGCCGGCATCCCGTGCCGCCCTGCCGCCAGCCGAGTCTCGTGCCGAAGGCCCGTTCGCAGACGTCATCGTTACCCATTTCAATCAGGCACGTGCAGTCCCAGCGGCTTCCCCTCCGCTAGCCCACACGCGCAGACATAGAGGAGAATAGCGGGACGAATGGGGTTCCTGCGACGTGTGAGAGCCAATATGTGAAAAATAAGTGAATTACTCTGATGTAATTCTTAGCTGCTCAGAGCGGGTTTTTGCGGCCTGGACCGCCCGATCCACCGAGGTCCGCAGGCCGCCGGCCTCCAGTTCCCGCAGCGCCGCCGCGGTGGTGCCCCCGGGAGAGGTCACCATTGCTCTCAGCTGCGCCGGAGCGGTGTCGATCACCGCGTTCGCGGTCCCCACCGCCTCGCTGCGCCCGTCCAACAGCATCTGCGCCGCCCCGGCCATCGTCTGCACGGCCAGATCGGTGGCGCCCTGCCGGCTCAGCCCGGCCGCCACGCCGGCGTCGACCAGCGCCTCCACCATCAAGAAGAAGTAGGCGGGCCCCGAACCCGACACCGCGGTGACGGCGTCCAGCTGTTCTTCCGGAACGATCGTCACCGTGCCGACGCATTCGAACAGCGCGGCGACCTGGTCGACCTGCTCGCTGGTGGGGAATCGGCCCTTGGCCAGCGCGCTGGCTCCCGCACCGACCTTGACCGGCGTGTTCGGCATCACCCGGATCACGGCCGCGCCCGCCGGCAGCTTGGACTCCACGTAGGCGGTGGTGACACCGGCCACGATCGACACCAGCACCTGTTCGGCGCTGTCGCCGGAGGCGGCGGTGACGTTCTTGGCGAACTCGGCGACCACGGAATCCACGTCCTGCGGCTTCACCGCGACGATCACGATGGCCGCGTTCTCCATCGCGTCGGCCACCGAGGTCACCAGCACCGAATACGTCTCGGCGAGCTGCCGGGCCCGGTCCCCGAACCGCTCGGCGACCACCAGGTCCTTGACCGGGCGCCCCGCCGCCAGCAAACCTGCTAGCAGGGCTTCGCCCATGTTGCCGCCGCCGATGATCGCGATTCTGGCCATGGCGACAGCATGGCAGACCCGGGCGATCGCAAGCGCGGCGGAGCCGGGCGCGGCGGGTCGCCCGCATCTGCACCGACGATCGCAAGCACGGCGGAGCCGGGCGCGGCGGGTCGCCCGCCGAAGACGCAGCTCGGCCGGGCTACCGGGCGGGAACCATCGCCAGTTGCCGGGACTGCACCACGATCCGGCCCTCGCAGTCGACCACGGTGTGGTCCTCGTCGAACCAGTCCTGGCCGATCTGCACGCAGCTGCACAGCACCCGCAGCCAGCCGTCGGCGGGCAGGCCGCGCAGGTAAGCGGTGAGCTGCACCGTCGGCGCCCAGCCGGTGCGCTCCACCGCAAAGGTCACCGGCGCCGACACGTCCCCGCACAGCAGCGCGAACAGGGCGTCCGGGGCGATGCCGCGGGGCCGCACCCACAGCTGGATCAGCGGAGGCCTGCCGTTGTCGCTGGGCTGCAGCGTCGAGACCACCGGCCGGATGTCGCAGCCCTCGGCCAGGTTCACCAGCCCGGCCATCGGGTGCCCGGGAGCGATGGGGGCCAGGTCGTCGGGCGGTTCGGGCGGCATCAAGGCGGTCACCGGGTTGGCCGACAGCAGCGGTGGGGCGTGATGCTCGGGCTCGCCGAGGGTGATGACGGCGTGCACAGCGGTCCGCTCCCCCTGAGTGAGCTCCACGTCGATGACGCTGATCCGGCGGCCCCGTTTGCGCGCCCGGGTGGTCAGCTGCATCGGGCCGGGTTCGGGCGCCCACAGGAAGTTGCCGGAGACCGCGACCGGTTGCAGGCCGTCGGAGGCTCCATCGCCGGATTGGCCGTCGGCGCAGGCGGTGCGGGCGGCGTTGGCGCACAGCGCCAGCATCGCCCCGCCGTGCACCTTGGGGCCGATCGTCCAGTGCCGGTTGAGTTCCCCGGCGAAGCTCATGACGTCCCCGGATTCTTCGATCGGGGTGAGCCGCATGGCGTCGGCGAACGAGGCGAGCGAAGTCTGGCCCATGGTGTCCCTTCGGTGTCGCGATCAGCGCAGCAAGTGCGTGCGGGCGAACTGTAGCGACTCGATCAACAACGCCTCGCGCTCGTGTGGTGAGCGCGCCTGGGAGGTGGTCACCTCCAGCACCACGTGACCGGTGAAGTCGCTGGCAGCCAGCAGCTGGCACACCTCGACCGTGGGCTGATCACCGCGCCCGGGCACCAGATGCTCATCGGCCGGCAGCCCGGTGCCGTCGCACAGATGCAGATGGGTCAGGCCGGACCCCATCCGGCGGGCCATCTCCAAGGCGTCGGCGCCGGCGGTCGCGGTATGCGACAGGTCCAGGGTGTAATGCGCGTGGCCGCCGTCGAGCGGATCGTGGGACGGCGCGAACGCCGAGATGCCCGCGCCGGGGCCGCCGCCACGGCGTCGCATCCGCTCCCGAGACTGGTCAGCGCCGAAGAACCGGTCGGCGCGGAACGGAAACATGTTCTCCACCGCCACCATCACGTCGCTGGTGGCCTCCAGCTCGGCGACCTGATCGCTGAATCCCTCGGCGTAGCGCCGCTGCCAGCGAAACGGCGGGTGCACCACCACGGTCTGGGCCTCGAGCCGTTCGGCGGCCCGGACGCTGCGTTCCAACTTATGGACCGGGTTGGCGCCCCAGACCCGCTGCGAGATCAGCAGACACGGCGCGTGCACCGACAGCACCGGCACCCGGTACTTCTGCGACAGCCGCCGCACCGCGCCGATGTCCTGGCTGACCGACTCCCCCCACACCATCAGCTCGACGCCGTCGTAGCCGAGCCGGGCCGCGTACTCGAAGGCGGCCTCGGCCCGCAGAGGGTAAACCGAAGCCGTCGACAGGCCGACCTTGATGGCGGGGCGCACGGACTAATAGTGAACGGCTAATTGGCGTGCAACGCCAGCGGCCCCAAGGTGACCAGCAGCCCGACCGCCACCGCGATCAACGTGCTGACGATGTCGACGGTCTTGCGCACGGCCTGTACCGCGGCCACCAGGCCGAGCGTGACCAGCACGGTGAGCACCAGAGCCACGATGCTGTTCCACCGCCACAGCTGGTCGAAGGCGATGAACAACCCGCCGCCGAACGCCACCGCCAGAATCGACTGCAGCACCACCAGCGCCCCGCCGACCGCTCCGGGCCGGCCGACGTACTCCTCGACCGGCTCCGTTTGCGCGGCGTCGGCCTCGACCGGGTCGGTGAAGTCGGCGGCACCGCTGCGATCGTCGGCGTCGGCGCCGAAATCGGACCGGACCGACCGGTCGGTACCGCCGGAGGCACTGAGGACCGAACGCACGTAGGCGGAGTCTCCGACCGACAGGTCGGGCTCGCGCACCTCGGTGTCCATCACGTCGACTTCGATGTCGGTGTAGGTGTCGACCGGGTCGGGGCGCATCCGTTCGGCGCCGGAGCCCGTCGGCCGCGCGGCGGTCTCGGCGGCCGGGCGACCGTTCTCGGCGGCTGGCCGGCCGTTCTCGGCTGCCGGCGGATCGGAGCGGCGCATCGGCCGCGGGTAGGAACTCTGCTGCGGACCGCTACCGCGCGGCGGCGGTGGGGGCGGAGATTTGGGCCAGCGCGGCTCGGGGGTCGACCGCTGAACGAACTCCACCCGCTCGACGGGGCGCGCTCCGGTGGCCGGCCGGTCCTCCTCGACGAATCCCGGTGCCGGGCCAAGGAGCAGCCCGCCACTCGGCTCGTCGTCGGAGGTCTCGGAGCTGTCCGACGGCTCGGCTGCAGCTTCTGGTTCGGGGGGACCGTCCTCGTCGCGGATGATGGGGATCTCGCCGGTCAGCTCGGCGACGGTGACGGCGTCGGCGTTGCCCCGCCTGCGCCGACGGCGCCCGGTGACCGGTGGCGAACCGATCGTCCCGTTCTTGGCGAGCAGTTCGGCCACCGAGATCGGCCGCGTCTCGACGTCGCGGGGATCAGGCTTGGGACCAGTCATCGTCCGCCCCCTCCCGGCCGGGCGGCGGCCAAGCCGACGGCCGAGGATGCCAGCAAGGTGGCGCTGTCGGCTTCGCGATCGAGCCGCCGCAGGATCAAGCCCTCCCGCAGTGCCCACGGGCAAATCTGAACCGTTTCGATCGACAGCGCTCGCATGCTCGCCTCCGCCACCAGGGCGCCCGCCACGATCTGCGGGGCCCGCTCGGCGCTCACCCCTTCCAATTCGGCACGATCTGCCGTGGTCATCCTAGAGATGAATGATATGAGCTGCCTAAGGCCTGCGGCGGTTAATGTGCGCCGTACCCGCGGTCCGGCGGCCGACGGCGCGGCTCCGGTGAGCCGAGCCAGCGAACGAAACGTCTTGGAGCTGGCGACCGCGAGATCGGGCGGGCCGGCCTCGAGGACTGTCGCGGCCGCGCCCGCCAACTCGGTGTCCAGCCAGTCCCGCAGCATCGCCACCCGGCGCCGCCCGGGCGGGTCCTCGGGCAGCCATTCCCGGGTGAGCCGTCCGGCGCCCAGCGGCAGCGACAACGCCACCTCCGGCGCCTCGTCAAGACCGCTGGACAGCTCCAGCGAACCGCCGCCGATGTCGAGGTTAATGATCCGCCCGGCGCTCCAGCCGAACCAGCGCCGCACCGCCAGGAACGTCAGCCGGGACTCGTCCTCGCCCTCCAGCACCTGCAGGTCGACACCGGCCTCGTTGCGCACCCGCGCCAACACATCCTCGGAGTTGGACGCATCGCGCACCGCCGAGGTGGCGAACGCCATCAGCTCCGCACAGCCCGAACTGGCTGCGATCGTGGCGAATTCGCCGATTGTGGACACCAGCTTGTCGGCGCCGCGCCGGGTGATCTTGCCGGAGCTGTCGGTGGCCTCCGCCAGCCGCAACGTGGCTTTGGTCGAACTCATCGGGGTCGGGTGACCGCCCCGGTGGGCATCGACCACCAGCAGATGGACGGTATTGCTGCCGACGTCGAGCACGCCTAATCGCACCCACCCAACTTAGTAGGGCGAAGCAGTGGCACGGTGAGGCAACGCCAATTTCTGGTCTAGCCTGGAGTTTTGTGACCCCCGCACAGCCTGCCTCCCCTCGGCGCGAAGTCGGCCTGGACTTTGCCCGCGAATGGGTGGAGTTCTACGACCCGGACAACCCCGAACACCTGATCGCCGCCGATCTGACCTGGCTGCTGTCGCGTTGGACGTGCGTGTTCGGCACGGCGGCCTGCCGCGGCATCGTGGCCGGCCGGCCCGACGACGGGTGCTGTTCGCACGGTGCGTTCCTGTGCGACGACGACGACCGCGCCAAACTCGACGACGCCGTGGCACAGCTGACCGACGCCGACTGGCAGCTGCGCGACAAGGGGCTGGGCAAGAAGGGTTACCTGGAGTACGACGAGAACGACGGCGAGGAGCAGCTGCGCACCCGGACCGTCAAGGGCGCCTGCATCTTTCTGAACCGGCCCGGGTTCGCCGGCGGTGCGGGCTGCGCACTGCACATCAAGGCGGTCCGCCTCGGCGTGGAGCCGCTGACCATGAAGCCCGACGTGTGCTGGCAACTGCCGATCCGGCGCAGCCAGGAGTGGGTCACCCGCCCCGACGACACCCAGGTCCTCAAGACCACGATCACCGAGTTCGACCGACGGGGCTGGGGCCCGGGCGGTGAAGACCTGCACTGGTACTGCACCGGGGATCCGGCGGCGCACGTCGGCGCCAAGCAGGTGTGGCAGAGCCTGGCCCCGGAGCTCACCGAATTGCTGGGCGCCAAGGCCTACGCCGAGCTGGCGGCGATCTGCGAGCGCCGCAACGAACTCGGCCTGGTGGCCGTGCACCCGGCCACCGGCGCCGGCTGACCCCCGGAACCGCCGCCGACCTGGGCCATCAATGGTGTGCGGGGTCACGGCTGAACGATTTCTGGCAAGCGGCTCAGGTCGGTATAATCGGGAGTAGTCTCCGCGTAGCGCAGCACCACCATCGGAATGCGCACTGAATTGAGAGCCACGCCCTACGCGGGCATGATCCTGTATTTACGCACGCCCGCTGGAGATTCATGATCAGGACCGACATGCACACCGTGGAGCGCGACCATAACGGACACGCGCCGCCGGTCGTCCTCCGGCCTCCCGTGGTCCTGGAAGCCCGCAAGCTCAACAAACAGTTCGGCGCGGGCGATACGGCCACCCCGGTATTGCGCAACGTCGATATCCAGATAACCCGCGGGGAATTCGTCGCCCTGGTCGGGCCGTCCGGGTCGGGCAAGTCGACGCTGCTGAGCATCCTGGGCCTGCTGGACATGCCGACCAGCGGCGACGTCCTGGTCAACGGTCACAGCGTCTCAGCGCTGTCGCGCCGGCAGCTGGCCACCGTCCGATGTCAGACGCTCGGCTACGTCTTCCAGGCATTCAACCTTCTGGCGGGCCTGTCGGTCGTGGAGAACGTCATGCTGCCCGGCCTGCTGGCGGGCAAGTCCGGTCGCTCCCAGCATGCCCACGCGATGAGCCTGCTGGACCAGGTCGGGTTGGCCGCCAAATCCAAGCGGGTGCCATCGGAATTGTCCGGCGGCGAACAGCAGCGCGTGGCCGTGGCGCGAGCGCTTTTCATGAAACCCGACGTAATTCTCGCCGACGAGCCGACCGGTAACCTGGACACATTGAATGGCCACCGGGTCATCGATGCGTTGTATAACTTGAATGCGGCCGGACAGACAATTGTTCTGGTGACCCACGACCGCAAAATTGCCGACGACGCCCCGCGCCTGGTTTCACTGCTCGACGGTGAAATCGAAACCGACAGCGGAATGATTCACGCGCCTAACAATGTGTCATGGCTCGCGGGACATTAGCCGCGACTTTCGGCCTGCTTCGGATCATCAATTTCCGGGCCGTTCGTAAACACGCCTTCCGGGCCGCATTGGCCGCGTTCTCCCTCGGCGGCGGCGTCGCGGTCGTCGTGGCCGTCATGATCGAGGTCACCAGCGTCTCCAAGGCCGTCGAAGACGTCGGCTACCAGATCGCCGGACCCGCGCCGCTGCGCGTGGTCGGGGCGGCCACCCGTGGCGGCATCAGCCCGGCCGTCGTCGAAGACTCCCGATCGGTTGACGGGGTGGCGGCCGTGGTGCCGGTCATCCGCGGGGTGACGATGATCCGCAGCGACGGTACGGAGAGCTACGGGCTGGGTCTGGGCGTGGACTGCTCGGCGCAGTGGATCGTCGACCCGAAGGTCTGCCAGACCGGTCAGCAAGAGCCCCCGCCGGCGATCTCGAAGTCGCTGGGCGACTCCCTGGACTCCTCGGCGACCCTGGTCACCGACGTCGGGCAACTGTCGGTGGAGAAGTTCCAGCGGGTGGCCGATCTCGATGAGGTCAACAACGGCCTGGTCGCGGTGCTGCCGCTGAGCATGGCCAAAGTGCAGTTCGCCCGCGGCGACCGGGTGGACATGCTCTACGTGACCCTGAACTCCGGCGCCGACGCCGGCGCGGTCCAGCAGAAGCTGAAGACCGCGCTGGGCCCCACCTACAGCGTGCAGCCCCGCAGCGAGCCGGCGCGGGGATACAATGTCAACGACGTGCTGCTGCCCCTGCTGGGCATCTTCGCGCTGATCTCGATCGGGGTCGGGGTCATCCTGATCACCCAGATCACCCGGCTCTCGGTCGAGGAGCGCCGCCGCGAGATCGCGATCGCCTCCGCGCTGGGGGCGTCGCCGGCCTCGATCATGACCGGGTTCCTCAGCGAGGCCGCGCTGTTGGGGGCGGCGGGATCGGCGATGGGCGTGCTGACCGGCATCGTCATCTCCGAACCCATCGTGGCCAGCGCCAGCGAGCTGACCGAACGGTTCGTCGGCGTCACCGTCCCGGTGATCCTCAAGCCGGCGATCCTGGTCCTGGGCGTCCTGGTCGGCGTCCTGCTGGCGGTGGGGGCCGCGATCGGTCCCGCCCTGTCGGCGTCCAACACCCCGATCGCGGCCGAGCTGTCGGGGCGCGCGGCCCAGGAGCAGACCACCCAGCGCAAGATCTGGTTCAAGGCGCTGCTGTTGCTGGCGATCGGGCTGGCCGGGGTGATCGCGGCACGGCTGGCGACACTGTCCGGCGCGCTGGTCGCCTGGCAGGCGATCCTCGCCGACATCGGCGCGGTCGTCGCACTCATCGGTCTGCTGCTGGCTACGGCGTACCTGAGCGCGCAGGCGATCACCAGCCTGCGCCCGAGGCCGGACAAGTCGAGCGGGGCGACGCTGACCATCGCGCTCAACGCGCTGCGCTCGGACCGCTCGCGCACCGCGGCGATCTCGGGAGCCATCGCGGTGCCCGTCGTGGTCGCCATCCTGCTGTCCGGATTCCTGGTGGCGATCCACATCGGCGCCACCAAGGTCGCCGAATCGCAGGCGGACGGCCGCATTGCCATCACCACGACGCAGTTCGCCGATTACGGGCCCATTGACGCCCGATTCGCCCCGCAGACGCTCAACAAACTGAACTCGGTGGCCGGCGTGGAAAAGACCGAGCGGATGGCGGAAATCGAGATCAGCCTCAAAGACGGGTCGCTGGCGCATATTCAGGCGCAGGACCGGCCCACATTTCCGTTCGGACTACTCGCCGGGCAATCCCCGGAGGCAAGCCAGAAAGCCAATCAGGTCGTGATCGGCAGCGTCCTGGCGCGCGAGAAAAATCTCCACATCGGTGACGCACTCGTATTGGGAAGTGGACTCGAGGCGCAAGCAATGAGCATCGGGACCATTGTCGCAACCCCGGAATACGGCGGCCGCCGGATCTACCTGCCCTACTCGGTCGCCGAGCAGATCTACGGCCCGCAGCCCGCCGGCCTGATCTTCGCCACCCCGGCGGCCGGGTTCACCGCCGGAGAGGTCATCGAGAACATCGGGGCCACGAAATTCGACCAGCCGGTGACCGCGGTGGACACCGATGGCTACGCCTCCGACATCGCGGCGTCGATCGGGCGCTACCTCACCCCGCTGAACACCCTCAAGTACGGCCTGCTCGCGATCGCCTTCATCTCGGTGCTGTCGACGCTGCTGCTGGTCGGTATCCGGCGCAGGCGCGAGGTGGCCCTGATCCAGGCGCTGGGCGCCACCCGAGCGCGGGTGTTCAGTATCACCACTATCGAGGCCGTGGTTGCCGGCGCCGCCGGCGGCCTGTTCGGCGCGGTGCTCGCGATTGCCATCTCCGAAGCGGTTCGGCGGGCAGCCGTCGTCAACGTCGGCCTGATCACCCCGCTGGTGTTCCCCTGGACCGACGCGCTGCTGTATGCGGTGCTGGCCACCGTCGCCGCCGTTTTCGCGGCCATCATTCCCGCGTGGAAGTCCACCCGGTCTACCCCGGCAACCGAACTTCGCGACGAGTGACACGAAGGATGCAATGACCGCGACCGTGCCGGGGTTCACCGGCGACGCCATCTACCCCGCCGACGCCCGCTACGACACGGTGCGTCAGGTCTTCAACGGCATGATCGACAAGCGGCCGCAGGTAGTGCTGCAGTGCCGTTCGCGCGAGGACATCGTCGCCGCGGTGCGCTACGCCGTGGACGCCGGCGCCGAGATCGCGGTGCGCGGCGGCGGCCACAGCGTGGCCGGCCACTCGACCACCGACGGCGGCGTCGTCATCGACCTGACGCAGATGCGCGGAGTGCGCGTCGACGCACAGGCCCGGATCGCCTACGTCGACGCCGGCGCCACCTGGGGCGACGTCGACCCGGTCACCAGCAAGCACGGCCTGGCGTGCCCCGGCGGGGTGGTGTCGACGACCGGTGTCGGCGGCTTCTCGCTCGGCGGCGGCATCGGGTGGCTCTCCCGCGCGTACGGCATGACCTGCGACAATCTCATCGGCGCGGAGCTGGTGCTGGCATCCGGCGAGGTGCTGACGGTCAGCGAGACCGAGAACGCCGACGTGCTGTGGGGCCTGCGCGGCGGGGGCGGCAACTTCGGCGTCGTCGCGCAGTTCATGCTGCGACTGCACCCGGTGGATTCGGTGGTGGCCGGCGTGCAGTCCTACCCCGACACCGACGCCGAGGCGGCGCTGAAGCATTTTCGGTCCCAGATGGACAACGCCCCCGATCATTTGGCGTCCATCCTGGACTTCTCCAGCGACCTCAAGTCCGGTCAGTCGCTGGTCAACATCCTGGGCTGCTCGACGCGCACCGACCAGATCGGCGTCGACGACACCCATGCGCTGCTCAACGTCCGTGGCGCGGCGGCCAAGCCCGTGCTGGCCCTGCAGCACAAGCTGGAGTACCCGACCTGGCAGCAGGCCATCGACCAGACGGCGCCCTTCGGCTGGCTGAACTACTGGAAGTCGCTGTTCGTCACCGAACTCACCGACGAGGCGATCCGCCGCATCGCGCTGCTCGGGCGCTCGCGGCCCTCGGCGCAGACCCGGCTGCATTTGATCCGGCTCGGCGGGTACGCCAGCCGGGTGCCGCCGGAGGCGACGGCCGTGGCCACCCGGGAGCACCCCTACATCATCCATCTGATGACGACCTGGACCGACCCGGCCGACACCGCGCGCTGCACGGCGTGGGCCGGCCAGGCCTTCGAGATCTTGCGGCCGCTCGGCCCCGCCGGTGCCTACCTCAACTTCGTCGGAGACGAAGGGCAGGACCGCATCCGCGCGACATTCGGCGACGCCGGCTACCAACGCCTGGCCGAGCTCAAGGCGCGCCTGGACCCGGACAACCGGTTCACCCTCAACCACAACATCACGCCGGCGGGCTGACGTTCGCAGTTCTCAGTGTGTCGCCAAGGCCGACACACGTTTACGCAGCGCACGGTGGGTATTGTTGTCCGCGGGGGAAAGGACGCAAGCATGTCTGGCGCGCGCGATGATGGGTTGGCCTTTGCCGGCGTCGCGCGCTTGGCGCAGCTGGTGCGCGAGCGGGAGGTGTCCCCGCGCGAACTGGTGACGCTGTATCTGGATCGGATCGCCCGACTTGACCCGGCGCTGAACGCATTTCGCACCGTGCTCGGCGACCGGGCGATGGACGAGGCCGCGCAGGTCGAGCGCCGGCTGGCCGCCGGAGAGGTGCTACCGCTGGCCGGTGTGCCGATCGCGGTCAAGGACGACACTGACGTCGCGGGAGTTTCGTCCATGTGCGGCACCGGAATTGACGCCGGTCCGGCGAGCACCGACAGTGCCGCGGTACGCCGGCTGCGCGCCGCCGGCGCGGTGATCATCGGCAAGACCCACCTCTCGGAATTCGGCGCCTACCCGGTGTGCGAATCGGCGACCTGGGGGGTGACGCGCAATCCGTGGGATCTGTACCGGACCCCGGGCGGATCCAGCGGCGGCTCGGCCGCCGCCGTGGCTTCCGGGATGGTGCCCGGCGCGACCGGCAGCGACAGTGGTGGCTCGGTACGCATTCCGGCCGCCTGCTGCGGGCTGGTCGGTCTGAAGGGCCAGCGCGGACGGATCAGCGCCAAGGAGTCACCCGAACGGGCCTACCGGTTCCACGGCCTCAACCACATCGGGCCGCTGGCCCGCAGCGTCGTCGACGCCGCCCTGCTGCACGACGCGATGACCGGCCCCGAACCCGACGACGAGATCCCCTCGCCGCCACCGGCGCCGCCGCTGATGGACGCGCTGCTGGCGCCCACCCGGCCGCTGCGGATCGCGATGTCGTTCAAGCCGGTGGTGCCGGTTTCCGTGAGCGACGAGGTGCGCCGGCCGGTGTTGGAGACCGCGGAGTTGTTGCGGTCGCTGGGCCACGAGGTCGTCGAGCGCGACCCGGTCTATCCGGTGGTCGGCATCGCCGCGGTGCTCGCGCTGTTCATGAACGGGTTCGCCCATGAGATCGAACGGCTGCCGAGAACCGAACTGCTGGAACGGCGCATGCAGGCCGAGGCCCGCACCAGTCGTCTGGTCCCGGACTGGCTCGCCCGCCGCGCGGTGGCCGCCGAGCCCCGGATCACCGCCCGCTCGCAACGCGCGATCGCCGACTTCGACATCCTGATGACACCGGTCGTGGCGATGCCGCCGGTGCAGGTGGGCTACTTCGAGGGCTACGGTCCGACCCGGGCCATGCTGCGGATGCTGAAGTTCATCCCGTTCACCTTCCCTCAGTGCTACAGCGGCCAGCCGGCGATCTCGGTGCCGACCGGGATCGCCGCCGACGGCGTACCGGAGGCGGTGCACCTGGTGGCCCGGGCCAACGATGAGGCGACCCTGATTTCGCTTGCGGCACAGCTGGAGTCGATGCGGCCGTGGAGTCAGCGCCGGCCCCCGACCGAAGCGCTGCTCTCGCAGGTCGGCTAGTCGGCCGAGTAGCGTTCGCGCAGCCCGGACAGCGTCGCCTCGATACCCGCGGCATTGGTCTTGGCGGACCGGGTGAGCTCGTAGAACTTCAACTTGAGCGCACCGCCGTTGCGGTAGTCGAATGTCTCAGTGACCCTGGTCAGGCCCGGCGAGAGCGCCTCGAACTGCCATCGCCACCGATGGCCTTCCGGGTGGCGCCACTCGACCAGCTCATCCGGCTGGTACGCGGTCACCGTGCTGGTGATGCGGTAGGGCACGCCGTACATCTTCATCTTCGTCGAGAATCTCGACCCCACGGTGATTTCGGCCGGCGCCTTGACGTTGTCGCGGACGGTTCCCGACCCGTCGAGTTCCCGATGGCGGCGGGGGTCGGCCGCGATCGCGAACAGTTCAGCCGCCGGGGCGGCAACCTCCACTGACCGACTGACCTGCCGGGGCCCGGCATCGACAACGGTGACCGCCATGGTGTTTCCCTTCGGTGACGGGACTTCGGTCCGACCCTACCGAGTCAGGAGGGCCGATTTCCTCAATGGTTTCTTAAACGTCGGTGCCGGATCGGGCCGGATTTCTTGTCGGCGTGCCGAACTAGTGTTCGATTTATGGGCAGGGACGCTTTCGCGGATCGGGACACCATCATGCGGTGCCTCGATGAGCAGGAGGCGATTAATGCCCGGTTGGCGCAGTGTTCGTTAGATGCGTTGAGCGCCGAGGAGCTGGTA
>NZ_JCALEC010000006.1:0-268667 GCF_059813185.1 Mycobacterium sp. NGS18
CTTGCGCAGCCGCAGCCGGTTGATGGAGTGATCGGCGTCCTTGCGCAACACCAGTGTGGCCCGCGGCCGGGTGGGCAGGATGTTCTCGACCAGGTTGGGCCGGTTGATGGAACGCCAGATGTCGCGCGCGGCGGTCACCGCCTGCTGGTCGTTGAGCGCTGCGTAGTGGTGGAAGTGCGACTCCGGGTTGGCGAACGAGGTGGAGCGCATCGCCAGGAAGCGCGAGACGTACCAGTGCTCGATGTCCTCCACCCGGGCGTCGACGTACAGCGAGAAGTCGAACAGGTCCGAGATCATCAGCGTCGGCCCGGTCTGTAAGACGTTGAGGCCCTCGAGGATCAGGATGTCGGGGTGGCGGACCACCTGCTTGGCGCCGGGCACGATGTCATAGCTCAGGTGTGAGTACACCGGCGCGCAGGCGTAATCGGCCCCGGACTTCACCGAGGTGACGAAGCGCATCAGCGCACGACGGTTATAGCTCTCCGGAAACCCTTTGCGGTGCATCAGGTGCCGGCGTTCCAACTCGTGGTTGGGATACAAGAATCCGTCGGTGGTGACCAGGTCCACCCGCGGATGGTGTCCCCAGCGGGCCAGCAGCGCCTGCAGCACGCGGGCGGTCGTCGACTTGCCGACGGCGACGCTGCCGGCCACGCCGATGATGAACGGCACCGGCCGGTCCGGGTTCTGGTCGTGCTCACCGAGGAACTCCGAGGTCGCGGCGAACAGCTGCTGACGAGCGGCGACCTGCAGGTGCAGCAGACGCGCGAGCGGCAGATAAACCTCTTCGACCTCCAGCAGGTCGACCTGCTCACCGAGGCCGCGCAGGGCCACGACCTCTTCTTCGGTGAGCGGCATCGGCGTCGACATACGCAGCGCCCGCCATTGACGTCGGTCGAACTCCACATAGGGACTCGGCTCGCTAAGCCGCCGCATGACCGTACAGTCTTGCAGTAACCCCGGCGGTTAGCCTGATCGGGTATGGAGCCCGCCGAATTGACCCGTGAATACCTGCTGCTCGGTCTGCGCTTCGACCGGATCGAGTCAGGTTATGTCGACGCCTTCACCGGTGATCCGGCGCTGCGACGACGTGTCGAGAACGAGCCGATGCCCGAGCCGGCCGCGCTGGCCCGCCAGGCCGAGACGCTGCTCGCGGCGCTGCCGAGTGGTCTGCCGGAGGCGCGCGCCGACTACCTGCGGGTGCACCTGCGGGCGCTGGCGTGCGCGGGGCGCAAGTTCGCCGGGGAACAGGTCGGTTTCGTCGACGAGGTGCGCGACTACTTCGATGTCGACATCGCCAAGGGTGACACCGACCGCTACCGGCAGGCGCATGCCCGACTCGACGAAGCATTGGGCGGGACCGGCCCCTTGGCTGACCGGATGGCCGCGCACCGCCGGGCCGAGGAGATTCCGCCGGAACGGCTCGAGGCGGCTATCCACGCGTTCTCCTCGGCGCTGCGCGACCGGGTGCGCGTCCACTTCCCGCTGCCGGAGACCGAGGCCATCACCTACGAGGTCGTCACCGACAAGCCCTGGTCGGGATTCAACTACTACCACGGTGACTACCGCTCCACGGTGGCGGTCAACGCCGATCTCAAGCAGCTGATGTCGAACCTGCCGCGGCTGGTGGCCCACGAGTCCTACCCGGGCCATCACACCGAGCACTGCCGCAAGGAAGCCGGGCTGGTCGCGCAACTGGGCCAGGCCGAGCAGACCATTTTTCTGGTCAACACCCCGCAGTGTCTGATGGCCGAGGGGTTGGCCGACCTGGCGCTCTACGCCGCGGTGGGCCCCGGTTGGGGCGGCTGGGCCGCGGAGATCTACGCCGACCTGGGGCTGCGGTTCGACGGCGGGCGGGCCGAGGCGGTCTCGGAGGCCGCGGCGGCGCTGGCCGATGTGCGCCAAGACGCGGCGCTGATGCTGCACGACGAGCACCGCGACGCCGACGAGGTGGCCGACTACCTGCGTCGCTGGCTGCTGGTCCCCGACGATCGCGCCCGCCAAACCCTGCGGTTCCTGTCGTCGCCGCTGTGGCGGGCCTACACCTCGACATACGTGGAGGGCTACCGGCTGCTGCGCTCCTGGTTGGACTCCCGCCCGGCCGGGGTGGACCTCACCGAGCGGTTCGGTCGGCTGCTCGACGAGCCGCTGATCCCGTCGTCGCTACGGGCCGAGCTGGCTCTATAGACTGGCCCGCGTGACTGCGATGCCCAAATCCCGCCCCGCCTCCGCTGTGTTGTCGGCCCCGTTGCGCGAGCTCGACCCCGATATCGCCGAGCTGCTCGGTAAGGAGCTGGGGCGCCAGCGCGACACCCTGGAGATGATCGCGTCGGAGAACTTCGTGCCGCGTGCGGTGCTGCAGGCCCACGGCAGCGTCCTGACCAACAAATACGCCGAGGGCTTGCCCGGCCGGCGCTACTACGGCGGCTGTGAGCACGTCGACGTGGTGGAGAACATCGCCCGCGACCGCGCCAAGGAACTGTTCGGCGCCGAGTTCGCCAACGTCCAGCCGCACTCGGGTGCCCAGGCCAACGCGGCGGTGCTGCAGGCGCTGATGGAGCCCGGTGAGCGGCTGCTGGGCCTGGACCTCGCCAACGGCGGGCACCTGACCCACGGGATGCGGCTGAACTTCTCCGGCAAGCTCTACGACAACGCCTTCTACGGCGTCGACCCGGTCACCCATCGCGTCGACATGGACGTGGTTCGCGCGCAGGCGCTCGACTTCAGGCCGAAGGTGATCATCGCCGGCTGGTCGGCCTACCCGCGGGTCCTCGACTTCGAAGCCTTCCGCTCGATCGCCGACGAGGTGGACGCGACGCTGTGGGTGGACATGGCGCACTTCGCCGGGCTGGTGGCCGCCGGCCTGCACCCGTCGCCGGTGCCGCACGCGCAGGTGGTGTCCACCACCGTGCACAAGACCCTCGGCGGCCCGCGCTCCGGGCTGATCGTCGGCAAGAAGGAGTTCGCCAAGCAGATCAACTCAGCGGTCTTCCCCGGTCAGCAGGGCGGACCGCTGATGCACGTGATCGCCGCCAAGGCCGTCGCGCTCAAGATCGCCGGCACCGCCGAATTCGCCGAGCGGCAGCAGCGGGTGCTCTCCGGCGCCAAGATCATCGCCGAACGCCTGCTGGCCGCCGACGTCGCCAAGGCGGGGGTGTCGGTGGTCAGTGGCGGCACCGACGTGCACCTGGTGCTCGTCGACCTGCGGGACTCGCCGCTGGATGGCCAGATGGCCGAGGATCTGCTGCACGAGGTGGGCATCACCGTCAACCGCAACGCGGTGCCCAACGACCCGCGGCCGCCGATGGTGACCTCCGGGCTTCGGGTGGGCACCCCGGCGTTGGCCGCCCGCGGCTTCGGCGACGCCGAGTTCACCGAGGTCGCCGATGTCATCGCCACCGCGCTGGCGGCCGGCTCGGCCGCCGACGTACCGGCGCTGCGGGCCCGGGTCGCCAAGCTGGCGCAGGACTTCCCGCTCTACGACGGCCTGGAGGACTGGAAGCTCGCCTGACCCGGGCGCGGCGGAGCTTGCGGAGCCGGGCGCGGCGGGTCGCCCGTGGATGACCGGCCGCGTCGGCCGTGGAGGACACGCCGCCCCCGAGTTGACAAGATAGTGTGAATTCGGGTTACAGTTACTTTCATGGCTCAACGTCCCGTTGCTAATGCGCTGATTCGCGAGCTGGAACCGGTGGTCGCCGCGAACATGGTCCGTCACATCGACACGGTGGACCCGTGGTACGCGCACGACTTCGTGCCGTTCGAGCAGGGTGAGAACTTCGCCTTCCTCGGCGGCAAGGACTGGGACCCGTCGCAGGTCAGTTTGCCCAAGGTGATCACCGACGCGTGCGAGATCCTGCTCATCGAGAAGGACAGCCTGGCCGGCTACCACCGCGAACTGGTCGAGCACTTCATCCTTGAGGACAAGTGGGGACGCTGGATCGGCCGGTGGACCGCCGAAGAGCACCTGCACGCCATCGCACTGCGCGAGTACCTGATGGTGACCCGGGAGATCGACCCGAACGAAAACGAGCGTGTTCGCATGGAGCACGTGCAGAAGGGCTATCGGGCCGACCGTTACAGCCAGGTCGAGACGCTGGTGTTCATGGCCTTCTACGAGCGCGCGTGCGCCGAGTTCTGCCGCAACCTGGCCGACAAGACCGACGAGCCGGTGCTCAAGGGTCTGATCAGCCGCATCGCCGGGGACGAGGAACGCCACGAGGAGTTCTTCGCCAACCTGATCGCGCACTGCCTGGACTACGTGCCCGAGGAGACGGTGGCCGCCATCGCCGCTCGGGCCGCCGAGCTGAAGATCGTCGGCGCCGACATCGACGCCTACGCCGACCGGCAGGCCGGAATCGCCGAAGCCGGCATCTTCGGGCCCGACCAGTTGCGCCGGGTGATCTCCGACCGGATCAGCGCCTGGGGCTTGGCCGCTCACCCCGATCTGAAGGCCTTCGCTATCAGCTGATCAGCTCCGGCGCGCCTGCCCGGCGGGCGCCCGACGACGGGGGTACCGTCGCAATCGATGGCTAGCCACACGCTCTGCTGTCTAGGCGGCACCACCGGTCATGAACTCGACAGGACCGGCCCTGGTCCTGGTGCCGTATCACCCCGTCGAATTGCTCGCGCGGGGTCGCGCGGGCCCTCACCCGCTGGAGCGCTCAGTGCCTGAAATCCGGACGTACGTGCTCGACACCTCCGTGCTGCTATCGGACCCGTGGGCTTGCACCCGGTTCGCCGAGCACGAAGTCGTCGTCCCGCTGGTGGTGATCAGCGAGCTGGAGGCCAAACGCCACCATCACGAGCTCGGCTGGTTCGCCCGCCAGGCGCTGCGCCTCTTCGACGATATGCGATTGGAGCACGGTCGTCTGGATCAGCCGATTCCCGTTGGTACCCAAGGCGGTAGGCTGCACGTCGAGCTCAACCACAGCGACCCTTCGGTGTTGCCCTCGGGGTTTCGCACCGAGGACAACGACTCGCGGATCTTGACCTGCGCCGCCAACCTCGCCGCCGAGGGGCGACGAGTCACGTTGGTGAGCAAGGACATTCCGTTGCGGGTCAAGGCCGCCGCGGTGGGTCTGGCGGCCGACGAATACCACGCCCAGGATGTCATCGTCTCCGGCTGGACCGGGATGGACGAGGTCGAGGCGTCCGTCGATGACATCGACGCCCTGTTCGACGAGGGCGAGATCGACCTGGCATCCGCGCGGGATCTGCCGTGCCACACCGGAGTTCGCCTGCTCGGCGGTAGCTCGCATGCACTGGGCCGGGTCAACGCGGCCAAGCGAGTGCAGCTGGTCCGAGGTGACCGGGAGGCCTTCGGGCTGCGCGGTCGCTCCGCCGAGCAGCGGGTGGCACTGGATCTACTGCTCGACGAGTCGGTAGGCATCGTCTCACTCGGCGGTAAAGCCGGCACCGGTAAGTCCGCGCTAGCACTGTGCGCCGGCCTGGAAGCGGTCCTGGAGCGGCGCACGCAGCGCAAGGTGGTGGTGTTCCGCCCGCTGTACGCCGTCGGCGGCCAGGAACTCGGCTACCTGCCCGGCTCCGAGAACGAGAAGATGGGCCCCTGGGCCCAAGCGGTGTTCGACACTCTGGAAGGTCTGGCCAGCCCGGCGGTGCTCGAGGAGGTGCTGTCCCGCGGCATGCTCGAAGTGCTGCCGCTGACCCACATCCGGGGCCGGTCGCTGCACGACTCGTTCGTGATCGTCGACGAGGCCCAGTCGCTGGAGCGGAACGTGCTGCTGACGGTGCTGTCGCGGCTGGGCACCGGTTCGCGGGTGGTGCTCACCCACGACGTCGCCCAGCGCGACAACCTGCGGGTCGGCCGGCACGACGGCATCGCCGCGGTGATCGAGAAGCTCAAGGGTCACCCGCTGTTCGCCCACATCACGCTGCTGCGCAGTGAGCGTTCGCCGATCGCCGCGCTGGTCACCGAGATGCTCGAGGAGATCAGCGGCCCCGATCTGCGCTGAGTCCCCGGTAGGCTGCCCGCGTGCAGTGTCTGCGAGTGCTTGCCGGTCTGATCGCTCTTGCGGTGGTGGCTGCATGTGCCTCCCCGGCCCACCACGCTGCCGCCGGTCCGGTGGACTGCGCGGTGGTCAAGTGTGTGGCGCTGACCTTCGACGACGGGCCGTCGCCCTACACCGACCGGCTGTTGCGGATCTTGAACGACGCCGACGCCCGCGCGACGTTCTTCCTGATCGGCAACAAGGTGGCGGCCGACCCGGCGGGCGCCGCGCGGATCGCCGAAGCCGGGATGGAGATCGGCAGCCACACCTGGGAACACCCGAACATGACCACGATTCCGTCGGCGGACGTGCCTGCCCAGTTCAGCCGGGCCAACGACGCGATCCGCTCGGCGACCGGTTCCACGCCGACGCTGTGGCGCCCGCCCGGCGGGCTCACCAATGACGCGGTGAATGCCCAGGCCGCGACGTTCGGTTTGGCCGGAATCCTCTGGGACGTCATCCCGTTCGACTGGATCAACGACGCCGACACCGCCGCCACCCGCTACATGCTGACGACCCAGATCAAGCCAGGCTCGGTGGTGTTGTTCCACGACACCTACTCGTCCACCGTCGATCTGGTCTACCAATTCCTGCCGGTGCTGAAAGCCAATGGCTACCGGATGGTTACGGTCGGCGAGCTGCTCGGGCCGCGCGCACCGGGCAGCGTGTACGGAAGCCGGGACAACGGCCCACCGGTCAGCGACCTGCACGACATCCCGCCCGGCGACATCCCGGGGCTGCCGGCGACGCCGTCGCCGCCGCCGATGCCGAACTTCCCGATCACCGACATCGCCGGGGCGAATTCGGGGGGACCGAACAACGGGGCGTAGGCGTTTTCAGTAGCGTCGCCCTCTAATCGCGAAGGCGCGCGTCGGCGGGTTCGCGTATAATCGAACACATGTTCGAGTCGTCAAGGTCACAGCCGCCGTCGCCGGCGTCGGTGGCTGAGTTCAGTGCGTGGTTTTCGCAGCGCCATCATGCGACGACGCCGGAGTCGGCGGCGTTGGTAGACCGGATCTGTGCCTCGGCGCGGGCGGAGAATCGGGCGGCGGCGGCGCACCTGGTGGCGATCGGGGAGTTGTTCGCGCTGCGGTTGAGCCGGTGCAGCGAGACCGAGGACTGGGCCATCGACACCACCGCAGCGGTCACCGCCGAAGTGGCCGCGGCGTTGCGGATCAGCCAAGCGCTTGCCGGTAGTCGGTTGCGGTATGCCCGGGCGATGCGCGAGCAGCTGCCCAAGGTGGCCGAGGTGTTCAAAGCCGGCGATATCGATGTGCGGTTGTTTCAGACCATCGTCTATCGCACCGAGCTGATCACCGATCGTGAGGTGCTCGCGGCCGTGGATACCGAGTTGGCGCTCAAGGTGCCGCGCTGGCCGTCGCTGACGGCAGCCCGGCTGGCCGGCAAGATCGACAAGATCGTCGCCAAAGCCGATCGAGATGCGGTGCGCCGCCGCAAAGAACGCCAGGTGCAGCGCCAGATCGCGTTTAGTGATCAGGAGGGTGGTATCTCCGAGATCTACGGCAGCTTGTTCACCACGGATGCCCGTGCCCTGGGCAAGGCCTTGGACGCGTTGGCGGCCACGGTGTGCGAGCACGATCCGCGCAGTCGTGATGAGCGCCGCTCGGATGCGATGGGTGCCCTGGCCGCGCGGGCGGATCGGCTGGGATGTCGTTGCGGGCGCCCGGATTGTGCGGCGGGGTCGCGCCCCGCTGCTTCGCCGGTGGTCATGCATGTCATCGCCGAGCAGGCCACTATCGATGGGACGGGTAACGAGCCGGGATGGTTGGTGGAGGCTGATGGCCTCGTCCCGCCGGAACTGATTGGACAGCTGGCCAAGTCGGCCCGGTTGGTACCACTGGTCCACCCCGGTGATGCCCCGCCCGAGCCGGGCTATGTGCCCTCGGCGGCATTGGCGGCGTTCGTGCGCGCCCGGGATCTGACCTGCCGCTGGCCCGGCTGCGACCGCCCCGCTCTGGACTGCGACATCGACCACACCGTCCCCTACGCCGACGGCGGCCCCACCCACGCGTCGAACCTGAAGTGTTACTGCCGCACCCACCATCTGGTCAAGACGTTCTGGGGCTGGAGCGATCAACAGCTACCCGATGGGACGGTCATCTTGACCTCACCGTCGGGGCAGACCTATGTCACCACCCCGGGCAGCGCGCTGCTGTTTCCCCACCTCTGTGCGCCCACCGGGGACCTGCCGTCACCGCAGCCGAAACCGGAGGGCCCATGCGGAGAGCGCACCGCGATGATGCCCCGGCGCCGGCGCACCCGGGCCCAGAACCGGGCGGCGCAAACCGCCACGGAGCGAAACCAGAACCGGAAAGCCCGCGAAGCCCGCCGCGCCGGCCGCCAAGCCGTTTGGTTCCCCAAAGTCTCAGCTGCGAACGACGACGACCCGCCGCCTTTTTAGACGCAGCTAGGCCTCAACGAGGTTGTCCCGCCCCCGGATTCGGGGCGGAACCGAGCCGGACGACCAACGCCGCCGCTGCCAGCGAAAACGCCCCGACCACCCACAGTCCGGCCTTGTTGCTGCCGGTCAGGTCCGTCAGCCAGCCTGTGACGTAGGGACCGCCGAAGCCGCTGAGGTTGCCCAGGGAATTGATCAAGGCGATCCCGCCGGCCGCCGCCGTACCGGTGAGGAACGTCGACGGCAGCGCCCAGAACACCGGCATCGCGCACATAATCGAGCACGTCGACACCGTGATCGCGACCATCGCCAGGTACGGGTTGGCCATGTACAGTGCCGCCGGGATGCTCACACCGCCGACGATGGCAGGGATCGCGACATGCCAGACGCGTTCCCCGGTCCGGTCAGCGTGCCGTGCCCAGGGCACCATCACCACGGCTGCGATGGCCCAGGGGATGGCGGTCACGATGCCGCTTCCGATGATGCTCAGGTGCGTTCCGTACTGCTGGGCAAATCCGGTGACGATGGTCGGCAGGAAGAACCCGACGGCGTAGAGCCCGTAGACGACCCCGAAATAGACGAACGCCAGCGCCAGCATCCGGGGATGGCTCAGCGCCTTCTTGAGCGGCCAAGGCCGCCCGGCCTCGGCCGCGGCCCGCTCACTCGCCAGGGTTTCCTCCAGCCACTGCCTCTCATCGACGGACAACCAGCGTGCCTGCGCAGGCCGGTCGGTCAGGTAGAACCAGCACGCGAACGCGAGCACGATCGCGGGCAGTCCCTCGACCAAGAACATGACACGCCAGCCGGCAAGACCGAAAATGCCCTGGCCCCAGTCGATGACCAATGAGGACAAGGTGGAGCCGACCGCCGTCGACACCGGTACCGCCACCATGAACAGCGAGATCGCCCGGGACCGCTGCTTTTCGGGGAACCAGAACGTCAGATAGAGGATGATCCCCGGAAAGAATCCGGCCTCGGCCACTCCCAGCAGGAACCGCAGCACCACAAGCGTCGGTGCGTTGGGCACGAAAGCGATTGCGGTGCTGACGATTCCCCAGGTCAGCATGATCCGGGCCAGCCAACGCCGGCCGCCGAACCGATGCAGTGCGATGTTGCTGGGAATCTCCAGGAACAAGTAGCCGAAGAAGAAGATCCCCGAGGCGAAACCGAACATCGTCGCGGTCATGCCGAGTTCGTCGTTCATGCCGTTGGGCCCGGCGAACCCGATATTGACACGGTCGAGGTAGTTGACGAAGTACAGCAGCCCCAGGAAGGGGATCAGTCGACGGGTGACCTTCGCCGTCGCCGACTTGGCCGCTGCGGGAGCGGCGTGATCGGCGGTCATCAGCTGGCTTAGGCGTCCTTCACCTTGGCCATCGCCAGCACGTCGAGGCGCTTGTCCAGCTCGGCCTCCGAGAGCTTGTCGCCGATCAGGCCGCGGTCGATCACCGTCTGGCGAATCGTCTTGCGCTCCTTGAGAGCCTGCTTGGCCACCGCGGCGGCCTCCTCGTAGCCGATCGCGGAGTTCAGCGGTGTCACGATCGACGGGCTGGACTCGGCGAGCTCGCGCAGGTGGTCCTCATTGGCGACCAGTCCGACGATGCAGCGCTCGGCGAACAGCCGCGAGACGTTGGTCAGCAGCTTGAAGGACTCCAGCGTGTTGCGGGCCATCATCGGGATGTAGACGTTGAGCTCGAAGGCGCCGTTGCCGCCGCCCCAGGCGATCGCCGCGTCGTTGCCGATCACCTGCGCCGCCACCTGGGTGACCGCCTCGGGCAGAACGGGATTAACCTTGCCCGGCATGATCGAGCTGCCCGGCTGCAGGTCGGGCAGCTGAATCTCGGCCAGCCCGGTCAGCGGGCCCGAACCCATCCAGCGGATGTCGTTGGCGATCTTGGTCAGCGACACCGCGATGGTGCGCAGCGCCCCGGACGCCTCGACCAGACCGTCACGCGCCGCCTGGGCTTCGAACGAGTTCGCCGCGGTACGCAACTCGGTGATGCCGGTCTCGGCGACCAGTACCTCGACCACCTTGGCGCCGAAGCCTTCCGGAGCGTTCAGTCCAGTACCGACGGCGGTACCGCCGATCGCCAACTCACCCAGGCGGGGCAGCGTCGACTGCACCCGCTCGATCCCGGCGGCGATCTGGCGGGCATAACCGGAGAACTCCTGGCCCAGCGTCACCGGAACGGCGTCCATCAGGTGGGTGCGGCCCGACTTCACCACGGTGCGCCATTCGGTCGCCTTGGCGTCCAGCGCGTCGTGCAGCACCTGCAGTGCCGGAATCAGGTGGCGCACCGCCGCTTCGGTGGCCGCGATGTGGGTGGCGGTCGGGAAGGTGTCGTTGGACGACTGCGACATGTTCACGTCGTCGTTGGGGTGCACCGTGACGCCGTTGGCGGCCGCGATCGAGGCGATCACCTCGTTGGTGTTCATGTTCGAGCTGGTGCCCGAGCCGGTCTGGAACACGTCGATGGGGAACTGGTCGTCGTGCTTACCGTCGGCGATCTCAGCGGCGGCGGCCTTGATCGCGTCGGCCTTCTCGCGCGCCAGTAGTCCCAGGTCGGCGTTCACCTGCGCGCACGCGCCCTTCAGCAGGCCGAGCGCCCGGATCTGGGTGCGCTCCAGGCCGCGACCGGAGATCGGGAAGTTCTCCACCGCCCGCTGGGTCTGCGCGCGCCACAGCGCATTCACCGGCACCCGGACCTCGCCCATGGTGTCGTGTTCGATGCGGTATTCGGTGTCGCTCATAGGTTTCAGGTCCTCGCTTGACGTCGTCAGGGCAGGGGGTAGGCGGCGTGTGCGTCGCCGGTGAAGTCGACCGCCGAATACTCGTTGAGCTTCGACAGCCGGTGATATGCCTCGATCATCCGGACGGTGCCGGACTTCGAGCGCATCACGATCGATTGCGTGGTGCAGCCGCCGGGGTAGTAGCGCACACCCTTGAGCAGGTCGCCGTCGGTGACGCCGGTGGCGCAGAAGAACACGTTGTCGCCGGAGACCAGATGCTCGGTGGTCAGCACCTCGTCCAGGTCGTAGCCGGCGTCGACGGCCTTCTGCCGCTCGGCGTCGTCGGTGGGCGCCAGCTGGGCCTGGATCTCACCGCCCATGCAGCGGATCGCCGCGGCGGCGATGATGCCCTCCGGGGTGCCGCCGATGCCGGCCAACATGTCGGTGCCCGAGTCGGGCCGGCATGCCGCGATGGCGCCGGCCACGTCGCCGTCGGTGATCAGCCGGATGCGCGCGCCGGCGGCCCGCACGTCGTGGATGAGCTGCGCGTGCCGAGGCCGGTCCAGAATGCACACCGTCATGTCGCGCGGTGACAGGCCCTTGACCTTGGCGACCGCCTTGATGTTCTCGGCGATCGGCTTGGTGATGTCCAGGACGTCGGCGGCCTCGGGGCCGACCGCGATCTTGTTCATGTAGAACACCGCCGAGGGGTCGAACATCGCGCCGCGTTCGGCCACCGCCAGCACGGAGATGGCGTTGGGCATGCCCTTGCTCATCAAGGTGGTGCCGTCGATCGGGTCGACGGCGAAGTCGCAGTCGGGTCCGTCGCCGTTGCCGACTTCCTCCCCGTTGTAGAGCATCGGCGCGTGATCCTTCTCGCCCTCGCCGATCACCACCACGCCGCGCATCGACACCGAATTCACCAGTTCGCGCATCGCGTCGACGGCCGCGCCGTCCCCGCCCTCCTTGTCGCCGCGGCCGACCCACCGGCCGGCGGCCATGGCGCCGGCCTCGGTCACCCGCACCAGCTCCAAGGCCAGGTTGCGGTCTGGGGGTTCACGGCGAGGAGGTGCGGTCATGGTTGTTGATTGTCCCAGAACAGGATGGACGGCCCGGAGCTGGGATACTGGCATCCGTGAGCACAGAGCCCCAGCCGGCGCCGAGACCCGCCAAACCACGCCTGCTGCAGGACGGCCGCGACATGTTCTGGTCGATCGCGCCGCTGGTCCTGGCCTGCATCGTGCTGGCCGGAGTGGCCGGGACGTGCTCGTTTCATCCCGGCGGCATGTCGCCCGGGCCGGTGCCCTCCTACGACGCCGTCGCCGCGCTGAACGCCGATGCGCAGACGCTCGGGTTTCCCGTCCGGCTGCCGGCGCTGCCGGAAGGCTGGCAACCCAACTCCGGCAGTCGGGGCAGCATCACCGACGGGCGCACCGACGCTAAAGGCCAGCGGCTGCGCGCGGTCACCTCGAGAGTCGGCTACATCACCCCGACCGGGATGTATGTCAGCCTGACCCAGAGCAACGCCGACGAGACCGCGCTGGTCACCGCGATCCGCCCCGGACTGCATGCCACCGGTAGCGAGGACGTCGACGGCACCGGCTGGGTGGTCTACCAGGGCGAGGGCGAGCCGGTGTGGACCACCCGGTTGACCTCGACGGGCGGCCCGGCCCAGCTCGCGATCACCGGTGCGGCCGCTGCCGAGCAGTTCCGCGTTCTGGCGGCGGCCGTGCAAGCGCAGGCGCCGCTACCGACGACCCGGTAGGGGGAGGCGCCACCGTCGCGGCTTGGGCTCCTCATCTTCGGTCTGCAACTCCACGCCGTGATACACCGCCAGGTAGACGTCGATGGTGGTGACGATGATGATCATCACCACCGGGCCGATCACGATGCCCCAGAAGCCGAACATGGCGATCCCGGCGAAAACCGCCAGCAGCATCAACGCCGAGTTGAGCCGGGCGTCGCGCGGCACCAGGATCGGCCGCAGGACGTTGTCGATGTTGGTGACGACGATCAGGTGGAACGCCACCACGAACACCCCGCCGACGACGTTGCCGAACAGTGCCATGCCCACGCCGAACGGGATGGTGACGATGCCCCCGCCGAGCGGGATCACCGACAACGCCGTCAGCAGGATCGCGAAGATGAAGAACGCCTGGTGGAACCCGCCGATGTAGATCGAGGCGGCCCCGGCCACCCCTTGGCAGAACGCGATGACGAACTGCCCGCCGACGGTGCCGCGCACCATCGAGCCCATTTTGGCCAGGTACAGATCGGTGACGTCGGCACCGAGCGGGTTGAGCTGGCCGATCAGGGTGTGCAGTTCCTCGCGGTGGGTCAGCAGCGCGAGGAACACGTACAAGAAGATGATGGCCGCGGTGATCGCCCCGACGAAACCTCCGACGGCGCCCTGCAGCACCTGCAGCAGCATTTCGCCGCCCCGCTGCGCCACATTGACCATCGCCCCGCGCAGCGAGTCCATGGTCAGCTGGACGTGCACGAACGGAATCCGCTCCAGCAGGCCGTTGACGAACGTGAGCACCTTGTCGCCGAGGGTGTTGGGATCGGTGGACTGCACCCACTCCGCCACCTCGCCAGCGGTGCGGGTGATCTGCATGACGGCCAGAAAGATCGTCAGGCTGACCGGGACGATGACGGCGATCAGCGCGGCCAGCAGCGTGCCGGTGGCCGCCAGGCCGGTCGGCAGCCGTCGGCCCAGGGCGCGGAACAGCGGGGTGAACAGGTAGGCACCCACCGCGGCCACCACGATCAGCACGAAAAAGGTGCGCAGGAAGTACGCCCCGAACAGCAGTGCGATAACGGTGAAGACCGCAAGGGCACGCCGCTGAGTAGGGGAGAAGTCGGAGTTCACGGGCGCGGGTCGTCCCACTTGTCAGCGATGGCCCGCCACGGGTCGGCGAACTTCTTGCCGGTGCCGAAGTAGGGCGCGCGCCAGCGCAGGACGACGTGAGCCAACGGAGCAACCACCCTGAGTAGGTAGCGCTGTGGGCCGGCCTTCGCGGTCGTCTCCGCCAACATCTGCGGCCAGGAGTGGTGCCGGAAGCCCAGCGCCTCCTGGGCGCGACTGGTGTCCATCCAGTCGGTGTTGAACCAGTCCTCGTCGCTGTCGGGGTTGCCGGGCAGGCCCGCGGGGATCCCGTTGACCAATCCCATTGCTGCGGCCATCGCCGGCGCGATGTCGCCTTGCAGCTGGCGGTGGGTGTCGTCACCGCCGATCAGCAGGGTCTCGCCGACCACGGGTGCGGTGGTGGCCGCGACGAACGCCGAGGCGACGTCCCGCACGTCCACGGTTTGCAGTCTGCCGTCGGACGGGAGCAACTGCTCGAAATACAGGCTGTCGAGATTGATGCTGGAGCCCAGGTCGACGGCGAGCACTCCGCCGAGCCGCAGGACCACCCAGTCCAGCGTGGAATCACGAACCAGTTGTTCGGCCTGCACTTTGTGGTCGCCGTAGACGTCGGCCGGATTGGTCGGGGTGTCGGCGGTCAGCACGCCGGAGACGGTGTGCGGGTTGCGGGAGCCGTACACCGCGATGCTGGAGGCCTGCACGAAGCGCGGCGGGTCGGGCTGCTGCGCCGCCGCGGCAAGAAGGTGCCCGGTCGCCTCGACGTTGACCCGGTAGGCCAGCTTGCGGCGCGAATAGATCAGCGGTGGGATCACCGCGGCCAGATGGATGATCGCGACGGGTTCAACGGTGGCGACGAGCTCATCGACCGCCGCGGCGTCAGTGAGGTCGGCATATCGCACCGTTACCGATTTCGGCAGTGCCGCCGCCGCTTTGCGATTGGCCGGGATGTCGAGATCTGTTGCGACAACGCTTCGGCCGTCCGCGGCCAACTGCCGCACCACTGCCGAACCGACCAGACCGAATGCGCCGGTCACCAACACCGTGCCCACGAGCACCTCCTCAATTAGCGCGATCTTTCCGTGAAAGCGAGGTCTGCGACAGCCGTTCGGAACAAACTGGCCCAATGGCCCTGGCCGTCTGCCTGCTGTTCGACCGGCGATCCGAGCGGGCGCTGCGAGCCCTATGGGACCGTATCGAAAGCCACGGTGTGCCCAGCCTGCGATCGCATACCCATCGGCGGCACGTTCCGCACCTGTCTTACGCGGTGCTGCGCAGCTGGGACCGCGACGCGGTGGCAGCGGCGCTGGCCGAGCTGGACGACGGTGCCCCGGTGGAACTCAGCTTCGATGGCCTGGGCCTGTTCCGTCGCGGGCGGGCCTGGCTGCTCGCCGGGGTCAGCGCCGATATTGTGGCGCGCCAACAGCGCGTCGTCGAGGTTGTCAGGAGCGCCGGTGCCGAGCTGCACAAGCACTATCGGCCCGGCGTGTGGCTGCCGCACTGCTCGCTGGCCCCGCGGGCCAGGCTGGATCAGCTGCCGCTGGTGGCGGCCGAGGTGTTCGACGTGGTGCCGTTTCAGGCGCGGTTGGATCGCGCGGCTCTGGTCAACAGCGCGACTGGCGAGGTGTTCCCGCTGTTGTCGCTGCCGTGATGGGTTTCGCCCAGCTACAGCGCCGCCCGCAGCCGTCGCTACTGTGACGATCACGTTACAACAGTCCAGCTAGCTGCGGAAAAGCATATTGTTGGCCGATCGGTTGATTTTATGGATCGGCGGCGTCGGGATGACCGCAACCACATGCCGGGCGTGCGGTGCCGAACCACTGGAGAATGCACGGTTCTGCCACTCCTGTGGTTCGCCGATCACCGCTGCCCCGGCGCCGGCGGAATTCAAGCAGGTGACGGTGTTGTTCGCCGACGTGGTGCATTCGATGGATATCGCTGCGGCGGTGGGCGCCGAACGGCTGCACGAGATCATGGCGCAGTTGTTCGACCAGTGCGCGGCGGTGGTGCGACGTTTCGGCGGGACGGTGGACAAGTTCACCGGGGACGGCATCATGGCGGTGTTCGGTGCGCCGGTGGCGCTGGAGGATCACGCTTTTCGGGCGTGCTTGGCGGCCTTGGAAATTCAGCGGTCCGAAGAGGGTGTGCTGCAGCTGAGGGTCGGGCTGAACTCGGGTGAGGTGGTCGCCGGGGAGATCGGGTCCGGACCGGGCAGCTATACGGCGATCGGCGAGCAGGTCGGGATGGCGCAGCGGATGGAGTCGGTTGCCCCGCCGGGCGGGGTGATGCTCAGCGCATCCACTGCGCGGTTGGTCGAAGAGGTTGCCGCACTGGGCGAATCGGAGTGGGTGCAGATCAAAGGCGCCGACGATCCGGTGCGGGTACGCCGGTTGCTGGGGGCGGCGCAACAGCATCAGCAAGGCAAGCGAAGCGACCCGGCGCTGGTGGGGCGCACCTGGGAGTTGAACACCATAGCCGGGATTCTCGATGAGGCGATCGGCGGCGCCGGGTGCGTGATCAATGCTGTAGGTCCGCCGGGTATCGGTAAGAGCCGCATCGTCCGGGAATCCGCCGCACTGGCCGCACAACGTGGCGTGGAGGTGTTCGCCACTCATTGCGAATCGCATACCAGCGACATCCCGTTCCATGCGGTCGTGGGATTGCTACGGGCCGCGCTGGGAGTCGAAGGTCTAGGACACCAGGCGGCTCGGGCACGGGTCCGTGACCTCGTCACCCCTGCCGACCTCGAAGACCTGTTGCTGCTGGACGACTTGCTGGGCATCGCCGATCCCGACGTCGAACTGACCGACATCGAAGCCGATGCCCGGCGGCGGCGGTTGACGGCGCTGGTCAATGGCGCCTCGGTGGCCCGAGATACGCCGGCACTGTATGTGATCGAAGATGCCCATTGGATCGATGAGGTCAGCGAATCGATGTTGACCGATTTCTTGGCGGTGATACCGCAGACCCGTTCGATGGTGTTGATCACGTATCGCCCCGAATACCATGGCGCGCTGGCCACCATGTCCGGGGCACAGACTATCGTGCTGCGGCCGCTGAACAACGCGCAAGCCGCGACGCTGATCGGGGAGCTGCTGGGCAGTGATCCCTCGGTGCGCGGGCTGACACAGATAATCGCCGAACGTGCTTCAGGCAACCCGTTTTTCGCTGAAGAGATCGTGCGCGACTTGGCCGAGCGCGGCGTCATCCGCGGCAGCCGACACTCCTACCTGCTGGTCGGTGACGTCGCCGACGTGGGGGTGCCGGCAACACTGCAGTCCGCCATCGCCGCCCGTGTCGACCGCCTCACTCCCGCCGCCAAACGCACGCTGAGTGCCGCGGCGGTCATCGGGTCACGATTCAACCCCGATCTGCTGGCCGCACTGGGGATCGACCCGCTCCTCGATGAGTTGGTCAAGACCGAGCTGGTCGATCAGGTCGGGTTCGCCCCGCGCCCCGAGTACGCATTCCGGCACCCGTTGATCCGGTCGGTGGCCTACGACTCCCAGCTGAGATCCGATCGCGCCGAGCTGCACCAGCGGCTGGCTGCCTCGATCGAACAACGCGGCCCGGAGTCGGCGGACGAGAACGCTGCGCTGATCGCCGAACACCTTGAAGCGGCAGGCGATCTGCACGCAACGTTTGACTGGCACATGCGCGCCGGCACGTGGCTGACCCATCGGAACATGATCGCGGCACGGGCCAGCTGGCAGCGTGCGCGTGACGTCGCCGACCGATTGCCCGACTCAGACCCAGAACGCACCGCACTGCGGATCGCCCCGCGGACGCTGCTGTGCGCCACATCGTGGTTTGCCGGCGGTACCCTGGCCGACACCGGTTTTGACGAACTGCGCGACCTGGCCGGCGCCGCCGACGACAAGGTGTCGCTGGCCATGGGGATGGCGGGATGGCTGCCGGCTTTGATCGTGCACGCCCGGTTCCGGGAAGCATCGATGATGGCTTCCGAGCTCACCAGCCTGCTCGAATCGATCGGCGATCCGATGTTGACCCTCGGGCTGCTCTACAGTGCGCTCGCCGCCAAGTTCGAGCGGGCCGAGATGCGCGAAGTCGTGGGGCTGGCGCAACGGATGATCGACCTGGCTGACGGCGATGCCACGAAGGGCAATCTGATAGTCGACTCTCCGTTGGTGTGCGCGCTCATGTTGCGTGGCTGCGCACGATGTTGCCTGGGCGACCGCGGCTGGCGAGACGACGTCGAGCAGGCCGCGACCATGGCCCGGGCATTCCAACCGTCGTTCCGCGCGGTGACACTGCTGTTCAAGTACACCCTCGTCGGTGGTGGCGTGTGGCTGCCGGACGCGGCCGCATTGCAGGAGACAGCTGAGGTGCTCGAACTCGCGGAGCGATCCGGCGACGATCTCCCGCTCGCATCCGCCCGGCAGGTGCGCGGCATCGCCCTGATGAGCCAGGACAATCCCGACCGGGAAGCGGGTTTGGCACTGCTTGCCGCGGCCCGTGAGGCTGCTGTGCAAGAGCGCTTCACGTTGATCGCGGCCTTTTTCGCCGACAATGTTTTCGCCGAGGAGAAGGCCCGAGCCGGCGACCTCGACGGCGCGATCGCCCTGTCGCGAGTCGTCCTCAACGAGCTGTTCGCCTCAGGCGATGTACTCAATCTTGGGCAGGCCACCGCCGTTCTGGGCGGGTTTTTACTGCTCAAAGGTACAGACGCCGACGTGCGGGAAACACAGGAGGCCATCGACCGGCTCGTCGCCGTGCCGACCGAACCGGGGTTCGTCGTGCACGACATCTGGCTGCTTCGGCTGCGGGCCCTGCTGGCCCGGGCCAAGGGAGATGCGGACGGCTACCGGGACCTGGTCGCCGGCTACCGAAAGATGGCCGCCGATCTAGGGTTTGAGGGCCACATCGCACAAGCGGAGACGATGACATGACCGCCTGCGGCACGTGCGCCACCGAACTGCAGACCAATGCCAAGTTCTGTTTCGAGTGCGGTGCGCCGGTTGCGGCGGCTGTACCGGCGGAGTTCAAGCAGGTGACGGTGTTGTTCGCCGACGTGGTGCATTCGATGGACCTCGCGGCGGCTGTGGGTGCCGAGCGATTGCGCGAGATCATGGCGCAGTTGTTCGACCGCTGTGCGGCGGTGGTGCGGCGTTATGACGGGACCGTGGACAAGTTCACCGGCGATGGCGTCATGGCGGTGTTCGGCGCGCCGGTGGCGTTGGAGGATCATGCCTTTCGCGCGTGCCTGGCGGCCGTGGAGATCCAGAGAACCGAGGAGAGTGCGCCGCAACTGCGGGTAGGGCTGGACTCGGGGGAGGTGGTCGCCGGTGACATCGGGTCCGGGCCGGGCAGTTACACCGCGATCGGTGAGCACGTGGGTATGGCGCAGCGGATGGAGTCGGTAGCGCCCCCGGGTGGAGTGATGCTCAGCGAATCAACCGCGCATCTGGTGGACGATGTCGTCACGCTCGGCGAACCGGAGTTGGTGCACATCAAGGGCGCCGCCGAGCCGGTGGTGGCGCGTCGGCTGCTGGGGGTGCCGTCGGGCCATCAGCACGCCGGGCGACGAGACGCGTCGTTGGTGGGCCGCGGCTGGGAGATGGCGGCGCTGACAGGAATGCTGGACGCGGCGATCGATGGCAGTGGCGGTGTGGTCGGCATCGTCGGACCGCCCGGTATCGGCAAGAGCCGGATTGTCCGGGAGGTCACCGCTGCCGCGGCAGGCCGCGCCGTCGAGGTGTTCGCCGCCTACTGTGAGTCGCACGCGAGCGAAATCCCGTTCCATACGGTGACATCCTTGCTGCGGATCGCACTGCGGGTTGCCGACCTTGACGACGAGGGGGCACGCGCCCGGATCAGGGAACGCGCGCCCGATTCCGATCCGCAGGACCTGCTGCTGCTCGACGATCTGCTCGGCATTCGAGACAGCAGCGTCGAACTGCCCGACATCGATCCCGATGCCCGGCACCGGCGGCTGACTCGTCTAGCGAACACCGTCTCGCTGGCCCGGCGGACCCCAGCCGTGTACGTCGTCGAGGACGCGCATTGGATTGACGAGGCCAGCGAGTCGCTGCTGGCGGGCTTTCTCACGGTGATCTGGCAAACCCCGTCGCTGGTGTTGGTCACCTACCGGCCGGAGTATCGCGGCGCGCTGACCCGTATACCGAACTCGCAGATGATCACCCTTGCGCCATTGAATGCTGCGCAGGCATCCGCATTGGCCGGTGAGCTGGTTGGTTCCCATCCGTCAGTTGCCCACCTGACTGCCCAGGTGGTCGAGCGGGCCGCCGGCAATCCGTTCTTCGCCGAGGAGTTGGTGCGTGATCTGGCTGAGCGGGGTGTGTTTGCCGGTGACCGTGGCAACTATGTCTGCGACGTCGAGGGTGCCGAGGCGAGCGTGCCCGCCACCTTGCAGGCCACCATCGCAGCCCGCATCGACCGGCTCGGTGCCGCCGCAAAGAGAACGCTGAACGCCGCCGCCGTCATCGGGTTGCGGTTCAGCGCGGAGCAGTTGGCATTCTTCGATGGCGAGGCTGCGATGGCTGAGTTGATCGAGGCCGAACTCATCGATCAGGTCCGGTTCACCCCGGACGTCGAATATGCCTTCCATCACCCGCTGATCCGCACGGTGGCCTACGAATCTCAGCTGAAATCCAGCCGCGCCGAACTGCATCGGCGTCTGGCCGCTTCATTGATGCAGAGTCACCCGGATTCGCTGGACGAGAACGCGGCGCTGATTGCCGAGCATCACGAGGCCGCCGAGGACCTGCACGCCGCCTTCGACTGGCACATGCGCGCCGGGGTCTGGGCGCAGTATCGCGACGTCAGGGCCGCGAGAGTCAGTTGGGAACGCGCCCGATCAGTCGCCGACCGATTGCCAGCCGATGACCCGGGCCGGACACCGATGCGGATTTCCCCGCGGACCCTGCTGTGTGGGAGCACCTTTCGGGTCAGCGGCACGATTGCCGCCACCGGGTTCGACGAACTGCGCGAGCTGTGCGCCGACGCCGGTGACAAAGTGTCACTGGCGATAGGCACGGCGGGGCTGATGACAGCACTGGTATTCCACAACCGGTTCCGGGAAGCCGCGCGTGTCGCGTCGGACTGCGCCGAGCTGGTCGAGGCGATCAGCGACCCGACGCTGACCGTCGCGCTTGGTAACGCGGCGAGCAATGGGAAGTGGCAAGCGGGTGAGGCGGTCGAGAGTTTGCGATTGGCGCAGCGGGTTATCGATCTGGCCGAAGGCGATCCCACCAAGGGCAATCTGGTTGTCGGGTCGCCTTTGGCGATAGCGGTGGCGCTCCGGGGTGCCAGTCGATGTTGCCTCGGCATCCCGGGTTGGCGGGAAGACCTGGATCAGGCCATCGTGACGGCGCGCACCGTCGGCGACGCGATGTCGTATGTCTTCACCGTGCTGACGAGGTACTTCTTCCCCATCTGGAGCGGCGCACTGCTCCCGGACGCGGCGGCTGACCGGGACACCGCCGAAGCGATTGAGCTCGCCGAGCATTCCGGCGACGACTTTGTAGTGGACTACGCCCGCTTGAGTCGCATCGCGGCCCTCGCCAGGGAGGACGATTCTCACCGCGCAACGGTTCTGGCGCTGCTCGCCGAGGGGCGTGACGCGAGCCTGCGACACGGTTACGCGCAGAAAGCGGTGCGGTTCATCGACGGTGCACTTGCGAAAGAGAAAGCCAAGGCCGGGGATGTCGACGGCGCAATCCAGCTGGCGCGCAGGTCCGTCGATTACCTGTTCGACGTCGGCGAAATGCTGAGCTGCGGAGCGGACACTGTCGTGTTGGTGGAGTCCCTGCTGCAGCGCGGTACGAACGACGATCTTGCGGAGTCGCAGGCCGTCGTCGAGCGACTGGCAGCGGTGCCGACCGACCCAGGGTTCGTGTTGTTTGAGATCCCGTTGCTGCGGCTGCGGGCGCTGCTGGCGCAGGCGAACGACGATGCGGCCGGCTATCGCGAATTTGCCGACCGGTACCTCGAGAGAGCCACCGAGGTCGGGTACGAAGGGCACATCGCACAAGCGGAGGCGATGACATGACCACCTGCGTCGCGTGCGCCACCGAACTGCAGACCAATGCCAAGTTCTGTTTCGAGTGCGGTGCGCCGGTTGCGGCGGCTGTACCGGCGGAGTTCAAGCAGGTGACGGTGTTGTTCGCCGACGTGGTCCATTCGATGGACCTCGCGGCGGCAGTGGGTGCCGAGCGATTGCGCGAGATCATGGCGCAGTTGTTCGACCGCTGTGCGGCGGTGGTGCGGCGTTACGGCGGGACGGTGGAGAAGTTCATCGGAGATGCCATCATGGCGGTCTTCGGCGCGCCGGTGGCCTTGGAGGACCACGCGTTACGGGGCTGCTTGGCCGCGTTGAAGATCCAGCAACAGGCTCACCAACTGGCTGTTGAGGTGGCGGGCGTCGACGGCGTCGAATTGGCGCTGCGGGTAGGGCTGAATTCCGGGGAGGTCGTCGCCGGGGAACTCGGCTCCGCCGCGCTGAGCTACACGGCGATCGGTGAGCAAGTCGGATTCGCGCAGCGGATGGAGTCGGTCGCGCCGCCCGGAGGAGTGATGCTCAGCGAATCGACAGCGCGACTGGTTCAACACGTTGCCGCGTTAGGCGAACCCGAGTTGGTGCGGATCAAGGGTGCCGTCGAGCCGGTGTCCGCTTGTCGGCTATTGGGGGTGTCCCCGGAACGCCGGCATACCGCCCGACAGGATTCGACGCTGGTGGGCCGGTCCTGGGAGATGGGCGCACTCAGGGGCATCTTGAATGAGGCAATCGCCGGGACCGGCTGCGTAGTGGGTGTGGCCGGACCTCCCGGAATCGGTAAGAGCCGGATCGTCCGCGAGGTCAGTGCCGTGGCGCAAAGCCGTGGAGTCGAGGTGTTCGCCGTCTACTGCGAGTCCCATGCGCGCGAGATCCCTTTCTACGCAGCGACTTCGCTGCTGCGCACCGCTCTCGGGATAGACGGTCTCGACGACGAATCGGCCCGCACTCAAGTGCAGGAGCGCGCGTCCGATGCGGATCCGGAGGACCTGCTGCTGCTCGAGGACCTGCTCGGCATTCGCGATAGCGCGATTGAGACGCCCTCCATCGACCCCGACGCCCGGCGGCGCCGGGTGACGCGATTGGTCAAAGCCGTCTCGCTGGCTCGTACCACGCCGGCGGTCTATGTGGTGGAGGATGCGCATTGGATCGATGAGGTCAGCGACGTGTTGCTGGCGGATCTGCTCGGGGTGACCCAGCAGACCCCATCGCTGGTGATGATCACCTACCGGCCTGAATATCACGGGGCGCTGGCCAGCACGGTGAGCTCGCAGACGATCAACATCGGGCCACTGAACGCGTCGCAGACGGCCCGGCTCGCGGCCGAACTGATCGGATCCGATCCGACGGCGGCGGCGCTGTGTGGGCAGGTCGCCGAGCGGGCCGCCGGGAACCCGCTTTTCGCCGAGGAGATGGTGCGCGATCTGGCCGAGCGCGGCGTGCTGACCGGATCACGCGGTCACTACGCCTGCGCAGTAGATGATGCCGAACTCGTCGTGCCGGCAACGGTGCAGGCCACCATCGCGTCCCGCATCGACCGGCTCGACCCGGCGGTCAAGCGAGCGTTGCATGCCGCCGCGGTGATCGGATTGCGGTTCGACTCCGAGCAATTGGCGTTGCTCGAAGATGATGCACAAATCGTTCCGTTGCTCGCCGCGGAGCTCATTGATCAGGTGCGGTACACCCCGCATCCCGAATACGCATTCCATCACCCGCTGATCCGGATCGTGGCTTATGAATCGCAGCTGAAATCGCAGCGTGCCGTACTGCATCGGCGGTTGGCTTCAGCCATCGAGCTCAGCCACCCCGAGGCGCTCGACGAGAACGCTGCACTGATCGCCGAACATCTCGAGGCCGCCGGTGACTTGAAGGCTGCGTTCGACTGGCACATGCGAGCCGCAACGTGGGCACAACACCGCGACATCCGGGCCGCCCGGGTCAGTTGGGAACGGGCCCGAACGGTCGCAGACCGGCTGCCCGTCAACGATCCCGGCCGCGCATCGATGCGCATAGCCCCGCGAACCCTGTTGTGCGGGAGTACGGCCTGGGTCAGCGGCACCGTCGCCGATACCGGATTCGACGAATTGCGCGACCTTTGCATCGCCGCCGGTGACCAGGTGTCACTTGCAATCGGCATGGCAGGGTTGATGACGGCGCTGATCTTCCACAGCCGGTACAACGAGGCGTCCAGCGTCGCGTCGGACTGCATCCGGCTGATCGAGTCGATCGACGACCCACTGTTGACGGTTACGCTTGCTATTGCGCCGAGCAACATCAAGGTGCAGGCCGGCGAGGCGGCTGAAGGCCTGCGGTTGGCGCAGTCCATTATCGACCTGGCTGACGGCGACCCGTACAAGGGCAACCTGTTGATCGGGTCACCGCTGGCGACCGCGCTCATGTTCCGCGGCACCAGCCGATACTGTCTTGGGCTGCCAGGGTGGAAAGAAGATCTCGACGAGGCGTTGTCGATGGCCCGCAGCGTCGACGTGCGAACCTATGTGACCGCCGTGCTGGCAAAGTACGGCTTCGCCGTGCATTGTCGTGCGTTACTGCCGGACTCGGCCGCAGACCAGGTGACCGCGGAAGCGCTGGCGATGGCCGAACATTCCGGCGATGACTACGCCGTTGATACCGCGTTGCTGACCCGCGGCTTCGTCCTACTCCATCAGGGCGGCCAGCGTCGCGAGGCTGGAATGGCGTTGCTCGCCAAGTACCGTGACGCGTACCTGCGGCACGGATATACCCAGGGTTGCGTCCGGTTCTTTGAAACCGAACTCGCGCGTGAGAAGGCCCGCACCGGCGATGTCGATTTTGCTGTTGAGACCGCGCGTGTCGCCGTCGATTACCTGTTCGACGTCGGCGACATGATCGCGCGCGCCGAGGCCGTCAGAGTTTTCGTTGAAAGCCTGCTGCAGCGCGGCAGCCGCGCTGACCTCGCCGAGGCGCAGGCTGCGATTGACCGGCTGGCGGCGGTGCCGACGGACGCGGGGTTCGCATTGCTTGAGGTTCCGCTGCTGCGACTGCGTGCCTTGCTGGCGAGGGCGAACGGTGATGAAGGCGGCTACCGCGACCTTGCCGACCGGTACCTCAAGAGGGCCACCGAGGTTGGCTACGAAGGTCACATTGCGTTAGCGAAGGCGATGAGGTGAGGGCCGGGATCGTGCGTGTGTCGTGGCCGTTGACCGCCCGTCCGGCGGAGATGCGGACTCTCGAGTCGGCCATCGCGGCGCCGGATGTCGCCGGAATCGTCATCCACGGTGTTTCGGGAGTGGGAAAGAGCCGGATCGCACGTGAGGCATTGTCGGCAGCCGAGTCGCGGGGAAGCGTAACTCGCTGGGCGATAGGCACATCTGCGGCACGCGCAATTCCGCTCGGCGCCTTCGCGGCGTGGACGCCGCCGGGTGTCACCGACACGGTTCAGTTGCTGCGGGGGGTGATCGAGTCGCTGGTCGCCGCCCCTACCGGCGCCATGGTTGTGGTGGGCATCGATGATGTGCATCTGCTCGACGACCTGTCCGCATTCGTTGTGCACCAGATCGTGCAGCGGGGCTTGGCCAAGGTGATTCTCACCGTCCGCGACGGTGAAGCGATTCCCGGCGCGGTGCACGAGATCTGGGCGTCCAGCCGGTTCGAACGGCTCGACCTGCAGCCGTTGTCGATCGAGGAAACCGCCACGTTGGTGTCGGCGGCTATGACGGGACCGGTGGATCCTTCTGCGGTTCAGCGGCTGTGGAGGCTGACTCACGGGAACGTGTTGTACCTGCGTCACATCGTCGAGCAGGAGGTTGCCGACGGCCGGATCGAGCAACATGGCGGTTACTGGCGCTGGATCGGGGACCCAATCATGCCGCTGAGCCTGGTCGAGCTCATCGAATCCCGCTTCGGCGCCTTGCCCGAGCCGATCAGCGATGTGATCGACACCCTGGCGGTCGGGGAGCCGATCGATCTGGCCGCCCTGATTCGGATCACCGACCCCGCTGCGGTCGAGGAGGCCGATACCCGCGGCCTGATCACCTTGGAGCCCATCGTCGGCGGTGTGCAGGTGCGGGTCGCGCATCCGCTCTACGGGGAAGTGCGCCGCACCCGCGCACCGGCCACCCGGCTACGGCGGCTGCGGGGACTGGTGGCTGCCGAACTCGCCGTAGCCGATGATCGAGACGACATCCAGATGGTGGTGCGCCGCGCCACCCTAAGTCTTGACTCCGATCTCAGGCCGGACGCCGAGTTGCTGGTCAGGGCAGCTCGTGGCGCCGTCTGGCTGGCGGACTTGACTCTCGCCGAACGACTTGCCGCAGCGGCGATCCAGGCCGGCGGTGGGACGGAGGCGAGTTTCGTTCGCGCTCACGCACTGTCGTGGCTTGGCCGCGGCGGGGAGGCCGACGGTGTGCTCGCTGACATCGCCGTCGGCGACTTGGCTGACGGCGACTGTGCCCGGTTGGCATTTCTGCGGGCCAGCAACATGCTCTGGGCGCTCGGTGAGCCCGCGCGGGCGAAGGAGATCATCGACGAGGCGTCGTGCACCGTAGCGCAGCAGGCCCGCAGTTACATCGATGCCTTCCTCACGGTGTACTGGTTTGCCGTGGACCGCCCGGATGCGGCGAAACGGGCCGCCGAAGTACTTGACCTGGAGGAGTTGCCGGCTGTTGTCGGCGCCGAGATCGCCTGGGTGCTCGCCGCCATCGCCGCGGACGGCGGGCGTACCGCCGAGGCCGTGGCCACTGCTGAGGCCGGGTATGGCATTGTTGCCCGTTCATTTGACGCCCCCCACATGAGTTTCAACATCGCCGATGCACACATCGGCGCCTTGCTGCTGGCGGGGCGGGTGAATGAGGCGGTGAAGGCGGCCGAGCGGGTCAGCCAGCAGGCAGCCGAGCTGCCGGGCACGGCTCAATCACTCGGTGCCGCCGTCGCGGGCCTGGCAGCCCTGGGTGCCGGTAGCCTCGACGCCGCGTGCCGACTGCTGGAACAGGCGGCAGCAGGACTGTCCGCCAGCCATGCCATCGGTTGGGGATACCGCTATCTGGTGCCGGGCATCACCGCGCTGGCGATGCGTGGTGCAACTGACGAGGCCGTCGCTGCTCTCGCCACGCTCGACGAGCTGAGACGTCCGTTCCGGTTGCTCGACTATGACCGGAGCCTGGCCCGGGCGTGGGTGGTCGCCGGCCAGGGTGCAGTCAGCGCAGCGATCGCGGTCGCAAGGTCGGCCGCCGAGGCCGCTGCAGCCAAGGGGCAATTCGCGGCGGAAGTGCTTTGTCTGCAGACCTCCGCCCAGTTCGGAGATCGCACCGCTGCGGTCCGATTGCGCGAACTCGAAGCTGTCGTCGAGGGGCCGCGGGTTGCTCTGGCCGCCCGGTTCGCCGCCGCGCAACGCGATGGAGACGCCGCGGAAATGGCCGCGGTGTCGCTGGACTTCGAACGCATGGGAGATTTGGTCGCCGCCGTCGACGCCGCCGCCCACGCAGCGATCCGGTACCGCCACCAGGACCTGCGTGGAACAGCGTTGGCATGCGCTACTCGCGCCGCGGCGCTGGCCGAACAATGCGGGGGCGCAAGCACCCCGGCGCTCCGCCGAGCCGCAGAGCCGTTGCCGCTGACAGAACGGGAAGCAGAGATCGTGATGCTGATCGGCGCGGGATTGTCCAACCGCGCGATCGCCGAGCGGCTGACTCTTTCCGTGCGAACCGTCGAAAGCCACATCTACCGGGCTATGTTGAAGACGGACACCAACTGCCGGGACGAACTCGCCGCACTGCGACCCCGCCTCCGGGGGCAACAATGATCGCTACGGGGACCGATCCGGGTCAGCCGTGAAGCTCGCCATTCAATCGTGGAAGATCGTCGCCGGCACACCGAAACCGGTGCAGTCCCTTCCGCGTCGCGGGTCCTGACATAGCCGCGAACGTCTTGGGCGGCAATGACATCTGAAAAACCAATCCGCGACCGGACACCCCTTCTACCAGAGCGCCGAGCCCAGCAACCGGCAATCTCATCAACGGCGTGAAATGGCATGGAAAGGTCTCTTCGAAGCAAACCCGATACACGCCGAAGCCGCTCCAGTTGGTGACAATCGGGTTCCATCGGTCGGGATTGAACGCAGCGGAGACGCAACGAGCTGCCCGCCACGCACCGGCAGCGTCGAGGAACTGTTGGTTGATGCGCATGTCGCAGTGCTCGTCTGCGAAGTGATCCACATTGTGGCGGATGCGCTCCGCGATCGAACGTGCCGGCTCCCCGCGGCGCAGGTCGATGTTGAGCGTTGTGATGATGTTGCCAACGAGCATTGGATTCAGGCCGCAACGACTCCGGGCGTTCACGACGATCCCCAGGGTACGACGAGCCACCGCCGGATCCACATTCATCAGCGCTTCGGAAACATACGCGCACACGACGTCGTTGGCGGACAACCGCATCCGGCTGCCGTAGGAATCGCGTATGCGGGTGATCTCGTCGTCGCTGAAGTAGAGACTCAGGGTCCGCTGTCGGCGTGCGTCCTTTGCTAGGCGCAGCGCGCTGCTTGCGGTCTCGCCAAGCCCGAGGCAACGCACTCCGGGCTCCCGGGTGCCGTCGGCAGGAAGATGTTCGTCAAGGTAGGCGGCACGGTCTTCGACGATCAACGGCTTCGCGATCGGACTTCCGGCAGCAGCGGCGGCCCACGCGTTCATGAAGTGCATCGCCGTCTGCATGTCGCCGATCGCGTGGTGCCAGGAAAAGCCGATCGCGGTCGCTTCATCGGCAAGATGCGTGAGACGAATCTTGCACAGCGGACCCAGCCCCCATCTGGCTGCGGGGCCGTGCACGCTGTCGACAAGCCAGTCTCCGGTGTCCTGCGACGCCGAACTCATCGCCTCACGCAACGTGCGGTCAGACGACACTGACGTGCAGGGCACGCCTTGTCCCGCGCATCGGATACGCATCCGGCCGTGCTTGATGGCCAACCGTCCCGCGAAGATCGGAAACGCCGTGAGCGCATGCGCAAACGCGCCGCTCAGTTCCGCGAGGTCGAGCCGCCGTGGAAAGAAGAAGACGATGTGGACGGCCAGGTTCGCGACGACGACGTCCTCGACGTTGCAGCGGATGTCGAGCCGCTGTGGCTGTGATGGTCTGATCAGCTGGGTCGACATGGCGGGCTACGTTCGACGCTTCAGGATTACTCGAGCGCCGAGCTTCGGGGTATGGGCGACTCCCCGGAAGTACGATTTTTCGTCGGCGGCCGTATCGGTCTGGATCGAGAAGCGCTGCAATACCGTCCGCAGCACGACATCCATCTCGGCGATCGCGAAATCAGCGCCGAGGCAGCGGCGCGCTCCGCCACCGAACGCCAGCCATGACGATGCCGCCGGCTGGGCGCCGCAGAAGCGATGCGGGTCGAATCGGTCGGGGTGCGGGAAGATCTCCGGATTCTCGTGCAGATCGGCGATGCGCACGAGCACGGTCCGGCCGTGGGGAATCCGCCACACGCCCAGGTTGAAGCTGGATGCCCTGACTTGGCGGCCGATCACGTCGATGACGGTGCGCACCCGCAGGGTCTCCAAGATGGTGGCCCGGCGAAGGACGCCACCTCCCTCATCGACCTCGTCGACCAGTTCGGCCAGCAGGTCGGGGTGACGCCGCAACCGCTCGAACGTCCAGGCCAATGCCGATGCCGTTGTTTCGTGGCCCGCACAGACGAGGGTCAACAGCTCGTCGCAGATCTCGTGCCGCGGGATGCCGAGTCCGTCGTCGCGCTTGTTGCGCAGCAAGAAGGCCAGGATGTCCGTCCGCTCGCCGAGACAAGGATCGGCTTCAGCGTGGGCGATCAGGGTGAAAATGATCCGGTCGAATGCCTCACGGAACTCGTCCAGTTTCCGCCAGGGGCCGCGGCGTCCGGCCCAAACCGGCGGCGCCGGGACAAAGGCCATGAACTGTCCGAGTCTCATATGGGGCGGGATGAGCTCACGCAGTGTCTCCAGTTCGGCCCGATCAGCGCCGAAGATGGCACGCAAGATCACGTTCAAGGTGATCCTGCTCATCGGCTCGAGGATCCTGAACTCGCTACCCTCGGGCCAATTCACGCTCTCACGCAATGTCTCGTCCTCGATGATCGACTCATAGGTTTTGAGGATCCGACCGTGGAACGCCGGTGCGAGCAGCCTGCGTCGCTCGTGATGCCGGCGGCCGTCGAGACCGAAAGCCGAGCCGGGCCCGAACCAGTTGCTGAGATTGGGCTGCACGTTGACCAACTGGTCGGTGCAGGCGGTACACACCGACCTCACCAGGGCCGGGTCGGAAACGACGACGGATCGGCCGAAGAATGGGACGTTGATCTCGAAGACGTGCCCGTTCCGCGCGATCCAATGCCGCATCGCCCGTCGGCGGAAGACGGCGAACTCGACGCCCTGCAGGAGCCTGGGCAAGCGCACCGGCGGCGGGTTCGGCCCGGTCACCGTCGATTCTTCGCCCGGATCGACCATGGTCAGATCGGTCATGGCCCCCCCAACTTCGAAATTCTGCTCGCAATCATCGCTCGGGTGCCGTGGGACGAGATCGGTAGTGCACCACTGCAACCGGAACGAGATTGCAGTGGTGCACTACTGCGCTCGTCGTACCAGGGGCGCGGGACGATCTTCTGATCGCAGCTCCATGGAAAGAAGCCACATCATGTTCACCTTGTCCGCAGTCCACGGTCCTCAGCTGCCGGCGCTGCATACGAAACACTTCCATGTCGGCGACGCCGCGCGGATGGTGTTCCACGTTGCAAGCCGGCCGGAACGAATCCACTATCCGCCCGAGCTCACCTCCTTGTTCGAGGAGGCCGCCATGGCACGAGAGATGTACAGGTTGTGATCACGCAACCTGGCTCGGTCGCCGAGCTCGGTGGACCCGGCCGGGACCGCTACCGCGGTGACCCTATGCCGGCGGCACTGCGGCTCCAGGGAGTCGCCAAGCAGTACCGCCGGGGAGACGAGCAGGTGCACGTCTTGGCCGACTTCGCCCTCAGCGTCCAGGCAGGTGAATTCGTCGTGGTGACCGGGCCGTCCGGGGCCGGCAAGTCGACCCTGCTGCACATCGCCGGGGGGCTGGACGCGCCGGACGCCGGGACGGTATCCGTTGCAGGCCAAGATGTCTGGTCGATGGGCGCCCGCGCCCGTGCCGAGTTCCGCCGGCGCAACCTGGGGTTCGTGTTCCAGTTCTTCAATTTGGTGCCGGCGCTGACGGCCGTCGAGAACGTGTCGTTGCCACTGGTGCTCGACGGCGTGTCGGCCCGATCCGCCGACGAACGCGCCGAGGAGCTGCTGAACCGGGTTGGACTGGGCGACCGGGCCGGGTACCGGCCCGCCGAACTGTCGGGTGGACAGATGCAGCGGGTGGCAGTGGCGCGTGCGCTGGCAGCCCGGCCGTCGATAGTCCTCGCCGACGAGCCGACCGGGAACCTCGACCGTCATTCGTCGACCGAGATCTTGGCCCTGCTGCGCTCGGTGGCAGACGACGACGGCGCGGCGGTGGTGATGGTGACCCACGATCGGGCCGCGTCCCACTACAGCTCCCGCGAAATCAGCCTCGTCGACGGGCGCGCGTACGCAGCCGGCGCTGCACCCACCTAGGGGCGGTGATGCACCGGCTGCGCGCCGGCTGGCTATCCTTCCGGCGCATCCACCTGGCGGCGCTCGTCGCCGACTGGCGCCGCACCCTGCTCAGCGTGATCGGTGTCGCGGTAGGGGTGACGGTGGTACTGGGGGCGGTGATCCTCAAGTCCGAACTCCTGAGCCCCTTCGACTCCTTCGGACCATCCCTCGCTCATGCCGCCGATATCGGGGTGGTCGAGGTTACCCCGAAGGTCAGTGGCCGGTTACCGGTCGAGGCGGTGAACCGGCTGCGCACCGAGGTGCCCGGGGCGCGCGCAGTGATCCCGATCGTCGCCGGCTTGACGCCGGTGGACGTCGACGGTCGCAGTCACGGCTTCTTTCTGCTCGGCGGATCGTGCCAGATCGAGCTGCTGGTCGGCTCCTTCGACTGCCAGCAGCGTGCTCGTCACGAGAAACCCGCCGACGGACCCGGTGTGCCCCTTCAGATCCCGACGGCCATCGCCCAGCGGCACAGTCTGCAGCTCGGCGACCAGTTGCACATTCCCGGCCTGCCTCCCGGTTCGGCACACGTGGGTTGGATGTTCCCGGAGTTCGACCGGGTCGAAGGCATCAACAACGGCTACGTCCTGCTGGCACCCTCCACCGATGTCGCCGCCGACCTGCTCTGCACTCCCGGTTACGCCACCGTCGCGTTCGTCGTGCCCAGGCCGGGCGCAGGGGTCACGGCAGACGTCGACCGCGTCATCGCCGGGGTGGCGACCGCGGGCCCGCCCCGGCCGCAGCTGCCGGCCGTGTTCGAGAACGCCACGCAGGCGCTCGATTTGAACGCGCTGTTCGGTGTCCTGATCGGCCTGCTGATCGCGGTGAACACCATCCTGCTGGCCATCGAGGACCGGCGGGCGGTGCTGGGAACCATCGGCGCGATCGGCGCCAAGCCGGCCGTGTTGTTCGCCGGGATGCTCGGCGAGGGGGCCGTCGTGGGCGGTCTCGGTGGCCTGTTGGGGGTGCCCAGCGGCTTTCTGCTCGGCGGGTACCTGGTGGACCGGTTCGGACAGGCCATGTTGGCCGGCTCCGGCGGCGCAGTGGCGGCACACTTCACGCCGAATCTGATTCCCATCGGGGCAGCAGCGGGAACGGTCTGCGGAGTCCTCGCGATGACCGGGCCGGCGCTGAGACTGCGCCGTGACGGACCGTTGGCGTCGATGGCGAGCGTCAGCGGAGTCCAGCGTGCGAGAACGATTCCCAGCTGGACGCTGGCCGCCGGGGCCGCGATGCTGTCGGGCGCCGTCGTGGTGTCGACGATCTTCGAGCACGGGGCGCTGCCGCTGGCGTTGGGTATCAACGGAATCACCGCGGGGCTGGCCGGTGTGGCGCTGGTGACGGCGTGGCTTGCCTCCCGCGGTGCCGGGAAAGTGATCGCGTTGCTGACCGTGATCCGCCCAGACGTCGGGCGACTGCTCGGTGCCGATGTCCGGCGTTACAGCGTGCTGTTCGGCATCTGCGCCGCGGTACTGGCCGCCGGCGCCAGCACGGCCGTCGGCGCCCAGAGCATGCAACTGCTCGGCACCAGACAGATTGCCGCGCAGAAAGCTGACCGACTGCCCGCCGCCGTGCTGATCGCCGCCCAATCGGTTCTTGACCAGCGGGACGGCCACCTGTCCGACAGCACGTTCACCCGGATCAGCGATGCAGCCGGCGGGCGGAGCGTGTCGTCGCGCTGGCGGTCGACGATCTCGTCAGGGACATTGTCGCGCCTGCTTATCGGCGTGACGCCGGGAGATTGGTACAGCCAAGGGCTGTATCAGCCGACCGGCGCCGACTACGGGTTTTGGCAGGGCCTGCGGGAAGGCAAGGTCGGGCTGAGCGAGGTTGCCGCCGGCCGGCTCGGAGTCCGCGCCGGTGACAGCGTGGAGCTGCCGACCGTCGCGGGCCCGCAGCGTTTCGAGGTGGCCGGGACCATGCGGCCCATGCTGGTCAACGACACCGCGGTGGGCGATATCGTCCTGACGTCGGAGAGGTTGGCGCGCTTCGACTGGGCGGCGGTACGCGAACAGGCCGCCGTGAGATACCGCAGCGCCGCCGAGGCGACCGCGCACCGCGACGATTTCCTGGCGCTGGGAGCCGGATTGTCGGTGTACGACAAGGCGCAGTGGCGCTCGGTGGCCACCGCCGGGATGATCCGCTTTCTGGAGCCGTTCACCGTTTCCGGGTACGTGCAGCTGCTGGCCGCCGGCTTGAGCGTGCTGAACGTGTTCGTGCTGGGCCTGGTGCAACGCCGGCGGGAACGTGCCGTGCTGCGGGCGATCGGGGCCGTACCCCGGCAAGAGCAGGCCGTCGTCATCGCCCACGCGGCACTGCTGGGCCTGCTGGCCGCTGTCATCGGCGGGCTTGGGGGAACGTTCCTCAGCTACCTGTGGTCGCTGGGCACACCGGTGTACTACGGCTTCAAGATCGACTGGGAGCTGCTGGGGCTGCCGCTGCGAACCGGGGTGACCGCGGTGACTGTGCTCGTGATGGCCGCGGCGGTGTTGCCGGCGATCCAGGCGCGGCGGCTGGAAACGGTCGAGGTGCTGCGCACCAGTTGACACCTGAGCGCACAGAGGGAGGAACGACGATGAGTCCACAGAATTCGGCGGTTGCGGCGTTCACGATGAGTGTCGCCATGGTTGCCGGCGTCAGCCTGGCCGCGGTCCCTTCGGTGGCACGGTCGCAGCCCGACGTCGCGGTGCTCGACATCCAGCTCGCCGAAACCGATTCGCCGCTGGGCGGCGGTACGGCATTGGTGTACGGCCCCAGCGGTGTCCCGGTACCACCTCCACAGTATGTGGACGCTGCCGACACGCTATACCTGCAGCCGCTCGACTTCACCGGTGTAGCGCAGTCGGCGTTCATTCCCAATGGGCTGTATCCGTTTACCGGTGCCAAGAGCCTGGGGATCGACACGTCGCTGGCCCAGGGCCGGCAGATCATGATCGCCGATATTCAAGGCCAGCAAGCCGACGGGCAGGGAAGTAGCGACCCCATCGTTGTTTTCGGCTACTCGCAGAGTTCAGCTGCTGCCTCGCTGATCATGCAGCAACTCCACGACGCCGGGGTGCCTAGCGACGATGTGCACTTCGTGCTGGTCGGTGATCCTCAAAATCCGAACGGCGGCTTCCTTAATACCTTCGATTTTCCAGCCGGTAACACCTCGGCCTTCGGCGCTTTTGACACGTCCTTCCTACCCGCGACACCATCCGACCTGTACCCGACCGACATCTACACCCTTGAATACGACGGCTTTGCCGATTTCCCGCACTACCCGGCAAACCTGTTATCGGTCCTCAACGCCATTGTGGGGAACTTTACGGCGCACTTCATCTATCTGAATCTGGCCCCGGAGCAGATCAGCAGCGCGATTCTGTTGCCGGGATCTGAGGCCCTCGCCGGGGAGCGGTTGACCGACTACTACATGATTCCAAACGAGAACTTGCCGTTGTTGATGCCGCTGCTACTCCTCCCGGGTATCGGTAAGCCGCTGTATGACCTGCTGGAGCCGGTCACCCGGATCATGGTGAACTTGGGCTACGGCAGCATCACCGAAGGCTGGAATCAGGGTCCGGCCGACGTGCCCACCACGTTCGGGCTGTTTCCCGACATCGACCAGGCGCAGCTGTCCGAGGCTCTCAGCAGCGGCTGGCAGCAGGGGGTCACCGACGCCTGGGACGCTATTGCGAACCCGATCAGCTACCAGGACCAGATCGCGCCGTGGCTGCCGTTCGCAGATTCGTTCCACATTATGGGCTTCGCCCCCGAAAACCCGTCGTTCGACGACGTGGTGGAGGGGCTGCTCAAGTTCGCCGGCTTTCCGGTTTCGGAGGTGACGCTGAGCTCGCCACCGACCGACATCATCAACATGATCAGCAGCACGCTGGCCTACGACTATTCGACGTTGCTGCCCGCCGCCGACATGGTCAATGCGCTGTCCACCAGTCTCCCCGCGTACGCCGCGAACATCTTCGCGGACCAGCTCCAGGCCGGTAACCTCCTGGACGCCATCGGCCTTCCGCTGGCTGCCTACACCGCCTTGGTCCCGTACGACCTCCTCCTCGGTGTCGCGCCCGCGCTGTTTGCGACCATCGGGACCCTTGACAATTTCGCGGAGCTGTTCTCATAAACCCCACGATCAGGTTGCCCATGGTGGGATCGCCACCGGATGCGTCGATTGCTCGCTGACTCAGCTCCATGGCTTCGGTCACTTCGCCGACAGACCACTTGACGATGGTCGGCGTCATCAAAAGGCCGAGAGTCAGCTCGGGATCACCGATCGAATCGAGGAGTGCCACATACTCTCCAGGCGCCCGCGCGAGGGCGCCATGCGCCTTCCACCAGGCGGGCCGTCGACGCGCTCAGCATCACCCCGCCGTGCGGCGCTAACCGATTCCATCCGTCGGGCCATTCCGACCTGTTCGCCGACAGCGGCTGGTCTTCCAACGCGACCGGCGCGCCGAACACCGCAGAAGCTCGACGCATTAAGTGGCGCTGCCCCTTATCCGGACGGAATTGCAGTGGAGCGCTACTGGGCTCGCACCAGCCGGGCGCGGGTCACGATCCCATGGAACATAGGACTCGATTTCGTGGCTGTCCGTTCGCGACCACAGGAGGCGATCATGTACCCGACCCAACGTCCGCATTTCGTCGAGGCAGTCGCAGCGGCCGGTGCCTGCCTCATCACCGCTACATCGGTGGTCGTCCCCGGTGTCCAGCAGCGGGTAGGCGAGGTTTTGGGGGGCGGGAACGTCGTACACCTGACCAGCTCGCTCACGCCGGTTGGTGACGACAACTGGGTTTCCGATGCCCTGACCGGGGCCGGAACTCTGCTGAACCCAGGGGATCTCAGCGGCGCCGTCGCCGGAGAAGTGCCCGAACTCGGTGGCCTGTTGAGCGGCGCCGCGGGGATGGCCGACGCCGATCCCATCGGCGATCTCTGGGAGCAGGCCCAGCAGTTTTTCAGCTCGATACTGGCGGGGGGCTTCGCGGTCCTCTTCTTTGGCGGCATCTATTTGGTATCCCTCGTTCAGGGCGCCTGGGTGTGGATCGCTGATCAGTTCGGCTTCGATCCCTACCCTGCGGAGGCGTTGGCAACCGCCGTACCCGGCCTCGACGATCTTGGCGTCATTGGCCCGGTCGGCGCCGAAGATCTGACCGCGGCGCTGGGTGGCTGGACACCGGACTTGGATTCCGGCGAAATTCCCAGCCTCGACACGCTGTTCGACCCGACCGGAACAGCCGATATCGACACGGTGCCGAGCAGCCTGTTACCGGATATCGGGATCTAGGCGAGCATTTCGGACCGACAGACGACGCACGAATATCCGGGCTTCAACCGGAACATGCGCGAACGCCGGCCTCACGGTTGTAGCGTCACTCCGGATGCGGCTCGGCCACCACCGTCGCCAGATGCGGATGCGCTTCGGCCTTGACCCGCTGGAACAACTCGCAGTAATACGGCATGCAGTCGACCATCGCCTGCTCGGTGGTGAACAGCGGTTGATAGCCGAGATCGCGGCGGGCCTTGTCGATGGAAAAGTAGTTGTTGAGGTAAAGCCGTTCCACCGCCCCGGGTTCCAGCAGTGCCTGGGGCAGCCCGAACCGGAAGTGCAGCCACTGCCAGGCGACCATCACGTCGCGCACCATCCGGCCGGACACCCGGAACCGGGGCCAGTGCTGGCCGCACGATTCGATGACCGGCCGGGCGAACTCGAACATGTTGATCGGTTCGCCGTCATTGACGAAATAGGCCTGCCCGGGTGCCGTTCCGCCCGGTACCAGGTGCTCGGCGGCCAGGATGAAACCGTGAATCAGGTTGTGCACGTAGGAGTTGTCCAGCTTGGCGCGTTTGCTGCCGATCAGGACTTTGACGTGACCGGCGACCACGCTCTCGAACAGCTTGCGGAACATCGTCTGGTCGCCGTTGCCCCAGATCCCCGACGGCCGGATCGAACAGGTCAGCATGTCGCCGATTCCGTTCTCCTCCAGCACGAACTTCTCGGCGACCACCTTCGTCTCGGTGTAGAGGTCGTTGTATTTGGTGGTGTAGGCCATGGTTTCGTTGCCACCCGAGATGGCCTTACCACCCATCACCACGCTGTTGGAAGCGGTGTAGACGAAGCGCTTCACCCCAGCCCGCTGTCCGGCCTGGACCAGATTCTTGGTGCCGTCGACGTTGACCGCGAAGCTGCGCCGCCGGATCTCGTCGGTGACTTTCGCGCCACCCTGCAGATCGATGATCGCGGCGGTGTGAAACACGGTGTCGATGTTGGCGACCGCGGCGGCCACCGAGGCGGGGTCGCAGATGTCGCCTTCCACCACCTGCAGGTTGCGGTGCGGGGCCAGCGGCGACGGCGCCCGGTCGAACGAGCGCACCTGATAGCCGCGGTCGATCAGTGTCTTGACGAAATTGGTTCCGACGAAGCCGGAGCCCCCGGTGACCAATACCCGGCCGAGTTCGGTTGTCAGTGCGGGATCACCCATCGGGTGAGCATAACGGAAACGTGTTTCAGTTCCCGTCGGCTTCGTGCTGGGGCGGTCAAAGGTCGGCATCCCCGGATTCGCAGGCCAGCGCGTCCTGCACGCGCCGGCGAGCGCCGGCCAGGTGCTCTTCACAGCGCTTAGCCAGCTGTTCGCCTCGTTCCCAAAGGCTCAGGGAGGCGTCGAGATCCAGCCCGCCCTGCTCCAGTCGCTGCACCACTTCGATCAGCTCGTCGCGGCAATGCTCGTAGCCGAGGTCACTAACGGGCCTCGTCGGCTCGGGTTGCTCAGTTGCCATCGGTATGTCCTTCGCTGGTAGCGGCAATCGCTCCGTCGGCGACCCGGATCCGCAGGGGGGTGCCCGCCGGTGCGTCCTGCACCGAGCGCAGCACGTGCGCCGGCCCGTCGGTGTCCACTGTTTGGACGACCGCGTAGCCGCGGGCCAGCGTGGCGGCCGGGCCCAGGGTAGCCAGCCGGGCCGAGAGGTGCCCGACCCGTTCGCTCTGCACGGTGATCATCCGGATGATGTCGCGGCGCACGGCAGCCAGGGCGCGTCCCACCTCTTCGGTGCGCTCGCTCAGTGCGCGCATCGGATCGGCCAGCACCGGGCGGCTGCGCAGCTGGGCCAGCACGCGTTCCTCGCGGACCACCCAGTTGCGCACCGCCTGGGCGCTGCGCCGGCGCAGGTCGTCGACCAGGGCCTGCTCGGCGACGGCGTCCGGGACGATCTTCTTCGCCGCGTCGGTGGGAGTGGCGGCCCGTAGGTCGGCCACCAGATCGCACAGCGGGTTGTCGGGCTCGTGACCGACCGCGCTCACCACCGGGGTGCGGCATGCCGCGATCGCCCGGCACAGGGTCTCGTCGGAGAACGGCAACAGGTCCTCCACGCTGCCGCCGCCCCGCGCCAGCACGACCACATCCACGGCCGGGTCGGCGTCCAGGTCGCGCAGTGCCTCGACGATCTGGGCGACCGCGTTCGGGCCCTGCACGGCGGTGTTGCGCACCGCGAAGCGCACCGCCGGCCACCGGGTGCCGGCGACCGTCATCACATCCCGCTCGGCGGCACTGGCCCGGCCGGTGATCAAGCCGATGGTGGCCGGCAGGAACGGGAGCGGCCGTTTGAGTCGCGGGTCGAACAACCCCTCGGCGTCCAGCAGCCGACGCAGCCGCTCGATGCGGGCCAGCAGTTCGCCGATCCCGACTGCGCGAATCTCACTGAGCCGCAAGGAGAAAGTACCGCGTGCGGTATAGAAGTTGGGTCTGCCGCAGACCACCACCTGGGTGCCCTCGGTCAGCTTGACCGGGGAGCCGGCCACCAGTTCGGGGCTGCAGGTCACCGTCAGCGACATGTCGGCGGCGGGATCACGCAGCACCATGAACACCGTTCGGACGCCGGGCCGGGCGTTGATCTGGGTCAGCTGCCCCTCCACCCACACCGACCCGAGCCGGTCGATCCAGCCTTTGACCCGGATGGCGACCGCGCGCACCGGAAACGGGTTCTCAGCGGAATTGCCCGCTGCGGGTGCGGTCACTTCGTGGTGGTGCGGGTGATCCTGTTGGCCAGCAGCGTCTGGAAGGGTGCTCGCGCCTTGGTGGCCTCCTCGTAGGCAAGCAGAGTCTCCAGCTCGTCGACGCTGAGCGAGGCCAACCGCGCGCGTAGCTGGGCCAGGGTCAGCGCGCCGTAGTCGAGTTCGTCGACCAGGTCCGGGATGGGCACCGTTGAGCCCGAGGCCGGGCGGGTGTCCGCTGTGACGTCGGTCTCGCCGGGCGGTGCGGGCCGGTCGTCGGCGCTCTCGCTGAACGAGTACAGCGCGAAGCGCCCCTCGGTGCGCGGGCCGGAATCGGCATCGTCGAAAGCCGCGGTGTCGGGGTAGTCGGCGCCGTTGAGGTCGTCGTCGACGTCTTCGTCGAAGGTGGCCCACTCCGGCTGCTCGTCCTTCGGTGGAAAGATCGATTCAAGTGTGGAGTCGCCCTTATTGACCAGCTCAGCGATGCCCTGCTGCCAGCGCATCACCGCATGCGCGGCCTGGCTGGCCAGCGTCATCGGGTAGGTCAGGATGGTGTGGGGCAGCTTCATCGTCTCCTCGACGGCGACGGTTGCCGCGCCGACCAGGAGCCGGACTCCGAATGGTGCAGTAGCCATGGCCACCAGACTGCCTTACCTGCCGGTCATCTCCAAGTAGCGACGGCGGTGGCGCGAGCTGGCGGTCCCGTGTCGCCAGTCCGTACCCTGGGTGCCATGCCGACCCTCGATATGGAGACCTTCGACAGTGCAGGGGCGCCGGTCGCCGCTGCCCCCGCCGGCAAGCGCGTGCTGCTGGCCGAGCCCCGCGGGTACTGCGCCGGCGTCGACCGGGCCGTTGAGACCGTGGAGCGGGCGCTGGAGAAGCACGGCGCCCCGGTCTACGTCCGGCACGAGATCGTGCACAACAAGCATGTGGTGGAGACCCTGACCAACAAGGGTGTGGTGTTCGTGCACGAGGCCGACGAGGTGCCCGAAGGCGCGATGGTGGTGTTCTCCGCGCACGGGGTGGCCCCGAGCGTGCATGACCTGGCTGCCGATCGCGGCCTGCGGGTCATCGACGCGACGTGTCCGCTGGTGTCGAAGGTGCACAACGAGGCCAAACGGTTCGCCCGGGACGGCTACGACATCCTGCTGATCGGCCACGCCGGCCACGAGGAGGTCATCGGGATCATCGGCGAGGCGCCTGACGACGTGCAGCTCGTCGACGGCTTAGAGGCTGTGGCCGCGGTGACCGTGCGCGACGAGAACAAGGTGGTGTGGCTGTCGCAGACCACGCTCAGCGTCGATGAGACGATGCAAACGGTGGTCAAGCTGCGCGAGCGCTTCCCGAGCCTGCAGGATCCGCCCAGCGACGACATCTGCTACGCCACGCAGAACCGGCAGACCGCGGTCAAGGCGATGGCTCCCGAATGCGAGCTGGTGATCGTCGTCGGGTCGAAGAACTCGTCGAACTCCAACCGCTTGGTCGAGGTGGCGCTGGACGCCGGTGCCGACGCCGCCCATCTGGTCGACTACGCCGAGGACATCGACCCGGCGTGGCTTGACCCCGCCGGCGGCCAGGTGCAGACCATCGGCGTCACCTCGGGCGCATCGGTGCCGGAGATCCTGGTCCGCGGCGTGCTGGAGCGGTTGGCCGAGCACGGCTACGGCACGGTGTACCCGGTGGCGACCGCCAACGAGACGCTGGTGTTCGCGCTGCCCCGGGAGATCCGGCCCGACCGGCGTTAGCGGCCGGGCTCGTCGCCGGCACTATTGCGATAGCGCACCCGCGAAACCGGGTGGTGACTGGTGCCCGTGCCGTTGCCGCGACCGGCCGCGGGACGACGCCGCGGTAGCGATTCCGGCGGTTCAGTGGGCCGATAACCGCGGGCGCGGGGATCGGTCCTCGGTGCCGGTTCGCCGCGTCGGCGCGGCGGCTCGTCCTGCCACTGCGGCGCCGGGCGTCGCCGCCGGGGCAGCGGCTCGTCGCGCAGATCGGGTGCCGGGCGCCGCCGCGGGCGCTCCGTGATCCCTACGTCGTCCATGGGCGGCCGGACGTGCCGTGAGCGCGTCGGGCTGGACCCGTTGGCCCCGCGCCGACGCTCGCCGGAGCGAGGGGCTGAGCGGTTCGAGGTGGCCTTGCGGGCGGCGCGACGAGCCTCCGGAGTCGCCCGCCGGGGACGCTCGCCGGGGCGCCGTTCGCGCGGGCTCCGCGAGGCCGGCGGCTCGATGGCGTGGGCAGGACTGCGGTTGAGCGCCGCAGTGAGCATGCTGGCGAGCTTGTTGAGTAGCGCGGGCCGCCGGCTCGTGCCGGTGTCGTCGTCTGCGGGGGTCGCCGCGCCGCCGAGCATGCCCAAATACCAGCGGACCATCCCGATCAACAGCACGGCAGCCGCCGTGAACAGCATCAGCGGGAACCGCTCGATCAGCGGATATCCGCAGTTGATGACGATGGCCTTGAGTCCGGGGAAACCCGCGCCGTGAAACAGCCAGTAGGCGGCCGGCACGGTGCAGAACAGGATCAGCGGAGGCTGGATGACCGCGGTGAACACCGCCGATTGCTGCACCATCAGCACCGCCGCGAGGCAGCCCATCACATACAGGGCGGAGAAGACGGTGCTCAGTTCCTTCTCGCCGGAGCCCGCGTCGAAGGCGACGCCGATGGCGGTCGCGACCATGGCCACCGCCACAGCGCCCCACCACGGAAAACCGGCCGCGTTGGGCAGAATCGAACGGTGGTCAGCCGCCACCGCCGACTTGTCCCGCTGCGCTGCCACACATTGACGGTACCGGCTGGGGTCGCCCGAATCCGCAAGGCCTTGCCAGATCGCCCGGGCGACGTGCCGACCGTCACGCTTTAGACTTGGCTCCCTGTGAGCCTGAGCCTGGGAATCGTGGGGTTGCCCAACGTCGGTAAGTCGACCCTGTTCAATGCGCTGACCCGCAACGATGTGTTGGCCGCCAACTACCCGTTTGCGACGATCGAGCCGAACGAGGGCGTGGTGCCGCTGCCCGATCCCCGGCTGGGCAAGCTGGCCGAGATCTTCGGTTCCGAGCGGATCCTGCCAGCCCCGGTGACGTTCGTCGACATCGCCGGCATCGTCAAGGGGGCTTCGGAGGGGGCCGGGCTGGGCAACAAGTTCCTGGCCAACATCCGCGAGTGTGACGCCATCTGTCAGGTGGTGCGGGTGTTCTCTGACGACGACGTGGTGCACGTCGACGGCAAGGTGGATCCCGAGTCCGACATCGAGGTGATCGCGACCGAGCTGATCCTGGCCGACATGCAGACCCTGGAGAAGGCGGTACCGCGGCTGGAGAAAGAAGCCCGCAACAACAAGGACCGCAAGCCGATGCTCGAGGCGGCGGTGGCCGCCAGTGCGGTGCTCGATAGCGGCAAGACGCTGTTCGCCGCCGGGGTCGACGCCGCCCGGCTGCGCGAGTTGAACCTGCTGACCACCAAGCCGTTCCTATACGTGTTCAACGCCGACGAGGCGGTACTCACCGATGCCGTGCGGGTGGCGGCGCTGCGCGAGCTGGTGGCCCCGGCCGACGCGGTCTTCCTCGACGCCAAGATCGAAGCCGAGCTCGCCGAGCTGGACGACGAGTCGGCGATGGAGCTGCTGGAGTCGATCGGGCAGACCGAACGCGGCCTGGATGCCTTGGCGCGGGCCGGATTTCACACCCTGAAGTTGCAGACCTACCTGACCGCCGGGCCGAAGGAGGCGAGGGCCTGGACGATTCAGCAGGGCGACACCGCGCCGAAGGCGGCCGGGGTGATCCACACCGACTTCGAGAAGGGCTTCATCAAGGCCGAAGTGGTCTCCTACGGCGACCTGGTCGAGGCCGGATCGATGGCCGCCGCCAAGGCCGCCGGCAAGGTGCGCATGGAGGGCAAGGACTACGTGATGGCTGACGGGGACGTGGTGGAGTTCCGGTTCAACGTGTAGCGGGGAAAACAACCAGCGCTAGAAAGGTCGCTCAGAAGACGGGCGCTCTCCGGCTGAGCCCGGACGAATAGATGGCTCCAGCCATGATGCCGCTCGCGTAATGCGCGCCGACATTGTGTCTTGCCGGTGATCTGACCGCGATGGCGGCAGGGGAGGCTCGTTGTCATGGCGGTGGTTGAGCTGATCTACCTGGTGGCGGCGCTGCTGTGGATTTTGGTGGTGGTGGGAGCGTTGTGCATCGCAGGCCACTACATGCTGAAACTCCGCGCCCGGCGTCGCCGCATGAATGGGCTGATCAACAGTGTGCGGCTATCCGTCGAGCGCGCCATCGGCCCGTATCGGGCTGTGGCAGCTGGGAGCGCAGCCCTTTTCCAGAAGCTGGTTGGCGGACTTGTTCGCGACGACCGGATCAGTTGATGATCTCGTTGCGGTCCTCCGCCCGCAGCGAGGCCAAGCGGTCGTGCCACTCCTGGAGCGCCTCGGGAGACAGCCTCGTCCAGTCGTCGACTTTTTCGATGACCCGCAGCGGCTCACTGCTGCGGTAGGAGCGGGTCGGGTTGCCGGGGAACTTCTTATCGGTGACGTTCGGATCGTTCTCGAACTCCCCGGTCGGTTCGACGAGATACACCCGCGGTGTGCCGGCACCGGCCGCGAGCTCGGCGGCCAGCCCGGCACCGTCGCGCAAGGCGGTGAAATAGATGTGGTTCATGACGATTTCCGGCCGGTAGTTGGAACGGAAGCCTGCGGTGAGCAGGTCTCCGACGCCTAGTTTGGCCTTTGTTCCGTGATAGAACGGACCTTCGTCGAGCACCGGATCCACCGCATCAGGCTACCGGGCGCGATATTCCGCGAGACTGAAGCCATGCTGGAAAATTCCGCGAGTCCTCCTGCGTCAGTTCATTCTCGGGCAAGGACGGGTCGATAGCTGACTATGACGATGCCTACGGTGCGGATTCGCGGCTGCGTCGGACCAGCGGAGTACCCACGGCTGGTGGAGATCTGGCGAAGTGCCGTCGTGGCGACTCACCACTTTCTGGCAGAACCGGACCGCGTGGCCATTGAGCGTCAGCTAGCGGATAACTACTTTCCCGGCGTCCGCCTCACGGTCGCGGAGGTCGACGGTGAGCCGGTGGGCTTCGCGGGCACCGCGGGGGAGCGCCTCGAGATGTTGTTCGTCGACGCCGACGACCGCGGCCGTGGAGTCGGCAGCGCGCTGCTCGATCACGCGATCGCAGAGCAGGGAATCCGGTACGCCGATGTCAATGAGCAGAACGAGCAGGCGGCCGGGTTCTACACCCGACGCGGTTTCGTCGTCACCGGCCGCAGCGAGCTTGACGACGCGGGACGGCCATATCCGTTGCTGCACATGGAGGCACTGCTTACGCCGGTGCTGAGCTATCTGGACGACCACCGCCCGGGAGGGCTGGTCGGGGCGTATCTCTATGGCTCGGCGGCAGTCGTCGGCCTACGTCCGTCCAGCGACGTCGATCTACTCGTTCTCTCGCGCAAGTCGCTCACCGGGTCCGAGCGGGCTTCGCTGGCGTCTCTGCTACTGAGCGTCTCGGGGTGGCGTGGTCATGCCGCTCAATTCCCCGAGGTCGCCGATCGTCGTCCACTGGAAGTGACCAGCCTGGTCGTCGACGATCTGGATCCGCTGCCCCAGACGCCGCGCCGCGACTTCCAATTCGGCGAATGGCTGCGGGCCGAGATCCTCGACGGCCACGTGCCTCCCGCGGTGTCCGATCCCGATGTGGTCGTGCTCCTGGCCACCGCTCTGAGCGCCCATCGAGTGTTGCGCGGCGCGGCACTCGAGGATCTGATTGCTCCGGTGCCACCCGAGCTCCTCCGCGGCGCCCAGCTGGCCCTGCTGCCCGAACTCATGAACGACCCGGTGGGTGAGGAGGCCTTCATCCTGCTGACCCTGGCTCGTATTCTGCTCACGATCGAAACCCAGGCGATCGTCGCCAAAGATGTTGCAGCCCAGCGGGTGGCGCCGAGGCTAGCGGGCCGGGATCAGGTTCTTCTACAGCTTGCCGGGCAGGACTACCTCGGGGTCAGCAGTGTGGACTGGCGCGACCACTACGACGGCGTCGTAGCACTGGTGCGGACTCTGGTCGGCCTGATTCGGCAGGCCGCCGGGTTCTCAGGGCCTCCAGCTACTGGCTAGATTCCGCGAAAGGGAAATGTGCCGTTATTGATCGGTGTAGGGCGGCGAGTTTTCTCGGGCTTCTCTGCGCTTCAGTTCGGTCAGCGTGCGGTTGCGCGATCGTGTCGTCTTCGATTCGAGCGACCTCTTCTTGGAGCCGGGCGGTTTTCTCCAAGCCGCGGGCGGGCAACCGCGTTAATGTGGAGTGATGGTCGCAGCGGGCCGCGCCGGCGTGCCAGGCGAACCCGACAGTCGCGCCCTTGAGTTGGGTCAGCGCGAGGATGCCCTCACGCGTAGCGCGGCTGAACTCTCCAGGCGCGAGCGGATCGCTGACGAACGAGAGCGCGTCGCCGATGAGCGCGACCGAGTTGCTGACGTGCGTGAGCGGTCGGCGGACGACCGGGAGGCGCGTGCGGACGACCGTGAAGGCACCGCTGCGCAGCGTGAGCGCGAGCGTCTGCAACGGGTCGCGGATCAGGCAGAGCGCCGGGATGCCGCTGCCAGGCGGGAGAACGCCGAAGTCAGGCGTGCGATGGCAGAATCCCGGCGAATTTTGCGCGGGTAAGTGTTGCCGGCGGCCGAGGCGGGGTTGAGCCCGGTCCGCGTGTCGGAGGTGGCGGCTAGCGTGCGCGGCATGAAGTTCGTCTCGACTCGCATCATCACCGCCGACGTCCAGCGACTGGTCGGCTTCTACGAGCTGGTCACCGGTTTCGCCGCGATCTGGGGCAATGAACTCTTCGCCGAGATCCCGACACCGCTCGGCACGCTAGCCATCGGCAGCGACAAAACGGTCCCGCTGTTCGGGGCCGGATCCGCCGAGCCGGGCGCCAATCGCAGCGCGATCCTTGAGTTCATCGTCGACGACGTGGACGTCGAATTCGAGCGCCTCCGCGGGCACGTGTCCGAGGTCGTGACCGAGCCGACGACCACGCCCTGGGGCAACCGCGCGTTGCTCTTTCGGGACCCGGACGGCAACCTCGTCAACCTGTTCACGCCGGTCACCGACCAGGCCCGGCAGAAATTCGGGCTTTGATGTGCTGAACAGCAGGAATACTGACCGGTATACTCATTACATGGCCACAACGATCAAGGTGCCGGCCGAGTTGCGTGACCGGATCAACCGGGAAGCCCAAGAACGGGGCGTGACGGCGGCCGGTTTCATCGAAGGGTTGGTCGATGGCTACGAACGACGCCGGCGCATGGAGGCATTCGGGCGGGCATTCCGCGGGGCGGATCGTGCCTACTGGGATGAGTTCCGGGAGTGGGACGTCGCGCTAAACGACGGATGACATGACGAGCGAGCTGCGGCGGGGGATGGTCGTTTGGGCGGAACTTGATCCCGTCCGCGGCCGCGAGCAGGCTGGCCGTCGGCCAGCGCTCGTGGTCGCCAGCGATCTGTACCTCGAACAGGCTGACACCCTGGCGATCATCGTCCCTGCGACGACGAAAGACCGTGGTTGGCCCAATCACGTACTTCTCCAGGGGCCGGATCTGGCATTGGGCGAGCCGACTTTCGCCATGACAGAACAACCGCGGACAGTCACGCGTGAACGACTATTCGACGTTGTGGGCATCGTTGGTGCAGCGACGATGCGCGAGGTCGACAGTTGGCTTCGCGACTTTCTTGGGTTGCCGTGATCGTGTGGCCGACGGCCAGCCGGGGCAGTTGATGTGTACGGGAGGTCCATGATGCGGACGACAGTCAACTGCTGAGCCACTGCCGGATCCGCTCGGCCACGTCACGCCAGCCCGGCTCGACCATCGTGTTGTGTCCCATCCGCGGGAACAGCTGCGCCTCCGTGCCATACGCGCGTGCGGTGGCATGGACTTCGTCGTTGCTGATCATCCCGTCGTCCTCGGCGCCCAGCACCAGTAGCGGCGTCGTAACCCGTTTTGTATCAGGCAGATTGAATATCTGATCCAGGAAGACGGCGCGCATGCTGTCCGGCTCCACGCGGGCCGCGCATGATTCGACGATGTCGTCCGGGGTGTGCGGACCGAAGAGATGCTCACGTGCCAACCGCGGGGTGTTGAAGATCTCGTGGGACAAGCCGATCGTGTTGGCGCGCATCGCGACCCAGGGATTGCGCCGCCAGATCCGCATCGATACCCGCGAATGCCCCGTGGCGGTGTCGACCCATCAACACCGCGGCCGGAGCATGGCGCCGTTCAAGATACTTCTGCACCAGAAAGCCGCCGGCGGAGTGCCCGATCAACACCGGCGCTCCGCCCAGCTCGTCGGCCACCGTGCTGACGTCGTCGAGGTAATCACCCATGGTACACCGTGCCAGCGGCTTCGACAGGGAGCTGCCGCCGTGGCCACGCCAGCTCATCGCGACGGCCCGGAAGCCATGTGCGGCAAAGTGATCGAGGAAATGCACATCCCAGCACCACGCCGCGTGGCAGCCGCCGTGAATGAACAGCAGCGGAACCTCGTGCACGGCCGTGTTCCGGCCCTTGTCGATGACCTCGATGACCTCGTGCATCGATGCCCTACCGGCCCGCTACCAGATGACGGCGAGCCCCGCAGCGGTCAGGATCAGCGCGCCCGCGGCATAGAACAGCACCCGCGGAGCCGCCTCGCCGGATCGGCGTTGCCGGGCCCGGCCGATCCCGAGCACGGCACCCAGGGCGATCAGCAGCATCAGCTTGGTCCCGATCTTGGGGTAGTTCAGTACCACGTCGGCGGGCCAGGGCGCGGCCAGCGCCAGGCCGGTCACCAACGACAGCACCACGCCGTAGTCCATCACCGGGGTGAGCTGGAAGCGCCGCGCCGCGGCCTCGGCGGCCAGCGCCCCGAAGGTCACCGCGAAGCCGACGATGTGCAGCAGAACTATTACGTGCCGTAGTACCTCCACATCGCTCAGGCTAGCCCGTGACATGGGCATGGGCCAATCCTTGGCAGGGGGCCGCCCATTACCCTGACCGGCATGACCTCATCGACCACCCGCCTGGCCGCCGTTGTCGCCGCCACCAGCGATCCGTCCGCCGCCGACCCGGCCGGCTCCCAGGTCGTGTTCCGGGCCTCCGCGGTCGCCCACGACGCGGTGGCCAGCACGATCACCATGGGGCGCTACCGCGTCGAGGTCGACGAACCGCCGACGCTCGGCGGTGAGAACACCGCCCCGAACCCCGTCGAGTACTACCTGGGATCGCTGCTGTCGTGCCAGATCGTCACCTGGCGGTACTGGGCGGAAAAGCTGGGCATCACCGTCGACGAGATCACCGGCCAGGCCGAGGGCGACCTCGACGTGCGCGGCTTCTTCGGCCTCGACGACTCGGTGCGTCCCGGCTTCAGCGAGGTGCGGGTCGTCATCACCGTGACCGGCCCGGAAACCGACGAGCGCTACGCCGAACTGCATCGGGTCGTCGAATCCCATTGCCCGGTGCTGGATCTCACCACCAATGTCACGCCAGTGCGAAGCAGTCTCGAGGTTCAGCGCTAGGCGGGCAGCAGATCCAGAAACGCCCGAGCGGCCGGATTGGTCGGCACCGCGGTGCGACCGACCAGCGCCAGCCGGCGGGTGGGCGGCTTCGCGCCGCTGATCGGGCGCAGCCCCACGATGTGCAGCCCGCTGCGGCGGGCGACCGGCTCGGGCACCACCGCGACCCCGAGGCCGTGCTCGACCAGACTCAGCGCCTGGTCCATCTGGCTGGTGCGAAACGCGATCCGCCGCCGCACACCCGCGTCGCGGAACAACGCGGCGACCACCGTCTGCAAACCGAGCCCGGCCGCGAACTCCACGAAAGACTGCTCGGCCAGCTCCGCGATCCGCACCGTGGTTCGCTGAGCCAGCGCGTGTCCGGCGCCGACCACCAGCACCAGCGTCTCGGGGTAGTTATACAACGCGGTGAGCCCCGACGGCAGCGGCGCGGCATCGAGGGCCACGAACGCCAGGTCCAGTTCGCCGTCGTCGACGGCGCCCAGCAGATCTAAGGTGGGCGCCTCCCGCAGCAGCACCTGAATGCCGCGGTGCCGGGCGTGCAGCCGCGCGATGGTGGCCGGCAGATCGACGGCGGTGAACGTCTGCACTACCCCGAGTGCCAGCTGACCCGACTCGGCATCGCGGATCGACGCGACGGCGGACTCGGCCGCGGCCACCTCGCGCAGGACGCGCCGGGCGGGCCCGAGCAGCGCACGCCCGGCCGCGGTGAGCAGCACGGAGCGGGTGGTGCGCTCGAACACCGGCGTGGAGAGGCTCTTTTCCAGAGCCTGGATGGATGCGCTCAGTCCCGACTGGGAGATGTTGAGTGCCTCGGCGGCGTGGGTGAAGTGCCCGGATTCGGCGACGGCCACGAAGTGCTGCAACTGCCGGACCTCCATATATCGAGGATAGCAATGAGATCGACCCAATTATCTTGTTTTACATCAGAGTGGTCGGGGGTAACCATGGGCAGATGACCACCACCACCGCCTCCGCACCGGCACGACTGGACCGTCGTCTGGTGCTGGTCATGGCCCTGATCTCCGGGCTGGTGGTGGCCAACAGCTATTACGCGCAACCGCTGGTCGACACGATCGCCGGGCACTTCCACGCCTCGACCACCAGCGTCGGGCTGATCGTCACCGCCAGTCAGGTCGGCTACGCGATCGGCCTGGCGCTGCTGGTGCCGCTCGGTGATTTGCTGGAGCGACGCCGCTTGCTCAGCTGGATGCTGGTCGGCACGTGCGTCTGTCTGCTCGGGATGGCGTTTGCGCCCAGCTGGCCGGTGCTGGCCGTCGCCGCCATCCTGGTCGGGCTGGGTTCGGTGGTGGGTCAGGTGCTGGTGCCATTCGCGGCCACGCTGGCCCGCGACGACGAACGCGGCCAGGTCATCGGCAGCGTGATGACCGGACTGCTGCTGGGCATCCTGCTGTCGCGAGTGGTGGCCGGCTTGATCGCCGCCGTGGCCGGGTGGCGAGCAGTGTTCGTCGTCGCGGCCGCGCTGATGCTGGTCGCCTCGGCGCTGGTGCGCACGCTGCCGGTGCATCCGCCCGCCGTGCAGATGAGCTATCGCCGATTGCTCGGCTCGGTCGTCGCGATCATCCGCGAGGAGCCGGTGCTGCGGCTGCGGATGGCCTACGGGATGCTCACCTACGCCTCTTTCGGGGTGTTTTGGACCAGCATCGGGTTCATGCTCGCCGGCGGGATCTACCACTGGTCCGACGGGCAGATCGGGCTGTTCACCCTGTTCGGTGTGGCCGGGGCGCTGGCCGCGAAATTCGCCGGCACGCTGGCCGACCGGGGCTATGCCCGTTGGCAGACCGGGGTTTTCATCGCCGTGACCGCGCTGAGCTTCCTGCTGCTGTGGACCGGCCAGAGCCGGGTCGCGCTGCTCGCGATCGGGGTGGCGCTGCTGGACCTGGGGATCCAGGGCACGCACATCAGCAACCAGAGCGTGTTCTATCCGCTGCGGCCCGCGGCGCGCAGCCGGCTCAACACGGCCTACATGACCGGCTACTTCGCCGCCGGTTCGTTGGGCAGCGTGGCCTCGGCCGTCGTCTACGGGGCGTGGGGCTGGGGCGCGGTCTGTGTGCTCGGCGCCGTCTTTCCGGTCATCGGGACACTGGTCTGGATCGGTGAGGTCTGGGCGCAGCGTTGTTACGCTCGCCGTTGACTAATCGCCGGTCGGCAGGAGCAATGGTGATCTTCATCGTGGTGAAATTCGAGACCAAACCCGAGTGGGCCGAGCGCTGGCCGCAGCTGGTCGCGGACTTCACCGAGGCCACCCGCGCCGAAGAGGGCAACCTGTGGTTCGAGTGGTCACGCAGCCTGGACAACCCCGAGGTGTACGTGCTGGTCGAAGCGTTTCGCGACGGCGCGGCCGGCAGTGTGCACGTCAACAGCGAGCACTTCGCCCGGGCGATGGCCGAGATGCCACAGGCGCTGGTGTCGACCCCGAAGATCATCAGCCAGCAGCTCGACGCGACGGACTGGTCGCTGATGGGGGAGCTGACGATCGACTGACAGGCCGTCCGCGAGTGAAGTGACGGTGTCCGTAATACGACCTAGGATCGTTGTATGACGATGATCAGTTTCCGGGCGGACGACGCCGATGTGGCGGAGGCCGAGCAGTGGGCTCGGCGACTGGACATCGATCGCTCTGAACTCCTCCGTGACGCACTGCGGCGCCACTTGGCCTCACTGGCGGCCGATCGCGACGTGCAGGCGTACGACGAGCAACCCGTCACCGACGACGAGAGCGCCTTTGCCGAGGTCGCCGATTGGGGGCCGGCGGAGGACTGGGCGGACTGGGCCGATGCGACACGGTGAGTTGTGGTTCGCGGCCGCCCCCGGTGGTGACCGGCCGGTGCTCGTTCTCACCAGGGATCCAGTCGCTGAGCGGATCGGCTCGGTGGTGGTTGCGGCACTGACCCGCACCCGCAGGGGGCTGGTGTCGGAGTTGGAATTGACCACCGCGGACGACGGGGTGCCCAGCGACTGCGTCGTCAATTTCGATAACATTCACACGTTGCCGCGCAACGCCTTTCGACGGCGGATCATCCGGCTGTCGCCGGTACGCATGCAGCAGGCCTGCCGCACGCTGCGGGCGAGCACAGGCTGCTGATCAAGACCCGACGACGACGATCTCGCGGCCCAGGTGATAGCCGGGGGTCAGCGGCAGGATGTCGCCACTCCAGAACGACCCGGGGTCGAACCAGTTCGCGTTCTTGTCGGTCGACAGCAGGCCCATCTCCTCGTAGGTGATGGCCACCGTCTCGGCGCAGTAGGCGGTTTGCAGCGCCACTTTGCTGTTGCGCGCCTTGCGGCGCTGGCTGATCTCGCGCGCTTTGCGTTCCAGGACAGGAATGCCGCGGGTCCAGTCGCCCAGTGTCGGCAGCCGGCCGCGCAGCCACCGGCCGGTGAGCCGCGCCGTGGTGGGAAACGCCGTGCCGTCCATCCGGGCGATCGCCTGCAGCAGCCGGTCTTCCTGCTTGCGAGTGATGGTTCCGTCGAGCTGACGGAACCAGCACCGCTGCTCGTAGCGGCCCGTCCACTGTTCGACGGCGGCCCGGGCATCGTTGAGCTGCACCCCGCGGTGGTTGGTGCCGGTCCAGAAGTCGAGCAGCTTGTCCCCGAGTTCCGCATGCCAGATCAGCGGCGGCAGGTCGTCGAGGGCCACCGTCATCCCGACGTGGTTCACCGGGGCGTTGGACAGGGTCTGGATGGCGCGGTCGGGACCGGAGCGGCCGCGGAACAGCCAGAGGTCGCCGGTGCGGGTCTCGGCCAGCGCACGCTCCAACGTCACGGTGTGTTCATCCACGTCAGCACCATAGGGTGTGATCGTGCGCAGCATTTGGAAATGGATCGGCCTGGCGGGCGTGGTCGGAGTCGCCGCCGGGGGAGTGCTGGTGGCGCGAGACCAGCGACGGCGGCGGGCCTACACGCCCGAAGAGGTCCGCGCCCGGCTGCATCAGCGGCTGGCCGAAGCCGGCGAGAATTAGTCGACGTTGACCGCGTACAGGCGGTGGGTGCCGGCGAAGCCCTTCAATTCGGCGTCGCGACCGGCGCCGACGGTGATGTCGTCGCAGTCCTTGACCGCGTCGCGCACCGCTCCGCTGACCAGGATCTCGGCGCCGTCGGCGGCCGCGGCAACGCGGGCGGCCATCGCGACGTTGCGCCCGAACAGGTCGTCGCCGCGGCGCACCGAGCGGCCCATGTGCACGCCGATGCGAACCCGGATCGGGTGCCCCGGCTTGCGGCCGCGCCGCGGCTGCAGTGCGCGTTGCAGCTCCATGGCGCAGCGCACCGCCTGGTCGGGTTGCGCGAACGCGATCATGTACCCGTCGCCCTGGCTTTTGACCACATGCCCGCCGTGCGCGCGGACCGTGCGCTGCACCATCTCGTCATGGCGGGCGATCAGCTTCACCCAGGCGCGGTCGCCGATGCGTTCGTTCAGCGCGGTGGACTCCTCGATGTCGGTGAACAAGATCACCACATGACCGTCCGGGGCGAGGCGGGCCAGATCGGGTCGCTCCACCTCGGCCCAGTCAGCGAGGTCTTCGATGGATGAACGTACGGCTGCCCCAAACCCCTGCTTGCGCACCAGGTTTGCCGTCTGCCACACGGTTTTGACGGCCTCACGGCCGCCGCTCAACAGCAGGTTACGGGTGTCGACGCGCTGTCGCAGATCCTCGGCCTCGGCCCGGGCCTGATGCAGCTGTCGGGTCAACACCGCCAGGGCGACGGCCTCGGCGACGACCACCGCCGCCAGTGCGCCGACCGCCAGCAGCGTCGGCGTCAGCCACCCGATCCCGAACATTCAGCGGGACACGAACTCGACGACGGCCGCACTGAAGGCGTCGTTGTCGTCGCCGGCCGCGGTGTGCCCGGCCTCGGACAATTCGACCAACCGCGCGCCGGGAACCTTGGCCAGGAAGTCCGCGACGCCTTCGGCGCTGACCACATCGGAGAGCTTGCCCCGGATCAGCAGGATCGGGATCTGCAGGCCGATGGCGGCCGCCTCGATCTTGTCGGTGCGCAGCGCCGGGTCGTCGCCGGGCTTGGTCATCAACGCCGGATCCCAATGCCAGAACCAGCGGCCGTCGCGGAACCGAAGATTCTTCTTCAGGCCCTCGGGACTGCGGGGTTTGGGCCGGTGCGGCAGGTATTCCGCCACGGCGTCGGCGGCCTGCTCCAGTGAGTCGAAGCCGTCGATGTGGCTGAACATGAAGTCGCGGATCCGCGCGCTGCCCTTCTTCTCGTAGCGCGGCACCACATCGACCAGCACCAGCTTGACCACCCGCTGCGGGCCTGCCTGATCGGCGACCAGTATCCCGGTCAGTCCGCCCATGCTCGCCCCGATCAGCACCACCGGGCGGCCGATCGCCTCGATGACCGCGACGGCGTCGGCGGCGAGCGTCTCGATGGCGTAGTCCGCGCCGGGCGCGCGGTCACTGTCACCGTGACCGCGGGTGTCGAGCGCAACGACGTGATAACCCCGCTCGGCCAGGATTTGACCGGTCTTGTGCCAGGAGTGCCGATTCTGGCCACCCCCGTGCAGCATCACGATCGTCGGGTCGGCGTCTGCGGCGATACCGCGGTTCCATTCATCGGCGACCAGCGTGACTCCGCCGACGCCGTCGAAGTCGACGGTCTGGGCTGTGCTCATCAGGAAATGGTAGACAGTGTGAATCATGGTGGGTGAGGACATCGCCGACGTCGGGCAGCGTCGCGCACTGATCGCAGGGCTGATCGGGGTGCTGGTTTTGGCGGGCCTGCTCGGCTGGCTCGGGTTCCGTGCCGAAGCGGCCCACCGCGCCGTCGCGCAGCGGGAGATGTTTCTGCATGCCGCCCGGCAGACCGCCCTTCACCTCACGACGGTCGATTACCAGGACCCCCAAGGTGATGTGCAGCGCGTCCTCGACTCGGCGACCGGCGAGTTCTACGAGCGGTTCGCCGAACGCGCCCCGGTGCTGATCGAGACCGTCACCCGGGAGCACTCGCAGGCGGTCAGCGCGGTGAGCGAGGCGGGTCTGGAATGGCAGTCCGGGGACGAGGCGCAGGTGCTGGTCGCCGTCAGCGTCGCCTCAAAGCATCTGGGCGGTCTGGATCTGCAGCCGCATGAGCTGAGGATGCGGATGACGGTGCAGCGGGTGGGCAAGCAGGCCAAGGTTTCCGACGTCGAGTACGTGACATGAGGCGGCTGGTCTACGGGGTGCTGCCCGGGCTGATCCTGGCCATGGCAGTGGCGGCCGGGTGGTTGAAGTGGTACGAGGGGACGATTCGCGCCGACGAGGCGGAGAGCGCCGAAACCATCTCGGCCGCAATCGAAACCACGATCCGAATACTGACGTTTGCTCCCGACACCATCGAACGCGATCTGGCCGGTGCACAGCAGCTGATGACCGACGGCTTCCGGGCGGAATTCGCGGCGCGCGCCCGCGATCGGATCATCCCCGATGCCAAGGCGCGCAATGTCACCGCGGTGGCCGAGGTTCCGGCAGCGGCATCGGTGTGGGCCACCCGCGATCACGCGGCAGTGCTGGTCTTCGCCGACCGCACCGTCACGGTCGGCTCCGCCGAGCCCGCTGAGGTCGATTCGAGCTACCGGGTGACATTGGACAAAGTCGACGGCCGGTGGCTGGTCGCGGGTTTCGAGCCGGTCTGAGGGGTAGACGATGAGTGAACCGCGGTGGATCGACGTGACGGCACCCGAGGTGGCGCTCAAGGCCCTGAGTTGGGGAGAGCCGGGCAACCCGGTGGCGTTGTGCCTGCACGGCTTTCCCGATACTCCCTACGGATGGCGTCGGGTGGCGCCCCGGCTGGTCGCGGCCGGCTGGCATGTGGTGGCGCCGTTCATGCGGGGTTACGCTCCGTCGTCGATCCCCGACGACGGCAGCTACCACCTCGGGGCGTTGATGGACGACGCGCTGCGGGTCTACGACACCGTGGGCGGGACCGGACGCGATGTGGTGATCGGTCACGACTGGGGCGCGATCACGGCCACCGGCTTGGCCGCCATGCCGGACAGTCCGTTCGCCAAGGCGGTGATCATGTCGGTGCCCCCGCCGGCGGCGCTTCGCGCGGCCGGGGCAGCGGACGGGATCGTCCTGGCCGGCCATCTGCCGGCGCAGCTGGTCCGTAGCTGGTACATCGGCTACTTCCAACTGCCGTGGCTGCCGGATCGGTCCGCCTCGTGGGTGCTGCCGCGGCTGTGGCGGCGCTGGTCACCCGGTTATGACGCCGAGGAGGATCTGCGGCACGTCGACGCGGCGATCGGGACGCCGGAGGGCTGGCGGGCGGCGCTGGGCCCCTACCGCGCCCTGCGCAGTGTGCAGGTGCCGGACCGATACGCCGATCTGCACCGGTACTGGCTGCAGCTGCCGCGGTTGCCGATCCTGTACCTGCACGGACGCACCGACGGCTGCATGTCACCGGCCTTCACCCGGTGGGTGGGTCCGGCGCTGGCGGACGGCAGTACGGCGGCCGTGGTCGAGCATGCCGGGCATTTCCTGCAACTCGAGCAGCCCGACGAGGTAGCCGACCGGGTGCTGCAATTCCTGACCTGATGAGCCGCGCGATGAGCGGACATCGGATGGCCGTGGTCGACGCGCAGTTCTACTGGATGTCGGCGAAGATCCCCAGCGACCAGTTCCTGCTCTACGCCTTCGCCGGAGTGCCGGCCGACCTCGACGCTGCCGTCGCAGAGGTGCTTTCCCGGGCCCGGCAGAGCCCGGCGCTGACCATGCGGGTCGAGGATGCCGGTTCCCTGAGCTACCCGCGGTGGGTTCCGGCGTTCGGCCACATCGGCGCGCTTCGGCATCGCGTTCCCGAGGACAGCTGGGCCGGTTGCCTGGACGCGGTGGTGCGGCTCGGCGGTGACCAGCTTGACGTCCGGGCGGCGCCGTGGCGGCTGCACGTGTTCGCACCGGTGCGCGGCATCCCCGGCCACCGCGGCGCCGGCACGGTGGCCGTGCTGCAGGTGGCACACGCCCTCGCGGACGGGGCGCGGGCCTCAGCGCTGGCGGCGTGGCTGTTCGGGCGCGCCGCACCGGTAACCGAGGTGGGCACCCCGGCGCGCGGGTTTCTGCCCTGGCGCGCGGTCGTCGCGGCACGGGCGCACCGCAGCCGCGTCCGCGACACCGCGGCCGGACTGTTGCCGCCTGCCGTCGGGGACCGGCCGCCGCTGGCCACCAACAACCGGCCGGCCGGCGCCCGCGCGGTACGCACCCTGGTGCGCCGCCGTGCGGAACTGAGCGGGCCCACCGTCACCGTGTCAGTGCTGTCGGCGGTGTCCGCGGCGCTGTCGGACTACCTCGACGAGCCGTGCGATGCGCTGGGCGCCGAGGTGCCGATGGCCAAGACCGGTGTTCGCCTGGCGCACAATCATTTCGGCAATATTGCGGTAGGACTGTATCCGCGATCGGATCGTGAGGTGCGCTGCGAACGGATCGCTGCCGACCTGGCCGGCGGCCGGCTTCGTGCCGAGCACCCGGCCACGGCGGCCGCCGACCGGGCCTTCGCGGCGACACCGGCGGCGCTGTTGCGTTGGGGTATCGGAAAGTTCGACCCGCTGGCCCGGCCGGTGCGGGTGACCGGCAACACCGTGGTGTCCAGCGTGCACCGAGGTGCGGCGGACCTGCGCTTCGGCACCGCGCCGGTGCTGCTGACCGCCGGGTTTCCCGCGCTGTCCCCGGCGATGGGCCTCACCCACGGCGTCCACGGCATCGGCGACACCGTGGTGATCAGCGTGCACGCCGCCGAGTCGGCGATCAGTGACGGATATCTACGATTACTGGATGCGTCATTGTAGTTTGGGGCACATGGCCGCTGCTGATGTTGCTTTGCTGATCCTGCGCCTGGTGCTGGGTGTGACCCTGGCGGCACACGGTTTCAACAAGTTCTTCGGCGGGGGCCGCATTCCGGGCACCGCCGGGTGGTTCGAGAGCATCGGGATGAAATACGGCACATTCCAGGCGGTGACGGCCGCCAGCGCCGAGATCGCCGCCGGGCTGGGACTGGCCGCCGGCCTGCTCACCCCGATCGCGGCCGCCGGGTTCGTGGCGCTGATGTCGGTCGCGGTGTGGACCGTGCACCGCGGCAACGGCTTCTTCGTGCTCAGCGAGGGCTGGGAATACAACCTGGTGCTGGCCACCGGCGCCGTCGTGGTGGCAATGCTCGGGCCGGGCCGGCTCAGCCTGGATCACCAGATCTTCTGCCGCTGTTGGCTCAACGGCTGGGCGGGCCTGGCGATATCGGTCGGGCTGGGGCTGGCCGGTGCGATCGGCCAGCTGGTGCTGTTCTACCGGCCGCCGGCCGTGACCGGCGAGTAAGCCAGTCCGCTACCGCCTGGCTGAACTGAAACGCGGTGGCCGACTGGCGTTTCGAAATCGTGCGTACGGTGTGAAACATGCAGGTACACCAGGTCCGAACCCGCCGCAGCGCCGAGGATTTTCCCCGCTCGGAGCACCTTGCCTGGAAGATCGCGGAGCTGGCGGTCGATCCGGTCGCCGTCCCAGACGACACCGCCGAGATGGTGATCAACCGGATCATCGACAACGCCGCCGTCAGCGCTGCGGCGGTGTTGCGCCGGCCGGTGACGGTCGCCCGCCGTCAGGCGCTGGCCCACCCGGCTGAGCCGGGCGCGCAGGTGTTCGGCGTTCCCGGTGGCTACTCGGCGGAGTGGGCGGCCTGGGCCAACGGGGTTGCGGTGCGCGAGCTGGACTTTCACGACACGTTCCTGGCCGCCGAATACTCCCACCCCGGCGACAACATTCCGCCACTGGTCGCCGTCGCCCAACAACTCGGTGTCTCCGGCTCCGAGCTGATCCGTGGCCTGGCCACCGCCTACGAGGTGCAGATCGGCCTGGCCAAGGGAATCTGCCTGCATGAGCACAAGATCGACCACGTCGCGCACCTGGGCCCGTCGGTGGCCGCCGGCATCGGCACCATGCTGCGGCTCAATCCGCAGGTCATCTACTCCGCGATCGGCCAGGCGCTGCACCTGACGACGGCCACCCGGCAGTCCCGCAAGGGAGGGATTTCCAGCTGGAAGGCCTATGCCCCGGCTCACGCCGGCAAGGTGGGCATCGAGGCGGTCGACCGGGCGATGCGCGGTGAGGGATCCCCGGCACCGATCTGGGAGGGCGAAGACGGCGTCATCGCGTGGCTGTTGTCCGGTCCCGAGCACACCTACCGGGTGGCGCTGCCCGGCCCCGGCGAACCCAAGCGCGCCATCCTGGACAGCTACACCAAGGAGCACTCGGCCGAATACCAGAGCCAAGCGCTGATCGATCTGGCGCGCCGGCTGCGGGAACGCATCGGCGATTTGGAGCAGGTCGCATCGATCGTGCTGCACACCAGCCACCACACCCATTACGTGATCGGGACGGGCTCGGGTGATCCGCAGAAGTCCGACCCGGATGCCTCGCGCGAGACCCTCGACCACTCGGCGATGTACATCTTCGCGGTGGCCTTGCAGGACGGCGCCTGGCACCACGAACGCTCCTACGCGCCTCAGCGGGCGCACCGCCCGGACACCATTGCGCTGTGGCACAAGATCTCCACCGTCGAAGACTTGGAGTGGACTCGCCGTTACCACTCGACCGAGCCGGACGAGAAAGCCTTCGGGGCGCGCGCCGAGGTGACATTGAAGAGCGGCGCGGTGATCACCGACGAACTGGCCATCGCCGACGCGCATCCGCTGGGGGCGCGGCCATTCGGGCGCACGCAGTACACCGCCAAGTTCGCCGAGCTCGCCGACGCAGTGGTCGAACCGGCCGAGCAGCATCGGTTCCTGGGGGCGGTCGAGGGCCTGGCGGGCCTTGACGGCGGGCAACTGGGTGCCTTGAACATCCTGGTCGATCCCCTGGTGCTGGACAAGGCGCCGGATACCCCGGAGGGGATATTCCGGTGAGCGGGCCAGGTGGGCTCGGGGGGTTTCCCCGCGCGTACCTAGAACACGTTCTAATCTGACGCTCATGGGCTTTCTCAAACAGGACACCCCACAGATCGATTTCGAGGAGTGGAGCCGGGGCACTCGGGCGGAGCGCATCATCCCGATGGCCCGGCACTGGGCCGAAGTCGGCTTCGGCACCCCGGTGCTGCTGCATCTGTTCTACGTGGTCAAGATCGGCCTGTACATCCTGGGTGCGTGGCTGATCTGTCTGACCACGCGCGGTATCGATGGCTTCACCGATGTCGCGCATTGGTACGCCGAGCCGGTGGTGTTCGAGAAGGTCGTGCTCTACACGATGTTGTTCGAGGTGATCGGCCTGGGCTGCGGGTTCGGGCCACTGAACAACCGGTTCTTCCCGCCGATGGGATCAATCTTGTACTGGTTGCGCCCGAACACCATTCGGCTGCCGCCGTGGCCGGGTCGGATACCGCTGACCGCCGGCGATCGCCGTACCCCGTTCGACGCTGCGCTGTACGGCACGCTGCTGGTGTTGCTGCTCATTGCGCTGTTCTCCGACGCGACCGGGCCGGTCCCGGCGCTGGGGACGACGGTCGGGGTGCTGCCGGCGTGGCAGATCTGGGCGGTGCTGGGCGTGCTGGCGGTGCTTGGGCTTCGCGACAAGGTGATCTTCCTGGCGGCCCGCGGCGAGGTCTATGCCTCCTTGACCGTCGCCTTCCTGTTCGCCGGCTACGGCGTGGACCTGATCCTGGGCGCCAAACTGGTATGCCTGGTCATCTGGCTGGGCGCGGCGACCTCCAAACTCAACAAGCACTTCCCGTTCGTCATCTCCACGATGATGAGCAACAACCCGTTGTTTCGGGCGCGGTCGGTCAAACGCAAGTTCTTCGAACACTTTCCGGACGACCTGCGGCCGGGCCGATTGTCGCGCTGGCTCGCGCATTTCTCCACGGTGATCGAGATGGGTGTTCCGCTGGTGTTGTTCTTCAGCCACGGCGGGTGGCCCACCGCGATCGCCGCGTTCGTCATGCTGTGCTTCCACTTCGGCATCCTGTCGGCGATTCCGATGGGAGTTCCGCTGGAATGGAACGTGTTCATGATGTTTTCGGTGCTGGCGCTTTTCGTCGGCCACGCCGGCGTCGGGCTGGGCGATCTGACGACGCCGCTGCCGATCCTGCTGTTCGTCGTGGTCGCGGGAACCGTCGCACTCGGAAACCTGTTCCCGCGCAAGGTCTCCTTCCTGCCGGGCATGCGCTACTACGCCGGCAACTGGGATACCACACTGTGGTGCATCAAACCGTCCGCCGACGCGAAGATCGCCGCCGGCATCGTCGCGATCGCCAGCATGCCCGCCGCTCAGCTGGAGAAATTCTACGGCAGCAAGGAGGCTGCCCAGATCCCGATGTACATGGGATATGCGTTCCGTGCCTTCAACACTCACGGCCGGGCGTTGTTCACCTTGGCGCACCGCGCGATGGCCGATCAGAACGAGGACGACTACGTCCTCACCGACGGCGAGCGGATCACCAGCACCGCGATCGGCTGGAACTTCGGTGACGGGCACTTCAGCAACGAACAGCTGATCGCCGCGTTGCAGCAGCGGTGCAGATTCGAGCCGGGGGAGGTGCGGGTGGTGATTCTCGACGCCCAGCCCATCCACCGGCAAACCCAGTCCTACCGGCTGGTGGACGCCGCCACGGGGGAATTCGAGCGCGGCTATGTGCGGGTAGCCGACATGGTGACCCGCCAGCCGTGGGACGACGACGTGCCGGTACACGTCCAGATGTGACCCAGATAACCGGTCCAACCAGTTGACCAGTCGGGCCCGGTGCTCGACCATATAGCCCATGGATCTGGCGCCCATTCCCCGGACCGCGATCTCCGACACGATCTTCGTGCGCCTCGTCGAGGAGATCCTGACCGGACGCCTGCCGGCCGGCGAACCCCTGCCGTCCGAACGCGAACTGTCCCTGACTCTGCAGGTCAACCGGCATGCGGTGCGCGAGGCGCTCAAGCGGTTGCAGCAGGCCGGGCTGGTCCGGATCAGCCACGGCGGTAAGACCCGGGTGCTGGACTGGCGCGAAAGCGCCGGCCTGGATGCCCTGACCGGGCTGGCCCTTGCCGGAGTGATCCCCGCGCGCCAGATCATCGGCGACGTCGCGGTGATGCGGCGTTCGATCGCTGCGGATGCCGCACGACTCTGCGCGCGGAGCGCCTCGGCGCAGCAGCGGTCCGCGATCACTGCCGCCGCCACGGCATACCCGGCCTCCGGGGAGCTGGAGTTGGTGATCGACGCCGACCTGACGTTCTGGATCGCCGTCATCGACGGGTCCGGCAACATCGCCTACCGGCTGGCGCTGAACACCCTGGTCGCCGCCTACGACGAGATCGGACGTGAGGCGATCTACGCGCTGGGGGCCGCCGAATTCGCTGACCGCAGCGCACACATCGACCTGGCCGCCGCGATCGCGGCAGCCGACGAGGACGCCGCGTACCGGCTGGCCGAAGAGTTGCTGACCCGGTTCGTGGCGGCCTGCCAGGCCGACGCCGAAGGGGAGGGGTAACCGCCATGTTCGATCTCATCGCACACGCGATCCCAGTCTTCGTGCTCTGCCTGGTTCTGGAGTTGGTGTCCTTCGCGGTGCTGCCGAACGACGAGGAGCGTGGCTACGAATTACGGGATACCCGAACCAGTCTCACCATGGGCATCGGCAACGTGATCATCAACATCGGCTGGAAGCTGGCGGTGCTGGCGGTCTTCAGCGGGGCCTACCTGCTGGCGCCGGTTCACCTGCCGGCGAGTAACCCGCTGACCTGGATCGCGCTGTTCGTCGCCGACGACTTCGCCTACTACTGGTACCACCGCACCCACCACACCATCCGGGTGTTCTGGGCCAGCCACGTGGTGCACCACTCCAGTCAGCACTACAACCTGTCCACCGCCCTGCGTCAGACCTGGACACCGTTCACCGCGGTCCCGTTCTGGGTGCTGCTGGCGTTCGCCGGGTTCGCCCCGTGGATGATCCTGCTGCAGCAGTCCATCAGCCTGCTCTACCAGTTCTTCATCCACACCGAGCGGGTCGGAAAGCTCTGGCGGCCCGTCGAATTCGTCTTCAACACCCCGTCGCACCACCGGGTCCACCACGGGTCGAACGAGAAGTACCTCGACACGAACTACGGCGGCATCCTCATCGTGTGGGACCGGCTGTTCGGCACCTTCCAGCCGGAGGCGGAGCGGGTCGTCTACGGGCTCACCAAGAACATCGAGACGTTCAACCCGGTGCGGGTGGCCACCCACGAGTACGTCGCGATCTGGCGCGACGTACGGGGTGCACGCAATTGGCGGGCGGTATGGGGCCACCTGTTTCGCGGGCCGGGATGGCAGCCCGCCGGCTGACAGGCAGCGCGACTCGCGAAGATTACCCAGAATCCCGGGCGTTGCTACCGACACGATGTCGGACCCCCGCCAGGACGTCCTCGGCGGCGCGGAACCGCAGGTGATGGATCTGCCCGGTCGCGACGGTGAAGTCGAAGGCGACCTTGACCTGTCCGCGGTGGATCCAGGCGGCGCCCGGGCGATTCTCGACGAACACAGCAAAGGCAGCTGCCGCAGCGCCGTTGAAGAAACCGGCTACCTCGCCGGCGCCCTCCAAGCGTGTCGGCGTCCCAAGCGCAATCGCGGACGCATCGGCAGTCACCACCACGTCGGGAGCCAGCAACTCGAGCAGCTGTGCGAAGTCTCCCTCGCGCGCCGCGGTCATAAACGCGTCCACGACCTCCCAATCGGCGAGAGCATCGGCGGGCGCTGGTGGGCGCACCTTGGCCCGAGCTCGCGAGGCCAGCTTTCGCGCCGCGACCGAGGTGGTGTCGAGCATCGTCGCGATCAACTCGAAGTCAAAACCGAAGCTGTCGTGCAAGACAAACGCCACCCGCTCGGCGGGCGTGAGCCGGTCGAGCACCACCTGCAGTGCGATACCGACGGTGTCAGCCAGTACCAAGTCGTCGGCGGGATCGGGTGCCGTCGTTTCAACGTCTATCGACTCCGTCGGTATCGGCGTACGAGTTCGTAGCCGGTCCAAGCACAGCCGAGAGGTCACCGTTGTCAGCCAGCCCGGCAGATTTGTGATCGGGGCATCGGCGGCCACCAGCCGTAACCACGCCTGCTGAACGACGTCCTGCGCCGCGTCGACATCTCCCAGGATGTGCGCAGCGATGCGCTGCAGGCGTGGGCGCTCGGCCTCGAAGCCGTCAGCAAGCTGCTCGTCACTCACCATGGCGGTCACACTTTCGTCGTCGGGTGCGTCAACATCCTGACGCACCCGGACCGCCCGGTGCGACCAAGAGGAGGAGAACCCCGTGAAGACCATGACCTGCCAGGAACTGGGTGGACCATGCAACTTCGCCCACCGCGGTGAGAGCGCCGACGAGATCATCAAGGCGCAGGACCGGCACCTCAAGGAACTCGTCAAGGCCGGCGACGACGCACACGTGCCAGCCCGAGACGACATGAAGGGCCGCTGGCGCCGCCCCATGAAGGCGATGGGCTGGTACAACGATGTCAAGAAGCGGTTCGCCGAGCTGCCCGAGGCGTGAGACCGTGAATCCGGCATCATCAGATTTCAGGTACTCGTATCGAGGAGCGCACATATGGCATCCGAGAAGCGCACGGTCAACAGCGATGATCCGTCAGCTCTGATCGACGGCCGCATCGCCGAATTGGCCGACTGGCGCGGTGAGCTGCTGGCCACCATCCGCGAAGTGATCACCACGACGCTGCCCGCCGTGGTGGAACAGTGGAAATGGCGCGGTGTGCCCACGTGGTACCAGGACGGGATCATCTGCACCGGAGAGACCTACCGGGAGAAGGTCAAGCTCACCTTCGCCAAGGGAGCCTCGCTGCCCGACCCGACCGGACTGTTCAACGCCAGCCTCAACGGCAACACCCGGCGTGCGATCGACCTCCTGGAAGGCGACACCCTGGACGCGAAGGCCTTCGCGGCCCTCGTCCGCGCAGCCGCCGAACTCAACGCGCAATGACGTAACACTGGATGCCTCGGCGATCACCGCCGGCGGGGCTTACCCGCGCGGCACCCACTCGCCGTAGAACGGCGGCATCGCCGAGGCCCGGGAGGTGAACTGCGGGTCACGCTTCTCCAGGAAGGCCCGCACCCCGTCGGCCCCGTCGCCGATGCTGGTGTAGAACATCGCCAGCGAATCGACCCGGTGCGCGTCCACCGGGTCGGGCTGCGCGGAGTTGCGGTAGAGCATCTGGCGGATCAGCGCGAACGACACCGGCGAGCGGCCCTTGGTCCAGGCATCGGCCAGCTCTCGCGCCTGCGCCAGCAGCACGTCCGGCTCGTGCAGCGACTGGGCGATCCCGCAGGCGCGCGCGCCCTCCGCGTCCAGGATGTCGGCGCGGTAGAGGAGGTCCAAAGCCGTTGGCACCCCGACGATCCGGGGCAGGAACCAGGTCGAGCAGGCTTCCGGGGTGATACCGAGCTTGCCGAACACCAGCCCGAACCGGGCCTTGGTGGAGAACAGCCGGGCGTCCATCGCCAGCATCATGGTGGCGCCGATCCCGACCGCGGCACCGTTGACCGCGGCGATCACCGGTTTGCGGCAGCCGTAGATCGCCAGCGTCACCCGCCCGCCGGTGTCGCGCACCCGGGCCAGCTCCGGATCGTCGAGGTCGGCCATGTCGGCCAGGGACGGTGTCTTCGACTCGTCGAGGCCGAACACGTTGCCCGAGCTGGACAGGTCCATGCCCGCGCAGAACGCCCGCCCCTCACCGGTGACGATCACCGCGCGGACGCCGTCGTCGTCGTTGACCTCGACGAAGGTGCGCTCCAGCTCCTCGGCCATCTCGACGGTGAAGGCGTTGAGGTTGTCCGGTCGGTTCAGGTACACGGTGAGGATGCCGTCTTCGACCTCGTGGCGGATCGTGTTGAAGTCCATGGCTCGAGACTAGCGACGGTCCCGATCTGAGCCGCGAGCAGACGCGAAAGCCCCTAAAACCGGCCGGAAAAAGGGGCTTTCACGTCTGCTCGCGCAGAGGGACGGACCTAGACTCCGGCGCGGGCCTGCTTGGCCGCGGCGACCAGGTTGGCCAGCGAGGCGGTCACTTCATCGGTCTTGCGGGTCTTCAGGCCGCAGTCCGGGTTCACCCAGAGTCGTTGCGCTGGAACCGCGTCAAGGGCTTCCCGCAGCGAGGTGGCCATCTCGTCGGTGCTGGGCACCCGTGGCGAGTGGATGTCGTAGACGCCCGGCCCCACCCCGTTGGAGAAGCCGATCGCGTTGAGGTCGTCGAGCACCTCCATGTGCGAGCGTGCCGCCTCGAGGGAGGTGACGTCGGCGTCGAGGTCGGCGATCGCACCGATCACCTCGCCGAACTCCGAGTAGCACAGGTGGGTGTGGATCTGGGTCGCGTCGCTCACCCCCGACGTCGACAGCCGGAAGGCGCCGACCGCCCAGTTCAGGTAGGCGTCCTGGTCGGCCTTGCGTAGCGGCAGTAACTCGCGCAGCGCGGGCTCATCGACCTGGATCACCGCGATGCCGGCTTTCTCCAGATCCACGGTCTCGTCGCGGATGGCCAGCGCCACCTGGTTGGCGGTGTCGGCCAGCGGCTGGTCGTCGCGGACGAACGACCACGCCAGGATGGTCACCGGGCCGGTGAGCATGCCCTTGACCGGCTTGTCGGTCAGTGACTGGGCGTAGGTGGCCCACTCCACCGTCATCGGATGCGGACGGAAGACGTCGCCGAAGAGCACCGGCGGCCGCACGCACCGGCTGCCGTAGGACTGCACCCAGCCGTTGGCGGTGGCGAAGAAGCCCTCCAGTTGCTCGGCGAAGTACTGCACCATGTCGTTGCGCTCCGGCTCGCCGTGCACCAACACGTCGAGGCCCAGCTGCTCCTGCAGTTTGATGACATCGGCGATCTCGGCCTTCATCCGGCGGGTGTACTCGCCCCTGTCGATCTCACCGGCGAGCAGCGCGGCCCGGGCCTTGCGGATGTCGACGGTCTGCGGGAACGACCCGATGGTGGTGGTCGGCAGCGGCGGCAGATGCAGCCGCTCGTCCTGAGCGGCACGCCGGGCCTCGGCGCTGCCGCGGTGCGCGCCGGCCGCGGTGATCGTCGCGATCCGGCCACGCACGTCGGCGTTGTTCAGCCGCGGGTCGGACTTGCGCGAGGCCACCGCGGCCTGGGATGCGGCGATCTCGTCGGCTACGGCGTCGCGGCCCTCGGCCAGGGCCCGAGACAAGACGGCCACTTCGGTCACCTTCTCGGCGCCGAATGCCAGCCAGCTGCGCAGGTTGTCGTCCAGCGCCGAATCGGCCTCATACGCCAGCGAGTAGGGGACATGCAGCGTCGAGCACGACGTGGATACCGCCACCGCAGCCGCCGACCCCCGCACGGTCGCCAGCTTCGCCAGCGCGGCCTCCAGGTCGGTGCGCCAGATGTTGCGGCCGTCGACGACACCGGCGACCAGGGTCTTGGAGGCCAACTCCGGAACTGCGGCCACCGAGTCCACCGAGCCGTAGACCAGGTCCACGCCGATCGCCTCGACCGGGGTCCGGGCCAGCGCGGCCAGCGCACCGCCCGGGTCGCCGAAGTAGGTGGCGACGAAGATCGCCGGCCGGCCCGCCACACCGGCGAGGCGGCTGTAGACCTGTTCGGCCAGCGCCGGGGCGTCCGGGGCGCCGTCCGTCACCAACACCGGCTCGTCGATCTGCACCCACTCGGCCCCGGCTTCGGCCAGCTTGGAAAGCAGCTCGGCGTAGACGTCGGTCAGCTCGTCGAGGCGGAAGATCGGCGCCGGCGCACCGTCGACCGCCTTGCTCAGCTGCAGGAAGGTGATGGGACCGATGATCACCGGGCGAGCCGGAACCCCTTGCTCGGCAGCCTCTTTGAACTCAGCGAGCACCTTGGCCGGATTCAGCGCGAACTTGGTGTCCGGGCCGATCTCCGGAACGATGTAGTGGTAGTTGGTGTCGAACCACTTCGTCATCTCCAGCGGGGCGATCTCGGAGTTGCCCCGTGCGGCGGCAAAGTAACGGTCCAGCTCGTCGGCCACCCCGGCGACCCGCTGCGGGAGCGCACCGAGCAGCACCGCGGTGTCGAGCATCTGGTCGTAATAGGAGAACGTGTTCACCGGCACCGAGTCCAGACCAGCGGCGACCAACTGTGCCCAGGTGTCGCGGCGCAGGCCGGCAGCGACCTTCTTCAGTTCGTCTTGTCCTATCCGGCCGGCCCAGTAACTCTCGGTGGCGCGCTTGAGTTCGCGGCGCGGCCCGATTCGCGGAGATCCGAGAACGGTGGCGGTAAAGGGTTGAACGGTCACGATGCGATCCTTTGATCCAGAGGGTGGGTCTCCGCCGGCGGTCGTCCAGCCAATCCGGTTCCGTGCAATTTAACGCACTATAACGCTGAAAAACCAGACGCCCATTCCGCGAGGCGTTGATCCGCCGGGCGCGGCGCGCTCGACACAACAGGCACGTCTTCGGACTCGCAGGCGCGCACCGGGGTGCTCCTAGTGGCCGTCGCTTCCCAGTCGCGGGCGAACCCCTGACCAGTGCCTTTGACGGCGGTCGTTCCTGCATACCGCTGCGGGACAGTCCCGGACTCTCACCGGGTTCCCTCTCGCGCTCCACGGAAAACCGCGTCGCGCTCGATGCCAACGGCGCCACTACTACCGGCGATGTCGGCAAACCAGTTGCGTGGTCGACGTTACCCGTCAATCGCCCTGAAGGGCTGCCAGAGCCTCCGGGATGGGCGCCTGCCCGTCGTTGAACTCGATGGTGCGGCGAATCGTCGAGGTGCCGGTCAGGCAGGTCGCGGTCACCAGCGCGACATTGCCCCGGGACACCTCACCTTTGCCGGTGTGCGGGCCGATATCGATCCGGCCGGTCGCCGGCTCCAGGGTCAGCCGACTCGGCCCCAGCACCGTCCAGTCCAGATCGGTAGCCCGCAGATGGGCGTCGGCGGCCGCCTTGGCCTGCGCGTACGGGTAGAACGGATCGTCTTCCGCCACGCCGTGATCAGGACCGGCGCCGAAGTAGGACACCATCACAAAGCGCCGGATGCCGGCTTGCGCGGCGGCGTCGATGGTGCGGATGGCGGCGTCGCGGTCGACGGCGTAGGTGCGGGCCGGGTCGCCACCACCGGCGCCGGCGGAGAACACCACCGCATCGTGGCCGGCCAACAGGTCGGCCAGCGCGGCGGTGTCGAGTTGCTCGATGTCGGCCACCACCGGAATCGCCCCCGTCACCGCGACCTCCTCGGAGTGGTCGGGATTGCGGAACACCGAACTGACCTCGTGGCCGGGTTCATGCGGCGGTCCCAGCTTCGCCTCTCCTTCGTCGAGCCTCGCTGAACCGCTCGGTTCATGCGGCGGTCCCAGCTTCGCCTCTCCTTCGTCGAGCCTCGCTGAACCGCCGGGTTCGGTCAGGATGCGGCTGAGTAGCAGGGCGACCTTGCCGTGGCCGCCGATGATCACAATGCGCGCCATGGCTTCGACCGTACATGTGGCCGGCGTACGGCGCGCTCGGTCCGTTCATGGGTATGAGAACAAATATTAGGTTATAGTCGGCCGGACGCCCGAAGGAGTTGCCGGCACATGTTCACGCTTCGCTTCGACATGCGGGCGCCGGTGTCGGCTGCACCCCGCGCTGAGCTGTACGCCGCGGCCATCGAAATGTGCGCCTGGGCCGAGACCCGCGGTGCGATCGCCGCGGTGCTGTCCGAGCATCACGGCACCGAGGACAATCACCTGCCGTCGCCACTGGTGCTGGCTACGGCCATCGCCGCCCGCACCGAGGCATTGAGGATCATGCTCGCCGCGGTGGTCCTGCCGTTCTGGGATCCGGTCCGGCTGGCCGAAGACATGAGCGTGCTCGACATCATCAGCAATGGGCGCGTCGCCTATGCCTTCGGACTCGGTCACCGCGCGCAGGAGTACGAGCACTTCGGCATCGAAATCGGCACCCGCGGAACGCTGGCCGATGAGAAGTTGAGCCTGCTGCTGGCGCTGTTGCGCGGTGAGCCGGTCCGCTATGAGGGCCGCCGAATCCATGTGACCCCGGCCGGTGTGACACCGGGTGGCCCGCACATCATGATCGCCGGCGGCAGCGCGGCGGCGGCCGTCCGTGCCGCCCGGCACGGTCTGGGATTTCTCGCTCAGGCGAATCCGGCTGGCCTGAAAGATTTTTACGAATCGCAGTGCCGGGAGCACGGCCATGAGCCTGGTCCGGCCCAGTTCCCCGAGCCTGACGCGCCGACGACCGTCTTCGTTGCAGACGACGTGGATAAGGCTTGGGGCGAACTCGGACCGTACCTGCTCCACGATGCCGTCACCGCCGCCGGCTACCGGCACGGAGATGAGAGCGTAGCGAGCATCTCGCGGGCCGCCAGCGTGACGGAACTGCGGGAAGCACCCGGGCCGTACCGCATCTTCACCATCGGGGAGGCCGTCGAGCAGCTGCGGTCCGGTCGCAGCCTGCCGCTGCTTCCGCTGTGCGGCGGGCTTCCGCCCACCCTTGCCTGGCCCTATCTGGAACATGCAGTGGCAGCCGTTGGGCGCGCGAACTCGGAGGGGAAAGCATGAATCGGAAAACCCGCGTCGTGGTGTGGTCAACCGGCGGTGTCGGCTCCATTGCGATCGACGCGATCCGGCACCGGCCCGATATGGAACTCGTTGGGGTCTGGGTGCATTCGACCGAGAAGGCGGGCCGTGATGCCGGCGAACTCGCCGGTGGCACCGCGCTCGGGGTGGCGGCGACCGGTGACGCCGATGCGCTGATCCGACTGCGGCCGGACTGCGTCGTGTATGCCGCGAGCGGACCGGACCGCGACGCTGCAGCGGTGCCCGACTATCTGCGGCTGCTGGAGGCAGGGATCAACGTCGTCTCGACGTCGTCGACCAGCCTGGTGTATCCGCCGAGCTACTTTCATCCCGAGTGGCGCGAACAGCTACAGGCGGCGGCCAAGGCCGGTGCCGCGTCGTTCTACGTGTCCGGGGTCTTTCCGGGCTTCGGCTCCGATCAGCTCGCCCTGATGCTGGCTACTCAGTCCAAGTCGATTCGCACGCTGACGGTGCGCGAGATCGCGCTCAACGACCACTACCCGGTTGCCGACGTCATGATGGATGGGATGGGATTCGGCCGGCCGCTGGACTTCGAGCCGATGCTGAGCACCCCGGGCTTCATCGAGATGGCTTGGAGCGCACCGATTCACCTGATGGCGCAGGGTCTGGGCGCGCAAGTCGAGGAGATCCGCGGTTCGCTGGACCGGCGGGTCACACGTCGCGATATCGAAGTGGCCTTCGGGACTATCGCGGCCGGGACGTGCGGCGCGGTGTGCACCCGGGCGGTCGGCGTCGTCGACGGACGGGAGGCCATCGTGGTCGAGCACATCATCCGGATGGCCCGCGACGTCGCACCGGACTGGTTGGCCTCGGACTGTGACGCCACCTATCGGGTGGACATCGACGGCGATCCCGACATCCACTGCGCGATGACCCTGGGTGACGCAGCAGGTCACGGTGCCGGCCGGGGCGCGATGGCGGCGACCGCGATGCGCGTCGTCAATGCGGTGCCTTATGTGGTGGACGCGGGTCCGGGGCTGCTGAGTTCGCTGGATCTGCCGATCACGTTGCCCCGCCACGCATTCTGAGGTTATCCACCTGGCCCGTTGGGCCACTTGAGCAGCGATCCGGCGTCGACGCGGATGTGCTGACCGGTGATGTAGCGGGCGTCGTCGCTGGCCAGGAAGACCCCGAGGTTGGCCATGTCCTCGGGCTCGATGTAGGGGATCGGCATGGCCTGGAAGAGGGTGAACAACGGTTCGGCGTCCTCGCGGGTGGCCTTCTTGCCTTGCGAGGTCAGATCCGGGCGGAACATCGAGTACATGCCGTCGTTCTGCAACAGGTGGGTGTTGCAGTTGGTCGGGTGAATGGCGTTGACCCGGATCATCCGCGGCGCCAGGTGCAGGCTCATCTCATCGACGTACTCCATCACGATGCGCTTGCTCCACCCATAGCCGGCGCCACCGGGACCCATGTTCGGATTGTCGGTGGTGCCGCGGATCATTCCGGCGGTCGAACCCGTGACGATGACCGATGCGCCGTCGGGCAGGTGCGGAATGGCGACCGCCACGGTGTTCATCACCCCGACCAGGTCGACGTCGGAGGCGTCGACGAACTGCATCGGGTCGGGTTTGCCCATGGCCATCGGCAGGATGCCGGCGTTGGCGACGACGATGTCGATCTTGCCCAGGTCGGCCAGGCCGGCCTCCACCGCGTCACGCAGTTCGTGCCGCTCGCGCACGTCAGCGATGCGCGCGACGACCCGGCGGCCCAGTTCCTTGACCGCTCGTTCGGTCTCGGCGAGATCATCGGGCGTCGCCAGCGGGTAGGGGTTCGACTCGATCTGGCGACAGATGTCCACCGCGATGATGTCGGCGCCTTCTCTGGCCATCGCGAGGGCGTGGGCACGGCCCTGGCCGCGGGCAGCGCCGGTGATGAATGCGACCTTGCCGCTGAGCTTTCCGGACATGGACCGAACCTATGTGACGGGGTCCGCTTAATCAATAGGTATCGGAACAAAACTTTGGTAGCAGTTTCCCGCCGACGTTCGCTAGCCGGCGGGGCTGCGCTCGGCGGCCCCGCGCACCAGGGTGTCGCGAGCCAGGATCAGCGCGGCGCGGGTTCCCTGGGCGCGCACAATGTTCTCCGGCACCCACAGCAGGTCCATCACGCATCGCGACAGCATCTCCATCGACGGCGTCTCGACCCGGATGTCGGCCGAGCGAGTCCCGGCCGACAACAGCGATTTGAGTTGCCGCAGTCGGGTGGTGAACGCCAGGCCGGGGTTGGGAGTGTCCGGCGGGGAGTGCCGCATCCAGGCGAGCTGGATCTTCCACTCGTCCGGGAATTGGTCCAGGGCGTTGATGTTGATCCAGCTCAAGGCGTCGAGCTTGGCTATCGGTGTCGCGTCCGCACGCAGCACGGCCGCGAATCCACCACCGGCTTTGGCGCCGAATGAGGCCATGATCGAGGCCAGCAGCTCGTCTTTCGAGCCGATCAGCCGGTAGACCGTGCCGGTTCCCATCCCCGCCGCGGAGGCGATATCGCGGACGGTGGTGACCTCGTAGCCTTTGCTTCCGAACTCAGCGCGGGCGACCCGGCGGACGTGGGCGGCCTTGTCATCGGCTTCGGCCGCGCGTTCGTCGGCCCAGGTCTGGATCGCCGCTTCGGCGGCCATGAACGCCGGGGAGCGGTCCAACTCGTCGTCGCTGCAGGGCCCAGCGGCCAAGCCCTGCAACATGATGCGACTGAGCAGCGCCGCGGTCTGGTCGGCGGCCGCCTTGTGCCGGATGACGTCGAGCCCGACATGCATCATCGACTGGCACATCCGGTCGGCGAGCGTCGGTAGGTCGATGTCCGGCCGGATGTGACCGCTCCAGCGCGCGGCCCGCAGGGTCTGCAGCATGGCGTGCTGAGCGCCGGTGGGCGGATTCTGTAGCAGCTTGACCAGTTCCGGATTCGCGCTGGGCGCCTCGTAGAACGACATCTGCAGTGCGGCGCGGTGCGCGACGGCGCACCGCGCGATCGCCGCGCCCAATTCCACGATCGCGTCGGTGACCGGCGCAGAACCCAGTTCGTCCAACCGCTCCTGTGCCACGTCGCCGACCTGCTCGAGGTCGGCGTGGTAGCGCCGGACGAGCTCGACCAGGATGGCTTCCTTGGAGTCGAAATGGTGGTAGAGGCTGCCGGGCAGAATGCCGGCGGCATCGGCGATCTCCTGCAGCGAGGTCCGCAGGCCGGAGGAGGCGATCAGGGTCGCGGCGGTCTGCAGAATCTCGGTGCGGCGCGTGCCGTCGTCGTAGCCGCCGGTACGGTTCGCGGAAGTTGCCGCTCCGGCTGGCTTTCGGCGCCCCACCGTACCTCCACTACGCCCGTGATCAGCCGGGATGTACCCGAGCACCTAGTGACCGAACATTTGGTTGAACGCTACCAGAAGGTAACTGTCGGGCCGGGCAGTTGGGCCGGGCGCCGATCAGGTCCCGGTGGGCAGTTTAGCGGCCAGGTCGAGCACGGTCACGGTGTCGGTGCCGGTCTTCTTCAACCGCTGCGAGGAGCGGTAGCCCAGGTCCACGTCGCGCGCCTGCGCCCGCAGCGCACCGACGGTGAGTTGCTCGCGCGGCAGCTTCCCGAACATGTCAAAGGAGAAGAGCCGCAGCGCGTTCTCGTGGGTGATCTTGTCTATCTCGTCGTCGGGCACGCCGTTGAGGTAGCCGGCGAGTGACTCCGGTGCCAGTGGCCACGTCGAGTCGGAGTGCGGATAGTCGCATTCCCAGGTGATCATGTCGAGGTTGAGCTTGTGCCGGTTCTCGATACCGAAGCCGTCGTCGATGAAGCAGGTCACGATGCGCTCCAGGAAGACCTCGCTGGGCAGCTTGCCTCCGAAGTTCTGATGGGTCCAGGCGCGGTGCATCTTGTAGACCCGGTCGACGCGCTCCAGGAAGTAGGGAATCCAGCCGATGCCGCCTTCGGAGAGCGCGAAGGTCAGGTCGGGGAACTTGCGCAGCGTCGGCGACCAGACCAGATCTGCCGCCGCATTGACGATGCTCATCGGCTGCAGGGTGATCATGGTGTCGACGGGGGCGTCGATCGAGGTGATCACCACCGATGACGACGAACCGATGTGCAGGCAGACGACGGTGTTCTCGTCACTGCAGGCCTGCCAGAACGGATCCCAGTGCGGGTCGTGCAGCGAGGGGTACTCGAGTTTGGTGGGGTTCTCCGAGAAGGTGACCGCGTGACAGCCCTTCTTCGCCACCCGCCGGACTTCGTCGGCCATCAGGTTCGGGTCCCAGATCGGCGGCAGTGCCAGCGGGACCATCCGGCCCGGGTAGGTGCCGCACCATTCGTCGATGTGCCAGTCGTTGTAAGCACGCAGCACCGCCAGCGCGAGATCCTTGTCCTTGGCGCGAGCGAAGTACTGTCCGCAGAACTGCGGGTAGGACGGGAAGTTCATCGCGGCGGCGACGCCGTTGGCGTTCATGTCGCGGATCCGCTCGTGGATGTTGTAGCACCCTTCGCGGATCTCGCTCAGTTTGGTCGGCTCGGCGCCGTACTCGTCCGGGGGGCGGCCGGCGACCGCGTTGAGGCCGACGTTGGTGGCTTCCTGTCCCTCGAAGACCCAGGCGTCGGTGCCGTCGGCGCGCTGGATCAGCTTGGGCACATCATCTTTGTATCTGTCGGGGATGTGGCCCTCGAACATGTCGGGCGGCTCGACGAGGTGGTCGTCGACTGAAACGAGGACGAAGTCGTCCATCTTCATTCCGGGCTCCTCGGGCTGTGCGGGTCATCAACCGGCGTCACGTGTGTCCGACTCTACGGCGGAACAGATATTTGGTCAACGCTCTGCGATGGAGGCGAACTCGGGGGTGATCAGGTCGTCGATCTCGGCCCACGGGATGGTGATGACCTTGAGGCCGCGACCGAATTGCACGTCAGGAAAGTGGAACTCGATGCCGTCGCGGGTGGGGATCCAGCGCCTGAAGTTGATGTCGACCGGTGCGAACTGGCCGGCGCGCCGCCAGTCGCGCAACTCCGCCGGCGAAGCGACCGGTGTCAGACGCGCCTCTACCCGTTCGCCGAGGCGAGTCAGCCCGGCCGTCTTGTCGCGGAACAGGTTGTCCCACGTGATGATGTCACCGGTGCGGGTGTCGCAGACAACCGTGCCGACCGTCTGCATCGGCATGTGCGGCTCCGCGGTGTTGTAGGACCCGACGAAGACCTCCGATACCGTCGTGGCCCGGACGTGCAGCGTTCCCTTCGCGTCAAAGGTCCATGGCCGCCGCGTTGATCCGTCCCAGGTTGCTTGGGTGACTTCACGGTTCGCCTCGGCGTCGATGTGGTCGTTGATGGCCTCCGACGTCGGTGACTCGCCGGCACCGAGGCGCTGATAGTGCACGGTCCAGGTTCCCAGACCGTCGGGGCTGGCACCGGAGATCACCGCTTCGGCGGTTTCGGCGCGGGCGACCGCCGCCGTAACGGTGCTGCCCAGCACGAGCAGCACCAGGATCGGAGCGATTCGCCGTGCGAGGCTCACTATTTGAGCTCAACGCGACTGGCCAGCCATCGGCCGTCGACCCGTTCCATGGTCATCGCGGCCCGGCTGCGATCCAGCCGTGCCGCCGGGTTGGCGACATTGGTGATCGCCTGGTCGATGAAGAGCAGCACCTCGACTCTGTTCTTCGTCGCGGACTTGACCGCGGAGTCCACCACGATTCCCCTGCTCATCGCCTTGTTGTCGATCAACACCTGGCGCAGTTGGGCCGCCGACTGGCTGTACATGTCCCGGAATTCGCCGGTCGCGCCGTCGACTACCTTCGCGAAGTTGTCGTCGACGCTGGTGGTGTCGATGCTCGTCAGCGTGGTGGCATAGGTCTGCGCGGACGCCAGCGCCGCCTTGCTTGCGGCGGCGATGCCGCGCTGCTGCTGGTAGTTCCAGCCCAGGAAAGCCAACGCCCCCAGCGCCGCGACGGAGATGACGGCAGCGACCGCCAGGGCGACACGACGCCGGCGGTGGCGGGGAGCGGGTGGCGACGCGGCCTCCTCGTCGCCCTCTTCGGAGACGTCGGCCGCGGGCGTCTCGTCGCAGAGTTGAGCGGTCATGGTTTCCTCCTTCGTCAGCTCGGTGGGTCCGGGGGCAGTTGCACCTGCATCGGAACCCCGCCGAAAAGTGTGGGCAGGGTGCGCGAGTCGGCCGGGACCGGATCGGTCTGTGCCAGCGGGTCATAACCCGGCGGTGGGCCCGCCGTGTCGTCTCCCGGCGGGCGCGGCGCGTTACGGGCGCCGCGGACCAGAACCGAAGGATCGGGGTTCTGGCAGTAGGTGTGCAGATACGGCTCGGGATAGTTCGGTATGGCCGGTGGCAGGGGCGGGAGCCCGTAGTCGCAGCTGTACCGGGGCCACAGATCCGCGATCACCCAGACCGCCCCGTCGCGCACCACGCTGCTCAACGCCTCTACCGCCGAGCCGCCGCGATCGGAGTTGACGATCTCGTTCAGCGCCGGCAACCGCGCGTGGGACAGTTGTGCGGTCGTGACGAGGTTGCCCAGCAGCTGGACCATGGTGTCGGAGTTGTCTTCGATGATCTTGTCCAGCAGGGTGAATGGCCGATCGCCGCGATCGACCAGCGTGCGGAACCCGCCATCCATCGCTGCCGCGCCCCGCATGATGTCGTGCACGTTCTGCGAGGTGCGCATCAGCCCGGCGCTGCTGTCGACGACGGTGGTCAAAACGGTGCGGCTGGTCCGCAGGACGCTCACCGTCTGGGGAAGCACCGAGTCGAGCGTCGAGATGAGGAACGCCCCGCCGTCGAGTAGGGCAGCGAGCTTGGCCGGCCCTTGATTCGACACCCGAAGCTCGGTGGTGATGGCGGCGAGCTGCTGCGGGTGCACCTGTGCCAGCAGTCCATTGGCGTCGGCCAGCAGTTGCGCCAGCGGCACCGGTATCGCGGTGTGGTCCTCGGCGATGACGGCCCCGTCGGTCAGGGCCGGTGCGCCGGGCTGCTCGGGCTGGAAGTCCAGGTACTGCTCGCCGGCTGCGGACAGCGCGGAGACCCGGACGCGACTGTTCTGCGGCACCCGTTTGCGGCCGTCGATCTCGACCGTGGCCACGACTCCGGTTTCGCCGAGTTCTACCGCGGCGACCTTGCCGACCCGCACGCCCCGCAGCGTGACGTCCTGGTTGGGTAGCAGGCCGCCGGATTCGCGCAGGTGTACGTGTACGGCGATGGTGGAACGGAACGGGCTGATGCCCAGCGTTCCGCCGATGATGTAGGCCAGGACGGCGATCAGGGTCACGATGATGCCGGTCACCGACACCGCGACGCGGTGGCGCTTGCAGGCTCCGGCCGAATCGACCAGCAGTCGTGCCGGTCGTTCCAACAGGTGCTGGGTGCTATTCATCATCGCGGCTGATGCTCGGGCCCGTAGATGCGGCTCAACAACAGATTCCACTCGTATCGGAGGCTACCGATCATGGCATGCCAGTCGGTGCCGTCCGGGCCATGGATGCCCGGATCGCCGGGATAGTTCTTATCGGGCAGCGCGCCGATCGCCAGCTGGGTGACGACTCCGACGGCGTGGATGTCCGGTCCGCTGGTGATGTGGGTGATCCCGGTGATCATCCGATTCCAGATGTTCATATTCAGATCGGGATCGGTCGAGATCTGGTTGAAGACGTCCGAGAGCCGGTTGAGATCGCTGATGGTGCTGCGCGTATCGGTACCCTGCATCGAAGGAAAGCGGTTGAGCTGCCGGGTGATCCGGCCGGCAGCAGAAACCATGTCGGCGAGGTTGGTGGCGTTGTCGGCCAGGGTGGCCGTGGCCGGCGTGGCCGCGGCGAGCGCCGTGTTGAGGGTGTCACGGCGAGCGGTCAGGGTGGCGGCCAGATCTGAGGTGTTGCGCAACGCCTTGTCGATCTGCGTTGAGCGGGCGTTGAACCGCGACAGCAAAGTGTTGGAGTTGTGCAGCAGTGCGGCGACTTTTTCGCCCCGCCCGCCTACTGCAGCTCCTGCGCCGTTGACGGTGGAGACCAGCCGGCGGATCGCGCCGCCGTTGACCAGGAGAGCGGCCGAACCGAGGACGTCTTCGATGGTCGCGGCGGAGGTGGTGTGGTCTGCCGCGATGGTGTCGCCGTCGACTAGGCGCGCAGAATCCGCAGTCGCATCCGGACCGCGTCGCACCGCGATGAAGATATCGCCGAGGGGAGTCGCCGATCGCAGCTCGGCGATGGTGTCGGCGTACAGCGGTGCGTTGGCGCTGACCTTCATCGTCACGTGCGCCGAGAAGTTCTGGGCCTGAAGGGATTGGACTTCACCGATATCGGCGCCGTTGAGTTTGACCTTCGCCTTCACCGGCAGGTTCAGCGCGTTGGTGAACACCGCCGTCAGGGTGATATCGCCGTCGATGCGCCCCGGCGCGGGCAGCGGGATGCTGGCCAGACCCCCGGCACACCCAGAGAGCGTCAGCGCCATACCGGCTGCCACCACGGTCCGCATCATTTTGCGACTCCCGCCATGTGTTCGAGTAGTCCCGTCATTCCCTCCACGAAGAAGGTGGTGCCGAACGCGGGCGCGTTGTCGGCGACCGTCCCGGTGGCGCAGCCCAGATCCTTGATCCCGGCGAGATTGCAGATCTCCTTGGCCATTTGGCCGTTGAGCATCAGTTTGTCGAGCGTGGGATGGATCCGCAGTGTGTGACCACTGGGATCGACGGCGTTGTAGATGTTGGTGCCCACCAGCGGGAGTACATCGAGGATCTCTTCGACCTGGCGGCGGTTGTCGTTGAGGGCGACGGTGAGGGAACCGAAATCACTGACGGTTCCCTTGAGGGTGTCGCGGTTCTTCTCGAGGAGTGCGGCCGCCTGGTCGAGGACCTGGTTGGCCTTGGCGCCGGTGCTGCCCGCGCCGAGGTTTTCGGCGGCGATCAGGTCGCTGAGCGCGCGGATGCTCGAGCCGAATTCCCGGATCGCGGTGTCATTGTCGGCGGCGGCCTGGGTCAAGTCGGCGAGGCTGGCAGCGATCGACGCGATGGACTTTCCGGTGGCCGCGCCGTTGTCGGAGCTCAGCCGCAGCGCTTGGGAGAGTTGATCGAGGGCGGACTTGATGTCGGGCCCGCTACCGGAGGAGATCTTGGCACCGATCCCGATCAGGTTGGCGAGCGGGCCGTGGCCCTGGCCGTCGCCCTCCAAAGCGCGAGAGAGCTTGTCGGCCATGGCCAGGGTGCGATCGAACTCGACGGGCGTTCTGGTACGGGGAAGGCTGATGACATCCCGGTCGCGCAGCTTGGGGCCACCGCCGTACGGCGGTGTCAGCTCGACGTGCCGATCGGTCAGGATGGACGTCGCGACGGTGACCGCCTGAACGTCGGCGGGGATGTCGACGTTTTTGTCGATGACGAGTTTCACCTCGACGTAGCTGTCTTTGGGGACGATTTCGGTGACCTTGCCGACCGGCATCCCGAGGATGGACACCGCATTGCCCTCGTAGAGCCCGACGGCTTCTTCGAACTGCGCCGTGACGGTCAAAGCCCGGTGCTGATTACCGGATGCTGAGTGCCACAGCAGTATTCCGGCGATGGCGAGGAGTGCCAGCCCGATCGCGATCGACCTGGTACGGGTGGCAATGGCGGTCATCCGGGCAGCCTCGCCGGGTCCGGCGGCGGCCAGCCCGGGAACGGGTCCCCGGCGGGTTGGCAATCGGTGAAGTACTGCGCCAGCCCGAATTGCTTTCCGCGTCCGCTGAGTGCACACATCCACGAGTCGATGAGCACCCCGGCCGGCAGGTTGATGTCGAGCGCGGTACCGCTGCCGCTGGCGTTGGCGAGGTTGCGGAACGCCACCGGCATCACCTGCAGCGTATTGCGGACCAGCGCGTCGTGGCTGGCGGCCATCTGCGCGAATTGCTGCATGTTGGCCAGCAGCTCGTTGATCGCGGGCTCGTCGCCCAGGATCGTTTTCACGGTGTCGACCAGGGCGGTGGTGCCGTCGAGCAAGCGGTGCAGCGACGCCTGCCGGGCGTTGATCGTCTGGAGCAGGTCGCGGCCCTGGATGACCAGCGCGCCGAGGTCGGCCTTCTGGTCGCGGATCAACCCGGTGATGGTGTCGACGTTCTGGAGCAGGGACCCGATCTGATCGCGCCGGGTGGCGATCACGGCCGCCAGGGATTGGACGTTTTGCAGGGCCTCCGGCAGCGCCTCGGGCACACCGGCGAGGCCGTTGCTCATCTCGGCCATGGAGGCGGCGATGCGGTCGGCGTCGACCTGTTCGAAGGTGGTGGTTGCGTCGGCCAGGGTGGCCTGCAGGTTGTAGGGCACCGACGTGTTGGCCAAGGCGATGGTGCGGGAACGCAGTTCGCCGTCTCCGGCGGGGGACAACTCGAGGTAGCGCCGCCCCAGCAGGGTGGTCAGCTTGATCGCCGCTCGGGAGGCATCGCCGACCCGCACACCGTTGCCGACGGTGAATTTCACCGTGACGTGATCGCCGGTGAGCGCGACGTCTTTGACGGTGCCAACCTCGATTCCCGCCACGGTGACCTGGTCCCCGGGCCGCAGTTGGGCGGCCTGTGCGAACTCAGCCCGATACCCGGAGTGCCCCAGTGCCAACTTGCCGATGCCGACCAGTGCGGTGATGACCACGGCCATGATCGCCACCGTGATGGTGCCCACCCAGATCGGGTTGTAGCCCTCGATCGCGCGCTTGGGTCTCGGTGACATCGCCGTCCTACCTGCAGATCGGTGAGTGTTGGACGATGTTGCCCGGGGAGGCCAGTTTGACGGTGCCGGGGATGACCCGGCCCAAGAACGCGAACACCGTGGAGTTGATGTCGCAGATGTAGCCGTCGATGTAGCTTCCGCTCTGGGTTGCTCGGGCAAGGCCTTTGAGCACCAGCACCAGATTCGCCCCGTAGTGGGCGAACCGCTGCCGGCCTTCGCCGGTGAGATGCCCCACGAATCCCGGCTCGCGCGCCAGAAACTCCTCAAGCTGCGGATAGATCGCATCCAGCAGAACCGACAGGCGATCGGTTGCCTGGGTGATCGAACCGGTCGATGCCGCCAACTCGTCGCGCCGCGCGGCCAGTGTCGATAATGCGGTGCGGGAGTAGTCGATCACCGATTGCAGGTCTCGGTCTTGGCGCGCCAGGATCGCGGTGACCTCGTCGAGGTTGGCGATGACGTCGCCGAGGACCTGATCGGGCCCGGCGAACGATTCGGCCAGAGCTGAGGTCTGACTGATCAGGGTCACCACCGACGCGGAATCGCCTTGCAGTGCCGCAATGATGCCACCGGTGAGGTTGTCGACCTGCCGCGGGCTCAGGAGGGTGAACAGCGGCTCGAATCCGTTGAGCAGATGGGAGATGTCGAACGACGGGTTGGTGCGCTCGACGGGGATGATGCCGTGATCTGGTAACGCCTTGGGGGAGTCGCCGGTTCCGGGGGAGAGCCCGAGATAACGCTGGCCGATGATGTTCTGGTAGGTCACCGATGCGGTCGTGTCGTCGTAGAGGGCGTGGGCCTTCGGAACTCGGAACGTGACTCTGGCCAGGATGCCGTCCAACTCCACCCGGTCGACGCGTCCCACCCGAACGCCTGCGGTGCGTACGTCATCGCCGCTGTGCAGTCCGGATACGTCGGTGAACATCGCGCTGTAGGTGTTGGTCGGGCCGGAGACTTCTCGGCGCAGCGTGACGAAGACCAGCCACGTCGCGGTGAGGGAAAGCACCAGGAACAAACTCAGTCCGAGCAGCGCCTTGCGGTACCTCATCGGGCACCGCCCGCGCTCGCCGTCAACCGCACGGTGGTGCCGCGAAGCAGCGGCGTCAGCAGGATTTCGGCGCCCACGTTGGCCTGATCGCCCATGATGACCTTGAGCTGTTGCTTCTCGGTGCTACTGCCGACCGGGCCGACGTTGCCGCCGAATGACTGCGGTTGCACCGGCTCCGATGCTTCCGGTTCGGGGCCGGCGGGCGGGGGCAGGACAGAGAAGCGTGGTGGTGCGAAATTCGGCCGGTTCTCGGTGATGCCGGGGGGCAGCGGAAAGCCGCGGGTTTCCAGCGACGGCGTCAATGCCGGTGCGGTGGGGACCTCGGGAGCGGTGAAACAACTGGGCCCGAGCATGTCCCCGTAGCGGGGGCAGTCCGAGCGCACATAGGTCCGGGTCGGGTTCAACGAGATGACGGCTTTGGCCTGCAGCTGATTGGTGTCGTAATTCCAGGCGACGTCCATGACCCGGCCGACCAGTGTGGTCAACCGAGTCGAGATGCCGTGCAGGGTCTCGGCGTGATCGCCCAGCACGCCCAGCACCGGTGTCAGCTTCGTGGAGATGTCGATCATCCGGTCGGTGTTGTTGTCGAAGGCCTCGCCGAGCACTCCGGCGGTGCCCAGCCCGACCGAGAGCAGATTCATCAGCTCTGAACGCTTTTCGGCAAGAGTCCGCATCGGCTGGACCGCGTTATCGAGAGCGTCGAGTAGCTCCGGCGCCGTCTGCCCCAGGGCGGCGGTGGCCGCGGTGAGCGCGGACATGGTCGACGGGCCGATGGTGTCGTCGGTGACGACGGTGCTGAGCTGGTTGACGATCTCGTTCAGGTCGCCGCCGGCACGCTGTAGCCGATCGCCCCGACCGCTGGTCGCCTCGCCCAGGGCGGTGAGCCATCCCACGCTGTCGCCGGTGGGCTGGCGCCCCACCGATGCGAGCACTTGGCGGAACTTGTTCAACGTGGTCTGGAAGAGCACGGTCGGCAGGGTCTGATCTTCTTTGATCACCGCTCCGGTGCGCACGGGGGCCGAATATGGGCCGTTGTCGACCAGTTGCACCGAGGACACCGCGAAGACGTTCGAAGGCACCACTCGGGCGGTCACCGTGGCGGGGATGCCGGGCGCGTGTGCGGGGCTCAGATCGAGTCGCACCAGGTTGGGATGGCCCGTCGCAGCGGGGGTGACGGCCGAGACGAATCCGACCAGCATGCCCCGGAACTTGACGTCGGACTTCACCGGCAGGCCGTCACCGACATTGACGAGTTCGGCGCTGACCCGCACGGAATGCTGCAGCACGCCCTGGGACTGGGCGATCATCAGTGTCGCGGCGACGGCGACGATCGCCAGTAGTGCCAGCCCGTCGAGGAACAACCGGGCGTTGGAGGGCCCACCATCATTGGCCTCGAAGGAGTTCGGCATCGTCAGCCTCCGAACCTGGCGCCGGCGTTGACGCCCCACATCGCCATGGTCAGCAGCGCATTCAAGATGATCACCACCGTGATGGTGGCCCGCATCGCATGACCGGCTGCCACTCCCACTCCCTGCGGGCCGCCTGAGGCGAAATAGCCGTAGTAGCACTGGATCACGGCGGCGAAGAAGATGAAGATGACTCCCTTGATGGTGGCGTAGAAGACGTCACGTCCGCTGCTGAACAGGGCGAAGTAGTGGCCGTAGGTACCCGCGGAGGTGTCGGCGATGATGCCGACCACGACCTGCGCGGACAGATATGCCGCCGCCAGGCATACCAGGAACAACGGGATGGCAGCCAGAACCGACGCTGCCACCCGCGTGGTCACCAGGTACGGAATCGGTTTGATCGCCAGGGCATCCATCGCGTCGATCTCTTCGGCAATGCGCATGGCGCCCAGTTGAGCGGTGAAACGGCAGCCCGCCTGGGTGGTGAAGGCGATCGCGATCATGACCGGCACCAACTCGCGGGTGGAGCCCCACGAGGACAACAGCCCGGTCGCCGGCCCGAGGCCCAACAGGTTCAGCGCGTTGTAGCCCTCGATGGCCAGCAGCGCGCCGGCGGTGATACCCAGCACCACGGAGACGCCCATGGTGCCGCCGCCCACCACGAGCGCCCCGTTGCCCCAGGCGATATCGGACAGATTGCGGAAGAACTCCCGGCGGTAGCGAGCCAGCATGACCGGCACCGCCAGCACCACACGACAGATGAAGTCCAGCATGTGGCCGCCCTTGGCCACGGGCAGCCACACGACCTCGGCCGTTCGAAGGAGGTGGTGAACCGCACGAGGGCGGTAGACGGCTACGGTCATCGCGCTTACAGGCTCGCTTTGGGGAAGAGCAGCAGATACAACTGGCTCATTCCGACGTTGACGATCATCAGCAGCAGAATCGATTCGACCACCGCGGCGTTCACCGAATTGGCGACCCCGGCCGGCCCTCCGCGGGTGTCCAAACCTTTGTGGCAGGCCACCACCGCGACGATCGCTCCGAAGGCGATCGCCTTGGCCAAAGCCAGGACGAGGTCGTCGACGGTCGCGAAGGAGGCGAAGGTGGCAACGAACGATCCCGGAGTTCCGCTCTGCACGAACACGTTGAACAGGTAGCCGACGAAGAAGCCGGCGCACGTCGCCAGCCCGGTCAGCGCGACGCCCACCAAGATCAGTGCGGCGAAACGGGGAACCACCAGTCGGCGGATCACCGAAACCCCCATGACCTCCATCGCCGCGACTTCCTCGCGCATCGTCCGCGACCCGAGGTCTGCGCTCACCGCCGAGCCGACCGCTGCCGCCAGCAGTATCGCGGCGACCAGGGGCGCTCCTTGACGGATCACAACCAGCCCGTTGGCGGCGCCCGAGAGAGATTCGGCGCCGACCTGCCCGGCGAGTACGGCGAACTGAATCGAGAGCGTGACCCCGACCGGAATCGTCACCAGCAGTGTCGGGACCAAGGCGGTACCGGCCATGAACGCGGCCTGCTTGACGAACTCCGATACCGCGAAGCGTCCGGTGAACAGATCGATGAAAAGGTACTGCACGGTACGCAGGCCGAGGATCGCCTGACCGCCCACCGTGCCCAGCGACCGCAGCGGATGCGCCCGGACATAGGACCTCGCCCAGGCACCGACTTCGGCAAGGGGCGACCCCCCGTCGATCTCGTCTTCGCGCTCCGATGAGACAGTCAGCGGACCCTCCCCGTTCCAAACGCCAAGCCGTTGACCGAGCTACGGGCCAAACCGGCCAGACTGCTGCAACCGCTCTGCCAACCCTTCGGCACAGCGGACCCAATGTTTGGTTTCGTCAGCGGAGCCTATCGTGCGCTGCCGGTGTGGTCAACGCTTTGTCGGGCGCGGTGTCGGCTTCTCGCCAGAGGCCGTGGATCGGCTGGTTCGGTACGCCCGGGAACAGTTGCTCGCTCGGGCCCGAGGTCACCCAACCGCCGAGCTTGGTGGCTAGATGCGGGGCGAACACCGCTCCGTACAGTCCGTTTCCGATCACGATGACGGCGACGATGGACAACACCGACGATTTCCATCGGGTCGTCGAGCGGTTGTCGGCCCACGCCTCGATGACGTTGCGGCCCTGCGCGTCCGTTCGCCCGAGCAGATAGGTGAAGACCATCATCTGCACGCCCATGGCCAGGGCGTCGTACAGCGGATACTGCTGCGGCGTCCCTTCGCTCAATGCCAGGCCTGGGATGACGTAGCCATAGGAGAAATTGCCGAGCCGGGCGCCCAACATGCCGTTGAACAGAAACGCCCAGCAGAAGCCGACGATTAGACCGACCGTCAGCAGCGTGACAGGGCGGCGCCAGTCGAATCCCGCGGCGACTCGGCGTCCAAGCGAGGACCCGATCAGGGCCGGCACCAGGAAGTAGGACATGTAGCCGATGGGCACGGCCAACGGCAGACCGCCCCAGGTCATGTTCAGCGGCCACCATGACGGCATCCGGGGCAGCTCCGGCGGGAATTGCGCATACATCGCCCAGTCGTACGGGGCCTCGATCCAAGAGAACGAGAGCGCCGAGATGCAGAGCAGCAACAGCGGGTGTAGATGCCGGCGACGGTAACTCAGGTAGACACCTACCGCGAAGAACACGATTCCGGTGACGTAGGAGAAGATCTGGGCGGCCGCAAGCGACGGCGCCAGCCCGGCGCTCACCGGCGGGCCTCCGGGTCGAAGTAGAGCACCACTCCGTAGATCAGTGCGATCAACCCGAGCAGGGTGCCCAGCATGATGACAGCGCCCACGTCCGCCTCCTTCACAGCATTTCGGTAGGTAGTGGATACTATCCTTTCTAGATAGCGGAGACTATCCTAAATTCGTCCGATGTCGAGTGAGATTCGAGGAGTGAATCAGGTTGTCCCAGCGAACCTCCGGTGCCGGACGGAGTACGGTGGCGGTCCGACGGCCCCGTGGCGAACCGCGCCGGCTGTTGCTCGATGCCGCACGAGACCTCTTCGCCCGCCAGGACTATCGCAGCACCACGACGCGGGAGATCGCGCAGGCGGCCGGCGTCACCGAACCGCTGTTGTTCCGCCACTTCGGCTCCAAAGCGACGCTGTTCCGGGAGGCGCTCGTCGCACCGTTCATCGGCTTCGTCGAAGAATTCGGTCACACGTGGCAATCGCTTGACCCCGAGCGGACCAGCGAGGAGGAGCTGGCCCGCCACTTCGTCGGGCGGCTCTACGACGTGTTCGTCGGTCACCAGGGTCTGCTGCTGACATTGATGGCATCAGATTCGCTTACCGAGGAGGAGGCGGCCGAGGCCGGCATCGCCGACGTCCGGCGGTCGATCACCCTGCTGGGCCAGATCAGCGCGGAAGGGATGAATCTGCGCTCGATCGGGTCACCGCATCCGAATCTGCCGGCGCACTCCACCGTGGCAATGATCGCCGGAATGGCCGCCTTGCGTTCGACCTACTTCGGCGCCCGGCCACCGTCGAGAAAAGTGATCGTCGAGGAACTCACGCAGGCGAGCCTGCACGGCTTCCTGCACCGCAACAACCAAGGGGTGTGACCATGACAGGCGCCAGCGCGCTCGAGCTGTACTACGACCCGTTCGATCGCGACATCGATGACGACCCGTACCCGGTGTGGAAGCGCATGCGGGAAGAAACACCGTTGTACTACAACGAGAAGTTCAACTTTTATGCGCTGAGCCGTTACGAGGACGTGGTGCGCGAGCTGCCGAACTGGGAGACCTACCGCTCCGGGCGGGGGACCACCGCGGACATCTTGTTCAACAACATCGAGGTACCGCCGGGAATCCTGTTATTCGAGGACCCGCCGCTGCACGATCTGCACCGCGCTCTGCTGTCCCGGGTCTTCACCCCTCGCCGGATGCTGGCCGTAGAACCTCTGGTCCGGGAGTTCTGCGTCAAAGAGCTGGACCCGCTCGTCGGTGCCGGCGGCTTCGATTTCATCGCCGATCTCGGGGCGATGATGCCGATGCGCACGATCGGCTATCTGCTGGGCATTCCGGAGAAGGACCAGGAGGCGATCCGGGACCGCAACGGCTCCTTCATCGAGATGGCCGAGGGGCGCGAACCCGGTGATGTCAGCCAGCAGATATTCGCCGACACCATCATGATGTTCGCCGAGTACATCGAGTGGCGTGCCAACCATCCCTCCGATGACTTGATGACCGACCTGCTGCGGGCGGAGATCGAGGAGGCCGACGGCACCCGGCGCCTGCTGACCCGCACCGAGGTGCTCGCCTACACCGCCATGATCGCCGGCGCCGGAAACGAGACCACGGCCCGGCTGATCGGATTCATGGCACAGTTGCTCGCGGATCATCCGGATCAACGTCGCGAACTCGGGGCCGATCCGGCCCTGATCCCGGGCGCGGTCGAGGAGACGCTGCGCTACGAACCTCCCTCGCCGGTGCAGGCACGCTATGTCGCCCGCGACGCCGAGCACTACGGCCGGTTGGTTCCGGAGGGGGCGTTCATGTTGCTGCTCAACGGATCCGCCAACCGTGACCACCGGCAGTACGCCGACCCGGATCGCTTCGATATCCATCGCGGGGGCAGCCACCTCAGCTTCGGCAAGGGGGTGCACTTCTGCCTCGGGTCGGCGTTGGCCCGATTGGAGGCCAGGGTGGCCTTCGAGGAGGTCCTGAAGCGGTGGCCCGACTGGGAAGTCGACTACGCGGGCGCCGAACGCGCCCACACCGCCAGCGTGCGGGGGTGGGCGCGGCTGCCTGTTGTCACCCGGTGAGCCTCACATGGCGATGCCGAGCCGATCGCAGACGCCGAACACCTCCTCGAAGATGGAGTCGGGAACGGTGAACGGGTCGGTCGCCGACACCTGCCCCAGGTGCGCCGCGATGTCCTCGGCGGCGGGATCGGCACCGGGTTCGGGGAGCCAGCCCTGGCCGAGTCCGACGAAGACACGGGCGAATCGCCCGGCGCAGGCCGAGTAGTTTCGATGCGTGACATCGCAGTCCCGGCTGGCCAGGTAGACCACGATCGGCACCACCAACTCGGGCCGGATCGCCCGTACGAACCCGGCCTCTTCGATCGCTTCGGGGTCGCCGACCGTGTCGGTGACCATCCGGGAAAACCCGAACGGCAGCACGGTATTGGACCGGATTCCCAGCGGGGCACCCTCGATCGCAATGACATTGGAGAGCCCGACCAGTCCGGCTTTCGCGGCGGCGTAGTGGGCTTCTAACGGCTGGCCGAACATGCCGCCCGACGAGGAGATGAACACGAACCGGCCGTAACCCTGCTTCTTCATCACCCGGTATGCGGGCTGACTCAGATAGAACCCGCCGTCCAGATGCACCCGCAGCATGCGCCGCCAGTCGTCAGCGGACATCTCCTCGAACGCAATGCTGTTGAAGATTCCCGCATTGCTGACCACGGCATCAAGGCGGCCGAATCGCTCGACGGCAGCGGCGACGATCGCCTCGCCGCCGGCCGGGCTGTCCACCGAGTCGTGCGAGGACACGGCGACGCCGCCGGCACCAGCGATCTCGTCGACCACCAGGTCGGCAACGCGGGCGTCGGCGCCGTCACCGTGCATCGACCCACCGAGGTCGTTGACCACTACCGAGGCGCCGCGTCGAGCCAGCTCTATCGCATAAAGGCGGCCCAGGCCTCGCCCTGCCCCGGTGACGACGACCACCTGGTCGGTGAAATCGATCATCGCGGCGCCTACCCCTCGATTGATTGACTGTGGTCGCGGCGGACTCTACGGTGGAACAGATATTTGGTCAACCGGGTAGGCGAGGGAGTCCGTGAACCACCACGAAGCCGGCGAATCCCTGCGGCGCTGGAACCTGTTGGCGTCGGCGCTATCCGGCCGGGCGCTGCAGGTGGCAGCAGGCGACGCCGGCGAACCCGCGTGGACCGACGGCAAGACCGTCTACGTCGATCCGGCCCTCGAGGCGGCTCGCCAGCTCGAGGCGGTGGCGGTTCAGGCCAGCCTGCTGGCGGCCGGGAGTCTGGAACCCGGCCTGGTCCGCAAGCTGGTTCGGCGCCGCGCCCTGACCGCCCGCTACCTCGCTGTCGAAGGGCATCGGGCGCTGGCGGCCAACGTCGAACTGCTGCCCCCCGCGGCGGCCTCGCTAATCGACCGGGAGCTCGCCGCCCGCAGCGACTCGCCCGCCGCCTCGCTGGTGCTGGCCGGCACGCTCGACGACGCTCCGCCCGACGCGTTCGGTGTGATCCGCCCGGGAAAGGTGCTGACGGACAAGAGCGCCGGCGAATCGAGTGCCGGCCAGCAGCATCAACCGCGTCAGCAGAGTAAACCGCTGGCCGACCTCGACGACGGTGACGACGGACCGGAGGACGTCATGGATGTCTTCTCCAGTCCGGTCGGCGGCAGCGGCGCGCTGGGCCGGCTGGTCGCCAAGATGCTCGAGGTGACGCGTCGGCTGGGCGGCAACGGCCCGCCGGGGGCCGACGCGCCCACGCATCGGACCCGATCCGGACGGCGTGGCGGCAGCGCGGTGTCCTCTGCCGGCATCGGGGCTCTTGGTGACGACACCGCCGCCGGCAGCACCACCGGGACGACCTATCCCGAATGGGACGTGAATCGCCGGAGCTATCGGCAGAACTGGTGCACCGTAATGGAAATCGCGGCGAGCACCGGCAACGCGGCGACACCGGCGGTCGACTACGGATTGCGGCGACCGCTGGCCCGGCTCGGCGTGGGCTTGGATCGCTACCACCGCCAGCCGCAGGGCGACGACATCGATCTGGATGCGGCGATCGAGGGTCGCGTGGAGGTGCTCGCCGGGTCGGCGCCCGACGAAGCGGTCTACCTGGACAGCCTGCGCCGGCGGCGCGATCTGTCGGTGCTGATCCTGCTGGACGTCTCTGGTTCGGCGGCCGAGCCCGGCACCCTGGGTCAGACCGTGCATGCTCAACAGCGCGCGGCAGCCGCGGCATTGGCCACCGCTCTGCACGATCTGGGAGATCGCCTCGCGCTCTATGCATTTGCTTCCCAGGGCAGGTCGGCGGTGCACCTCACCCCGGTGAAGCGCTTCGACGACCCGCTCGACGCCCTCGCGCTGAGGCGGTTGCAGGGTCTCAAACCTGGTGCCTACTCGCGGCTGGGTGCGGCGATCCGGCACGGCGCGGCCGTCCTGCAAGACCGTGGCGGTACGCCCCGGCGGCTGCTCGTCGTGCTGTCCGACGGACTGGCCTACGACCACGGCTACGAGCGGGTCTACGGCGCGGCCGATGCCCGCCGCGCCCTGGCCGAGGCGCGCCGGCGCGGCACCGGTTGTCTGTGCCTGACGGTCGGAGCGGCCACCGATGTCGACGAGTTGCGCCGGGTATTCGGCAGCGCCGCCCACGCGACCATTCCCCGGCTCGAACAGCTCAACCGGGTGATCGGGCCGCTGTTTCGGTCGGCGCTGAGCTCAGCCGACTTGCGACGACGGATCGCATGAAGAGAAGGGTATGAACGACATGACATCTGCGGCCCCTGGACCGCGTCCCTACTACGTGTCGACCGGCAATGAGGAGCAAGTCTTCAAAGCGGCCTACCGGCAAGGGCTGTCGATCGTGCTCAAAGGGCCTACCGGCTGCGGCAAGACCCGTTTCGTGGAGGCGATGGCCCACGATCTGGGCCGGCCGCTGATCACCGTCGCCTGCCACGACGATCTGACCACCGCCGATCTGGTCGGCCGGTTCCTGCTGCGCGGCGGCGAGACCGAGTGGGTGGATGGGCCGTTGACCCGGGCCGTCCGCGAGGGGGCGCTCTGTTACCTCGACGAAGTGGTGGAGGCCCGCCAGGACACCACCGTCGTGCTGCATCCGTTGGCCGACCACCGCCGCCAGCTACCGATCGAGCGGCTGGGGGTGACGCTGGACGCCGCACCGGGATTCGGTTTGGTGGTGTCGTATAACCCGGGGTACCAGAGCGTGTTGAAGGATTTGAAGGATTCCACCCGCCAGCGGATGGTGGCCATCGAATTCGGCTTTCCCGCAACCGACGTCGAGGAGAAAATCCTTGCCTGCGAGGCCGGCGTCGATCACGAGCGGGCCGCTGAGCTGGTCCGGCTCGGGCAGGCGATCCGCCGCGTGGAGACCGGCGGGTTGCGCGAGGTGGCGTCGACCCGGGTGTTGATCGCCGCCGGCCGGCTGATCGCCGAGGGGCTGACCCCCCGCGAGGCGGCCCGGGCCGCCGTCGCCGGCCCGCTGACCGATGACTCCCTGGTGACCAGCGGCCTGGTGGAGATGATCGATGCGTACCTGCCGGAGAGGTGATTGACGGTCCGCGGGCCGCACGCTAGGGTCTGAACAAATATTAGGTTCGTCACGGAGGCGAGATGTCCTACGAGAGCACCGCGGAACCGATCAAGATCGGTTATCTGATGGACTTCCGGCTCCCCGACGGCTTCCCGAAGAGCTATTTCGAAGACCTGACCCAACCGTTCGACCTGGTGTTCAAGCAGGCGACCGAACGGGGCCTGCTGGACCGGCCGATCGAGATCGTCTACCGCGAGGTCGAGGGTCTGCCCAAGGGTTCGGTCAAGGCCGTCATCGATGCTTACGGCGAACTCTGCGACGAGGGCTGCCTGGCGATCTTCGGACCGCACATCACCGATAACTGCGTGCCGACCCGGGAGGCGATCGAGGAGCGCTTCAAGGTGCCGTGTCTGTCGGTCACCGGATCCGACGAGGCGCTGGGGGAGTGGTTCTTCGCGTTTCCGCAGGGATCGCTGACCGATGAGCCGATCTTCTGGACGGACCTGCTGGCCAAAGGGGGGCACACCGAGGTCGGGGTGCTCAAAGAACAGTCGCTGGTGGGCGAAACCTATCTGAAGAACTTCCGCGAAGCCTGCCGGCGCAAGGGCATTCGGATCGTGGCCGAGGCGACGATCGCCCAGACCGCGCAAGACGCCTCAGCGGCGGTACGCACCCTGCACGAAGCCAAGGCTCCGGCGATCGTGCACTGCGGCTTCGGGTTCGGCGTAGTCTTCATCAACCCGGCGCTGCAGGAGCTGAACTGGGACCCGCCCCGTTTCACCTGCACCGCGTTCCAGAACGCCTGGATCAACCCGGTCATGTGGAACGCGTTCATGGGCTGGGTCGGTATCGACCAGTACGACGAGGGCAATCCGGTCGGTCAGGCGTTCCTCGACGAGTACGAACAGGCCTACGGCCGCCGCACCGAGTGGTGCGTGTCGGTGGTCAACCGCGACGTGGCGATGACTTTGGTGCGGGCCCTGGCCGACGCGCATCCGCTGAGCCCGCGCGGGGTCAAGGAAGCCCTGGAGCGGGTGAAGATGATGCCCGCCGCCTCCGGGGCGCCGGGCACCAGGGTGTCGTTCGGCAACTGGACGCGCCGCGCCTGGATGGGCGCCGGCTATCTGGTCGCTCGCAGACTCGACGCCGACGGCGTCAACTCCCATCTCGTCGACCGTTTTGGAGAGGAATAAGTCATGACCGCAGAGCAGACGGCGCCGTCGCCGACACGCCCCGCACCCGCGGAACCCCGTAAGGGATCGCCGTGGGTATGGGCTTGGGCGGCAGCCGGGTTCGGCTTCCTGGCCTTCCTGCTCGCCAACGCCGAAACCGGCCTGAGTTCGGATCGGGTTCGTAACTCCGCGGTCACCGAAACGCCGCCGTCGCGGCCGGTGCCGGTGCTGTTCGGGTTCGAGCACTGGCTCGGAGTCCTGGAGGCCTTCACCGTCGTGGTGATGATCGGCATCATCGTCACCTACGTGATCGCCTGGCGCCGGCATCCCTATCACCCGGTGTTGCTGATGGGCATCGTCACGACGTTGATCGTCTGGCAGGACCCGATCATGAACTGGGCGCCGTTCGCGGTCTACAACCCCGAGTTGCATCACCTGCCCGAGGACTGGCCGCTGGTGTCACTGTCCCCGACCGTGGAGCCGTTCGTGGTCCTCGGTTACATCATGTTCTACCTGCTGCCCTACTTCCCGGGGATCTGGCTGCTGCGCCGGATTCAGGCGCGCCGGCCCGTCGATTCCTTCGTGTGGCGCCACCCGCTGATCAGCCTGGCGTTCTGCATCCTGCCCTTCGGGATGCTGCTGGACGCGGCCCTGGAGATCACTCTGGTGCAGACCGGGATGTACATCTACTCCCAGGTTCCGTTCGGTTCGATCTTCGTCGGCCAGACCCACCAGTTCCCGTTCATCTTCGAGATCTTCGCGGTCAACTTCGTGATGGTGCCGGCCGGTGTGCTGCTCTATCGCGACGACACCGGCCGCACGGTGGCCGAAAAGTTGGCACAGCGGGCGAAGATCTTCGCCGGCCGCCCGACCCTGGGCATGTTCACCGTGATGCTGGTGCTGATCAACCTGGGCTACTTCTGCTACGGCGGCACCTTCGCCTTGGTCAAGGCGGCACACCTGTCCAACACCGTGGCCTGCGCCTGGCCGTACCCGGAGGCGAAGATCTATGACCCGCAAGGCTTCTACGAGAAGCAAGGCCAGCCCGGCCCGTACTCGGTGGGCATCTGGTCGACCTGGCTGAGCGGTCAACCCGACGGGCGGCCGGACGTCGAGTTGGGCGCGGACGGCGACCGCTGTGGACCGGGCAATGGCTGATCCGCGCAGCGTCGTCATCACCGGCGCGTCGCGCGGGCTCGGGTTCGCGTCAGCGGCGCACCTGTACCGCAACGGTTGGCGCGTGGTGGCCGCGATGCGATCACCGGAACGGGGATTGCCCGCCCTGCGAGAGGCTACCGGCGCCGGCGACGACGATGCCCGGCTGATCGGGATCCCGCTAGATCTGACCGATGCCGCCTCGGTGGCCGCGGCGGCCAAGGCCGTCGAAGCAGCGGTCGGCGCCCCGAATGCCGTGGTTCACAACGCCGGGATCTCGGCGGCGGGGATGGCCGAGGAGACCCCGGCCGAGTTGTGGGAGCGCATGTTTGCCACCTCGGTGTTCGGTCCGGTGGCACTGACCAACGCGCTGCTGCCGACGATGCGGGCGGCCGGACGCGGGCGCATCGTCTTGGTGTCCAGCCAGGGCGGTGTGCGCGGGATGCCCGCGACCGCGGCCTACTCCGCGGCCAAGGGCGCACTGGAACGGTGGGGAGAATCGCTGGCCTGCGAAATCGCCCCGTTCGGCCTGGGGGTCACGATTCTGGTGACCGGAACCTATGACACCGAGATCATCACCGACGCCGGCACCACCGACTGCCGCGACTTCGCCGGGCCGTATGCGCGCCACCACGCCACGATGGACAAACGGGGCCGCTTGGCGATGAAGGTCGCGGCCCGCTCGCCGCAGCGGTTCGCGACCGGACTGGCCAAGGCACTGGAGTCCGGTGCTCCCTTCGTGCGACGCCCGGTCGGCCCCGACGCGCGAATGCTGTTGGCCGCCAACCGGTTACTTTCCGCAGCCGGGCTACACCAGATGATCCGACTGATGATGGGCCTGCCGCGGTTCGGGTCGTTGACGAAGGATGAGAATGGCTGAACGCCCCGAACCCCGGATGATGATCGACGGCAAACTCGTCGACGGACAAGCCGGCACGTTCACCAACATCAACCCGGCCACCGAAGAGGTCATCGGGGAGGTCGCGAACGCCTCCGCAGCCGATATGCAGCGGGCCATCGACGCGGCCCGGCGCGCCTTCGACGACACCGACTGGTCGGCCGATCCGGCGTTCCGGCAACGCTGTCTGCGGCAACTGCAGGAAGCTTTGGAAGCCGAGCAGGAGCAGCTGCGGGAGGAACTGATCGCCGAAGTCGGTTGCCCACGGGCGATCACCTACGGCCCGCAGCTCGACGCACCGCTCTCTGATGCGCTGACCTACCCGGCGCAGCTGATCGATGACTACCCGTGGGAGACGTCGCTGGGCGACGCGTTCGTCTCGGTGACCGGGGCCAACACCACCCGCAAGGTCTGGCGGGAGGCCGTCGGCGTGGTCGGGGCCATCGTGCCGTGGAACTTTCCGTTCGAGGTCACCATCCACAAGATCGGCCAGGCGCTGGCGACCGGCAACACCGTCGTGCTCAAACCCGCCCCGGACACCCCGTTCAACGGCACCCGACTGGGCCGGTTGATCGCCGAGAACACCGATATCCCAGCAGGTGTCGTCAACGTGGTCACCGCAGCGGATCCGCTGATCGGCGAGGAACTGACGCTGTCGCCCAAAGTCGACATGATCTCGTTCACCGGATCCACCGCGGTGGGACAACGAATCATGGAAAAAGGCGCCGCGACCATGAAGCGGCTCTTCCTCGAACTCGGCGGCAAATCCGCCACGATCGTGCTCGAGGATGCCGACCTGGCGTTGGGCTGCATGATGGGCATTGCGCCATGCATGCACGCGGGCCAGGGCTGCGCCAACCCGACCCGCCTACTGTTGCCGCGGTCGCGCTACGACGAAGGCGTGGCCATCCTGCAGGGCATCTACGAAGGGGTCGCCCCAGGCGACCCACAGGATCCGTCGACGTTGTGCGGTCCGGTGATCTCGGCCAAGCAGCGCGACCGCATCCGCGGCTACATCGACAAGGGCATCGCCGAAGGCGCCCGGATGCTGGTCGGGGGAGCCGAGGCGCCGGACGGGCTGGATCGCGGATTCTTCGTCAAGCCAACGCTGTTCGTCGATGTCGACAACGCCATGACCATCGCCCAGGAGGAGATCTTCGGCCCGGTGCTGGCGGTCATTCCCTACGACGACGAGGACGAGGCGGTGCGGATCGCCAACGACAGCCGCTACGGGCTGGCCGGCAACGTCATGTCGGGTTCGCTGGATCACGCGCTGGCGGTGGCCAAACGGCTGCGCGCGGGTTTTCTGGGCATCAACGGCGCCGCCGGTTACGGCGCCGACACCCCGTTCGGCGGTTACAAAGCCAGTGGCGTCGGCCGCCAGAACGGCGTTGCCGGATTCGACCAGTACACCGAGATCAAATCGGTCGCCTACCCGGCGGTTAGCGAGGCTCGACGGAGGAGAGCCGAAGCTGGACCGCCGAATCAACCCGGCGGTTAGCGAGGCTCGACGGAGGAGAGCCGAAGCTGGACCGCCGAATCAACCTGCCGGGTAAAAGGAGCAACTGTGCAACTGTTCGACGACCTGGAGGACTTCGGCGCCTTCGACGACGTGGTCTCCGGGGATGTGCGCGATCCCTACACCGAACTGGCCCGGTTGCGCCGGGAGGAACCGGTGCAGCGCATCGACATGTCCGGGATGCCGCACGAGGAATCCAAGCCGGTGTTCATGGTGTACCGCCACGAGGACGTGCTGAAGATGTTGCGCGACAACGAGACCTTCTCGTCATCGATCATCATCGACACCTTCGGCGACGTGCTCGGCGAGCAGGTGATGCTGGGCATGGACGAGCCGGTCCACGGCCGGCACCGCGCACTGGTGTCCAAGGCGTTCTCGCCGAGAGCGGTGGCCGGCTGGGAGCACGAGTTGGTGCTACCGGTGGCCAACCTGCTGATCGACCGGTTCGCCGATCGCGGCCACGCCGACCTGGTCAAGGAGTTCAACTTCGAATATCCGACCCGGATCATCGCCCGGATACTAGGCCTGCCCGAGCAGGACTACGAGCAATTCCAGCGCTGGTCCATCTCGCTGCTGTCCTTCACCATCAACCCCGAGCGCGGCCGGGCCGCGTCGCTCGCCCTGCGCGACTATTTCGCCCCGATCCTGGCCGCCCGCCGGGCCGAGCCGCGCAACGATCTGATCAGCCGGCTGGCCGACGCCGAGATCGACGGGCAGAAGCTGTCCGACGAGGAGATCTTCTCGTTTCTGCGGCTGCTGTTGCCGGCCGGTATCGAGACCACCTACCGCTCGCTGGGCAACCTGCTGTTCGCGCTGCTCACCCACACCGATCAACTCGACGCCGTGCGCGCCGACCGGTCGCTGCTGCCCCAGGCCATCGAAGAGGGGGTGCGTTGGGACGCCCCACTGCTGACCATCACCCGGGTGGCCAGCTGCGACACCGAGCTGGGCGGGGTTGCCATTCCGGCCGGCTCCGCGGTGATGCCGATGCTGGGGGCGGCCAACCGTCAGGACGACCGCTATCCCAATCCCAACCTGTTCGACATCTTCCGCGAATCCAAAGTCCACGTGTCCTGGGGCCACGGCGCCCACGTCTGCCTCGGCAGCCACCTGGCCCGGATGGAGATGCGCGACGCGCTCGGGGTGATGTTCGACCGATTGCCGAACCTTCGGCTGGACCCCGACGGGGGCGACCCGCACATCCGCGGCCAGGTGTTCCGCTCACCGACCTCGCTGCCGGTGCTCTTCGATGCCCTATGACCCCGCTGCGGTTTGACGGACGTGTCGCCGTCGTCACCGGCGCCGGGCGCGGGGTGGGGCGCAGCCACGCCATGTTGTTGGCGGCCAAGGGCGCCCGGGTGGTGGTGGCCGACTACGGCGTCGGCATCGACGGCAGTGCCCCGTCGTCGACACCGGCCGACGAGGTGGTGCAAGAGATCACGACCGGCGGAGGCCACGCCGTCGCCTGCTACGCCTCGGTCGCCGAACCCCAAGGCGCACAAGCCGTCGTCGACACCGCGATCGAGCGGTTCGGCCGGATCGACGTGGTGGTCAACAACGCCGGCATCCATGACCCCGGCCTGTTCGGCGAGCTGACGGTCGAGCAGTTCCGCAGCATGATCGACGTGCACTACTTCGGCAGCCTGTTGGTCGCCCGGGCCGCCTGGCCGCACTTCGTCGCGGCGGGCTATGGCCGCATCGTCAACACGGTCTCCGAAGCCATGCTGGGCGGCATCTCCGAGCTGAGCAGCTACGGCGCCGCCAAAGGCGCGGTGTTCGGCCTGACCCGCAATCTGGCGACCGAGGGCAGCGCGCACGGCATCCGGGTCAACGCCGTTGCGCCGCGCGCCTACACCCGCATGTCCGCGTCGCATTCGGACTCCGTGGCGGCCCAGCTGTCCATTCCCAAAGAGATCATGGACACCATCAATGCCAGCATGCCTCCCGAATTATGTGCTCCGGCAGCGGCATTCCTGGCCCACGAAGATTGTCCGCTCAACGGCGAGGTGCTGCAGATCGGGATGGGCGGGGTCGCGCGGATCGCCGTGGTCCGCTCGGTGGGAATCACCAAGTCACCGCTGACCGTCGAGGACATCGCCGAGAACCTCGAGGAGATCATGAACCTTTCCGACGCCCAGGTGACCGCCGTCACCGAGATGGTGCAGTGACTAACGCAGGAGGCTCCCAATGAGCGACTTCGAGTCGGTCGACTTCTTCACTGACCAATCGTTGATCCCCAACCCGTACCCGTATTTCGACCATCTGCGGGCCAAGTGCCCGGTCGTGCACGAACCGCATCAGGGCGTGCTCGCTGTGACCGGGCACGCCGAAGCGCTTGCGGTGTACAAGGATCCGGCGTTTTCCGCGTGCGTGTCGGTCGCGGGTCCGTTCTCCGGGCTGTCGTTCGAAGCCGTTGGCGACGATGTCGGCGACCTGATCGAGGCGCACCGGGCCGAGATTCCGATGAGTGAGCACATCGTCACCCAGGACCCGCCGGAACACACCCGCACCCGCGGGCTGCTCAGCCGGCTGCTCACCCCGAAGCGGCTCAAGGAGAACGAGGAGTTCATGTGGCGGCTGGCCGACGAGCAGCTCGACAAGTTCGTCGCCGGCGGCAGCACCGAGTTCATCGAGGACTACGCAAAACCGTTCTCGATGCTGGTCATCGCCGACCTGCTCGGGGTGCCCACCGCCGACCATCAAGAATTCCGCCGGGTGATGGCCGGCGAGCACGTGGGCTCCCTGGACGACGATCCGGTATCCCACAACCCGCTGCAGTGGCTCGACGACACGTTCTACGCCTACATCGAAAACCGGCGTGAGCAACCGCGCGGGGACGTGCTGACCGAGCTGGCCCAGGCGAAATATCAGGACGGGTCCACGCCGGAGATCATCGACGTGGTGCGCGTTGCCACCTTCCTGTTCGCCGCCGGTCAGGAGACCACCGTCAAACTGCTCAGCGCCGGCTTGCGGGTGATCGCCGAGCAGCCCCAGATTCAGGCGCTGCTGCGCGACGACCGCAGCCGCATTCCGGTGTTCTTGGAGGAGGCGTTGCGGACCGAGAGCCCGGTCAAATCGCATTTCCGGATGGCGCGCACCACCACGACGGTTGGGGAGACGACGGTGCCCGCCGGCACCACGGTGATGTTGCTGCCCGGTGCCAGCAACCGCGACCCGCGCAAGTTCGAGCAGCCCGACGACTTCCGGCTCGATCGGCCCAACGTGCGTGAGCATGTGGCGTTCGGGCGCGGGGTGCACTCCTGCCCCGGGGCGCCGCTGGCCCGCGCCGAGGGCCGGATCTCGCTGAACCGCATCCTGGACCGGATGGCCAATATCCGCATCTGCGAGGAGCGGCACGGCCCGCCCGACGCGCGCCGATACAACTACGAGCCGACCTTCATCATGCGGGGCCTGCAGGACCTGCACCTGGAGTTCGATCCGGTCGGCTGAGCAGGGGCCGGCCACCCCGCCCGCGGGTGCCTTCGGTGGGTTGGTTGACAATCGTCGTCAAGGACCCTCGTTGATGAAGGAGAGCACCCATGGCCGAAGCCGTCATCGTAGAAGCGGTGCGCTCGCCGATCGGCAAGCGCAACGGCGGACTGTCCGGGGTGCACCCGGCCGAACTGTCCGCCCAGGTACTCAACGGGTTGGTCGGCCGCGCCGGGGTGGACCCGGCCCTGGTCGACGACGTGATCTGGGGCTGTGTCATGCAGGCCGGTGAGCAGGCCCTGGACATCGGCCGGACCGCACTGCTAACCGCGGGCTGGCCCGAGACCGTGCCCGGGGTGACGGTGGACCGCCAGTGCGGCTCCAGCCAGCAGTCGGTGCACTTCGCCGCCGCCGGTGTGGTCGCCGGGCACTACGACGTCGTCGTCGCCGGAGGCGTGGAGTCGATGTCCCGCACCCCGATGGGCTCCTCGCTGGCTAACGGCGGGCACCCCTACCCCGAGGCGTTCCGCAACCGCTACACCCAGACCCCCAACCAGGGGATCGGTGCAGAGATGATGGCGTCACGCTGGGGTCTGGACCGCACCGCCCTGGACGAGTTCGCACTGGCGTCGCATGAAAAGGCCGCCGCAGCACAGGATTCCGGCGCGTTCACCGACGAGATCGTGGGGATTAAGGATGCCGAGGGCAACGTGATCAGCGCCGACGAGGGCATCCGCCGCGGCACCACCATCGAGAAGATGGCTCAGCTCAAGCCGGCCTTCAAAGAGGACGGCGTCATCCACGCCGGCAACTCGAGCCAGATCTCCGACGGGGCGGCAGCGCTGCTGTTCATGTCGGCGACCAAGGCCAAGGAACTGGGGCTGACCCCGCTGGCGCGGGTGCACACCGCGACGCTGGCCGGTGCCGACCCGGTGATGATGCTGTCCGCCCCGATCCCGGCGACTCAGAAGGCGCTGCAGCGCAGCGGTCTGAGCGTCGACGACATCGGGGTGTTCGAGGTCAACGAGGCGTTCGCGCCGGTACCGATGGCCTGGCTCGCCGACATCAACGCCGATGCGAAGAAGCTCAACCCCAACGGCGGAGCGATCGCGCTCGGTCACCCGCTCGGCGGGTCCGGCGCCCGGATCATGACCACCATGCTGCATCACATGCGGGCCAACGGGATTCGCTACGGGCTCCAGACCATGTGTGAGGGCGGCGGCCAGGCTAACGCCACCATCTTGGAGCTGCTGTGAGTGAGGCGGCCGTTCTCGTCGAGCGGCGCGGAAACGTACTGCTGATCACGATCAACCGGCCTGAGGCCCGCAACGCGATCAACGGCGCGGTCAGCGCCGGCATCGGTGACGCCCTGGCGCAGGCGCAGGACGACGATGAGGTGCGCGCGGTGGTGCTCACCGGCGCCGGCGACAAATCGTTCAGTGCCGGAGCCGATCTCAAGGCGATCGCCAACCGGGAGAACATCTACCACCCCGACCACCCCGAGTGGGGTTTCGCCGGCTACGTGCAGCACTTCATCGACAAGCCGACCATCGCGGCCGTCAACGGCACCGCGCTGGGCGGTGGCACCGAGATCGCTCTGGCCAGCGACCTAGTGGTCGCCGAACAGCGCGCTCAGTTCGGGCTGCCCGAGGTCAAACGCGGCCTGCTCGCCGGTGCCGGCGGAGTGTTCCGCATCATCGATCAACTTCCCCGCAAGATCGCCCAGGAGCTGCTCTACACCGGGGAGCCGATCTCGGCTGCCGACGCCGGCCGCTGGGGACTGGTCAACCGGGTGGTCGATGACGGCGGGGCACTGCAGGCCGCCCTGGAACTCGCCGAACAGATCACCGGCAACGCGCCGCTGTCGGTGCGGGCCACCAAGCGGATTGCCTACGGCGTCGAGGACGGCGCCATCCCCGGCGAGGCGGCCGACTGGGCCCGAACCGGCCGGGAGTTCAGCGCGCTGCTGAAGTCCGAGGACGCCAAGGAGGGTCCACGGGCGTTCGCCGAGAAGCGTGCCCCGGTGTGGAAGGCGCGTTGAGCGACGTGCCCGAGCCGCTGATCATCCCCATTCGCGGTCGCGCCCCGCAGCTGCACCCGGAGTCGTGGGTGGCGCCGAACGCCAGCCTGATCGGGCAGGTCCACCTGGCCGCCCGAGCCAGTGTCTGGTATTCGGCGACGCTGCGCGCCGAGGTGGAGCCCATCGAGATCGGTGTCGACACCAACATTCAGGACGGGGTGACCGTCCACGTCGACAAGGAGTTCCCGGCCTGGGTGGGCGCCCGGGTCAGCGTCGGGCACAACGCGGTGTTGCACGGCTGCACCATCGAGGACGACTCCCTGATCGGGATGGGCGCGATCATCCTCAACGGTGCCGTGGTGGGTGCCGGCTCCCTGATCGCGGCCGGTGCCGTCATCCCGCAGGGCATGGTGGTGCCGCCCCGATCACTGGTGTCGGGGGTGCCGGGCCGGGTGCGACGGGAGCTCAGCGAGGCCGAAATCCGCAATAACCGGCACAACGCCGCGGCCTACCGCCGGCTGATCGAAGTCCACCGGGCGAACTGACGCAATCAGGCCACCGACTGCCGTTCGGCCGCTAGGTTTTGGATCATGACCCAGACCAGTTCGGCCCGGCCCGGCCTGCTGCGCGAGTTCACCGACATCTTCACCAAGGTCTCCGCGCCGTATCACGAGCCGCGGTCCGTCGTGCACCGTCGTCGTGTCGTGGTCTCGGTGGTGGTGCTGCTCGGTGCCGCCGTCCTGGCGTCGATGCACACCAAGAACCCGGGCGACGCCGCGTTCTACTGGCTGTCGCTGGCCCTGGCGGCGGTCTGGTCGGTGGGGGCGGTCGTGGCCGGTCCGCTGCACCTGGGCGCGGTGCGCTTCCGCGGCCGCAACGAGCGGCCGGTGTTCACCGGCACCGGTGTCGGCTTGGTGCTCGGCGGGGTCTTCCTGCTCGGCGGGCTGGCGGTGCAGCAGATCCCGCCGCTGGCCGACCAGGTGACCGCGATCCTCGACTACACCACGCAGGTGTCCTGGCGGCTGGTGGTGTTGATCGCCATCGTCAATGCGGTCGCCGAGGAGATGTTCTTCCGCGGTGCGCTTTTCAGTGCGTTCGGCCGCCGCTACCCGCTGGTGTTGTCGACGCTGCTCTATATCGCGGCGATGATGGCCGCCGGCAATCTGATGATCGGTGTCGCCGCGCTGGTGCTCGGCACCGTCTGTGCGATCGAGCGCCGGGCCACCGGCGGCGTGCTGGCCCCGGTGCTGACGCATTTGGTGTGGGGGCTGATGATGGTGCTCGCGCTGCCGCCGATCTTTGGCAGGTAGCCGCTCAGGAGTCGGTGAACTTCGGCGTGCGCCGGTCCTGAAATGCGCGGGTGCCCTCGCGGAAGTCGTGGGCGTCCAACAGAATCGACTGGCCGACGTATTCGCGGTCCAGCGTCGCGTCCAGCTCGGTCAGCGTCGCGGCGTTGATGGCGTGCTTGGTCTTGGCGAAGGCCGCCGCCGGACCGGCCAGCAACCCGGCCAGCACCTTGTCCACCTCGGCGTCGAAGTCCTCGGCCGGGTACACCGCACTGATCAAGCCCCACTCCAAAGCCTCGGCGGCCGGCAGCCGTTCGGCCAGCAGCGCCAGCCGCATGGCGCGGATCCGGCCGATCGCCGCGGCGACCAGCGCCGAGGCGCCACCGTCGGGCATCAGCCCAATCTTGGTGAACGCCAACAGGAAAAACGCTTTGTCCGACGCCAGCACCAGGTCGCAGGCCAAAGCCAGCGACACCCCGACACCGGCGGCCGGGCCCTGCACCACGGCCACCACCGGCCGCGGCAGCGCGGCGATCGCGCGGATGGCGCGGTTGGCCTCGACGATGATCTCCGTCGGCACGCCGTCCGATGCGTCCTCGGCGCTGATCCCGGCGCCGGAGCTGAACCCGCGGCCGGCCCCGCCGAGTCGCACCGCGCGCACCCGCGGATCGCGGGCGGCGCCCTCCATGGCGTCGGCGATACCGGCCAGCACGCCGGTGGTCAGCGAGTTGAGGCTGTCCGGGCGGTCGATGGTCACCGAGAGCACCCCGTCGGCCAAAGTCACGGTCAGGCCCTCCACTGGGGCCAGGGTGTCGATGCCGGAGTCGATTGTCGTCATGGCACTCACCTTAGGATGCACATCACAGGTGCAGACGACGAGGAGGCAGACATGGCGGGACCACTGGCGGGGCTGCGGGTCATCGAACTCGCCGGGATCGGACCGGGGCCGCACGCGGCGATGATTCTCGGCGACCTGGGTGCCGACGTGGTTCGGGTGGACCGCCCGCCGAAATTCGGTGGCGGCGCGTCGAAGGACACCATGCTGCGCAACCGGCGGTCGGTGACCGCCGACCTGAAGTCGCCGGAGGGCCGCGACCTGGTGCTCGCCCTGGTCGCCAAGGCTGACGTGCTGATCGAGGGCTTCCGCCCCGGCGTCACCGAGCGGCTCGGTTTGGGGCCGGAGGACTGCGCCAAGGTCAACGACAAGCTCATCTACGGTCGGATGACCGGCTGGGGGCAGACCGGACCGCGCGCACTGCAGGCCGGTCACGACATCAACTACATCTCGCTCAACGGCGCCCTGCACTCGATCGGCCGCGCGGGGGAGCGCCCGGTGCCGCCGCTGAACCTGGTCGGCGATTTCGGTGGCGGTTCGATGTTCCTGCTGGTCGGCATCTTGTCGGCGTTGTGGGAGCGGCAGAGCTCCGGCAAGGGGCAGGTGATCGACGCGGCCATGGTCGACGGCTCGAGCATGCTCGGGGCGATGATGTGGAGCTTCCGTGCCCAAGGCATGTGGAGCGACGAGCGCGGCGTCAACATGCTCGACACCGGCGCCCCCTACTACGACACCTACGAGTGCGCCGACGGCCGTTACGTCTCGGTGGGTTCGATCGAGCCGCAGTTCTTCGCCGAGCTGCTGGCCAAGCTGGGCCTGGACCCGGCCGCGGTGCCGGAGCAGAACGACAAGAGCCGCTGGCCGGAGCTGCGCGAGGTGTTCACCACGGCGTTCGCGGCGCACGACCGGGACCACTGGGCCAAGGTGTTCGCCGACTCCGACGCCTGCGTCGCACCGGTCCTGGCCTTCAATGAGGTGCTCTCGGACCCGCATGTCGCCGAGCGCGACACCTTCTACGAGGCCGACGGTTCCCTGCAGCCCATGCCGGCGCCGCGGTTCTCCCGCAGCGTCCCCGACGTCCCGACGCCGCCGGCGGTATTGGGGGCCGACAACGACACCATCCTGAGCGACTGGGTATAGTCCCGACCAACCGGCTGGTTGGTTGACGAAGGGATGACACGGTGCAGATCAAGGATGCGGTGGCAGTCGTCACCGGCGGTGCCTCTGGGCTCGGTTTGGCGACGACGAAACGCCTGCTCGACGCCGGCGCGCAGGTGGTGGTGGTCGACCTGCGCGGCGCCGACGCCGTGGCGGAGTTGGGGGACCGGGCCCGGTTCGCCGAGGCCAACGTCACCGACCCCGAGGCGGTCACCGCGGCGCTGGATGTCGCTGAGTCGTTGGGGCCGTTGCGAATCAACGTCAACTGCGCGGGCATCGGCAACGCGATCAAGACGCTGAGCAAAAACGGCGCCTTCCCGATCGAGGAGTTCACCAAGGTGGTGCAGGTGAACCTGATCGGCACCTTCAACGTGCTGCGGCTGGCCGCCGAGCGCATCGCCAAGACCGAACCGGTCGGTGAGGAGCGCGGCGTCATCATCAACACCGCCTCGGTGGCCGCGTTCGACGGTCAGATCGGCCAGGCCGCCTATTCGGCGTCCAAGGGCGGCGTGGTCGGCATGACCCTGCCGATCGCGCGGGACCTCTCCCGCGACCTGATCCGGGTCTGCACCATCGCCCCGGGGCTGTTCAAGACCCCGCTGCTGGGTTCGCTGCCCGAGGAGGCGCAGCGTTCGCTCGGCGGGCAGGTGCCGCACCCGGCCCGGCTCGGCGACCCCGACGAGTACGGCGCCCTGGCCGAGCACATCATCAGCAACCCGATGCTCAACGGCGAGGTGATCCGCCTCGACGGCGCGATCCGAATGGCACCGCGATGAGCGCTTGCGCGAAGAGCATCAAGCACAGCAAGGAGTCCACATGTCCCTAACAACGAAATTCACCGAGACGTTCGGTGTGGAGCATCCCATCGCCCAGGGCGGCATGCAGTGGGTGGGCCGTGCGGAACTGGTTGCGGCGGTGGCGAACTCGGGGGCGCTGGGGTTCCTGACCGCGCTCACCCAGCCCACCCCGGCCGATTTGGCCAACGAGATCGCCAAGACCCGGGATCTGACCGACAAGCCGTTCGGGGTGAACCTGACCATCCTGCCGACGATCAACCCGCCGCCCTATGACGAGTACCGGCAGGTGATCGTCGACGCCGGCATCAAGATCGTCGAGACCGCCGGGTCCAACCCGGCGCCGCACCTACCGATGTTCCACGACAACGGGATCAAGGTGCTGCACAAGTGCACCTCGGTACGGCACGCGGTCAAGGCGCAGAGCCTCGGCGTGGACGGCATCAGCATCGACGGGTTCGAGTGCGCCGGCCATCCCGGCGAGGACGACATCCCCGGTCTGGTGCTGATCCCGGCCGCGGCCGCCCAGATCGAGATCCCGATGATCGCCTCCGGCGGCTTCGCCGACGCCCGCGGCCTGGTCGCTGCCCTGGCACTCGGCGCCGACGGCATCAACATGGGCTCGCGGTTCATGTGCACCGTCGAATCGTGCATCCACCAGAACGTCAAGGAAGCCATCGTCGCCGGCGACGAGCGCGGCACCGAGCTGATCTTCCGGCCGCTGCGCAACACCGCCCGGGTGGCGTCCAACACCGTCTCGCGCGAGGTCGTCGACATCCTCGACAAGGGCGGGCAGTTCCCCGATGTGCAGGAGTTGGTGGCCGGGGTCCGGGGCCGCAAGGTTTTCGACGACGGCGACGTTGAGGCCGGGATCTGGTCAGTGGGCACCGCGATGGGGCTGATCAACGACATCCCGACCGTCGGCGAGTTGGTGTCGCGGATCGTGGCCGAGGCCGAGGAGATCATCAGCGACCGGCTGGGCGGCATGCTCGAGGACGAGGACGAGGAGAACGTGGCTTAACCCAGGCGGTATCAATCCGGTATCATGCTGGTCATGGGCATGACGCTGCGCACCAGCGACGAGCAGGCCGAGGCGTTGCGGCGGCAGGCTGCCGCAGAGGGCCGATCGATGCAGGCCGTCGCATTGGCGGCTATCGATGAGTACATCGCGCGCCGGACGCATAAGGCCAAGGTCTCCGAGACATTGCAGCGAGTCGTTCGTGAGGAAGCAGGGGTTCTGGAGCGTCTGAAGGACGCATGATCGAGTACCTGGATCTCGAGGACCTGCTTGAGATCGCCCGCGCGGCCGTCGGCGAAGACGTCGCGGTCCGCGATTACGGCCTGCTCGAATCGGCGTTGGCTCGGCCGCGTGCGTCGGTGTTCGGCGAGGACGCCTACGCGGACCTGCACGTCAAGGCCGCCGCACTGATGCAGTCGCTGGCGCGCAATCACGCGCTGGTCGACGGTAACAAGCGGCTGGCCTGGACTGCCTGCCGGACATTTCTCGCCATCAACGAGGTGGGGATCAGCGCGCCCGAGGACGACCGGTTCGAGTTCGTGATCGCCGTTGCCACCGGTGGGCTGGCTGATCTCGGCGAGATCGCCGAGCGGTTGCGGGGCTGGAGCTATTTGGGTGAGTGAGCCTTCCCGCGGCTCGGTACGGGTGGCCAGCAGAACCGGCAGCCGGTGATCCAGCGGGTGCGGCACGCGGCGAGCCGTCAAGCGATGCGTTCGCTGTCGCGCATGATCAGCCGTAGCTGAGGGGCCCGCCGGATGGGCGGCCGCCAGCGCGCAATCACGCGATAGTGAAAGGCGCCGCTGCCGCGGCGCCCGTCACTCAACTGGCCAGCGGATGCCAGTCGTCGAGCTGCTCGGAGGTGTCGCCTTCGACCAGGACATCGCCGTGGTACAGGGCCTCGAAGTCGACCTTGATGACGTCGGAACTTGAGTCGTCGATCCACATGACACTGAGCGTATGGGTCACTATTAAGGGATCATTGAGTCACGTTTCGGGAAACTGTGGCAATACTACCGGCGGGTAGCCTTTGCCGGTCTTTTCGGCTGGGACTGTGCTTTTTGCGTGCACGCCGGTACGGCCGGGCCACACCGCTGAGACGCTAGGGTGGCCCCATGACATCACCTTCGACCTTGGACAACCCGCTGTTCGCTCGGATCTGGACGTTCATGTCGAGTCGCGAGACCGACTGGCTGCGGGATCGGCGCCGGGAGAACCTGGAGGGTCTGTCCGGGCGGGTGCTGGAGGTCGGGGCGGGCACCGGAAGCAACTTCGCGTTCTATCCCGAGACCGTCACCGAGGTTGTCGCCCCCGAGCCGGAGTCGCGGCTGCGGGAGGCCGCCAGTCAAGCGGCGGCCACGGCGCCGGTGCCGGTGAGCGTCGTGGCCAGCACCGTCGAGGCGCTGGATGCCGGCGAACCGTTCGATGCGATCGTGTGCTCCCTGGTGTTGTGCTCGGTCGAGCAGCCCCGCGAGGTGCTGCGGCAACTGCTCGCGTTGCTCAAGCCCGGCGGAGAGCTGCGCTATTTCGAGCATGTCGCCAGCGCCGGGGCGCGGGGCGGGCTGCAGCGACTGGCCGATGCCACGATCTGGCCGAAGCTGTTCGGGAATTGTCATACCCACCGCGACACCGAGCAGATGATCACCGACGCCGGCTTCACCGTCGGGACATCCCGGCGCGGCCATCAGTTTCCGGCGTGGGCGCCGGTACCGGTGTCGGAGTTCGCGCTGGGTCGTGCCAACCGCCCGGCCTGAGCCGCGCTAACCCAACAGCGAGGGCAGCCGCTGCAGCAAGCCGGGTAATGCCGCCGAGGCGGTCTCGCGGATGCTCACCGTGGCTCTGGCGGACAACGGCGTCGCTTCGGGGTTGACCTCGATGACGGTCTTGCGCTGCTCCAGCGCCAACTCGGGCAGGCTGGCCGCCGGATAGACCACGGCAGATGTTCCCACCACGACCAGCACATCGGCGGCGTCGATGGCCCCGATCGCGGCGCTCCACGGGCCCTCCGGCAGGTTTTCGCCGAACCAGACGATGTCGGGGCGGATCAATCCGCCGCAGCCGCAAACCGGCGGGGCCACTTCCAGCTGCGGCTCCGACATCTCCGGCAGTTTCTTGGTGTAGGGGTGATCGCACTCCGCGCAACGGAATTTGAACATGCTGCCGTGTAGATGGTGAACCGTGGAACTGCCGCCACGCTCATGCAGATTGTCGACGTTCTGGGTGATGACTTGGACCTCGGCATGCTGCTCCCAGTCCGCGACCGCGCGATGGCCGGCGTTCGGTCCGACCCGGCTGGCCAGGTGATGGCGCCACAGGTACCAACCCCAGATCAGTTCCGGGTGCCGGTTCCAGCCGTCGATGCTGGACACCTCATAGGGGTCGTAGCGCGACCACAGGCCGTTCTTGTCGTCACGGAAGGTAGGCACCCCACTCTCCGCTGAGATCCCCGCGCCGCTGAACACCGCCACCTGCACGCCACCAACATAGCCGGGATACTGGGTCGATGGACTTCACGGAACTGCTGGGGATCGATGCGCAGCCGGGCGCTCCGTTGTTCGAGCAGGTCAGGACACGAATGATCGAGGCGGTCCGCGAAGGCGCCCTGCCGGCGGGAACCAGGTTGCCGACGGTGCGCGAGTTGGCCGGTCAGCTGGGCCTGGCGGTCAACACGGTGGCCCGCGCGTACCGGGAGCTGGAGACCGCCGGGGTCGTCGAAACCCGCGGCCGTTTCGGCACTTTCGTGGCGAGCAGCGACCCGACCGGTGCGGCCATGACGGCGGCCGCCGGCGCTTTCGTCGCGGCGGCCCGCGCGGTCGGCCTCGGCAAGGCCGACGCGTTGCGCTACCTCGACGTGGCCTTCGACAACGTCGGCGGTTCTTAGCCGAATTCCAGCAGGGTCAGCGACGGGCGCGCGTCGGCGAGGGAACGCAGCCCGTAGATGGTGGGTAGCACAGTGTTGAACAGCCACCCGCGGCCCCGCGGCAGCTGCAGATCGTGGACCGCCCGGACGCCGGGCACGGTGTCCACCAGCTTGGCGCTGTCGGCGGCGGACAGGGTGAACGGCATCGAGGGCGCCCGGTAGCGCAGCGATGTCGGCACGCCGTGACGGAGCAGCCAGCCGATCCAGGCGGGCGGGAGGTCGAAGATCATCCGGCCGCCCGGAAAACGGCGGGCGCACTCGGCGATCAGGCCCAGCGACTGCTCGGGCTGCAGGTACATCAGCAGGCCCTCGGCGCTGATGAACACTCCGTCAGACGTGTCGAGGCGGTCCATCCAGCTGTAGTCCAGTGCGGACTGGGCGCACACCGAGACCCGCGACTCTGCCGGGAGCAGTCGCTCGCGGATCTCGATGATCGGCGGCAGATCGACGGTGAGCCAACGGAATTGCGGATCCTCAACCGCTTCGCTGATCCGCCAGAAGCTGGTCTGCAAGCCCTCGGCCAGTGCCACCACGGTGCCCGTCGGGTGCTGGCGAAGGAAGCGCAGCGCCTCGGTGTCGATGCCCAGTGCGCGCACGGCGATGTCCTGGCGGGTCGAGCCGAACTTGGCGAAATCGAAGTCGATCGAGTCCGCCAGCCGGACCGCCATCGGATCGTTGATGATCCGGTCGGGACGGCGGGCCTCGGTCGCTCGCGCGTTCAGGGTCAGCAACGCGGTCTCGGAGACGCCGGTCAGGGTGACTTTCTGTGCCTGGCTCACCTGTGCGACCTTACCGGTGGCGGTTCAGCGCAGCGTCTTGGTCAAGGTGCGCAGGTTGCGGGTCGTGGTCGACGCCGCGTACCGCTTCTTGCCCATCGTCTTGCCCACGGTGCTGTCCAGGGTGTTGCCCTTGGGGATCTGCCAATAGATCACCCCGTCGCCCGGCGCGATCTTTTCGCCGGGGCCGGTCCGGGTCTCGTCGGCGAGCGCGGACAGCTCGGCCAGCGCCGCCTCGTCGGCGACGAAGGTGACATAGGAGTGAGAGCCGGCGACCTCCGGTTCGAACGGGTAAGCCGCGACGATGTCGCGCACCGTGTCGATGTCGTAGACCAGCACCCGGGCCGGGTAGCCGAAGCGCTTACCCAGGACGGCTTCCACGGTGCTGCGCACCGCCGCGGCACCCTTCGGTGATTCCAGCACCACGTTGCCGCTGGCGAGAACGGTGCGGACCTCGGCCAAGCCGGCCTCGGTCAGTGCGGCAGCAACGTCGGCCATCTTGAGGTTGACGCCGCCGACGTTGACGCCGCGTAAGAACGCCGCGTACCGGGTCATCTGCGCGATAGTAACGCCGCGTACCGGGTCATCTGCGCGATAGTAACGACGGCGCACACCGGCTTCAATCGGTACGCTTCCGGCATGGGACGCCAGGTATTCGACGACAAGTTGCTGGCAGTGATCAGCGGGAACTCGCTCGGCGTGCTGGCCACCGTCAAACGCGACGGGCGTCCGCAACTGTCGAACGTGCAGTATCACTTCGACCCGCGCGCGGTCGCGGTGCAGGTGTCGGTCACCGAACCGCGGGCCAAGACCCGCAACCTGCGTCGCGATCCGAGGGCCTCGCTGTTGGTCAGTTCCGACGACGGCTGGTCCTATGCCGTCGCCGAAGGGGATGCGCAGCTGACGCCGCCGGCCGCGGCTCCCGGCGACGACACCGTCGAGGCGCTGGTGGCGTTGTACCGCAACATCGGCGGCGAGCACCCGGATTGGGACGAGTACCGCGAGGCGATGGTGACCGATCGCCGCGTGCTGCTGACGTTGCCGATCACGCACCTGTACGGCATGCCGCCGGGCATCCGCTGAGCTACGCTCCGGTCATGCCCGAATCAGATTCCGCCGCAGACGAGAACAAGCGCAAGTTCCGCGAGGCCCTGGAGCGCAAGAAGGCGAAGTCGGCGGGCGGCTCCGACCACAAGGACGCCGGCGCCAAGCAGCCCAGATCGCACGGCCCGCTGGAGAGCCGCCGGGAGTTCCGGCGCAAGAGCGGATAGTTACTGCACCGGGCAGGCGTACTGGCGGGCCACATCCATCAGCCGCTGGCCGGCTCCGGGGCCGACGACTCCCTGCGCGGTGAGTTCCCAGCCGATGAGGCCCGGAAGACCGCCCTCACACGACTGGTGGGCCACCCGCCACGCGGTGTCGGGATTCAGGTTGAACCCGTTGCGTTCCAGGCCCTGCATGTAGGCGTCGAATTCCGGGGTGCCCTGCTCCGGTATCGCGCCGGCCGTGGCGGCCAAGGCGAGGGCGCAAGCCATCGCTGCGATAAGAGCTGCCGCTACACGTCTCATGCCTGTCTCCTGGAACTGCCTGCGCCCGTTGTCGAGTACACGGTTGCATACTCCACCGACACGGACCAACGGAACCCGTTGGCTGGCCGGGGTAGACCCCTGCGGGGCGGACGCGCCAGCTCCGAGACACCTGTAGAAGGCAGGAGCGCTACCCGGCTGTCGGCGAAGTGGTCAATCCTCCGGCGAAAGCACGCGCTCGATCGCTTCTGGAGAGGCTTCGAGAAGGCGAAGCAGGTGACCACGTACCGCCCGCTCTAGGATGTTCGCGGCTTCTGCCAGCTCTCGCTTTTCGTATGCCTTCGTTCCGTGAGATAGGCCGTTTCGAGCGATTCGAATAGCGTCGAGGGTCGTTTTGACGGTCTCGTTCTCGGAGCGAACCGATCTTACAAGTGCGCTCTCTTCCAGTTCGGGTTCAAGATTGACTGGCAACGTCGCCAGCATCTTGCGGATTGCCGCATCGAAGGTCTCAAGAGGCTGTTTCCGCAGAAACTTCTTGAGGAACTTGAAGTCATCAGGCAGTTCTGCGAGTGCGCTCTTGCATCGACTCAGGATGGGTTCGCGGAGCCCTGCGTGCTTGGTCTGCCGTTCATCGATTTCACCTCGATACTCATACCCGTGAAGACCTTCAAGCGCCTGAAGCAGCAGTAGAAACCGGGCCCGAGGGTGTTGACTTGGTCCCACAGCGTTCATGTCGTAAGTATTCAGAATGGGATTCTCACTGGCTGCCAGGGCTTGCCATCGCCGAAGCAGCGCCAGGAGCGATTCGCCCTCCGAGATCCGAATTGCTGAAATATCTTTATTGCGCAACGTATTTTCTGACGTGTACGGTTTCTGAGAGACCGAAGCGTTGAATAGTTGAAACTGCCGTAATTCTGGTGATCGCGCATCGCCATCGAATACGGGAGAGCATGTCAGATAGTTAATGTCCTCTCTTCTGCCTGTTGCGGCGGCAACAATCTCACGTAAAGGCCATGCCCATTGAGTCAAGAAGTCGGACAACGGAACTGGAGTGGTCAACTTAACATATACGACTGGGCTGGCGGCAATACCAAAGCTGTACCAACCGCCAACATCGATCGAAAGTTGGTAGTAGAGAGAAACTTCCGCGCTCTCGTCCTGCCAGGTCTGACGGCTCTCCTTATCGATTGTCGCGGCGTATTCTGGTTTCTCTTGCTCGTAGAGGTCATCGAGCAGAAAACGCTGTTCGGCGATCGGGCTCTTGCCTGCAAACGCTTCGAGGTGGGGCACCTGAATAACGCCAGAATCGATCAACAGCGACTCGACCTGAGTGGGGGCACCCGGTCCGACGAGCGCCGCCCATGTGTCGAAATACGCATTTGCGCCAGCGAAGTTCATGATGCCGGTGCGGGACTTCTCGCCATAGACGGTGAGGCGGGCGTCTAGCAAGAGGATGTCGAGCCCACCGTTCATCTCCCCGTAGACAAGCGGGTAGTCGAAGTGTTGAGGCCACCCCGTCTGGCTATGGCCGGTCGCCTCATCGGTGGTCCAATTCGTGGGTGCAGTTCCGAAAACGAGACCTCGTGGTTGCCTCAGCCCCATCAGTTCCGCCTCGCCCGATACTTCCCACGTACTGGCCTCGGGTGGCCTAGACAGCGTCCAAGTCACGCGGTGAGTACCGGCCTCAAGTTTCGGCTTAAGAGCGTCCTTGCTCATTAGTCCGCATCCGCCTATCCCACAGTTGGCGGGGTAGTTTCAAACTCCGCTGACGACAAGTTCTAGTTGTCGAAGACCCGCGACAGCTCATCGCGCTTGTCCGAGAGCAGCTTCTCCATGTAGAACCCGTTGAACAAGGACAGCGCGAGTAGTACGACAGCCAGTACGCGAACCCACTTCGCAGCACCGAGGAAGAACGCCACAGCCGTGCCAGCTGCGACGAACCCGACCCCCGTCCATATCGGACCGGTGCCGGTCAGGAGGCTCGCCGACTGCATCGACATCACGACCCCGATGCCCAAGAGGACACAGACGCCAATGGCGATCGCGGTCCTTCTCCCTAAGCTCGATTCATTGGTGACAGGCTCGGCTATCCGCCTCGGTGCGCTCCAAGCGTTCCCGTCCCAATAGACCTGATTCGCCGGATCCGATGGGTCTGGGTACCACCCTGGCGCTGGCGATGGTTGAGTCACGCTGGATTCTCCCTGTCAACCTGCTGTTCGTTGCGTTCGTCGGAGACTAGCAAGCACCTCTGACAGGCGACCTCAAGCCGCTAAAACAGCCGTTCTGTGTTAGTTGAACGGAGTAGGCCACCGAAGCCGCCTTAGGCTTCTTGCGTGACTGCGAAACTCTGCCTCGCTCAAGATCCTGAGGCCGACGAACTTCTCTCGGTAGATCCGTTTGCCTTGCTCACGGGCATGCTGCTTGATCAGCAAATACCTATGGAACAGGCGTTTGCGGGACCCAAGAAGATCGCCGACCGCCTCGCTCGTAATCGTGTTGACACTTCCCAGCAGATACCCATGGAGGTCGCGTTCGCCGGGCCGAAGAAGATCGCTGACCGGATGGGTGGCCTCGACCCGCACGAGATCGCCGGACGCGACCCCGAGGAGTTCGCCGCCCTGTGTGCGGAAAAGCCTGCGGTGCATCGCTTTCCAGGATCGATGGCAGGCCGCGTGCAAGCGTTGGCGCAAGCCATCGTCGACCAGTACGGCGGCGACACGGCCGCGCTGTGGACGGCCGGCGAGCCCGATGGCGCCCAGGTGTACAAGCGGCTCAAGGCGTTGCCCGGCTTCGGTGAGCAGAAGGCGCGGATCTTTGTGGCCTTGCTCGGCAAGCAGTACGGCGTGACCCCGCCGGGGTGGCGGGAGGCCGCCGGGGCGTACGGCGGTGCCGACACCCGTCTGTCGATCGCCGATGTCGTCGATGCGGCGTCGCTGCAACAGGTACGGTCCACCAAGAAAGCGCAGAAACAGGCGGCAAAACAAGCACGCGAGAGCGGAAAGGCGGCGACGTGAAGACCCATCTGAACTGTCCGTGTGGCGAGGCCATCGTCGGTAAGGACGAAGACGACCTGGTCGACCTGACCCAGAAGCATCTCGCGGATGCGCACCCCGGTATGAGCTACGACCGGGACGCCATCTTGTTCATGGCCTACTGACGCTGTCCGTGCGATAGCACGAGACCGACGTTTTGCAGGGAAAGTGCCCGGGAGCACTCCTGCAAAACGTCGGTCTCGGCGTTGGAGGCATGGCCTACTGGGGCCTTACGGCACCACTGTCGAGCCGATGGTCGGCAGGAAGTTGCACTGGTGGTCCTTGGTGCTGACCTGACCGAAGATCGTCGACATGATGCTGCCCGAGCCGGTGTCGACGATCGCGGTCAGCGTCGTCGGCCCGTCCGCGTTGATGTCGGAGCGCGGCTGCAGGGTAGCGCTGCCGGACTTGCCCGTGGTCAGGTTGACCCAGGTGACGTTCAGCGGAAGCTTCTGGGTCTCGGCCGGGCCGGGGGTGCCGACGGCGGTGAAGACGTAGGCGGTCTGGCCGGGCTTCGGACCAGGGGTGGGAATGGTAGCCGGGCCGGCCACCGAGAGTGCGGTGGCGATGACGTTGCCGCCGTCGGCCAGGCAGTTCTGGCCGATCGAGGGGTACATGAAGTCCTGGGTCGGCGGGGCGTCCGGGCCGAATCCGGGATTGGCGGCGGCCGGTGTCGCCTCGGGTGCGGCAGCCTCGGCCGGGACGGCTTCGGCAGGCGGTGCGGCGACGCCGGCGGCCTCCGGCGGCGCCGGGACGGCTTCCGGTGCGCTCGGCGCGGCCTGCGGAACCGGTCCCACCGACTTGGCGGGGTCCACACCGCTGGGCAGGTGCGCCACCAAGCCCGGCGCCGATCCGGCCGTCGGCACGTGCTCACTGGACAACATGGCTTCCGGCGGTGTCTGCACGAACTGCGCCACCGAGTCGGCCACCTGCCGGGAATTGGCCGGCGCGGAGGAGTTTCCGGCGAACGCGGCGGCAGCGGCGGCCAGCAGCGAGGTGGCCCCGGTCGGGTCGGCGGCCGCCTGCTGGATCACCGGGCTCAATTGCTCGAGCGCGGGCAGGCCGGGAAAGCCCGCGGTGGGCAGCGGCAGGGCCGGGACGGCCGGGTCGGCTGCAGCAACCGCGCTGAGACCGCCGAAGAGCAGTGCGGCCGAGGATCCGACCGCGACGGTCGCCGTGGTGGCGTTGAACAGCGTCCGGAGGCGCGACATGATTTCCCCAATCGTCGGCGGTGGCTTCTACGAAATCCGAAGCTAGCTTGTTGCTGGTGAGGCTCAAGTGACACGAGTGTCATTTATGGGACCGTTATGGACCCGAGCCGCGACGGTGATCCGGCCGCCGTTCGCTAAAGTCGTGCGCGTAGACACCACCCTCGACCCCCCGGCCGCGCGTTCCTGGACGAACCGATTGACCGCCTCGGCCCCGCTACTGCTGGCGGCCAGCATCGCGGCGCGGCTCGCCTGGACCTACCTGACCCCGCGCGGCGCCAACTTCGTCGACCTGCACGTCTACATCAGCGGTGCGGCCGCATTAGGCCACCCCGGCGCGCTGTATGACTACGTCTACGCCGACCAGACGCCCGACTTCCCGCTGCCGTTCACCTACCCGCCGTTCGCCGCGGTGGTGTTCTATCCGCTGCATCTGCTGCCCTTCGGGCTGGTCGCCTTTCTCTGGCAGATCGGCACCATGGCCGCCCTCTACGGCGTGGTCCGGCTCAGTCAGCGACTGCTCGGGGTCGCCGCCACCTCCGGGCGCCGGGTCGCGATGCTGTGGACCGCGGCCGGGATCTGGACCGAACCATTGCGCAGCACCTTCGACTACGGCCAGATCAACGTGATCCTGGCGCTGGCGGTGCTCTACGCGGTTTACAGCAGCCGGTGGTGGGTGTCGGGTCTGCTGGTGGGGCTGGCCGCCGGGGTGAAGCTGACCCCCGCGATCGCCGGGGTGTACCTGGCCGGGGTGCGGCGCTGGGCCGCCGCGGTGTTCTCGGCGGTCGTCTTCGCCGGCACTGTCGCGGTGTCGGTGTGGGCCACCGGGGACCAGGCGCGCCGGTACTTCACCGAACTGCTCGGCGACGCCCACCGGGTGGGGCCGATCGGCACCTCGTTCAACCAGTCCTGGCGCGGCGGCCTCTCCCGGATCCTCGGCCATGACGCGGGTTACGGTCCGCTGGTGCTGATCGCGGTCGCCGTCACCGCGGTGTTGGCCGTGCTGGCCTGGCGCGCGCTGAGCAGCGACCGCACCCGGCCCGATCCGCTCGGCCTGCTGCTGGTGGTCGAACTCTTCGGGCTGCTGGCCTCGCCGATCTCCTGGACGCACCACTGGGTGTGGCTGGTGCCGTCGATGATCTGGCTGCTGCACGGCCCGTACGCGGATCGCCGCGGCGCCCGGATACTGGGCTGGGGCTGGCTGGCGCTGACCCTGATCGGCGTGCCCTGGCTGCTCAGTTTCGCCCAGCCGAGCATCTGGCAGGACGGCCGGCCGTGGTATCTGGCCTGGGCCGGCCTGGTCTACATCGCCGCCGCGGTGGCCACCCTGGCCTGGATGGCCCGCACGCAGGTCAGCTCGCCAAAGTCCGGTTGATCTCGCCGGCCATCGCCACGTCCTTGTCGGTGATGCCGCCCTCGGAGTGCGTCACCAACGCGAAGGTCACCGTGCGCCAGCGAATATCGATGTCGGGGTGGTGATCCGCCGCCTCGGCGCGCTCGGCGACCCGCCGTACCGCGTCGATGCCGGCCAGAAACGAGTCGAACTTGATCGCGCGACGCAGCGCACCGTCGGCGTGTTCCCAGCCGTCGAGGTCGGTCAGCGCGGCGTCGATTTGTTCATCGGTCAACAAAGCCATACCCGACGGTAGGACGGTATAGCCTCACACGCCATGCCCACCCAGGTCGTCGTCGCCGGAGCTGTGATCGTCGGGCCGGCGCTGCTGATCGCGCAGCGACGCCGCCCGCCGGAGCTGGCCGGACGCTGGGAACTGCCCGGCGGCAAGGTGATGCCCGGCGAGACCGAACCGGCGGCCCTGGCCCGCGAGCTCGCCGAGGAGCTGGGCCTGGACACCGAGGCGATCACCGTGGGGGAGCGCCTCGGCGCTGACGTCGTGCTCGACTCCGGCATGACCTTGCGCGCCTACCGGGTCAGCCTGGCGCGCGGCGAACCCCGGCCGGACGATCACCAGGCACTTCGCTGGGTGACCGCTGTGGACTTACCTGACGTTGACTGGGTACCTGCCGATCGAGCTTGGCTGGCCGAGCTGGCTCGGGCACTGTAGTGAAACAGCTCTGTAAATTGTGCCGATGAATTGGGTCGCTCAGCGATATACCTCGCTACGCTGGGATTTTGGCCTGAGACGGTGCGCTGCGGCGGCCCGGCCTGCTGCCTGAACCGCTGGAGTGCGGCGACCCCTCTAAGGAGAACTCCGATGACACGCGCTACGCCGCCCACCTCGCCGGCACCGCCGTCCCAGGCCCGCATCGGCGGTCCGCTCGAGGAGTTGCTGGAACGCAGTGGCCGGTTCTTCACCCCGGGCGAGGTCTCGGCGGATCGGCGCACCGTCACCCGCCAAGGCGGCCGCGAGGCCGACACCTTCTATCGGGACCGCTGGAGCCACGACAAGGTGGTCCGCTCCACCCACGGGGTGAACTGCACCGGCTCGTGCTCGTGGAAGATCTTCGTCAAGGACGGGATCATCACCTGGGAGAACCAGGCGACCGACTATCCCTCGGTAGGCCCGGACCGGCCCGAGTACGAGCCGCGCGGCTGCCCCCGGGGCGCCTCCTTCTCCTGGTACTCCTACTCGCCGACCCGGATCCGCTACCCCTACGCGCGGGGACCGCTGGTCGAGATGTTCCGCGAGGCCAAGGCGCGCCTGGGTGACCCGGTGCTGGCCTGGGCCGATATCCAGGCCGACCCGCAGCGCCGGCGGCGCTACCAGCAGGCCCGCGGGATGGGCGGGCTGGTGCGGGTGACCTGGGCCGAAGCGACCGAGATGATCGCGGCCGCGCACGTGCACACCATCAAGGCCTACGGCCCCGACCGGATCGCGGGCTTCTCGCCCATTCCGGCGATGTCGATGGTGTCGTTCGCCGCCGGGTCCCGGTTCATCCAGATGCTCGGCGGCGTGATGACGTCGTTCTACGACTGGTATGCCGACCTGCCGGTCGCCTCTCCGCAGGTGTTCGGTGACCAGACCGACGTCCCGGAATCCGGGGACTGGTGGGATGCCGCGTACCTGATGATGTGGGGCTCCAACGTCCCGATCACCCGCACCCCCGATGCGCACTGGATGGCCGAGGTGCGCTACCGCGGGACCAAGGTGGTCAGTGTCAGCCCCGACTACGCCGACAACACCAAGTTCGCCGACGAGTGGATGCCCTGCGCGGCGGGCACCGACGGTGCGCTGGCCATGTCGATGGGCCACGTCATCCTCACCGAGTGCTACGTCAAGCAAGAGGTGCCGTTCTTCACCGACTATGTGCGCCGCTACACCGACCTGCCGTTCCTGATCAAGCTGGAACAGCGCGACGGCCGGCTGGTGCCGGGCAAGAACCTGACCGCCGCCGATCTGGGTCAGACGGTAGAAAATGCCGCGTTCAAGCCGGCCCTGCTCGACGAGGCCACCGACACCGTCGTGGTGCCGCACGGCTCGCTGGGCTTCCGGTGGGGCGACGAGGGCATGGGCAAGTGGAACCTCGACCTCGGCGATGTGCGGCCGGCGCTGACCGTGCTCGACCCGGCGTCCCACAACGGGCACCGGCGCAGCGCCCTGGTGTCGCTGCCGGGCTTCGACACCGTGGACGGCCACGGCACCGTCGTCGAGCGCGGAGTCCCGGTCCGTCAGGTCGGCGAGCACCTGGTTTGCACCGTCTTCGACCTGATGCTGGCCAACTACTCGGTGGGCCGCCCCGGGCTGCCCGGCGAATGGCCCACCGGGTACGAGGACGGCACCGCCGTCAACACCCCGGCCTGGCAGGAGCCGATCACCGGGGTCTCGGCCGCCCAGGCGATCCGGGTGGCGCGCGAGTTCGCCCGCAACGCAGAGGAATCCGGCGGCCGGTCGATGATCATCATGGGTAGCGGAATCTGCCAGTGGTTCCACGGCGACGCCACCTACCGGGCGGTGCTGGCACTGCTGATGCTGACCGGCTCGATGGGGCGCAACGGCGGCGGCTGGGCGCACTACGTCGGCCAGGAGAAGGTGCGCCCGCTGACCGGGTGGCAGACGATGGCCGCCGGCAACGACTGGTCGCGGCCGCCGCGCCAGGTGCCGGGCACCTCGTACTGGTACGCCCACACCGACCAGTGGCGCTATGACGCCTACGGGGCGGACAAGCTGACCACGCCGCTGGGGCGGGGCCGGTTCGACGGCAAACACACCATGGACATCCTCGCTTCGGCCACCGCGATGGGCTGGAGCCCGTTCTATCCGCAGTTCGACAAGTCCAGCCTGGATGTGGCCGATGCGGCCGGCGCGGCCGGGCGGGACGCGGGGGAGTACGTCGCCGAGCAGCTCGCCGCCGGCGAGCTGAAGCTGTCGGTGACCGACCCGGACAACCCGGTGAACTGGCCGCGGGTGCTCACGGTATGGCGGGCCAACCTGATCGGCGCCTCGGGCAAGGGCGGGGAGTACTTCCTCAAGCACCTGCTGGGCACCGACGCCAGTGTGCTCGGCGAGCCACCGGCCGGCGGGGTCAAGCCGAAGAATGTGCGCTTCGACAGCGACATTCCCGAAGGCAAGCTCGACCTGCTGATGTCGATCGACTTCCGGATGACCTCGACCACCCTGATGTCCGACATCGTGCTGCCCGCGGCGACCTGGTACGAAAAGGCCGACCTGTCCTCGACCGATATGCACCCGTATGTGCACTCGTTCTCCGCGGCGATCGACCCGCCGTGGGAAACCCGCAGCGACTACGACGCGTTCGGCGCGATCGCTCGCACCTTCAGCGGACTGGCCAAAAAGCACCTGGGAGTCCGCAGCGACGTCGTGCTCACCGCGATGCTGCACGACACCGCCGACGCGATGGCCTATCCCGAGGGAACCGAACGCGATTGGCTGAACACCGGCGAGACGCCGGTTCCCGGCAAGACGATGCCCAAAGTCACTGTGGTAGAACGTGACTACACCGCGATTCACGACAAGTGGCAGTCGCTCGGCCCGCTGGTGGACACCTTGGGGCTGACCACCAAGGGCTACACCGTGTTCCCGCACGAAGAGGTCGAAGACCTGGCTGGCCGGTTCGGGGTGATGAAATCCGGTGCCGGAGAAGGGCGCCCGGCGCTGACCACCGCGACGCGGATGGCCGATACCGTGCTGGCACTGTCGGGTACCACCAACGGCCGGATCGCCACGGAGGGCTTCCGCGAACTGGAGAAGCGCACCGGGCAGCGGCTGGCGCACCTGTCGGAGGGCAGCGAGGAGAAGCGGATCACCTACGCCGACACCCAGGCCCGCCCGGTGCCGGTGGTCACCAGCCCGGAATGGTCCGGCAGTGAGACCGGCGGCCGGCGCTACGCCCCCTTCACCATCAACATCGAGTGCCTCAAGCCGTTCCACACCCTGACCGGCCGGATGCACTTCTACACCGCGCACGACTGGATCGAAGAACTCGGTGAGCACATGCCGGTCTACCGGCCACCGCTGGACATGGTGCGGCTGTTCGACGCCCCCGAGCTCGGCGAGGTCGGCGACGGCATCGGCATCACCGTGCGGTACCTGACCCCGCACTCGAAGTGGTCGTTCCACTCCACCTACCAGGACAACCTTTACATGCTGTCGCTGTCCCGGGGCGGGCCGACCATGTGGATGAGCCCGGGAGACGCCGCGAAGATCAATGTGAAAGACAACGATTGGATCGAGGCGGTCAACGTCAACGGGGTGTTCGTCGGCCGGGCGATCGTGAGTCAGCGGATGCCGGACGGGGTGGTGTTCGTCTACCACGTGCAGGAGCGCACGGTCGACACCCCGCGGGCCGAGACCAACAACAAGCGCGGCGGCACCCACAACTCGCTGACCCGGATCCGGGTCAAGCCCAGCCATCTCGCCGGTGGCTACGGCCAGCACGCGTTCGCGTTCAACTACCTGGGGCCGACCGGCAACCAGCGCGACGAGGTGACGGTGGTGCGCCGCCGCACCCAGGAGGTTCGTTACTGATGAAGGTAATGGCTCAGATGGCCATGGTGATGAACCTGGACAAATGTATCGGGTGCCACACCTGCTCGGTGACCTGCAAGCAGGCCTGGACCAACCGCGAGGGCACCGAGTATGTGTGGTTCAACAACGTCGAAACCCGCCCGGGCGGAGGCTATCCGCGCACCTACGAAGACCAGAACCGGTGGAAGGGCGGCTGGACGCTCGACAAGAAGGGCCGGCTGCGGCTGCTGGCCGGCGGACGCGTCCACAAGCTGCTGAACATCTTCGCCAACCCCAACCTGCCCGGTCTGAAGGACTACTACGAACCGTGGACCTACGACTACGAGAACCTCACGTCGGCGCCGCTGGGCGACACCATCCCGGTCGCCGCGCCGCGCAGCTCGATCACCGGCGACCCGATGAACATCGAGTGGGGCCCCAACTGGGATGACAACCTCGCCGGTTCGCCGGAGAACCTGGTCAACGACCCGATCCTGGCGAAGGTCAGCGATCAGGTCAAAAGCGAGCTCGAAGAAACCTTCATGTTCTACCTACCGCGGATCTGCGAGCACTGCCTGAACCCGTCGTGTGTGGCGTCGTGTCCGACCGGGGCGATCTACAAGCGCGAAGAAGACGGCATCGTGCTGGTCGACCAGGACCGGTGCCGCGGTTGGCGGCTGTGCGTGTCGGGATGCCCGTACAAGAAGGTGTACTTCAACCACAAGACCGGCAAAGCCGAGAAGTGTCACTTCTGCTATCCCCGAATCGAAGTCGGACTGCCCACGGTCTGCTCGGAGACCTGTGTCGGGCGGCTGCGCTACATCGGGTTGGTGCTCTACGACGCCGACAAGGTGCTCGAAGCGGCGTCGGTGGAGAAAGACACCGACCTCTACGAGGCGCAGTGCGGGGTGTTCCTGGACCCGACCGACCCCGAGGTGATCGCGGGCGCGCGCGCCGAGGGAATCTCCGACACCTGGATCGAGGCTGCCCAGCGCTCGCCGATCTACGCGCTGATCAACACCTACAAGGTGGCGTTGCCGCTGCACCCGGAGTACCGCACCATGCCGATGGTCTGGTACGTCCCGCCGCTGTCCCCGGTCGTCGACGCGGTAGCCCGCGACGGGCACGACGGGGAAGACCTGGGCAACCTGTTCGGCGCCCTTGACGCGCTGCGTATCCCGATGGCCTACCTCGCCGAGCTGTTCACCGCCGGCGACACCGGCGTCATCGAGGGCGTGCTGCGGCGCCTGGCGGCGATGCGCTCCTACATGCGCGACATCAGCCTGGGCCGAGAGACCCAGCCGCATATCCCCGCTTCGGTCGGTATGACCGAGGAGGAGATGTATTCCATGTACCGTTTGCTGGCTATCGCCAAATACGAAGAGCGCTACGTGATTCCGACTGCCTATAGCCAGAAGGCGCACGAGCTCGAACACCTGGGGTGCTCGATCACCGGTGGTCCGAACGGGTATGAGGACGACCCGTTCGTGAGCGCCGACGGCCAAGACCAGTCGTCGTTCCACATGGTCGAGAACGGCGGACACGCCCAACGGCCGCGGGGCCGGACCAACCTGCTCAACTGGGGCGGCGGCGATCAAGCGGTGCCCGAGATGTTCCCGGAGCACCAGTGAAGCGGTTCATCCGCTCCCTGCGGCGCCAACCCGGCGGGCCGGGCGACCGAGCGGTGTGGCAGGCGGCGTCGCTGTTGCTGGCCTACCCCGACGAGCAGCTGCAGCAGCGGCTCGACACCGTGGAAGCGCTGCTCGCCCACGCGGATGCGACCCCGGCGGAGCTGCTGCGGCGCACGGTGGCCGCGCTGCGCGCTTCCGATCCGATGACGGCTGCCGTCGACTATGTCGAAACCTTCGACATGCGACGGCGTTCGACGATGTTTTTGACGTACTGGACCGGCGGGGACACCCGCAACCGGGGGATGCAGATGCTGGCGTTCGCCACCGCCTATCGCGAGGCCGGCGCCGAGCCGCCCGCCGGGGAGGCACCCGATCACCTGCCGGTGGTGCTGGAGTTCGCCGCGACGGTCGACCCCGAGGCCGGGCGCCGGCTGCTGCTGGCGCACCGGGCGCCGATCGACGTGCTGTACAAGTCGCTGAGCGACGCAGAATCAGCGTATGCCCACACGCTGGCCGCGGTGTGCGAGACACTACCGGCGGCAACCGATCAGGAGGTGCAGAACGTGACCGAGCTGATGGCGTCTGGGCCACCGGCCGAAGCCGTTGGGCTGCAGCCATACTCGGCGACTGTGTCGCTGGGGATGCCGAAGGTGCCGATACGATGACCGAAGTCACCGTCATCAGCCCCGCGGAGTTGTGGTGGGACATCGTGCCCTACTTCGTGCTGGCCATCGCCGGTGTCGCCACCTGGTGGCGGTACAAATACGACAAGTTCGGCTGGACCACCCGCTCGTCGCAGCTGTATGAGTCCAAGCTGCTGCGGATCGGCAGCCCGATGTTCCACTTCGGCAGCTTCGTGGTGATCATCGGCCACATCGTGGGCCTGTTCGTCCCGGAGTCCTGGACCCGTGCGCTGGGGATGAGCGACCGCCTCTACCACCTGCAGGCGCTGATCCTGGGCCTTCCCGCCGGTATCGCCACGCTGATCGGCGTCGGGCTGCTCATCTATCGCCGGCGCACCGAGCGATCGGTGTTCAAAGCCACCAGCGTCAACGACAAACTGATGTATCTGGTGCTGGTGTGCGCGCTGGTGGTCGGCATGAGCTGCACCCTGATGGGCACCACCGCCTACGGGGAGCAACACGACTACCGCGAGACGGTCTCGGTCTGGTTCCGGTCGATCTTCGCCCTCGACCCGCGCGGTGATCTGATGCTGCAGGCCCCGCTGTACTTCCAGGTGCATGTGCTGATCGCGCTGAGCCTGTTCGCGCTCTGGCCGTTCACCCGTCTGGTGCACGCGTTCAGCGCGCCGATCGGATATCTGTTCCGGCCCTACATCGTCTATCGCAGCCGGGACGTGGCCAAGAAGAATCAGCCGATGGGCTCCCGGCCGCCGCGGCGGGGCTGGTGAGGCTGTTCGCGGCGCTGCCCGCCGCGCTCATGTTGATCGGTCTGGCCGCGCCTGCCCAGGCCGATCCGGCCACCGACGACACCGACTTCCTCGCGGCCCTGCAGGCGGCCGGCATCACCTACAACCGCCCGGATCAGGCCGTGGTCACCGCGCGGATGGTGTGCAAGTTGATCACGGACGGCAAGCCGAGCACGGAGGTGCTCGAGGGCCTCAAGGAGCGCAATCCGGGGCTGTCGACCGAGCACGGAACGGTGTTCGTCGGGATCGCCGCACGGTCGTACTGCCCGGATCAGCTGGTGCAGAACCCTGCCGCGGGAGCGCAGTAGCGGTCTGCGCTACGGCCGCAGCTTGTTCAGCTCGTCGGTGACCAGTGCCTCGAGCCGGGCGGGCGGGAACCGGGCGGGTTCGCTGACCGCGTGCAGCGCCAGCCCGTCGACCAGTGCGCACAACACGTCGCATTGCGCGGCGGGATCGAAGTCGGTTCGCAAGGAGCCGTTCTGCTGGCCCTTGGCCAGCAGGGACCTGATGCCGCCGCGGATGGCGCTGTAACGGGCCCGGAACGCCTCCGCGAACGCGGGCTCGGTCTCGGCGCTGGCCAGCACCTGCGCGTAGAAGCGCGGCATCACCTGCTCGGCCTCGGTGGTCGGTAACGGGATCACGCACATCCGGCGCAGCCCCTCGAAGGTGTCTGTCATCGACACGGCCTGGCCGAGCAGATCCTCGAACGGGGCGAGCACCGCGTCGGCCGCCGCGACCAGCAGCTCCTGCTTGCCGGTGAAGTGGTGCATCACCACGCCGGTGGTGTAGCCGATCTCGCGGGCGATCGAGCGCAGCGAAGCGCCGGACAGTCCGTCGCGGGCGATCACCCGCACGGCCGCATCCACGACCTCCGCCCGCCGGTCGCCGCCGGCCTGCGCCGAATGCCGCGAGGCGGTTCCGTCGGTGGGCATCAGATTCCTCCGGGGCTTGACAACGCGGCAAACGGGAACGAGCATAACACTCGTTACGGACATCACAACTGTTATGAGGTACGGGTCATGCAGGTAACCGAGCAGCTCAAGCAGGATTTGGCGACCGACGGCGCCGTCGTCGTCCGGAATCTCTTCGACACCGAACAGCTCCGCCGGGTCAGGCAGAGCTACGACTACGGGATCGCCCATCCGAGCCCGCAGGCCAAGCGGGTCTACCCGGGCACCGCCGACGAGCACTTCAACGAATACGGCAACCCGGACAACATCGAGCAGTACCTCGTGCTGATCAAGGATCTGGGACTGGCCGACTTCGCGGCGGCGCTATGGGATTCCGAGCACGTGTGGTTCCTGGGCGAGGAGCTCTTCATGAAGAAGGGCGGCAAGGCCGGTCGCTCACCCTGGCACCAGGACACCTCCTACATGCCGGCCCACGGGCCGCATCTGCTCAACATCTGGATCAGCTTCGAGAAGCTCCCCAAACGCAACGCGCTCGAGTTCGTCCGCGGCTCGCACCTCGGTGCCCAGTACGACGGCACGTCCTACACCGATCCGACCGATCCCACCAAGCCGCTGTGGGGTGACGGCAGCTGGCCCCGGCTGCCCGACATCGAGGCCGAGCGCGCGCAGGATCCGGCGTCCTGGGACGTCATTTCCTGGGATCTCGAACCCGGTGACGCGCTGGTCTTCCACTCCGGCATCCTGCACGGCGGCGCCCCGGTGACGCCGGACTGCCCGGAGCGCCAGACACTGGTGTTCCGGTTCTTCGGTGACAAACTCTTCTACCGGCCGCTGCCGTCTACCAAGCCCGATTTCGGGCATGACATCAGCGGACTCAACGACCCTTCGCTGACGCTCGGCGCCCCCTACCATCCCGAATACTTCGCGCAGCTGCGCTGAATCCCGAGGAGATCCCATGGCCCGCACCATCATTCCGGCGTGGATGCAGCCGATGCACGACACCTATCACTTCGCCCCGGCGGTCATCGACGGTGATCACCTGCGCTGCTCGGGAATGATCGGCCTCCGTCCCGATCTGACCGTCTCGGAGAATCTCACGGAGCAATTCACTCAGGCGTTTGAAAACCTCCGCGATCTGCTGGGAGAGGTGGGCCTCGGCTTCGCCGACGTCACGGAGATGACCACGTATCACATCGGCCTCGCTCGGCATATCGAGGAATTCTGCGCGGTCAAGGACGCCTTCATCTCGGCGCCGTATCCGGCCTGGACCGCCGTCGGCATCTCCGAACTGGCCTCGCCCGGGGCCGCGGTCGAGATTCGGATCACCGCCCGGCTGCGCTGATTGCCGCGCGACCGGCAGGGCGCGGCATAAAGTGACGGCGTGGCCCTGCCTGACGACGTCTATGCCCGGCTGCTTACGTTCCGGACACGGCTGCGGCGCTTCGAGCGCTGGAGCGCTGACCAGGCGCAGGCTGCCGGGCTGACCCCGGCGCAACACCAGTTGCTGCTGGCGGTCCGTGGCCACAGTGACTCGCGGGGGCCCACGGTCGGTGACGTCGCCGAATACCTGCTGTTGCGCCACCACAGTGCCGGCGAGTTGATCCAGCGTGCCGAGGCGGCCGGGCTGGTCACCCGGGTCCGCGACAGCGAAGACCAGCGGGTGATCCGGCTGCAGCTCACCGAAACGGCGGCGCATTGCCTGCAATCGCTGACCGAGCTGCACCTCGAGGAGCTGGAGCGGTTCAGCGCCGAGTCCCCGCTGGGGCTGTGACCTTCGTTGCTCTAGGCTTCTCGTTTTCGCGATTGGCGGGGTGCGCTGGCAGAATCGCCCGGTGAACTTTCGTAACGTCGCCATCGTCGCGCACGTAGACCACGGCAAGACGACTCTGGTCGACGCCATGCTCCGCCAGTCCGGCGCCCTGCAGGAACGGGGAGAGGCCGCCGACCGGGTGATGGACTCCGGTGACCTGGAGCGCGAAAAGGGCATCACCATCCTGGCCAAGAACACCGCCGTGCACCGCCACCACGCCGATGGAACCGTCACCGTCATCAACGTGATCGACACCCCGGGCCACGCCGACTTCGGCGGCGAGGTGGAGCGCGGGCTTTCCATGGTCGACGGGGTGGTGCTGCTGGTCGACGCGTCCGAGGGCCCGTTGCCGCAGACCCGGTTCGTGTTGCGCAAGGCGCTGGCCGCGCATCTGCCGGTGATTCTGGTGGTCAATAAGACCGATCGGCCCGACGCCCGGATCGCCGAGGTGGTCGAGGCCAGCCACGATCTGCTGCTCGATGTGGCCAGCGACCTCGACGACGCGGCGCAGGCCGCCGCCGAGCACGCGCTGGGGCTGCCGACGCTGTACGCGTCGGGCCGCGCCGGGGTGGCCAGCACCACCGCACCCGCCGACGGCTCGGTTCCCGATGGGGAGAACCTCGACCCGCTGTTCGACGTGCTCCTCGAGCACGTACCGCCGCCCTCGGGTGACCCGGAGGCGCCGCTGCAGGCGCTGGTCACCAACCTCGATGCGTCGGCCTTTTTGGGCCGGCTCGCGCTGATCCGGGTCTACAACGGCCGGATCCGCAAGGGCCAGCAGGTTGCCTGGATGCGCGAGGTCAACGGCGAGCCGGTCACCACGACGGCGAAGATCACCGAGTTGCTGGTCACCGAGGGGGTCGAACGCACCCCGACCGAGGAGGCGGTCGCCGGTGACATCGTCGCCGTCGCCGGCATCGGCGACATCATGATCGGCGATACCTTGGCCGACCCGGCCGCCCCGGTCGCGTTGCCGCGCATCACCGTCGACGAGCCGGCGATCTCGGTGACGATCGGCACCAACACCTCCCCGCTGGCCGGAAAGGTCTCGGGCCACAAGCTGACCGCGCGAATGGTGAAGAGCCGGCTGGACACCGAGCTGATCGGCAACGTCTCGGTGCGGGTAGTGGACATCGGGCGCCCGGACGCCTGGGAGGTGCAGGGCCGTGGCGAGCTGGCGCTGGCCATCCTCGTCGAGCAGATGCGCCGGGAGGGCTTCGAGCTGACGGTCGGCAAGCCGCAGGTCGTGACCCGCAAGGTCGACGGCAAGGTGCACGAGCCGTTCGAGCACCTGACCGTCGACTGCCCGGATGAGTATGTCGGCGCCATCACCCAGCTCGCCGCCGGGCGCAAGGGCCGGATGACCGAGATGGCCAACCACACCACCGGTTGGGTGCGGATGGAGTTCATCATCCCCAGCCGCGGCCTGATCGGCTGGCGCACCGACTTCCTCACCGAAACCCGCGGGACCGGTATCGCCAACGCGGTCTTCGACGGCTATCAGCCGTGGGCCGGCGAGATCCGGGCCCGGCACACCGGCTCGCTGGTGAGCGACCGGGCCGGGTCCATCACCCCGTTCGCCCTGATCCAGTTGGCCGACCGAGGCCAGTTCTTCGTCGAGCCCGGGCAGGACACCTACCAGGGCATGGTGGTCGGCATCAACCCTCGCGCCGAGGACCTCGACATCAACGTCACCAAAGAGAAGAAGCTGACCAACATGCGGTCGTCGACGGCCGATGTGATGGAGACGCTGGCCCGGCCGATCGAGCTGGACCTGGAGCAGGCGATGGAGTTCTGCGCCGCCGACGAGTGCGTCGAGGTCACCCCCGAGGTGGTGCGGGTGCGCAAGGTCGAGCTGGATTCGACGCTGCGGGCGCGCAGCCGCGCCCGGGCCAAGAACCTCTAGATTTGGGCCGCCCCGATACCCTGGTGGCCGTGCCGAAGCCCCTCCGCCGCGTTCCTCTGACGGCGGGCGCACTGGTTTCGGCGATGCTGCTGGTGTTGAGCCAGGCGTGCACGGTCAATCCGCCGCCGGCGCCGCAGAGCACCGAGACCCCGAAAAGCGCCGCGCCCCCGCCGCAGCGCATCAGTCAGATCATCATGGGCATCGACTCGATCGGCGCCGGGTTCAACCCGCACCTGCGCTCCGATCTGTCGCCGGTCACCGCAGCCATCAGTGCGCTGGTGTTGCCAAGCGCCTTCCGGCCGATCCCGGATCCCGGCACGCCGACCGGTTCCCGCTGGGAGATGGATCCGACGCTGTTGGTGTCGGCCAAGGTGACCGATGACGCGCCGTTCACCGTGACCTATCGGATCCGGCCCGAGGCCTCCTGGACCGACAACGCGCCCATCGCGGCCGACGACTTCTGGTACCTGTGGCAGCAGATGGTCAGTCAGCCGGGCGTCGTCGACCCGGCGGGGTATGACCTGATCACCGGGGTGCACTCCGTCGACGGCGGCAAGCGCGTGGTGGTCACCTTCGCCAAGCCGTATCCGGCCTGGCGGGAGCTGTTCAGCAACATTCTGCCCGCGCACATCGTCAAGGATGTGCCCGGCGGTTTCCCGGCCGGGCTGGCCCGGGCGCTGCCGGTCACCGGCGGCCAGTTCCGGGTCGAGAACATCGATCCGCAGCGCGACGCGATCCTGCTCGCCCGCAACGACCGCTACTGGGGTCCGCCGGCCAAACCGGACCTGGTGCTGTTCCGCCGCGCCGGGTCGCCGGCCGCCCTGGCCGACTCGATCCGCAACGGTGACACCCAGGTGGCCCAGGTCCACGGCGGCTCGGCGGCCTTCGCCCAGCTGTCGGTGATCCCGGGGGTGCAGACCGCCCGGGTGGTCACACCGCGGGTGATGCAGTTGGCGCTGCGGGCCGGGCAACCCAAGCTGGCCGACGTGCGCGTCCGCCGGGCGCTGCTGGGGCTTCTCGACGTCGGCCTGCTGGCCACGGTGGGTGCCGGCAGCGACAACACCGTCACCTTGGCCCAGGCCCAGATCCGCACGCCCAGCGACCCCGGCTACGTGCCGACCGCCCCGCCGGCCGTGTCCGACTCGGCGGCGCTCGCGCTGCTACAGGCGGCCGGCTACCAGGTCGAGAAGGATGCGCCGCCCTCCGCGCTGGTACCACCGGCGGGCGCCGAGCCCACCCTGCCGCACCCGCCGGAGATCACTCGCGGCCGAATCAGCCAGGACGGCGAACAGCTGTCGCTCGTCATCGGGGTGGCGGCCAATGACCCGACCTCGGTGGCCGTGGCCAACACCGCCGCCGACCAACTGCGCAACGTGGGCATCGCGGCCACGGTGCTGCCGCTGGACTCGGTGAAGCTCTACCGCGAGGCGCTGGTGACCCATCAGGTCGACGCCATCGTCGGCTGGCAGCAGGCCGGCGGCGATCTGGCGACACTGCTGGCGTCGCGGTATGGCTGTATCGCGCTGGAGGCCACCACCGTGCCGACGTCCGGTGGCCCAGCCCCGTCTGCGGCTCCGGTCCCTCCGTCGTCCTCACCCGCGGCGGAGTCGACCACACCGACGTCGAAGGTGCCGCCGCGGCCGGCCGGCTCCCCGGCGCTGGTGCAGGCGCCGTCGAACATCACCGGCGTCTGCGACCACGGCATCCAGGCCGAGATCGATGCGGCACTGGATGGCAGCAAGCCCATCAGCGAGGTGATCGCGGCCGTCGAACCACGGCTGTGGAACATGGCGACCGTGCTGCCGATCCTGCAAGACACCACGATCGTGGCCGTCGGTCCCAGCGTGGCGAACGTCAGCCTGTCCGGGGCGGTGCCGGTGGGCATCGTCGGCGACGCCGGAATCTGGGTGAAGCGGCCGTAGGGGCGGGCCCGGCAGGAGAACAGCCTAAGCAAACGCTTCTGGTTCGCTGAGAGATGGCCCGCGGGTATCCCCGGCGGCCGGTCGGCGGAGTTAAGGTCGCAAGGTTGGGAGGTTCGTCGTGCCGGGGGGAGGGGAGCCGTCGTCCGAGCTGAAATCGGACCCGTCTGCGTCTTGCGCACAGATAATCCTTGGCTAGTATTAAGCAACTTGCCGCCGACAAGTGGAGAGGACGGTTGATGGAACACCTCGCTCACCGGTGCGCCACCGTGGCAGCTGCAGCGCTCGCCGTCGGCGGACTGGTCGCGGCTCTGACTCCGACCACGCAGTCCCTGCCTGACGTGCAGATTCGCGCCTTCGATCTGGCCAACTCAGCGGCGGCGAACGTGGATGTCAACCCCGGCCTTGAAGTGGCCGAGAGCCACGCGCGCATCGATTTCCCCGGTCTCGGCGGCCTGGAGTCACAGCAGGTCACGCTGGGCGATCTGTTGTTCGGCCATGGTGAGAACGAACTCGGCACCGGATCGCCGGTCGACATCGGCGACATCGAGAAGGAATTGAGCGACCTGCTCGGCGTGGGCGGAACCCCGGACCCGCAAAGCGTGCTCAGCGTCGTGCCATCGGTCGTCGATTTCGGTGGTGTCGCCGGTCCGTCGGTGGCAAGCTTCAGCGGCGGCAGCGAGCAGGCCGCCAACGCCGCGGTGGCAAGCTTGACAACCGGCATGTATGCCCTGATGCAGGGCCTGCCGGCGGCCTACCAGTCGCTGCTCAGCGGGATTGCCAGCCTCGAATTGGCGTTCAACAACGCCCTGGTGCAGGCGCAACTGGACGTCGTCGGACAGATGCCCGGCGACAGCGCAGCCAGCGAGGTCGCCCACTTCATCTTCCTCGCCAACAACTCGATCGTGGCCCAGAACGAACAGGCGCTGAACAGTCTGCTCGGCATCGACCTCAGCGGAGACGCCCTGCAGAACAGCTTGTTCGGCAGTTTCGATCCGGGCAGCGCCGCGTTCGGAGCCGACTGGGATGCCCTGCTGGCCTCCTTCAGCCCGGACACGGTCTCGGCGGTTCTGCACGACAACCTCGCGTTGCTGCTGACCGACCTCGACATCCCCAACTACCTGGCGAGCTTCATCCTCGGCCTTTTCTGATCCGGGCGGTAGGGTTCGGCCGATGTCAGATCGGACCCCGCGACTGTTGTTCGTGCATGCTCATCCCGACGACGAGACGCTGACCACCGGGGCAACGATCGCCCACTACGCCGCCCGCGGCGCCGACGTGCACGTGGTGACCTGCACGCTCGGCGAAGAGGGCGAGGTCATCGGGGACCGCTGGGCGCAGCTGGCGGTCGATCACGGCGACCAGCTCGGGGGCTATCGGATCGGCGAGCTCGCCGCCGCGCTGCAGGCACTGGGTGTCGGTCCGCCGCAGTTTCTCGGCGGCGCCGGCCGGTGGCGCGATTCCGGGATGGAGGGCACGCCCGCACGCCGCCAACAGCGGTTCGTCGACGCCGACGACGCCGAGACCGTGGCGGCGCTGACGGCCGTCATCCGGCGGCTGCGTCCGCACGTGGTGGTGAGCTATGACCCGCACGGCGGCTACGGCCATCCCGACCATGTGCACGCCCACCGGGTCACCACCGCGGCGGTGGCGGCCGCGGCAGACGACAAGGCCGGCCAGGGCTGGACCACCCCGAAGTTCTACTGGACGGTGACCGTCGCCAGTGCGTCGCGGGCCGCCCGGCAGGCACTGCGGGATGCCGACCGGTTGCCGCACTGGACACTGCCGGGCGAGGGCGACGCGGTGGGTGAGTTTCCCGACGAACGGATCGACGCGGTCATCGAGGCCGCCGAGTCGCGCCCGGCCAAGGTGGCGGCCATGGCGGCGCATGCCACCCAGGTCACCGTGGGGCCCACCGGCCGGGCGTTTGCGTTGTCCAACAACGTGGCTCAGCCCATCTTGGACAGCGAGTACTACGTGCTGGCCGCCGGTCGCGCCGGTCCGCGTGACGCACGGGGCTATGAAACCGATCTGCTGGCCGGACTTGAGCTCGGCGCCGCCGGGCACGGGGTAGGCTCTGCTGAGCAAGTCCCTGACGTAGAGCTGAAGGCGTAGGCATGGATCCCGATCTGGACCCGAACTTGGAGCACTGGCAGTGGTGGCTGGACAGCTTCCAGTGGATGGTCGGTTCGATGGTCAGCCAGCTGGACAGCATCCCCACTTGAGCCGCGTCGCGCCGCTCACCGAGCCCGCGATGAATACCGCAACGCCGGGGCGGGCAGCCGACTACCCGGTACTGACCCTGTTGGCCGTCGATGGCGTGCTCTGCGCCGTGACCAGCGCCCTGCTGCTGCCCGCGCACATCGGCGCCGTCCCGTTTCCGCTCAGCGCCTTGGTCGGCGGCCTGGTCAATGCCGGTTTGGTGTGGCTGGCTCTGCGCTGCACGTCGTCGCTGCGGTTGGCCGCGCTGCCGCTGTGGGCCTGGCTGGTGGCGATTGCGGTGATGACGTTCGGCGGCCCGGGCGACGACCTGATCTTCGCCGACCGCGGCGTGATGGCATACGGCGTGTTGCTGATGATCGTGCTGGGCAGCGCACCGCCCGGGTGGCTGCTATGGCGGCGCCGCCAGGCGCTGTCCGCAGCCCGGCCGGCGGGCGAGCCCTGAGGGACGGGCGGGCGCGACCTGCGCCCGTCGGGCCGGTTGGCGCGGCGGCTACTGTGGCGCGTATGGCATGCGCGAGATTCCGGATGCGGGTGGAACGCGGATGACGAACGCGTCGGCGCTGCGGCGTGTCCTGCGGCGGGCCCGTGACGGCGTACTTCTCAATATCGAGGAGACCGCCATCGCGATGAGTGCGCGCGGTTCCGACCTGGCCGACCTGTGTGCGAGCGCGGCCCGGGTGCGCGACGCCGGTATGGTGTCCGGCGGCCGGCGCGGGCCGGGTGGCCGGCTGCCGGTCAGTTATTCGCGCAAGGTGTTCATCCCCGTCACGCACCTGTGTCGGGACACCTGCTATTACTGCACCTTCGTGACCGTGCCCGGGGTGCTGCGAGCCCAAGGCAAGCAGATGTACCTGGGGCCCGACGAGATCCTCGAGATCGCACGCCGCGGCGCCGAATTGGGCTGCAAGGAGGCACTGTTCACCCTGGGCGACCGGCCCGAGGAGCGCTGGCCCGAAGCGCGTCAATGGCTCGACGAGCGGGGCTACGACAGCACGCTGGCCTATGTGCGGGCGATGGCGATCCGGGTGCTGGAGGAGACCGGCCTGCTGCCGCACCTGAACCCCGGGGTGATGAGCTGGTCGGAGATGTCGCGGCTCAAGCCGGTGGCGCCGTCGATGGGCATGATGCTGGAGACCAGCTCGAGGCGGCTGTTCGAGACCAAGGGGCTGGCGCATTACGGCAGCCCGGACAAGGACCCGGCGGTGCGGCTGCGCACGCTGGCCGACGCGGGCCGCCTCTCGATCCCGTTCACCACCGGCCTGCTGGTCGGCATCGGGGAGACACTGGCCGAACGTGCCGACACCGTGCACGCGATCCGCAAGGTGCACAAGGAGTTCGGCCACATCCAGGAAGTGATCGTGCAGAACTTCCGGGCCAAGGAGCACACCGCGATGGCGTCGACGCCCGACGCGGGCTTCGAGGATTTCCTGGCCACGGTGGCCGCGACCCGGCTGGTGCTGGGCCCGAAGATGCGGGTGCAGGCGCCGCCCAACCTGGTCTCAGCGCAGGAGTGTCTGGCGCTGATCGGCGCCGGGGTCGATGACTGGGGCGGGGTGTCACCGCTGACCCCGGATCACGTGAATCCGGAGCGGCCGTGGCCGGCGCTGGACGAGTTGGCCGCGGTCACCGAGCGGGCCGGTTACGACCTGGTGCAGCGGCTGACCGCCCAACCCGATTACGTGCAGGCCGGTGCGGCGTGGATCGACCCGCGGGTGCGCCCGCATGTCGCCGCGCTGGCCGACCCGGCCACCGGATGGGCGCGCGAGGTCAACCCCGTCGGGCTGGTCTGGCAGGAGCCCGACGACGTGCAGTCCACCGGCCGGATTGACCTGCACACCGCGATCGACGTCGATGGGCGCGCCACCGAGACCCGCAGTGATCTGGGCAGCGCATTCGGGGACTGGGAGTCGATTCGCGAACAGATCCACGAACTGGCCGCCCGCGCGCCCGAACGCGTCGACACCGACGTGCTGGCGGCGCTGCGCTCAGCCGAACGCGATCCGGCCGGGTGCAGCGACGCCGAGTATCTGGCCCTGGCCACTGCGGACGGCCCGGCTCTGGACGCGGTTGCCGCACTGGCGGATTCGCTGCGTCGCGAAGCCGTCGGCGACGACGTGACCTATGTGGTCAACCGCAACATCAACTTCACCAATGTCTGTTACGTCGGCTGCCGGTTCTGTGCGTTCGCCCAACGCAAGGGCGATGCCGACGCGTTTTCGCTGTCCAACGCCGAGGTCGGGGAACGCGCCTACGAGGCGCATCTGGCCGGCGCCACCGAAGTGTGCATGCAGGGCGGGATCGACCCGGAGCTGCCGGTCACCGGTTACGCCGATCTGGTGCGGGCGGTCAAGGAGCGGGTGCCGTCGATGCACGTGCACGCGTTCTCTCCGATGGAGATCACCAACGGGGTGTCCAAGAGCGGCTTGAGTATTCGCGAGTGGCTGATCAGCCTGCGCGAGGCGGGGCTGGGCAGTATCCCGGGCACCGCCGCGGAGATCCTCGACGACGAGATCCGCTGGGTGCTGACCAAGGGCAAGCTGCCGACCTCGACGTGGGTCGAGGTGGTCACCACCGCGCATGAGGTCGGACTGCGGTCCAGCTCGACGATGATGTACGGCCACATTGATTCGCCGCGGCACTGGATCGGACACTTCCGGGTGCTGCGCGACATCCAGGACCGCACCGGCGGTTTCACCGAGTTTGTGCCGCTGCCGTTCGTGCACCAGAGTTCGCCGCTGTATCTGGCCGGCGGAGCGCGTCCGGGACCCAGCCACCGCGACAATCGCGCGGTGCACGCGCTGGCGCGCATCATGCTGCACGGCCGGATCCCCAATATCCAGACCAGCTGGGTCAAGCTGGGCGTGGAGCGCACCCAGGTGATGCTCAACGGCGGAGCCAATGATCTGGGCGGCACTTTGATGGAGGAGACCATCTCCCGGATGGCCGGCTCCGAACACGGGTCGGCCAAGACCATCGCCGAGTTGGTCGGGATCGCCGAGGGCATCGACCGCCCGGCCCGCCAGCGCACCACCGACTACGCGCCAATCTCGGCGCGAGAGTGCGCGTCCCCGGTCGACACACCGGGCTGACAGCCGGGATTGCGCACGCTCGCCATGCCGTACAGGCTCGCAGCGAAATGGGCGCCAGCCCTGCGAGGCGGCCGGGTTGACGCCGACGACACCGGTGCCGGAGTCGACCGGGACCGTTGCGGACTTGAAGATGGCGATCGCCCGCACGGTGGGTCTTTTCGGGCGCTGACTTCCCCTGCGAGCTGGGGGCACCTCGCACGTACAGCGCTACAGGCGGGCGGCCAGTTCGGTGCCCTGCTTGATCGCGCGCTTGGCGTCCAGCTCGGTCGCCAGCGCCGCCCCGCCGATCACGTGCGGGCGCAGCCCGCGTTCGCGCAGCCCGTCCTCCAGATCGCGCACCGGTTCCTGGCCGGCGCAGATCACCACGTTGTCCACCGCCAGCAGCTGCGGGTGTGACTTCTTCGGCCCGTAGCTGATGTGCAGCCCGTCGTCGTCGATGCGCTCATAGTTCACCCCGGAGAGCTGTTGGACGCCTTTGGCTTTCAGTGACGCCCGGTGCACCCAGCCACTGGTCTTGCCCAGTTTGCGGCCTTGGGCTCCCGCCGAGCGGGCCAACAGGTACACCTGCCGAGCCGGCGGCGACGGGTCCGGAGCCACCAGCGCTCCCGGGGCATCCCACGGGTCGGCGGCACCCCACTCGGCCTTCCACTCTTTGAGGTTCAGCGTCGGGGAGGACTCCGGGTCCTCCACCACCAGGAATTCGCTGACATCGAAGCCGATCCCGCCGGCGCCGACCACCGCTACCGAGGCTCCCACCGGGCGGCCGGTGATCGCTTCGGCGTAGGACAGCACCATCGGATGCTCGATGCCGGGGATCTGCGGGATCCGGGGCGTCACTCCGGTCGCCAGGATCACCTCGTCGAAGCCGGTCAATTCGTCGACATGTGCCCGGCGGCCCAGCCGCACCGTCACCGCGAACTTGTCCAGCATCGCGGTGTAGTAGCGAATGGTCCCGGCGAATTCCTCTTTGCCGGGAATCCGCTTGGCGAGGTCGAATTGGCCCCCGATGAACTCGTTCGCCTCGAACAGTGTCACCTGGTGGCCGCGTTCGGCGGCGCTCACCGCCGCCGACAGCCCGGCCGGCCCGGCGCCCACCACCGCGATGCGCCGACGACGCCGCGTCGGGCTGAGCACCAGCGTCGTCTCGTGGCCGGCTCGGGGATTGACCAGACACGAGACCTTCTTGTGCACAAAAGCATGGTCCAAACAGGCCTGGTTGCAGGCGATGCAGGTGTTGATCTCGTCGGCCCGGCCGGCGGCGGCCTTGCGCACCCAGTGCGGATCAGCCAGCATCGGGCGGGCCATCGAGATCAGCTGCACCGACGTCTCGGCGAGGATCTGCTCGCCCGCCTGCGGCATGTTGATCCGGTTGGACGCCACCACCGGGATGCTGACGTGCTCGGCGGCCGCGTGGGAGACGTCGACGAATGCGCTGTTGGGCACCGACGTCACGATCGTCGGCACCCGGGCCTCATGCCAGCCGAAGCCGGAGTTGATCAGGGTGGCCCCGGCCTCCTCGACTTCGGTTGCCAGCGCGAGGACTTCGTCCCAGCTCTGGCCCTCTTCCACATAGTCGGCCATCGACATCCGGTAACAGATGATGAAATCCGGCCCCACCGCCGCACGGGTGCGGGCCACGATCTGCACCGGGAATCTGCGCCGGTTGGCCGCGGTGCCGCCGTAGCGGTCGGTGCGCTTGTTGGTGCGCGGCGCCAGGAACTGGTTCAGCAGATAGCCTTCGCTGCCCATGATCTCGACACCGTCGTAGCCGGCCTCGCGGGCCAGTTCGGCCGCCCGGACGAAGTCGGCGATGGTCGATTCGACCCCCCGCGACGAGAGCGCGCGTGGCCGGAACGGGTTGATCGGGGCCTTGATCGCCGACGCGCTGACCGAAAAGGGATGGTAGGCATAGCGTCCCGCGTGCAGGACTTGAAGCAGGATCTTGCCGCCCGCCTCGTGCACCGCCTCGGTGACGCGCCGGTGGCGGCGGGCGTCGGCCGGGGTGGTCATCGCCGAGGCGAACGGCAGCAGCCACCCCGTCCGGTTGGGGGCGTATCCACCGGTGATGATCAGCCCCACGCCGCCGCGGGCCCGCTCGGCGAAGTATTCGGCCAGTTTGCCGATGTCGGAGGCGCGGTCCTCCAGGCCGGTGTGCATCGAGCCCATCACCACCCGGTTGGCCAGGGTGGTGAACCCCAGGTTCAAGGGGGACAACAGGATCGGGTACTTAGCTGTCACAGTGCCGCCCTGATCTCGTCGAGCCAGTCGATGGCGCTTTCCTCGGCCCGAATCCCGCCGCGCAGCACCAGGTACTGATGCAGCGCCGCCCCCGTCAGCGTGCCGGGGTCTGGGAATTGGCGCTTCTGCAACTCGCGGTACAGGTCCAGTCGTTCGGCGCGTTCGGCGCGCAGCGTGGCGGCCTGGGCGGCTACCGCCGCGGCGTCGCCGTAACAGGCGGCTCGCACCTTCACCGCGAGGTCGCGCAGCGGCGCGTCGACCACCGCGTTCCGGCGACCGGCCAGCGGTGCGGCGATCCAGCGGGCCAACTCGGCCCGGCCCGCGTCGGCGACCGTGTAGACCTTCTTGTCCGGCCGGCCGCGCTGGCTCACCTCGGTGGCGTGCACCCAGCCGTCGGCTTCCATGGTGCGCAAGGTGCGGTAGATCTGCTGGTGGGTGGCGCTCCAGAAGTACCCGATCGAGCGGTCGAATCGGTTGGCGAGCTCATAACCGGAGCCGGCCTGCTCGTGCAGCGACACCAGGATCGCGTGGGGAAGAGCCACGAGCGCGAGCATAGGCACGCCGGGGCTACCTATGCAACTAGTTGCACTGCAATTGTGCACATAGCAAGCGTGCGGTGCCGGTCACCGCGGCCACGCGGTTAATATCAGGAACCGATGAACCCGCCGCGTTTGGCCGCAGCCCCGTGAGCCCCGTGCCCGGCGGCAGGTCAGCCGCGCTGCCGACGTTCCCGTGGGACACGTTGGCCGAGGTGACGGCGCTGGCCAAGGCGCATCCCGATGGCATCGTCGATCTGTCGGTCGGCACCCCGGTCGATCCCGTCGCCCCGGTCATCCGCGACGCGCTCGCGGCGGCCTCCTCGGCGCCGGGATATCCGACCACCGCCGGCACGCCGGGGCTGCGGGCCTCGGCGGTCTCAGCACTGGAGCGCCGCTACGGGATCACCGGTCTCGCGGAGTCGGCGGTGCTGCCGGTCATCGGCACCAAAGAGCTCATCGCCTGGCTGCCGAGCCTGCTGGGTCTGGGCGGCGACGACGTGGTGGTCGTCCCCGAATTGGCCTACCCGACCTACGAGGTGGGAGCCCGGCTGGCCGGGGCGCCGTGGGTGCGCAGTGACGCGCCGGACCGCCTCGATAAAGCGCCCCCGGCCCTGGTGTATCTGAATTCACCCAGCAACCCGACCGGAGCCATCCTGGCCGCCGACGAGCTACGCGCCCTGGTCGGCTGGGCCCGCGAGAACCAGGTGCTGCTGGTCTCCGACGAGTGTTATCTGGGGCTCGGTTGGGACGCCGACCCGCGTTCGGTGCTGCACCCGCAGGTGTGCGACGGCGACCACCGCGGCCTGCTGGCCGTGCACTCGCTGTCGAAGACCTCCTCGCTGGCCGGCTACCGGGCCGGCTTCGTCGCCGGCGACGCCGCCGTGGTGGCCGAGCTGCTCGCGGTGCGCAAGCACGCCGGGATGATGGTGCCGACCCCGGTGCAGGCGGCGATGGTCGCCGCCCTCGACGATGACGCGCACGAACGCGAGCAGCGCGACCGCTACGCGCGCCGCCGCGCGATGCTGCTGCCGGCGATGCGCGCGGCCGGATTCACCGTCGACCTGTCGCAGGGCGGCCTGTATCTGTGGGCTACTCGCGGCGAGCCGTGCCGGCGCACCGTCGGTTGGTTGGCCGAGCGCGGCATCCTGGTGGCGCCGGGGGAGTTCTACGGGCCGGCCGGCGCCGAGCACGTCCGAGTGGCGTTGACCGCCACCGACGAACGGATCGCCGCGGCGGCAGCCCGGCTGGGATCGGACCGCTAGGCCTTTTCCGCGCACCCGCGGATTTAGCGGCCGCGAGATTCTATCTGCCCCCCGTGGCCGAAAAGGGCTGTGCTGCCACGTGGTTTCCCGTCGAAGCTGTTCGCGATCGGCGCGACGCATATCCCTGCCGCCTGCGGGAGTACCCGCCAGCCGTAATAGCCTCACCCAAACCGACGATCCCAGGTGGCGACGTGGGTCGGTGTCCAGCGACGAGGTGAGGAGTTTGTGGTGATGGACTTCGGAGCGTTGCCGCCTGAGGTCAATTCGGCACGAATGTATTGCGGCGCCGGCTCGGCACCGTTGGTAGGTGCCGCATCAGCTTGGGGCGCCCTTGCCGAGGAACTACATTCGGCAGCGGAGCTCTACCAGTCGCTGGTCTCCCAGATCGTCGACGCCTCCTGGCGGGGGCCCTCGGCGATAGCGATGCTCACCGCAGTCGGTCCCTACGTGGCCTGGATGAGTGCGACCGCCACCCAGGCCGAACAAGCGTCTGGGTATGCCCGTTCGGTCGTTGGCGCCTATGAAATCGCCTATGCGGCAACGGTTCCTCCGGGGCAGGTCGCAGCCAACCGCAGTCTGCTGAGCCTTCTGGTGGCCACGAATCTGCTCGGGCAGAACAGCTCGGCGATCGCGGCGACCGAGGCGCAGTACGCCGAGATGTGGGCGCAGGACGCCGCCGTGATGTATGGCTACGCAGGAGCGTCCCGGGTCGCCTCGATGGTGACACCATTCAAAACACCACCGCAGACCACCGCTGCGGGCGGGCAAGAACGCCAACAGGAAGCGCTCGCACAAGCCGTCGGTTCCGCTGCCCAGCGCAGGGCCACGACAGATCTGGTCACTGCGATCCGCGAAGTGTTGGAGAAACTTTCCTCGTCGCCGTCGCAATCAGCGACATGGGACGAGCTCAAGGCGAGCCTGCCCCAGATCCTGAAGAACTTCACCACCAGTGAACAGGTGGTTCAGCGGCTCGCCTCCACGCCGACCAACATCCTCAACATCATGAAAGTGCTTGTGCCGCCGGCGCCGGCCGCAGCGCCGCCCGTTGCTGCGCCGATCGCCCCGACGCTTCCCGCGCCAGTCGGTGCCGGATGGTCGACCAGGGCGCCTTCGGGCGGCTTCGGCAGAGCCGGAACCGTCGGCAAGTTGTCGGTGCCTCCCAGCTGGGCCGGCGCCACGCCGCCGACAAGTCCAGAGGCATTGGCGCCGCATGCTGTTGCCGCATCCGGCTCCATCGAGAACCAGCCCAAGGGCTTGCTGCGGGGGATGCCGATGAGTGCCGGCGCGCCCCGGCGCAGCGAAGGGTATGTCAACCGATACGGCTTCCGCTACAACGTGTTAACGCACCACCCGGCCGGCGGCTAGCCGGCCGCGGGTTCCGGGATGCGCCCAAAGATATTATCCGCGTTGGGATTATTTCTCTGATCGGCTGGTTGCACGGTACGGATTCCGGCGCCCCCTCCGAGGTGTTTGCAGTGATCAGGATGGTTTCGTGAACTTTCGTTGAACGGGGTGTGGCGCACGGGTGGGGTCGCACGCCGGCAGAGTCGGCCGGCGACACCAGCTTCGGATCCGAATAGCCTGCCAAGTAGAGAGCCTCCCGAACTGCGGTGGCGCGGATAACGATTAGGAGTGAGCAGATGTCGTTCGTCAACACCCAACCGGAAGCATTGGCAGCTGCCGCCAGCGGCTTGCAGGGTATCGGCGCGGTGGTGGCCGCTCAGAACGCAGCCGCCGCGGGCCCGACCACCGTCTTGCCGCCGGCGGCCGCTGACGAGGTATCGGCTTTGACCGCAGCGTTGTTCGCTGCGCATGCGCACGCCTACCAAGAGGTCAGCGCACAGGCCGCAGCGATCCACGAGGCGTTCGTCCGGACCCTGGCCAGCAGTTCTGAGTCGTATGCGGTGACCGAAGCGGTCAACGCTGCGGTGGCGAGTTAGTCCGCAGCAATGGATTTCGGGTCATTGCCTCCAGAGGTCAACTCCGCCCGCATGTATGCCGGCGCCGGCTCCGCACCGCTGGTCGCCGCCGCGTCGGTGTGGAGCAGGCTGGCCGCCGAGCTGAACTCGGCTGCCGCCGGCTATGAGGCCATCGTCACCGCTCTGACGGGGCAGGACTGGCTGGGGCCGGCGTCGGTGTCGATGGCGCACGCCGTTGCGCCCTACGTGGACTGGATGAACACCACCGCTGCGCGAGCCGAGCAGGCCGCAACCCGGGCGCGGCAGGCCGCTACCGCCTACGAGACCGCGCTGGCTTCCACGGTGCACCCGGCCGCTGTCGATGCCAACCGCAACCGGTTGTCTGCCCTGGTCTCGACGAACGTGCTGGGGCAGAACGCCCCGGCGATCGCGGTGACCGAGGCGGATTACGGCGAGATGTGGGCGCGCGACACCGCCGCCATGTATGGGTATGCGGGAGAGTCCGCGTCGGCGTCGCAGGTGGCACCGTTCCACACACCGGATCCGACCACCACGAACGACTCGCAGAACGCGCAACTGGTCTCCGCGCTCCAGTCCGCGCTGGCGCGCTTGACCTCGCCTGCCTCATCGACGGTCGGAGCAGCGGAGTCGTCGACGTCGCCACTGGACAGCATGTTGAGCGATCTCTACACGATGGTGGGTCTGAAATACACACCCGGAAGTCCGGTAGCCAATTTGCTGGCCCCGTGGACGTCCTATGTCGCTCCGACGCAGAGCAGCATTGCGATAGCGCACTTCTCCACCGGCGCGGTCAACAGCGGGGTGGCCCTGTCCAAGGCGCTGGCGCCGGCTACCGCCGCGGCGAAGGCGGCCGGTGACGGTGCCAAGGCAGCCGCCGGGGCGCTACCGGCGGCGCTGCCGGCGGCTGGACTGGGCGCCCAACTCGGCGGCGCCGCCCCGGTGGCGGCTGGGCTGGGCAATGCCGCGGCGGCCGGGCGTTTGTCGGTCCCGGCTAGCTGGACGGCCGGTCCCGCAGCGGCGTCGGTCGCGCCGATACCGGTCAGCACCATCTCGGCCATCAGCCCCGATGTGGAAGGTTCCGGCAATCTGATGGGCGGGATGCCGCTGGCCGGTGCCGGACTCGGCGCCAGGGGATCCGGACCCAGGTACGGCTTTCAGCACAAGGTGATGGCACGCCCGTTCTCCGCCGGCTGACGGTCGCGGCGGCTATTCGCAGGCGATGCCGTCGCCGTCGCCGTCCAACCCGGAGCGGTATCCGGGTTGCCCGGCCAGTATCGGGGCGGCGCCGGCGGCCCGGGCAGCAGCGCAGTTCGGGAAGAACGCGGGCGCCCCATCAACCGGACCGGCGAACGGCACCGGTTCGGTCGGGCTCTGCTCGGTCGGGGGTGTGGCCTCCGACGGCGCCTCCGGAGGTGGCGGCTGGTCGGGAGCACCGTATTGCGCGCCCAGAATCCGCGCGATCGCATCGTGCTCGGCCTGGGTGACCCACAGCCCGTAGGCGGCTTTCACCTCGACGATGCGCGAGACGTAGGTGTAGCGGTAGGACTTGTTGGGCGGCAACCACGTTGCCGCATCGCCGTCGCCCTTCTGCTCGTTGATCGGCCCCCTGGTGGCCTGCAGGTTCAGCGGATCATTGGCGAAGTTGCGCCGGGTGGTCTCATCCCACTGCTGAGCGCCCTTCTGCCAGGCATCCGACAACGCCACGACATGGTCGATCTGCACCGCCCGGGAGGTGCCCCGGCCGCGCTGGAAGGCGATCGCGGTACCGGTGTACGGATCGTTCAGGACACCCGAGAGCACCACGCACTCGTTGCTGCCCGGCTTGGTCTCGATGTCGATCAGGTCCCGGCGCAGGATGTCGTTGCGAGTGTCGCAACCGTTGTGGCCTTCGGGCACTGTCACGTCGTCGCTCCAGGCCTGGCCGAACAGTGCGCGCTCGTAGCCGGTCTTGGGTGCACGGCCCTTGACCGGGAGCGTGTCGAGCTTGGCCAGTACGAGAGATGCGTCGGCACCGACCGCAGCCGGGTCGGCGGCCGCGGGAGCGGCCGGCGCAAGCAGCGACAAGGCCACCGCGACCGCGGCGTAGCCCCGCCGTCTGCGTCCCTGCTCGACCACGGCACCTTCCCCTCTCGCTGTGCTGGCGCGGACGCTATCAGCATGGTCCGACGCGATCGGCGGCTGCGACATGTTTGCCGGGCGCAATAGGCTGGACCGGTGCGTGTCCATCCCGAAGTCGCCGATGCGCTGGCCGCCGGTCGGGCCGTGGTGGCGCTGGAAAGCACGATCATCACCCACGGGCTGCCGCGCCCGGAGAACCTGCGCATCGCCCGCGAGATCGAGAACGCGGTGCGCTCGGCCGGAGCCGTGCCGGCCACCATTGCGATCATCGGGGGCCAGCCGCACGTCGGTCTCGACGACGGCGCGCTGCACCATCTGGCCACCGCGGGCATGGCGGTCAAGGTCAGCGTCCGCGACATCGCGATGCTGTCGGCCACCGGCGGAGACGGCGCGACGACGGTCGCCGCGACCGCGCACCTGGCGGCCTCGGCGGGCATCGCGGTGTTCGCCACCGGCGGGCTGGGCGGTGTGCACCGCGGCGCACGCGAAAGCTGGGACGAGTCCGCGGATCTGACGACCCTGTCGCGCACCCCGGTGCTGGTGGTGTGTTCGGGCGTCAAGTCGATCCTGGACATCGGTGCGACGCTCGAGCGGTTGGAAACGCTCGGGGTCGGGGTCATCGGTTATCGCACCGACCGGTTCCCCGCGTTCTATTTGGCCGAATCCGGCCACCCGGTGGACTGGCGGGTCGACACGCCGAAGCAGGTCGCCGCGGTGCTGCGGGCACGTGCCCGGCTGGGCACCGGCGGCTACGGGCTGGTGGTGGCCAACCCGATCGCCCCCGAGGCCGAACTCGACCGGGCCCTGCATGATCAGGTGCTCGCCGACGGATTGGCCGCCGCCGAGGCGGCGGGGGTGCGCGGCAAGGACGTCACGCCGTTCCTGCTCGCTTATTTTCACCGCGGCACCCGGGGCGCCTCGGTCGCAGCCAATGTCGCACTGGTGCTGGCCAATGCGCGGCTGGCCGCCGAGATCGCCGTCGCATATGCGGGCCGGGCGATCGCCTGACCGCCGGCACCGATTTCACGTAGCATGGACCGTTATAAACCGCTGGTCTGGCCGGCACGCTCGCTGCCGACGGGGCTAGGACTTCGGCGGGAGGCGGGCCGATGGCTGACGTGGCGAACCGGGGCGTTGCGTGAGCGTGGGGAGCGTTCCGAGCAGGGCGCTGTCACCGGTGCGCCCGTACCCGCCCCGCAGCGGCCCGCGCGGGGCCTTGGTCTACCGGGTCATCACCACCACCGACCACAAGCTGATCGGCATCTTGTACATGGTGACCACGTTCGGCTTCTTTTTGACCGCTGGCCTGATGGCGTTGCTGATGCGCACCGAACTGGCTGCGGCGGGACTGCAGTTTCTGTCCAACGAGCAGTACAACCAGTTGTTCACCATGCACGGCACCATCATGTTGCTGCTCTACGCGACGCCGATCGTCTTCGGTTTCGCCAATCTGGTGCTGCCATTGCAGATCGGCGCCCCGGATGTGGCGTTCCCGCGGCTCAACGCCCTCGCTTATTGGCTGTACCTGTTCGGCGCGTTGATCGTCGTCGCCGGCTTCCTGACGCCAGGCGGCGCGGCTGATTTCGGCTGGACCGCCTATACCCCGTTGAGCGGCTTGATGCATGCGCCCGGTGCCGGAGCCGACCTGTGGATCATGGGGCTGGCGGTCTCCGGGCTGGGCACCATCCTGGGCGGGGTGAACATGATCACCACCGTGGTCTGCATGCGCGCTCCGGGGATGACGATGTTCCGGATGCCGATCTTCACCTGGAATGTCCTGATCACCTCGATCATGGTGCTGATCGTCTTCCCGCTGCTGACCGCGGCCCTGATGGGCTTAGCGGTCGACCGGCACCTGGGCGGGCATCTTTATGACGCGGCCAACGGCGGAGCGCTGCTGTGGCAGCACCTGTTCTGGTACTTCGGGCACCCCGAGGTGTACATCGTCGCGCTGCCGTTCTTCGGCATCGTCACCGAGATCTTCCCGGTGTTCTCCCGCAAGCCGATGTTCGGTTACACCCAGATGGTGTACGCGACGATGAGTATCGCGGGCCTGTCCACGGCGGTCTGGGCGCATCACATGTTCGCCACCGGCGCGGTTCTGCTGCCGTTCTTCGCAGCCATGAGCTTCATGATCGCAGTGCCGACCGGCATCAAGTTCTTCAACTGGATCGGCACGATGTGGAAGGGCCAGTTGACTTTTGAGACGCCGATGCTGTTCTCGATCGGGTTCGCGGTGACGTTTTTGGCCGGCGGGCTGACCGGGGTGATGCTGGCCAGTCCGCCGCTGGACTTCCACGTCCACGACACTTATTTCGTGGTGGCGCATTTTCACTACGTGCTGTTCGGCACCATCGTGTTCTCGACGTTCGCCGGCATCTATTTCTGGTTCCCGAAGATGATCGGCCGGCTGCTCGACGAGCGGCTGGGCAAGCTGCACTTCTGGCTGACGTTCATCGGGTTTCACACCGCGTTTTTGGTGCAGCACTGGCTGGGCAACATGGGCATGCCACGCCGTTACGCCGACTACTTGCCCACCGACGATTTCCAGCCGTTCAACATCGTCTCCACCCTCGGGGCGTTCATCCTCGCCGTTTCGGTACTGCCGTTCCTGTGGAACGTATTTCGCAGTTGGCGCTTCGGCGAAGTCGTCACCGTGGATGATCCGTGGGGCTACGGCAACTCGCTGGAGTGGGCGACCAGCTGTCCGCCGCCGCGGCACAATTTCACCGAGCTGCCCAGGATCCGTTCGGAGCGCCCGGCTTTCGAAATGCACTACCCGCACATGGTGCCCCGGCTACGCGACGAGCTGCACATCCGGCGTAAGGAGGACGTCACCGGGTGAGGCCGACGCATCCAGGTGCGGTTAGCGAGCGATCACCTTGGCGATGCACAGCTCGGGCTCGACGAACGGGTCCAATTCCGCGCTCAGCGCAGTTTTTTCGCTGTCGGTTCCGTCCGGGTTGAGCAGCCCGCGCAGCAGGCCCAGGTGCATGGCGCAGCTGACTTCCGGGTGTGACCGCGCCAAATCGCGGACCGGGCAGCTGTGCAGCCGGATCGCGCACTCGCGCCGGCCCTCGCCGGCGTCGGCTGCCGCGGTGATCTCAGGGCCGAAGCCCATTCGGTCGAAGATCAGCGCGATCCGGTCGGCGGAGTCGTCGACGCCGGCCTCGACAGCGGTCACGTTCGGCTCGGCCGGATCGGCGGACGCGCCCTCGGCGAGGATCCGGCCGGCCCAGCGTCGGCCGGCCCGTTCGGCGCGCTGCCGACGCTCGGCGGCGGTGTCGCCGAGCTCCATCGCGAGGATCTCGGCGAGGCTGCGGTAGTCCAACCGGTCACGCACGGCGATGTATCCGGTGCGGGGGCGCCCGACGCCGTCCCGCTTGATCCGGGTCCGCGCGACAGAACCGTCCTCGCACAGTGCGTCGAGGTGGAAGCGGACCGTGGTGACGTGTAAGCCCATCTGCTCGGCGATCTCGGTGGCGTCCACCGCGCCGGTGGCGCAGGCGACCAGCCGCAGCACCCGTTCCCGCTGCTGGTTTCGTGGCAACCGCTGACTGCGATTGGCGCCGCGCCGCGGGTCGGACTGGTCGCGCATCGGTAGGCCTCTCGGTGAGCAGTTGTCCGCAAATTTAATGGAACGAATTCATTGATACCAGGGGCGGCGGGTGAAAGTTGCTCGGCCGATCGGCTGCGGCCGTCCGGACAGCTAACCGGTAACGTCGCTCAGGTGCTGCTGACCTCGCTGGACACCGATACCGACGATATCGCCGATGCGGTGCGCATCGACGACACCGTACTTAGCCGGGCCGACTTGCGGGCCGCCTCGGCCGCGGTGCGCGAAGACCTCGGCGGCGTGGGGCGGGTCGCGGTGCTGGCGACCCCGACGGCGTCGACCGTGCTGGCGGTCGCCGGCTGTCTACTCGCCGGGGTGCCGGTGGTCCCGGTGCCCGCCGACGTCGGCGTCGCCGAACGCGCGCATATCCTGCGTGACTCGGGCGCGCAGGCGTGGCTGGGGGAGCGGCCCGACGAGCTCGCCGGCCTGCCGCACTTTCCGGCGCGGCGCGGCGCCGGATCGTCGTATGGGTCGGCCCAACAGCCGGAAGACGACACCGCACTGGTGATCTACACCTCCGGCACCACCGGGCCGCCCAAGGGCGTGCAGTTGAGCCGGCGTGCGCTGGCAGCGGATCTCGACGCCCTGGCCGAGGCCTGGCAGTGGAGTCCCGACGACGTACTGGTGCACGGCCTGCCGCTGTATCACGTGCACGGTCTGGTGTTGGGCCTGCTGGGATCGCTGCGGGTCGGCAATAGGTTCGTGCACACCGGCAAGCCGACCCCGCAGTCCTACGCGGCCGCCGGGGGTTCACTGTATTTCGGGGTGCCCACGGTGTGGTCGCGGGTGGTGGCCGACTCGGCGGCCGGCGAGGCGCTGCGGCCGGCCCGGCTGCTGGTATCGGGCAGTGCGGCACTTCCGGTTCCGGTGTTCGATCGGCTCGTCGCACTCACCGGGCATGCGCCCATCGAAAGGTACGGCAGCACCGAATCGCTGATCACGCTGAGCACCCGCGTCGACGGTGAGCGCAGACCCGGCTGGGTGGGCCTGCCGCTGCGCGGCGTGCAGACCCGGCTCGTCGGCGAGGACGGCGGGCCGGTCCCGCACGACGGAGAGAGCATCGGGCGGCTCTTGGTGCGCGGGCCGACGCTGTTCGACGGGTACCTCAACCTGCCGGAGGCGACGGCGGCGGCGTTCGACGCCGACGGCTGGTACCGGACCGGGGATGTCGCGGTGATCGACGCCGACGGGATGCACCGGATCGTCGGCCGCGAATCGGTCGACCTGATCAAGTCCGGGGGCTTCCGGGTCGGGGCCGGCGAGATCGAGACCGCCCTGCTCGGCCATCCTGCGGTGGCCGAGGTGGCCGTCGTCGGACTGCCCGACGAGGACCTGGGCCAGCGCATCGTCGCCTTCGTGGTCGCCGCCTCCGACGGCGAGGCGCAACCCGATGAGCTGATCGCGTACGTGGCCCAACAGCTGTCGGCGCACAAGCGGCCGCGCGAGGTGCGGGTGGTCGATGCGTTGCCGCGCAACGCAATGGGAAAGGTACTCAAGAAAGCGTTGCTGACGTAGGCTCGCGGCTGTGAAGCCGATGAAGCGATTCAGTCTCGCCATAGTGACGGTCCTTACCGTCGCGGCATTCGTGCTCGGCGGGTGCTCGTCCGTCAGCAAGGTCATCAACAAGGGCGGTGACACCACCTGCCAGGAGTTCAACAGCCACGACGACGAGAAGCAGCGGTCGGAAGTGTCCAAGATGCTCAAGGACAAGCACGGCAATGAGCCGTCCAACATGGAGCTTTCGGCGACGCGGGTGGCGGTCAGCGCCTACTGCAAGACGATCGGCAAGGACAGCGACAAGATCAGCAACGCGATGCTGTAACGCCCGCCCTGGGCGGGGAGCAGGGGCCTGCGGGCTCCCAGGTGCGCATCGCGGCTTCGACGCCGTCATCGTCGAGTGCAGCAACCGGTAGCGGCAATTGGTCACTGCGGTAACGCATTCCGTCAAGAAGGATGGCCACATAACGGCGCCACAGCTCGGCGTCGATGTGACCGGCGAACTCGCTGACCGTGCCGGCCAGAAGCCCGAAGATCGGCATGTCCGTATCGGAGAGGTCCGGACGCAGGCGACCGTCGGCGCGCGCGCGCTCGACGAGCCTTTTCAGCACGGGGACAAGTCGCTCCTGGGCAGCCGTCACTCGATCGCCGCCGTATGCCTTGCTGAAGGCGATCTCTCGCAACCCTCGGTCGGTCGCGGTGATCTCACACATCTGCTCGACGTACCAGACCAGCCCGTGCCATGAGTCAGGTTGCTGCAGAGCTGTTTCCGCCAAGTCGGCGAGCTGATTGACGCCGTCTTCGAAGATCGCCTCGAGAAGCTCCTCCTTGGTGGCGAACCGCCGGTACACGGTTCCGACTCCCACACCGGCATGGTGCGCGACATCGTTGAGATTGGGCTCCAGGCCCTTGCTCGCAAACAGCTCGCGGGCCGCTGCCAGGATGCGCTTCCGATTGCGCTCGGCATCCTTTCGCAGCGGGCGGCCCGCCGTCTTCTTGGAACTCACACCGACGAGTCTAATGTGAGCAACGCCATAAGTGGATTGACTGTATCCGCTTACGTAGTTAGCTTGACTACCTGGAACAGCGAAAGCGCCTGCAGTGGCTGTCGACCGCAATATCAGCGCCGGGAAGGTAGCGATGAACAGGCTCATCAAACGTGCGTGGCTCCCGGCCCTGATCGCGGTGGCGGTCGCAGCGGGGGCCCTCACGGTCTCCCAGCTGCGGACGGTGTTCGGTTCGCATCCCGTGGTGGTGACCGACTTGTCTTCGGACAACGCCGAGGACTTCAACCCGAAGTACGTGACGTACGAGATCTTCGGCTCGGGCACGACGGCGGTCATCAACTACATGGACCTCGAAGGCAAGCCGCAGCGCGTCGCGGATGTGGCGTTGCCGTGGACTTTGACGCTGCAGACCACCCTGCCCTCGGTGATGCCCAACATCCTGGCCCAGGGCGACGGCGACAGCATCAGCTGCCGGGTCACCGTCGACGACGAGGTCAAACAGGAAAGGACGGCTACCGGAGTGAATGCCGAGACCTTCTGCTTTGTGAAGGCAGCATGACCGCGCCGACCGGGCGGCCGTGGCTGCCCCGGTTCATCCGGACGTTCGCGGTGCCGATCATCCTGGCCTGGATCGCCCTGATCGCCGTGCTGAACGTCGTCGTTCCGCAGCTCGAGGACGTCGGCAAACTGCGTGCGGTGTCGATGAGTCCCAACGACGCACCGTCGATGATCGCCACCAAGCGCGTCGGCAAGGTGTTCGAAGAGTACGACACTTCGAGCTCGGTGATGATCGTGCTCGAAGGCGACGAGCCGCTGGGCGCGCAGGCGCACGAGTTCTATGACCAGATGGTGCGCGATCTGCGTGCCGACACCGCCCACGTGCAGCACGTCCAAGACTTCTGGGGCGACACGCTGACCGCCAAGGGCGCCCAGAGCGCCGACGGCAAGGCCGCCTACGTTCAGGTCTACATCGCCGGTGACCAGGGCGAGACACTGGCCAACGAGTCGGTGGAGGCGGTGCGCCACATCGCATCCGAGGTTCCCGCGCCGGCCGGTGTGAAGGCCTACGTGACGGGGCCCGCGGCCACCAGCACCGATCAGAACCACGTCGGTGACAAGAGCATGGAGACCATCGAAATGCTCACCTTCGCCGTCATCACGGTGATGTTGCTGACCGTCTACCGGTCCATCATCACCACACTGATCGTGCTGGTGATGGTCGTGCTCGAGCTGTCGGCCGCACGGGGGCTGGTGGCATTTATGGGATTCCACAACCTGTTCGGCCTGACGACCTTCGCCACCAACATGCTGGTGACGCTGGCGATTGCCGCCTCCACCGATTACGCGATCTTCCTGATCGGTCGATATCAAGAAGCGCGCAAAGCCGGTCAGGATCGAGAAGCCGCCTACTACAACATGTTCCACGGAACCGCGCACGTGGTGTTGGCCTCCGGGCTGACCATCGCCGGGGCGACGTTCTGCCTGCACTTCACCCGGCTGCCGTACTTCCAGACGATGGGCTTCCCACTGTCGATCGGCATGGTGATCGTGGTCGCCGCGGCGTTGACCCTGGGGCCCGCTGTCATTTCGGTGTGCAGTCGCTTCGGTCGCGTTCTGGAACCCAAGCGCATCACCCGCTCGACCGGCTGGCACCGGGTCGGTACCAGCACCGTTCGCTGGCCCGGAGCGATCCTGGTGGCCGCCGTCGCGGCCGCGCTGATCGGCCTGCTTGCGCTGCCCGGGTATCACACCAGCTACAACGACCGCATCTACCTGCCCGATGACGTCGCGGCCAACGTCGGCTACTCGGCGGCGTTCCGGCACTTCTCCCAGGCGAAGATGAATCCCGACCTGATGATGGTCGAAGCCGACCGGGACCTGCGGAACCCGGCGGACTTCCTGGTGATCGACAAGATCGCCAAGGCACTCAAGCACGTGCACGGCATCGCCCAGGTGCAGACCATCACCCGCCCCGACGGGGACCCGATCAAACATTCGACGATCCCGTACACCCTCGGCCAGAGCGGCACCGCTCAGCTGATGAACAACGACTACATGCAGACCAACCTGGAGAACCTGCTCAAGCAGGCCGACGATCTGCAGGCCAGCATCGACTCGATGACCGAGATGATGAGCATCCAGCAGGATCTGGCCGAGGTGTCGCAGCGGATGGCCGACAAGATGTCCAACACAGCCGTCGACATCGGCGAAATGCGCAATCACATGGCTGATTTCGACGATTTCTTCCGGGTGTTCCGCAACTACTTCTACTGGGAACCGCACTGCTTCGACATCCCGATCTGCTGGTCGTCGCGGTCGATTTTCGACGCCCTGGACGGCGTCGACACCATGTCTGCCGACTTCGATGAGATCGTGCCCGACATGCAGCGCATGGCCGAGCTGATGCCGAGGATGGTCGCCGTCATGCCGGCGCAGATCCAGTCGATGAAGAACCAGAAGCAGACGTTGCTCAACCAGTACCAGGTGCAGAAGGCCCAGCAGGACCAGAACATGGCGATGCAGGAGAACTCCACGGCCATGGGCGAGGCGTTCGACACCGCCAAGAACGACGATTCGTTCTACCTGCCGCCGGAAGCCTTCGACACCGCCGACTTCAAACGCGGCATCAAGCTGTTCATGTCGCCGGATGGACATGCGGTGCGGTTCACCATCATTCACCAGGGTGACCCGTTGACGCCCGAGGGAATATCGCGCATCGAAGCGCTCAAGGTCGCGGCGGCCGACGCGATCAAGGGAACCCCGTTCGAGGGCGCCAAGATCTACCTCGGCGGCAGCGCGGCGATGTTCTACGACATGCAGCAGGGCGCCAACTACGACTTGCTGATCGTTGCCACGGCCGCACTGATCCTGATCTTCATCATCATGATGGTGCTGACCCGCGCCGTGGTCGCCGCGACGGTGATCGTCGGCACGGTGGTGCTCAGTCTCGGCTCGGCGTTCGGCCTGTCAGTCCTGCTCTGGCAACACCTGGTGGGCATCCCGCTGCACTGGATGGTGCTGCCGATGTCGGTCATTGTCCTGCTTGCCGTCGGCGCGGACTACAACCTGCTGCTGGTCTCACGGATCAAGGAGGAGATCCACGCGGGCCTGCACACCGGGCTCATCCGCGCCATGGTCGGCACCGGTGCGGTGGTCACGGCCGCGGGTCTGGTGTTCGCCTTCACCATGGCCTCCATGGCGGTCAGCTCGTTGATCGTGATCGGTCAGGTCGGCACGACGATCGGACTGGGTCTGCTCTTCGACACCCTGATCGTCCGGTCGTTGATGACGCCATCGGTGGCCACGCTGCTCGGGCGCTGGTTCTGGTGGCCCCAGATCGTGCGTCCGCGCCCGGTTCCGCAGCCCTGGCCGCAGCCGATCGAGCGCGACCGTGAAGAGGCGCTGGTCTAGTTGGCGTGCAGGTCCTCGTTGAGCGCGATGCCCTGACCGTCGCGGGCGACCACCTCGACCGCGCCGGTCTGCGAATTGCGGCGGAACAGCAGGTTGTTCCCCCCGGCCAGCTCGCGGGCCTTGACCGTGCCGCCGTCGGGCATGGCGACCTTGGTCCCAGCGGTGACATAGAGCCCGGCCTCGATCACACAGTCGTCGCCCAGCGGGATGCCCAGCCCGGCGTTGGCTCCCAACAGGCAGCGCTCGCCGATCGAAATCACTTCTGTGCCACCGCCGGACAGGGTCCCCATGATCGACGCGCCGCCACCGACATCGGAGCCGTCGCCGACCACCACACCCGCCGAGATGCGGCCCTCGACCATCGAGGCGCCCAGCGTGCCGGCGTTGAAGTTGACGAATCCTTCGTGCATCACCGTGGTGCCCGGCGCCAGATGCGCGCCCAAGCGCACCCGGTCGGCGTCGGCGATGCGCACTCCGGACGGCAGCACGTAGTCGACCATGCGCGGGAACTTGTCCACCCCGTACACGGTCACCGGGCCGCGCCGGCGCAGCCGGGCGCGCACCGACTCGAAGCCCTCGACCGCGCAGGGCCCGTAATTGGTCCACACCACGTTGGTCAGCACCCCGAACAGGCCATCGGCGTTAAGTCCGTGCGGCGCGACCCGGCGGTGGGAGAGCAGGTGCAGTCGCAGGTAGGCGTCGTAGGCATCGACGGCTTTGTCCGCGAGCGAGCCGATGACCGTGTGCACCGCGACCGTCTCGGTGCCGCGGTCGTCGTCGCGGCCGAGCAGCCCGGCCAGCTCGGCGGGCACGTCGTCCCCGGCAATCCTGGTGGTTCCGGACTCACCCGAGCCGCCCAGCTCCGGGGCGGGAAACCAGGTGTCGAGCACCGATCCGTCTGCGGCCAGCGTCGCTACTCCGACGCCCGAAGCTCCAGTCACGCCGGTCAGGCTATTTCTTTCCGCGAGCAGACGCAAAAGCCCCCTGCGCGCGTGGAAATTGGGCGCTTTCACGTCTGCTCGCCGGGAGATGCGACCCGTTAGGCTGGGTCCGTGCTGGATCTGCGCTCCGACCCGATCGCGCTGACCGCGGCGCTGGTCGACATCCCCAGCGAGTCGCGGCACGAAGCGCGGATCGCCGACGAGGTGGAGGCCGCGCTGCGGGCGCAGACTTCCGGTTTCGAGGTCATCCGCGACGGCGACGCGGTGCTGGCCCGCACCCAGCTGGGTCGACCGACCAGGGTGCTGCTGGCCGGACATCTGGACACCGTGCCGGTGGCCGGCAACCTGCCCAGCCGGCGCACCACCGATGCCCAAGGCGACGTGTTGCACGGCTGCGGCACTGTCGACATGAAATCCGGTGACGCCGTTTTCCTGCACCTGGCGGCCACCCTCACCGAACCCGCCCACGACCTGACGCTGGTCTTCTACGACTGCGAGGAGATCGAGGCGGCGGCCAACGGGCTGGGCCGCATCGAACGCAACCTGCCGGACTGGCTGGCGGCCGATCTCGCCATCCTCGGTGAGCCCACCGGGGGCTACATCGAGGCCGGTTGTCAGGGCACCCTGCGGGTCGTCATCACCGCGGCCGGTACCCGGGCGCACTCGGCGCGATCGTGGCTGGGCGACAACGCGATCCACAAACTGGGGGCGGTGCTGAACCGGCTCGCCGCCTACCAGCCGCGCAGTATCGACATCGACGGCTGCGTCTACCGCGAGGGCCTGTCGGCGGTGCGCATCGACGGCGGGGTGGCCGGCAACGTCATCCCCGATGCCGCCAGCGTCACGGTGAACTTCCGCTTCGCCCCGGACCGCACGCCTCACGAGGCGCTGACCCACGTGCAGGAGGTGTTCGACGGCCTGCACGTGGTGATCGAGCGGACCGACTCCGCGGCCGGCGCCCTGCCGGGACTCACCGCGCCGGCCGCTGCCGCGCTGGTGGCCGCCGCCGACGGACAAGTACGGGCCAAGTACGGCTGGACCGACGTCGCCCGGTTCGCCGCCCGCGGCATTCCCGCGGTCAACTACGGCCCCGGTGATCCCAATCTGGCGCACTGCGTCGACGAGCGGGTGCCGGTCGAGCAGATCAGTGCGGCGACGGCGCTGCTGCGCCGGTTCCTGTCCGGCTAGGTGCCGGCCAGCGCGCGGGCCTGAGCCAACGCCGCTCTGCCCAGGGCGCAGTCGATCTCGTCGCACAACCGGGCCAGCGGGTCGGCCGCGCGCGCATCGCCGAGCTGGACGGCGGTGTGCCAGGCCTGCAGCGCCACCGCCGACTGGCCGCTGCGCTCGGCCATCCGGGCGGCGTCTCGGGCAGCGGTGATGGCGCCGTGCCGGTCTCGCATGCCGGCCCGTTGCCAGGCGCGGGCCACCCCCAACTCCGGAGCGAACAGCGCCGACTTGGTTCCGTGCCGGGACTCGGCGCGGCTCAGCGCCTTTGCCGCGCCGGCGATGTCGGACTGGCGGGCTAGCGCGGTGGCCAGCAGGGTCAGCGACAGCGGGCCCCACGAGTAGCCGGTGCGCTCCAGGGCGGCCGTGGCCGGTACCAGTAGCTGTGTCGCGGCGTCGAATTCGCCGGCCACGATCAGCACCTGGGCCACCAGCACCTCGCCGATCGCCCGCCCGGGCTGGGCCAGTTCGGCGAAATCGGTGAATTGTCGGGCGAGTTCGCGCGCGTCGGTGAGCCGTCCCGTCATCAGCAGCACGGTGATCTCGGCCAGCCCGATGGTGAACCGCAGCAGCCCGGGATGTTCGGCGTCCAGCGCGCGGCGGGCCAGCGGCCCGACGTCGTCGAATCGTCCGGCCCGCGCCGCACACAGCGCCGCGGCGCTGCCGGCCCAGGCCACCGCCATGTCGTCGGCGGCCGGATCGGCCAGCACCGCGGCGGCGGCCTCGGCGGCGCGGCCGATATTGCCGGCGTTCATCGCGAACGTCGCGCCGAGCGCATCCAAGGTGATGCGCGGGCTGGCCCCGGCGACGCGGCCACGGGTGGCGGCCAAAAACGCGGTGGCGCGTTCGGGTTCGCCCAGCATGAAGAACTGGTTCGCCGCCCGCGGCAACGCCCAGGCCATCAGCTCCGGTTCGGTCAATCCGGCCGGGTCGACCGCCGACAGCACCGCGTCGGCCTCGCGTCCCCGGCCCTGCCAACCCAGCGCGTGCGCCAGCGCCAGCCGCGCCGGCAGGTGATCGGAGCGGTCCAAGGCGCTGCGCGCCAGCCGCTCACCCAGTTCCAGATCGCCCAGCCGCAGCGCCTGCTGCGCCGCGTCCACCAGGTCCGCAGCGGGCTGCGGTGCGTCGCTGGCGGCGGTCAGCGACGCCAGCCGCAGCTGCTCGCCGACGTGCTCGCACGGCCGCTCCGCCAGCACGGCGACCACTTCGGTGCGCAGCCGGCGGGCGGCTTGACCGTCTCGGCCGCCCAGGGCCTGCAGGGCCCGCTCGGCGAACAGCGGGTGGGCGGTGTAGACGACCGGGTCCGGGCCGTGGCCGCCGCGGGTGCGGGTCTCCAGTACCCCGAGCTCCTCGGCCTGCCCGACCGCGTCGGCGCCGGCCAGCCGGGTCAGGTCGGCCAAGGCCAGCGGCTCGAGAACGGCCAGGTAGTCCAGCGCCGCGCGGGCGGGGCCCGGCAACGCAGTCAGGAAGGCTTCGATATCAGCGACGTCGTGACCGGCTTGGGTCGCCTCGTCTGGTGCCGCGATGTCGATACGGTCCAGCAGGTCATCGCCCCACAGCGCGGCGATGGGCGGCGGGGCCACCGGCGCACCGTCGGCGCATCCGGTGATGATCATCCGGGCCGCACCGGTCAGCGCCAGCTGGTAGACCAGCGTCGCCGAGAGGATGTCGAGCTGATGGGCGTCGTCGACAACCAGCAGCAACTCGCCGCCGTCAAGGCCTGCGGCCAGCGATTCCCGCGCCGCCCGCAGCAGCGCGGCGGGCTTGCCGATCTCGGCGACCTGGACCAGGTGGCTCAGCGCGCCGAACGGCACGGTGCGCTCCGCGGGGGTGCCGATCACCCAGCGGATGCGGGTCTGCGGGTGCCGCCGGGCACGGTCTTCGGCGGCCAGCCGGGCCAGGGTGGACTTTCCGCAGCCGTCGGGGCCGAGCACCACCGCGCCGGCGCGCTTTCGGTCAGCGTCGAGCGCTTCGGTGAGCCGACGCAGGGCGGCCGAGTGCTCGGGGACGTTCCACCGGATCGGCATCGCGGAGATTTTACGGTCTGCGCCAGTCGCCGGTTAGCCTTTCGGATGTGCGGTCGAGCGAATGGGCGGTGTGCGTCTACTGCGCGTCGGGCCCCACTGATCCGGGCCTGCTGGCGCTGGCCGCCAAGGTCGGTGCGGCCATCGCCGAACGGGGTTGGACGCTGGTGTGGGGCGGCGGCAACGTCTCGGCGATGGGAGCGCTGGCGGTGGCGGTCCGGCAGCACGGCGGCCGCACCGTCGGGGTGATCCCCAAGGCCCTGCTGCACCGCGAGGTGGCCGACGTGGAGTCCGACGAGCTGATCGTCACCGACACCATGCGGGAGCGCAAGCAGGTCATGGACGAGCGTGCCGACGCGTTCCTGACCCTGCCCGGCGGGATCGGCACGCTGGAGGAGCTGTTCGAGACCTGGACCGGCGGGTACTTGGGCATGCACGACAAACCGGTGGTGCTGTTGGATCCCGACGGCCACTACGACGGGCTGTGGACCTGGCTGTCGGGGCTGATCGAGGCGGGCTTCGTGTCCCGGCGCGCGATGGACCGGCTGCTGGTGGTCGACGAGCTGGAGGCGGCGTTGGCCGCCTGCGCACCCGATACCGCTGGTGTCGACTAAGCTGAGTCGTCCTTGAGTTGGCGAAACGGGAGAACAGCGTGTCCGATCACAACTCCGGCGCGGTCACCCGGGTAGGACTCACCGAGATCGCGGCCCGGTTGCCGGGGCTGGTTGCCGACGCCCCGTCGATCCTGCGGGGAGTGCGGACCGGCCTGCTGGCCCGGCCCACCTCCAAGGCGTCGATCGGCAAGGTCTTTCAGGAGCGCGCCGCGAAGTTCGGCGACCGGGTCTTCCTCCGATTCGGCGAGCAGCGGCTGACCTACCGCGAGGCCAACGAGACCGTCAACCGCTACGCCGCGGTGCTGGCCGCCCGCGGTATCGGCCACGGCGACGTCGTCGGGATCATGCTGCGCAACTCACCCAACGCGGTGTTGATGATGCTGGCCGTCGCCAAATGCGGCGCGGTCGCCGGCATGGTCAACTATCACCAGCGCGGCGACGTATTGGCGCACAGCCTGGGCCTGCTGGACGCCAAACTCCTTGTCGCGGAATCGGATCTGGTCGATGCCGTGCACGACAGCGGCGCGCCGGACCGGCCGGAGACCATCGAGGAGCTGGAGCGGCTGGCCGCCACCGCGCCCGCCGGCAACCCGGCCTCGGTGGCGGCGGTGCTGGCCAAGGACACTGCCTTCTACATCTTCACCTCGGGCACCACCGGCTACCCCAAGGCCAGCGTGATGACCCATTACCGGTGGTTGCGGGCGCTGGCGGCGTTCGGCGGACTCGGACTGCGCCTGCGCGGCAATGACACCCTGTACTGCTGCCTGCCGCTGTACCACAACAACGCGCTCACGGTCGCGGTGTCGTCGGTGCTCAACGCCGGAGCGACACTGGCGCTGGGCCGCTCGTTCTCGGCGTCGCGGTTCTGGGACGAGGTGATCGACTACCAGGCCACCGCCTTCGTCTACATCGGCGAAGTCTGCCGCTACCTGCTCAACCAGCCGCCCAAGCCGACCGACCGCAGCCACCGGGTCCGGGTGATCTGTGGCAACGGCCTGCGACCCGAGATCTGGGACGAGTTCGCCCGCCGGTTCGGAATCAACCGGATCTGCGAGTTTTACGGAGCCAGCGAGGGCAACGCCGCGTTCCTCAACGTGTTCAACATGCCCCGCAGTGCCGGCATCTACCCGTTGCCGCTGGCCTACGTGCACTACGACCCCGACACCGGCCAGCCGCAGCGCGGCGACGACGGCTGGGTGCGCCGGGTACCGCCCGGGCAGCCCGGCCTGCTGCTGTCCCCGGTGAACAAGATGTCGCCGTTCGACGGCTACACCGACCCGGAAGCCACCGAGAAGAAGCTGGTGCGCAACGCGTTCAAGGATGGCGACTGCTGGTTCAACACCGGCGACCTGATGACCCCGCAGGGCCTGGGGCACGCCGCGTTCGCCGACCGGCTCGGCGACACCTTCCGGTGGAAGGGCGAGAACGTCGCCACCACGCAGGTCGAAGCCGCCTTGAGTGCCGACGAGTCGGTCGAGGAGTGCGCGGTCTACGGCGTCGAAGTGCCCGACACCGGGGGCCGGGCCGGGATGGCCGCGGTCAAGCTGCGCGACGGCGCGACGTTCGACGGGCGCGGTCTGGCCGCGGTGGTCTGCGACCGGCTGCCGCTGTATGCGGTCCCGCTGTTCGTGCGGCTGGTGGAGTCGATGTCGCACACCACCACGTTCAAGAGCCGCAAGGTGGAGTTGCGCGAGCAGGGCTACGGCGGCGGCGTCGAGGACCCGCTGTATGTGCTGGCCGGCTGCGACGAGGGCTACGTGCCCTTCTACGAGGGCTATCCCGGCGAAGTGGCGGCCGGCAAACGACCGCGAGGCTGACGCCTACACGTCACCAGGCACCATAGAACCGTGCAGTCCACCCTCTGCGGTCGTCCGGTGGCGGCCGATCGCGCGCTGATCATGGCGATCGTCAACCGCACCCCCGACTCCTTCTACGACGCGGGCGCCACCTTCAGCGACGAGGCGGCCAAGTCCGCGGTGCATGCCGCGGTGGCCGACGGTGCCGACGTCATCGACGTCGGAGGGGTCAAGGCCGGGCCGGGACAGACCGTCGACGCCGACACCGAGACCGCCCGGGTGGTTCCCTTCATCGAGTGGCTGCGCAGCGCCTATCCGAACCAGCTGATCAGCGTCGACACCTGGCGCTCGGAGGTGGCCAAACGCGCCTGCGCGGCCGGCGCCGACCTGATCAACGACACCTGGGGCGGAGTCGACCCGGACCTGCCGGCGGTTGCCGCGGAATTCGGGGCGGGCCTGGTCTGTTCGCATACCGGGGGCGCCCAACCGCGAACCCGACCGTTCCGGGTGAACTACGGCAACAGCGTCGACGGGGTGGTGGAGGCAGTGATCAATGAGGTCACCGCGGCTGCGCAACGGGCGGTGGCGGCCGGGGTCATGGCCGACCGGGTGCTGATCGATCCCACCCATGATTTCGGCAAGAACACCTTCCACGGGCTAGCGTTGTTGCGACACACGGAGAAGTTGGTCGGTACCGGATGGCCGGTGCTGATGGCGCTCTCCAACAAAGATTTCATCGGTGAGACCCTCGGCGTGGGTCTGACCGAACGGCTGGAAGGAACGTTGGCGGCCACCGCGTTGGCGGCAGCCGCTGGTGCCCGGATGTTTCGGGTACACGAGGTCGGGCCGACCCGGCGCGTGCTGGAGATGGTGGCATCCATCCAGGGCGTGCGGGCCCCGACCCGCACAGTAAGGGGACTTGCATGACCGACCTGGTCGCGGGGCTGGGTGACACCCGGCTGGCCGGGCGCACCTGGAGCCGTCCGGACTGGACGGTTGCCGAACTGCTGACGGCTAAGGCCAAGACCGGCCGCACCATCTCGGTGGTGCTGCCCGCGTTGAACGAGCAGGCGACCATCGAATCGGTCATCGACAGCATCACCCCGCTGGTCGACAACCTGGTCGACGAACTGATCGTGCTGGACTCCGGCTCGACCGACGACACCGAGATCCGCTCGATCGCCGCCGGCGCCCGCGTCGTCAGCCGCGAACAGGCGGTCCCCGAGGTGCCCCCGCAGCCCGGCAAGGGCGAAGCGCTGTGGCGGTCGCTGGCGGCCACCAGCGGCGACATCGTGGTGTTCGTAGACTCCGACCTCATCGACCCAGACCCGATGTTCGTCCCCAAGCTGGTCGGGCCCCTGCTCACCGGCGACGGTGTCCACCTGGTCAAGGGCTTCTACCGGCGGCCGCTGAAGGTCAACGGCACCGAGGACGCCACCGGGGGCGGCCGGGTCACCGAGCTGGTCGCCCGGCCGCTGCTGACCGCGCTGCGCCCCGAACTGGGCGCCGTGCTGCAGCCGCTGGGCGGTGAATACGCGGGCAGTCGCGAGCTGCTGGCGTCGGTGCCGTTCGCGCCCGGCTACGGGGTGGAGATCGGATTGCTAATCGACACCTACGACCGGTTGGGCCTAGACGCGATCGCTCAGGTCAACCTGGGTGTGCGGGCCCACCGCAACCGCCCGCTGGCCGAGTTGGCCGTGATGAGCCGGCAGGTGGTGGCCACCCTGCTGTCGCGTTGCGGGGTTCCGGACTCCGGCGTCGGGCTCACCCAGTTCTTCGCCGACGGTCCAGAGGGATTGGACTACCTGCCGCGCACCACGCCGCTGTCGCTGGTGGACCGGCCGCCGATGAACACCCTGCGCCACTGAATGAGGCACTATCGATGCCGTGACACTGGTGTTGCTGTATCTCGTCGTGCTCGTCCTGACCGCGCTGCTGCTGTTCGGGGTGGCCAGCGTGCTGTTCGGCCGGGGTGAGCAACTACCGCCGCTGCCCCGGGGGACGACGGCGACCATGCTTCCGGCCTCCGGGGTAACCGGCGCCGACGTCGAGGCGGTCAAGTTCTCGCAGGTGCTGCGCGGCTACCACACCGGCGAGGTCGACTGGGTGCTGGAGCGGCTCGGCGCCGAGCTCGACCAACTGCGCGGGCAGCTCGCCGCGGCGCAGGCCCTTGCCGGGAACCCCTCGGGGCCGAGTTGACCGGCCCGCCCGACGACGGCCCGCCCGACGACGGCCTGGTCCGGTGCGGCTGGTCGGACGGCTCGGCGCTGTATCGCGACTACCACGACCAGGAGTGGGGGCGTCCGGTCCGCGAGACCACCGCGCTGTTCGAGCGGATCAGCCTGGAGGCATTTCAGAGCGGGCTGTCGTGGCTGGTGATTCTGCGCAAGCGGGAGAATTTCCGGCGCGCTTTCGCCGGTTTCGATGTCGAGACCGTCGCGCGCTACACCGACGCCGACGTGGCCCGACTGCTGGACGACGCCGGCATCGTGCGCAACCGGGCCAAGATCGAGGCGACGATCGCCAACGCGCGCGCGACCGTGGACTTGGGATCCACCGATTTGGCGGAGCTGTTGTGGTCGTTCGCCCCGCCGCCGCGTCCCCGACCGGTGCAGCTGTCGGCAATTCCGGCCGTCACGCCGGAATCGACGGCCATGGCGCGCGAATTGAAGCGTCGCGGGTTCCGATTCGTCGGACCCACCACCGCTTACGCATTGATGCAGGCCACGGGCATGGTTGACGACCATCTACAGACGTGTTGGGTACCGCCGGTAACCGCACAGATGCACTAAAATACAACTCCGGAATCGGGTCTTGTGCACGCGGCGTCGCCGATAGGGGAGAATGGGCGAGTGAATTTGCAGTTCGATGCCGGACGCTGCGACCGCGGTGCACAACCGGCGCAGATCAAGGGCACGGCCGGTGGGCTGGTACCTGGAGGGAGCACTCGATGGCGGCGATGAAGCCCCGGACCGGTGACGGTCCACTGGAAGCGACCAAAGAGGGGCGCGGCATCGTGATGCGGGTACCCCTCGAAGGTGGCGGGCGACTGGTCGTCGAGTTGACTCCGGACGAGGCCGCTGCACTGGGCGACGAGCTCAAGGCCGTCACGAGCTGACTTCGGGCCGGCTAGCCGCCCACCTGTCGATAGATCGCCAGGGTCTGCTCGGCCACTCGCGACCACGAAAAGACCTCGACGCAGCGGAGTCGACCCGCGTCGCCGTAGCGCCGTGCCCGCCCCGGGTCGCTGATCAGCGCGTTGACCGCCTCGGCGAGGCCGTTGCGGAAGCCCTCGGGCTCGGCGGCGTCGTAGTGCACCAGCGAACCGGTGACGCCGTCGCGCACCACCTCCGGTATGCCGCCAACGTCGGAGGCCACCACCGCCGTGGCGCAGGCCATCGCCTCGAGGTTGACGATGCCCAACGGCTCATAGATCGACGGGCAGACGAACACCGTTGCTGCCGAAAGTAATTCGCGGATCTGCCGCGCGGGCAGGGTTTCCTGGATCCAGAACACCCCGCTGCGGGCCGCGGCGAGCTCGCTGACCGCGGCGCTCATCTCGGCGGCGATCTCCGGTGTGTCGGGAGCGCCGGCACACAACACCAGCTGGGCTTCCGGGTGAAACCGGTGCGCGGCGGCCACCAGATGAGCCACCCCCTTCTGCCGGGTGATCCGTCCGACGAACGCCACCATGGGCCGGTCCGGATCGACGCCGAGATCAGCCAGCATCGAGGAGTCGGATCCGGCCTGCTGCGGACACCACACGTCGGTGTCGATGCCGCTGTAGACGACATGCACCCGGTCGGGTCGCAGCTCCGGATAGACCCGCAGCAGGTCCTCGCGCATCGCCGAACTGACGGCGATCACGGCGTCGGCGGCCGTGGTTCCCAGCTGTTCGGCCCACGACGACACCCGGTAGCCGGCGCCCAGCTGCTCGGCTTTCCAGGGCCGCAGCGGCTCCAGCGAATGCGCGGTCAGCACATGCGGGATGTCGTGCAGCAAGGCCGCCAGACGGCCCGCCAAGGCGGTGTACCAGGTGTGCGAGTGCGCGACGTCGGCCGTGCCGACGGTGTCGGCCATCGTCAGGTCGGCCGACAGTGTCCCCAGTGCCGGATTCGCATCTCGCAGCGCCGGATCCGGCTGATGCGCCTGCGCGCCCGGCCGCGGCGCCCCCATGCAATGCACGTCGACGTGACACAACCGCCGCAGCGCTTCGACCAGGTTCGTGACATGCACGCCCGCGCCACCGTAGATCTCCGGGGGATATTCCCGGGTCAGCATCGCTACCCGCATAACCCGCACGGCAGCGGTCGCGGGCGGCCGGGCGCGCGGCGAACGACCGGCAACCTGTGAGAAGCTTCGCCAATCGTGCTGTCCGGCTGGCAGGGTGCCGAAGCGGCCGATAGGTTTGGTGGCATGAGGGAATTGCCGCACGTGCTGGGCATCGTCCTGGCCGGGGGGGAAGGCAAGCGGCTACACCCGCTGACCGCGGACCGCGCCAAGCCGGCGGTTCCCTTCGGGGGCGCCTACCGGCTGATCGATTTCGTGCTGTCGAATCTGGTCAACGCGCGCTACCTGCGAATCTGTGTTCTGACACAGTACAAGTCGCATTCGCTGGACCGGCACATCTCGCAGAACTGGCGCCTGAGCGGCCTGGCCGGGGAGTACATCACCCCGGTGCCCGCCCAGCAGCGGCTCGGGCCGCGCTGGTACACCGGCTCCGCGGATGCCATCTACCAGTCGCTGAACCTGATCTTCGACGAAGACCCGGACTACATCGTGGTTTTCGGGGCGGACCACGTGTACCGGATGGACCCCGAACAGATGGTGCGCTTCCACATCGACAGCGGGGCCGGCGCCACGGTCGCCGGGGTCCGGGTGCCGCGGGCCGAGGCGTCATCGTTCGGCTGCATCGACGCCGACGACTCCGGGTGGATCCGGGGTTTTCTGGAGAAGCCGGCGAATCCGCCCGGCACGCCCGACGATCCGGAGAGCACCTATGTCTCGATGGGCAACTACATCTTCACCACCAAGGTGCTGATCGACGCGATCCGTGCCGACGCCGACGATGACCACTCCGACCACGACATGGGCGGCGACATCATCCCGCGCTTGGTCGCCGACGGGATGGCCGCGGTCTACGACTTCTCCGTCAACGAGGTGCCCGGAGCCACCGAACGCGACCGCGGCTACTGGCGCGACGTCGGAACCCTGGACGCGTTCTACGACGCCCACATGGACCTGGTGTCGGCGCATCCGATCTTCAACCTGTACAACAATCGCTGGCCGATCCGCGGCGCGACGGAGAACCTGGCGCCGGCGAAGTTCGTCAACGGTGGGACGGCGCAGGAGTCGGTGGTGGGCGCGGGCAGTGTCATCTCGGCCGGCTCGGTGCGCAATTCGGTGCTGTCGTCGAACGTCGTGATCGACGACGGCGCGATCGTGGAGGACAGCGTCATCATGCCCGGGACGCGGGTCGGGCGCGGCGCGGTGGTACGGCACGCGATCTTGGACAAGAACGTGGTGGTCGGCCCCGGTGAGATGATCGGCGTCGACTTGGAGAAGGACCGCGAGCGGTTCTCGATCAGCGCCGGCGGCGTGGTCGCGGTCGGCAAGGGCGTCTGGATCTAGTGTCTTGAGTCGTTAATTCGCATCCTCTAGTTAGTATGGGGGGTGCCTTCTCCGCATGCTGTCAAGATCGTGTTGACCGATGACGAACGCGCCGAGCTGGAGGGTTGGGTTCGACGACGCAACAGTGCGGCCGGACTGGCTCTGCGAGCGCGGATCGTGCTCGCGTGCGCCGATGGCGGCAACAACGTCGAGGTGGCCGATCGCCTGGAGCTCACGCGCGGCACGATTCGCAAGTGGCGCAATAGATTTGCTGAGAGGCGCTGTGATGGGCTGCTCGATGAGCCACGTCCGGGACGGCCGCGGGTGGTCGGTGACGATCAGATCGAGGCGTTGATCACCGCGACGTTGGAGACCACTCCGCCGGGTGCCACCCACTGGTCGACGCGCTCCATGGCCGAGCACCTGGGTCTTAGCCAGTCGATGGTCTCACGGGTGTGGCGGGCGTTCGGATTAGCTCCCCACAAGCAGGATTCGTGGAAACTGTCCAAGGATCCGCTGTTCGTGGCGAAGGTCCGCGACATCGTCGGGCTTTACCTGGATCCGCCGGATCGCGCCATGGTGCTGTGCGTGGACGAGAAGACCCAGATCCAAGCGCTCAACCGCACCGCGCCGATCTTCCCAATGCTGCCAGGCACGCCGGCGCGCGCCACTCACGACTACGTCCGGCACGGCACGTCCAGCTTGTACGCCGCCCTCGATCTGGCCACCGGAAAGGTGATCGGATCCCTACATGCCCGACACCGGTCACAGGAGTTCCTGGCGTTTCTCAAGAAGATCGACGCCGAGGTCCCCGCAGATCTGGACTGTCACGTCGTGCTCGACAATGCCTCCACCCACAAGACCCCGGCGGTGAAGCGCTGGCTGATCAACCATCCCAGATTCGTCTTGCACTTCACCCCGACCAGCTCGTCGTGGCTCAACCTCGTCGAACGCTGGTTCGCCGAACTAACCACCAAGAAACTGCGCCGCGGCACCCACACCTCGGTGCGTCAACTCAACGCCGACATCCGCGACTGGATCGAGCACTGGAACGACAATCCCAAGCCCTACGTGTGGACCAAAACCGCCGACCAGATCCTTGAATCGGTCGCCAACTACTGCACACGAATTAATAACTCAAGACACTAGACGATCGCCGCCAGGGCTAGAACGGTTCCTCGGCGCCGCCGGCATTGCAGCCGTTGGCCAACAGGCTCAAGGTGCTGACCACCGGGCGCCACGGCTCCAGGTTCCAACTGGTCTTGCCGGGCTGGATGAACTCGGCAAACTGCCAGTGGCACAGGAACTGTTCCCGCATCCCGGGCGTATTGGCGTCCGGGTCGCGTTTGACCACCTCCGACCAGGCCTGCTCGCCCTGGCGCATGGTGCCGGGCTCACCGGCCTGGGCTCGGCCGGTGTCGGTCGGATAGACCCGCAGGCTGGTCCCGTCCTCGTAGGTCACCCACCGGGTGTCCTCGACGTAGGGCGACGCGCTGATGCCCGCGGCGCCCAGCCAGCCACCCGCGCCGCCGAAGCCGCCGGCACCGCCCTCGCCGCCGAATCCGCCGTCGCCGCCGCGGCCGAACAACAACCCGCCCACGCCGCCGTCGCCGCCGGCGCCGCCCGCCCCGCCGGTACCGCCGCTGCCCCCGATTCCCATGAACCAGCCGCCGGCCCCGCCGTCACCGCCGGCGCCGCCGTCAGCGCCGAGGCCGCCTGCCCCGCCGTGGCCGAAGAACCCGGCCTGACCACCGGGGCCGCCGGCACCGCCCGCCCCGTCGACACCGGCTCCGCCATTGCCGAACAGGAATCCGCCGTCGCCGGCGTCGCCGAACCCGCCCCACTGTCCGAACACGCTGGTGTTGGCGCCGTCGAAGCCGTCGATGCCGTCGCCGATCAGGTCGCGGCCGAACAGCATGACGAACGGTGCGTTGATCAGGACGGCGCTGAACTCTCCGAACGGGCCGGCGAGCCACTCCTGCAGGCCGGCGTGCAGCGGGGCGTAGAAGAGTTGGTCGAACCAGGCGGCAAGGTCGAAGGCCTGGCCCGGCCCCGCCCACCCCGACACCGCGTCGATCACGCCGGACAACAGCGTGTGGGTCGACGGATCGAGTTGGTCCACCCAGGCCTGGGCAATCGTCATCAGGCTGCCCAGGTCGGTGCCCGCCGCCGGTGCGGCCGCCATCGGCTCGGCGAAATCGATTGCCCAGTCCCAGTCCGCCTGCGCGGGTGCGGCGGTGAGCACCGGTGTGGTTGCCAGCAGCGCGGCGCTCAGTGCGGCGCCGAAACCGGCCGCCCGGACGCCGCGGGAAGGCCGGACGGTGGCGATGCTCCGCCGTGGTGTGCGCATGACTCGAACGTCCTCCCGGAAGACACCTGTCGAACTAACAGGTGATGTTCAGGAGACTGTAAGCCACTTCTGGCGCCTATGAAGGTCGGACGGTGGAAGTACTTCCGGTGTTCGCGGTCAGCGGTTCAATTCGGCGAGGGCGGCGACGATCTCCGGCTTGTCGGATTGCAGGGAGCCGCGCCAGCCGACGTCTCGTAACGGGTAGTCACGTAGTTCGATGCTTCGCCGTGACCGGAGACGAACCAGAACTGGTTACCGATCAGCCGTCCTCCGATCGGGGTTTACCAGAGATAGGGGACCAAGCGGTACCGAACCCGCCGGGTGTACTCGCGGTAGCCGCTGAGCTCTTCGGTGAGCAACCGCTCCTCGTCCCGGATGCGCAGCACCAGCACGATAAGTCCAACCGGCAGGACGACCAGCCCCCAGTAGGAGTCGAGCGCGAGTGGGACCCCGGCCATCAGGAAGACGTTGCCGGTGTACATCGGGTGGCGCACCAGTCCGTACAAGCCTGTCGAGACCAGCGTCTGGCCAGACTCCACAGTGACATTAGCGGCCGCATAACCGTTTTGAGCGACCACCAACATCGCGACGCCAAGCCCGGTCGCCACCAGGACATCGCCGAAGAGGCAGACCGGCGTCGGTACCGTCGACCATCCGAGTCGGTGATCCAGCGCGCTCAGTACGAACATCGCCGGGAAGCAGATGAATATGACGGTGATGACGACCCGCTGCAAGGTCCGCGTCTCCGCCAGCGGTCCGACGCGCATCCGCCGATCCAGCGCGGCCGGATTGGTACGTAACAAGTAGATGCTGGGAATCCAGGTGGACACCGCGAACACCGCCAGGAACACCCAGGCTTGCCAGTAGTGCAGTGTTCCGGCCGGCACGAACAGCAGCAGCCCGAACGCGATCAGGCCTAACGCAGCTGAAAGGAGACCTTTGCCAACAGTTTTCACCTCTGCCTCCTCAGGCCTTCAGGTCTCGGCGGCGGAATGCCCAGCCGCCGAGGGTGATCAGTGCGGCGTCGAGCACCAGCAGCATCACCAGCGGCACGACGCTGAAGTCACCGGTGCCGACTAACGGGACGTGGGCGAACGGCTCGAGGTCCAGCAGCCACTGCGGCAGGCCGGAGATCGAGCCGAGCAGATACAGCGCGACGAACCCGATCAGCACCGTCCACCCGGCGGGAGCAAACCGCGGGGCCAGACCGAACAGCGCCACCACTACCGCCGCGGGCAACCAGACCGCGGGCAACTGCACCGCGGCGCTGGCGACCACCGTGGCCAGCTCTCCGCCGACGTCGCCGACCGCAGCCCCGTAGACGGTGCCGGCCACCACTCCGGCGGCCAGCATCGCGAGCGCCGATCCGGCCAGCGCGATCACCAGATGGCTTGCCAGCCAACGGTCACGCCCGAGCGAACCGGCGAACAGGGTCTCGGCGCGCGCTGCGGCTTCCTCCTGGTGCAGCCGCAACACCAGCGACACCGCGAAGGCGGCTGCGACCATGCCCAGCATGGTGAACGCCACCGCGACGAAAGCCTGCTCCAGTGCCGCGGTCCCGCCCAACCGGACGACGATGTCGCGAGCGCTGTCACTGCCGACCTCGTCGCCGATGCCGTGAACCACGCTGCCGACCAGCAACCCGTAGAGCACCAAGCCCGTCGTCCACAGCAGCAGTGCGCCGCGATCCAGCCGCCACGCCAAACCGAAGGCCCCGGCCAGCGCCGGCGCCGCCCGGCGCGGACCGGGACGATCGGCCAGCAGCCCGGCGCCGACATCGCGACGGGCGGCGAGCCGGTAGGCCAACCCGGTGAGGGCGGCCGCCGCCGTCAGATGCAGCAGCAGCACCCACCAGCGCTCACCCGCGTAGGGCCGGACCTGTAGTGACCAGCCGAGCGGTGAGAGCCACGACAGCGCGCCGGAGCCGGCGTCACCGACCGCGCGCAGCGTGAAGGCGGCGGCCAGCACGCCGAACGCGGCGCCGCGGGCGAACCGGGCGCCCGGAGACAGCTGCGCTGCCACCGCCGCCACCGCGGTGAACACCAGCCCGGAACAGGCCAGCGCCGCCCCGAACGCGAACGATCCGGCTGCCGGCACCTCGGTGGTGAGCAGCCCTGCCGCGCCGATGATGCCGGTGGCCACCGAGGCGCCGGACGCCAGCAGCAGTGCGCCGGTCAGCCCGGCATAGCGGCCCACCGCGGTCGAGTCGATCAACTCGGTGCGGCCGGTCTCCTCGTCGGCGCGGGTGTGCCTTATGACGGTCAGTATCACCGCCACCGCGATCAGCAGGTGGAAGATCCCGGCCTTCCAGATGCCCACCGCGCCGAGACTGTCGTTGTAGACCTGCCCGTACATGGCGCGCTGGGCCGGGCTGGCCATGATTGTCGCGGCCAGGCCGGCGCGGTCGGCTGCGGTGGGGTAAATGGCCTGGATGCTGCCGATGTAGACGCCGGCCAGCGGCAATGAGAGCAGCAGCACCCAGAGTGGCAGGACGACGCGGTCGCGGCGCAGATAGAGCCGAAGCATGCCGACGGTGCCGGAGAGCTCTGAAGTGTTCCCGGACGGCCGAAAGCCCGGATGTGCTTGGTGGGCAACAGCGGTGGTCATGCTCGCACCGTGTCGTAGTGCCGCAAGAACAACTCTTCCAGGGTCGGCGGGCGGCTGGTGAGGCTGCGCACGCCGGCGGCACCGAGCGCGGCGATGAGCTCGCCGAGGCTGGCGCTGTCGACCTGCGCGTGCAGCACGGTGCCGTTGTAGTGCACGTCCGACACGCCCGGGATTCGGGTGAGATCGCCGGGGTCGCTCGCCAAGTCGGCTTGAATCGAGGTGCGGTGCAGGTGGCGCAGCGAATCCAGCGAGCCGCTCTCGATGACGCGCCCGGCCCGGATGATCGTCACCCGCTGACACAGTTTCTCGGTCTCGGCCAGGATATGGCTGGACAGCAGGACGGTGGCCCCGCGCCGGCTCGCCTCGGCGACGCACTGCTGGAATACATTCTCCATCAACGGATCCAGTCCGCTGCTGGGCTCGTCGAGCAAAAGCAGCCGGGCCTGGGAGGAGAACGCCGAGATCAGCGAGACCTTCTGGCGGTTGCCTTTCGAGTAGGTGCGGGCCTTCTTGCTGGGGTCCAAGTCGAAGCGTTCGATCAACTCGTCACGCCGCCGTTCGTCGATTCCGCCGCGCATCCGGGCCAGCAGGTCGATGATCTCGCCGCCGGTCAGGGACGGCCACAATGTGACATCGCCTGGCACGTAGGCGATCTCCCGGTGCAGATCGACCGCGTCGGTCCAGGGGTTGCCGCCGAGCAGGCGCACCGTCCCACTATCGGCCCGGACCAGGCCCAGCAGGATCCGGATAGTGGTGGACTTGCCGGCGCCGTTGGGCCCGAGAAAGCCGTGGACCTCGCCGGCGTGCACGGTCATATCCAGGCCGTCGAGTGCCTTGACCGCACCGAAATTCTTTTCCAGTCCGCGGATTTCGATCGCCGGCCAACGGTTGTCAGATCGCATCGGGTCCCCCTTGTTCTTTCAGGAAGGCGTCGTACATGGTGCGGTCGGTCATCAGGCCCTCGGTGTAGACCTCGAGTGCGGGCAGCACCATGTCTTGGGCGTAGTCGCGCAACACGGCGCGCAGATCGGTGGGGTTCTCGTGCATCTGCAGATACAGGAGGAATCCGCCTCCGCTGGTGATGGCCAGGTATCTCGCCCTGGCCTGGGGGTTGCGGCTGGGTTTGAGGGTGCCGGCGCGCACACCCTCGTCGAGGTACCCCTCGGCGTTGTCGATCATCCGCCGCCACAAGGTATTTGCCAGTTCACCGCCGGACTGCATGGTGCGGACCACGTACGCCATCATTGGTGCGTAGGACTCGATTTCGGCCATTGCGGCGAACCAGGTCGCCGGATCCGTCGAGCGCATCGCCTCGGATTTTCCGCTGCGGATCTCCTCGGCGACGAACTCGTCGCAGGCCCTGCGCAGTCCTTCTTTGGAGCCGAAGTGGTGAATGACCAGGGCGGCGCTGACCCCGGCCGCTTCGGCAATCGCCCGCACGCTGACCCCGAAGCCATGCCGGCCGAACTGCTCGATCGCCGCGTCACGAATCTTCGCGCTGGCCGTCAGGTCGACTGAACGCATGTTCAGTATGCTAAACGCGCGTTCAGTCTTCGGTCAAGCACCTTGGCGCGAGCAGTCGCGAAAGCCCCTATTTCAGGCCCGGAATGGGGGCTTTCGTGACTGCTCGGCGGAAAAAGAGGGGAACTAGTCGCGGACGGCTGCCAACAGGCCGTCGCCTAGCGGAATCAGAGCCGGGGTCAGTCGCTCATCCTCGGCGATCAACCGCGCCGCCTCGCGCACCGCGATCACCTCGGCGTCGTTGGCCGTCGGGTCGCCCGCCCGGCCACCGAGTGCCGCTCGGTGCAGCACCACCACCCCGCCGGCCCGCAGCAACCGCACCGCCTCCAGCACGTATCCGGGCTGGTCGATCGGGTCGGCGTCGACGAAAACCAGGTCGTAGGACTCGTCGGCGAGACGGGTCAGGACTTCTTGGGCGCGGCCGCTGATGAACCGGGTCCGCGACGGCCCGATACCGGCGTCGCCGAACGCCTGCTTGGCGGTGCGCTGGTGCTCGGGCTCGATGTCGATGGTGGTCAGAACACCGTCTTCGCCCATGCCCGACAGCAGCCACAGCCCGCTGACGCCGGCCCCGGTGCCGACCTCGACCACGGCCTTGCCGCCACTGAGCTTGGTCAACAGGGCCAGCAGCGCGCCCACCGCCGCGCTGATCGAGGCGACGCCGATCTCGCCGGCCCGGTCGCGGGCGGCGGCCAGGACCGCGTCTTCGGACATCGAGGCCTCGGCGTGCGCCAGGAGGGCGTCCGCGCGGCTTTGCGGCGGCTGCGGCCCGGAAGTGTCGTCGGTGCTGGCCATGTGCGCAGCGTAGGACACACCCGGGGACGCCGGGGTAGCGGCTCGCCTGCGCGACACGCCCGGGACGCAGTCCGTGTCCGAACTGTTATCCGGATCCATCGACGCACCCTGCGGCGTATTCGAACACAAGTTCACAGTCGGCGTTCAGGGCCGACACAGAGCCGACATACCGCGATAGGCAACGGTAGCGGCATGGAACGAGGTAGGAACCGGCCTCGAGACGCTCGGAATACGAGGGGCCCGGCGCACGTTGACCGCGATAACACGCTGTCGTCGCCTGACGGCTGCCCGGATACGGAGGACGTCGCCATAACCACTTTGCTGCCCCCGGTCGCCATGTCGCACCCGACCACCCACTCGGACCGCTACGCCGACGCCGAATGGGTGGAGCCTTCGGAGGAGCCGCAGGGCACCGCGGTGTTCGACGCCACCGGGGACGTGGCGGCCATGCCGTCGTGGGACGAATTGGTGCGGCAGCACGCCGACCGGGTGTACCGGCTGGCCTACCGACTGTCGGGTAACCAGCAGGACGCGGAGGATCTGACCCAGGAGACCTTCATCCGGGTGTTCCGCTCGCTGCACAACTACCAGCCCGGGACATTCGAGGGCTGGCTGCACCGGATCACCACCAACCTGTTCCTGGACATGGTGCGCAGGCGTGGGCGGGTGCGGATGGAGGCGCTGCCCGAGGATTACGACCGGGTCCCGGCCGACGAGCCCGACCCCGAGCAGATCTACCACGATGCACGGCTGGATCCTGACCTGCAGGCGGCGCTGGACTCGTTGGCCCCGGAGTTCCGGGCGGCCGTGGTGCTGTGTGACATCGAAGGACTGTCCTACGAAGAGGTCGGCGCCACCCTGGGGGTGAAGCTGGGCACCGTGCGCAGCCGCATTCACCGGGGTCGCCAGGCGCTGCGCGACTATCTCGCCGACCGTCCCGGCCAGCGCGACGGGGCCGCTTTCGGCGGTGTCGCGGCAGGCTGAGTCACGCCGCCGCCACCTCGGGTTGCCGCGTGGACGCGCCGTATCGCGCTACATTCTTATAAGGACGATTCTTATAGGGAAATTTTCGGTGTGAACGCCAGGCGTATCGCCGTGTGACGGAAGGAGTCCGGAGGTGACGGAACGCGGAGGTGTCTTCCGTCGCGCGTTCTCCTGGCTTCCCGCGCAATTCGCCTCGCAGAGTGACGCCCCGGTCGGCGCCCCACGCCAGTTCGGATCCACCGAGCACCTGTGCAGCGAAGCGATCGCCGCCTACGTCGACGGCGAGTTGCGGATGAACGCCCACCTGCGCGCCGCTCACCACCTGTCGTTGTGTCCCGACTGCGCAGCCGAAGTGGAGTATCAGGGCCGGGCCCGGTCGGCGCTGCGGGATTCGCATCCGATCCGGATTCCCTCCTCGCTGCTCGGCCTGCTGTCCCAGATCCCCGACTGTCCCGCCGACTCTCCACCCGATGAGCCCACGACGCCGATGCCCAACCGGTTCGCCGACGGCAAGCCGCAGGATCGCCGCAAACGTCGGTAAGGTGGATGCGATGCGGCGCCAGCGCGCCAGTAGCGCTTCGCTTGCGGCGCCTGGAAGCCGACGGGGACCGGAAGAGGAATAGGTGAGCTCCAACAACGAGAACGCCGGCGGTAACCGCCTGGCGCCGCGGCCTGTCTACCGGCCTCCCGTGGACAACGCGTCCCAAAAGGCCTTCGGCCGGCCCGACGGGGTGCCCGGATCGTTCATCCCCGCCGACGTGCGGCCCAAGAAATACCGCGATCAGGGCGAGTACGCCCCGCGCGACCTGCCGCCTGACCCGGTGCTCAAGGAGGCTTTCGGCCGTCCCTTCGGTGCCGGTCCCTCGTTGCAGCGCCATCCGGCCGACGCCGGCGCGCTGGGACGCAACGGCAAGCCCGACGAGTTCGAAGAGACCAATGACCCGTGGCGTGACCCCGCCGCGGGCGCCGGACTGGGTGCGCCCGCCATCGTCGCGCCGCCGCCGCGGGCGTCGGGGGACCTGGGCGGGCGGCTCGGCGTGCGCGACGTGCTGTTCGGTGACCGCGTCTCCTACCGCGCGCTGGGCGTCCTGGCCGCGATCGCGCTGGCCATCGGGCTGGTCGGCGGCTGGGTCGGGCGTACCACCGCGCAGGTCGTCGAAGCGTTCACCACCTCGAAGGTGACCTTGTCGACCAAGGGCAACGCCGAGGAGCCGGCTGGCCGGTTCGCCAAGGTCGCTGAAGCCATCGCCAATTCCGTGGTGACCGTCGAATCGGTCAGCGACGATCAGGGCATGCAGGGCTCCGGGGTGGTCATCGACGGCAAGGGCTACATCGTCACCAACAACCACGTCATCTCCGAAGCGGCCAACAACCCCAGCAAATTCAAGACCACCGTGGTGTTCAACGACGGCAAAGAGGTGCTGGCCAACCTGGTGGGCCGCGACCCCAAGACCGACCTGGCCGTGCTCAAGGTGGACAACGTCGACAACCTGTCCGTGGCTCGTCTCGGCGACTCCGACAAGATCCGGGTCGGCGACGAGGTGATTGCCGCCGGTGCGCCGCTGGGCCTGCGCAGCACCGTCACCCACGGCATCATCAGTGCCGTCCACCGGCCGGTGCCGCTGTCGGGCGAGGACTCCGACACCGACACCGTCATCGACGCGGTGCAGACCGACGCCTCGATCAACCACGGCAACTCCGGTGGCGCGCTGATCGACATGGACGCGCAGCTGGTCGGGATCAACACCGCCGGAAAGTCGCTGTCCGACAGCGCCAGTGGCCTGGGATTCGCGATTCCGGTCAATGAGATGAAGACGGTCGCCGAAGCGCTGATCAAAGATGGCAAGATCGTGCACCCCTCGCTGGGGGTGAGCGCGCGGTCGGTCAGCAACGCGATCGCCTCGGGCGCGCAGATCGCCAACGTCAAGGTCGGCAGCCCCGCGGAGAAGGGCGGCATCCTGGAGAACGACGTGGTGGTCAAGATCGGTGACCGCACCGTCGCCAACGCCGACGAATTCGTCGTCGCGGTGCGCCAGTTGACCATCGGCAAGGAAGCGCCCGTCGAGGTGGTCCGCGACGGGCGCAATGTCACGTTGAACGTGACCCCCACCGGCGACGGCTAGATGTTCGGCTGATGTTCGCCAATGTCGGCTGGGGGGAGATGCTGGTCCTCGTGGTGGTCGGGTTGGTGATCCTGGGCCCGGAGCGGCTCCCGGGGGCGATCCGCTGGACCGCGAACGCGTTGCGTCAGGCCCGCGAGTACGTCACCAACGCCACCGATCAGCTGCGCGACGAGATGGGCCCGGAGTTCGACGACCTGCGCGCGCCGCTGAGCGAACTGCAGAAGCTCCGCGGGATGACCCCGCGGGCCGCGCTGACCAAGCATCTGCTCGACGGGGATGATTCGCTGTTCTCCTCGGTCGGCTCCCTGGCCGAGGATCCGCGCGCCGCGATACCCGCGCCGATCGCGGCTCCCGGACCGGTTTCCGGGACTTCCGGGGCACCGTTCGACGCCGACGCCACCTGACCCGCTGGCGGTAGCCCTTCAGCGCTGGGTGTTGCCGGTGTTCAGTCCCAGCGACATCCCGACCAGCCCGCGTCCGCGGGTGGCCAGCTGATCGGCGATCCGGCGCAGCTCCTTGCCGGCTACCGAGTCCGGCTGGAGCACCACCGGGGAGCCGGAGTCGCCGCCGGTCACCATCTCACTGTCGATCGGCACCTGACCCAGCAGCGGCACGTCGCGGCCCATCGCCCGGGTCAGCCGCTCGGCGACCCGCTCGCCGCCGCCCTCGCCGAACAGGTGCATGGTAGATCCGTCGGGCAGCGCCAGCCCGGCCATGTTCTCCACCACGCCGACGACCTGCTGGCGGGTCTGCAGGGCGATCGCCCCGGCACGCTCGGCCACCTCGGCGGCCGCCTGCTGCGGAGTGGTCACCACCAGAATCTCGGCCGGCGGGACCAACTGGGCCACCGAGATCGCGATGTCGCCGGTGCCCGGCGGCAGGTCGAGCAGCAGCACATCCAGGTCGCCCCAGTAGACGTCGGCGAGGAACTGCTGCAATGCACGGTGCAGCATCGGGCCGCGCCAGACCACCGGGGTATTGCCCTTAGTGAACATCGCGATCGAGATCACCTTCACGCCGTAGCCGATCGGCGGCATGATCATCGAGTCGACCTGCGTGGGCAGCGCCGTGACGCCCATCATCCGCGGCACCGAGTGGCCGTAGATGTCGGCGTCGAGCACCCCGACCGACAGGCCGCGCTCGGCCAGCGCCACGGCGAGATTGACCGTGACACTGGACTTTCCGACCCCGCCCTTGCCCGAGGCGATCGCGTACACCTTGGTCAGCGAGCCCGGTTGGGCGAACGGGATGACCGGCTCCTTGGCGTCGCCGCGCAGCTGTTTGCGCAGCTCGGCGCGCTGCTCGTCGCTGAACACGTCCAGCGTGACCTTGACCGGGCCGGTGCCGGGCACGTCGCTGACCGCCCGGGTCACCATGTTGGTGATCTCGGTCTTCATCGGGCAGCCGGCGATCGTCAGGTAGATCGTGACGTGCACGCTGTGATCGTCAGCGATCTCGATGCTCTTGACCATGCCCAGGTCGGTGATCGGGCGCTGAATGTCGGGGTCCAACACGGTGCCCAGTGCGGCGTAGATCGCGTCGTGCAGGGCGGCGGTGTCGTCTTGTGTCTTGGACATCGAAGACGAGTCTAGGCCAGTGGGCGACAGCCCCTCACCGCGATCTCGGTCAGGCCGGCGGGCCGGCCTGCGGCGCTTCCGGGGGCGTGCCCGCGGGAACGGGCGGAGCCGCGACCGCGGGGGCCTGGGCCTGGGGTGCGGGTGGTTCGTCGGCGGCCATCGGGGCGGGCGGGACGGCGTCGGCCGGCATCGGCGCGGGCGCCGGCTGCGGCGCGTCCGGGGGACCGAAAGGTGCCGGTGGGACGGCATTGGGTGGTCCCGCCGGGGTGGTGCCGGCCTGCGGCTCCAGGCAGATCATCCGGCACGCCGCCGAGGGACGCGGCAGCTGTTGTTGCTGCCGCTGCTCGGGGGAGGCCATCCACGGCGGGAGCCAGGGCACGTTGGCCAGCTGGTTCTCCATGCTCGGCTGACCCAGGTCGATCAGGGAGGATCCGGCGGTCTGCTGGATCGGCGACATCCCGTGCATGCTGAACGATTCCGGCCCGAGGCCCTCCGGGTGTCCCAGGTGCTCGAGGTGCAGGTCCGCGATCGGCGGCGCCGGACCGATGATCGGCGGCAGATCCACCGGCGCCACCCCGGTGGCGTAGGCCGCCGCCCAGCCCATCACGTTCTCGGCATAAGCCATCGAGTTGTTGTAGCGCAGGATCGCGGTCAGGACATGCGACTGCTCGCGCAGGTTGAGTCCGCCGCTGCACAGGTACCGCGCTGCCGCCAGCGTCGCGTCGTAGACGTTCTGCGGGTCGGCGCGGCCGTCGCCGTCACCGTCGGCGGCGTAGCGCGACCAGGTTCCCGGCAGAAACTGCATCGGCCCCATGGCGCGGGCGTAGACGACTCGTCCGGGAGCACTGCTGGCCACGATGACCTCGTTGCCCGGCAGCGTCCCGTCCAGCGCCGGTCCGTAGATCGGCTGCAGCGCGGTGCCGCGCGCGTCAGTGGCGCCGCCGTTGGCATGCGCCGACTCGATGCGGCCGATCCCGGCCAGCAGATTCCAGCTGATCCCACATTCGGGGGCGGCGACCGACATCTGATGTTCGGCGTTGCGGTAGGCCGCCAGCGCCGTCTTGGGGATGCCCAGGGTGCCCGGCGCGTAGACGACGGCCGCCGGCGGCGCCGCCGGGGCGCCCGCCGCCACGCGCACGTTCGGCTGGGCACGCTGCACCGCGACGACGGCTGGACCCGACGAGCGCCCGGAGGACCCGGGGGATGAAGTGTGCACCGCCGCCAGCGGGGTCACCGCGGCGTTGCGCAGGGGGAGCGAGCTCGACGGGGAGCGCGGCGTTGCACCCACGGCACCGGCGAACACCAACGGGGTGATGAACGCCAGGCCGAACGCGGGGCGCAGCGCAGCACGGGCTGCCCGCCGCCATCTGGCCGCGCGGGACAGGTGCTCGGCTGCACCGCCCCCTGTAGGCACTCGACCGCCCCTTGTCCGCCTCGGAAAGGCGTTGGAAAAGCCTCGGAAACGCCTGGGTGAAGCCGCTTCCGCTTCGTGAACTAGGTCACCATACCTAACACCGGTCTCGCTGGTGTCGGTTATGCCCGTCCGTCACGCGGTAGAGCCGAGCGGGCGGGTGCGGACTCCGGGCCGGCCAGGTCGGACTCGGGCCGCATCTCCTCGAGCAATTCCCGGACCCGCTCGAGCTCGTGGTGCAGGTAATCGCGGGTGGCGACCTCGCCGACCGCCAACCGCAACGACGCCAGTTCGCGGGCCAGGTACTCGGTGTCGGCCTTGGTCTGCGCGGCGCGGCGGCGGTCTTCGTCGAGGCTGACCCGGTCACGGTTCTCCTGCCGGTTCTGGGCCAGCAGGATCAGCGGTGCGGCGTAGGCGGCCTGGGTGGAGAACGCCAGGTTGAGCAGGATGAACGGGTAGGGGTCCCACTTCAGACTGACCGCGTAGACGTTCAGCAGAATCCAGCCCACCACCAGCACGGTCTGAATGGCCAGGTAGCGCCCGGTGCCGAAGAACCGTGCCACCCCCTCGGTGAACCGGCCCAGCGCATCCGGGTCCATCCGCAGGCCGGGCAGCCGTGAGGTGCGCGGGGTGGAGAGCCGCTGCGATGACGAGCGGTCGGTCATGACGGCCTCCCGGCGAGTTTCGGCCCCAGGTCCGGCTCGGGGGTTTCGCGCCAGTCGCGCGGCAGCAGGTGGTCCAGCACGTCGTCGACCGTCACCGCGCCCAGCAGGTGATTCTGTTCGTCGAGCACCGGCCCGCAGACCAGATTGTAGGCGGCGAAGTAGCGGGTCAGCTCCGCCAGCGACACCTCCGGGTTCAGCACCGGCAGGTCGGAGTCGACGAATCCGCCGATGAGTTCGGCCGGTGGCACCCGCAGCAACCGCTGCAGCGGAACACAGCCCAGGTAGTGGCCGGTCGGCGTGGCCGTAGGCGCCCGGGTGACGAACACCAGCGACGACAGCGCCGGGGTCAGGTCGGGGTCCCGGACCCGGGCCAGCGCCTCGGCGACCGAGGTGTCGGCGGTCAGCACCACCGGGTTGGACGTCATCAACCCGCCCGCGGTGTCGGGGGAGTGCTCCAGCAGGCGGCGCACCGGATCGGAATCGTCCGGGTCCATCCGCGCCAGCAGCGCCTCGGCCTCGGTCGGGTTCATCGCCCCCAGCAGGTCGGCGGCGTCGTCGGGATCCATTTCCTCCAAGACATCGGCGGCGCGTTCGGTGCCCAGCTGACCCAGCACGACGGTCTGGCGCTCTTCCGGGAGTTCCTGCAGGATGTCGGCCAGTCGCGCGTTGTCCAGCGCGTTGATCACCTCGTAGCGGCGCTTGGGCGGCAGCTCGCGGATCGCGTCGGCCACCTCGATCGGCCGCCAGCCCTCGAATTGCTGCAGCAGCTGGGCCACGCCCTGTCCGGGCATGGCCAGAGCGGAGGGGGTCAGGCCCTGCACGTTGCGCCAGTCCACGATGTGTACGGCGGCGCGCCGGCCCAGCCGTCGGGAGTGCCGCACCGCGATCCGCGTCACCAGCCAGTCGCGCGTGCGGCTCTGCTCGATGGCCAGGTCGGTGATCGTCACGTCGACGTCGGCCAACTCCGGCAGCTCGGGATCGGTGACGCGGACCTTGGTGTCGAGAACCTGCCCCAGCGCCAGCACCTCACCGGGCCGCTGATCGAACTTGCGCAGTGACACCGTTCCGGTGTTGAGCGTCACCGCGTTGGGCTCGATCGCCGCGACCCGCAGAATCGGGACGAAAATGCGTCTGCGGGTGGGCAATTCGACGACGAGTCCCAACACACGCGGCTGCTGACGCACGATGCTGAGACTGAGCACCACATCGCGCACCCGGCCAACGGATTCGCCGAACGGGCCCAGCACCAGCATCCGCGCGAGCCGCGCTGCGTAAACCCTGTTGCTCGACGCCATGGTTGAAAGGGTAGGAGTGTTTAGGTGACCAACGCATATCGCCCCCGCCGTACCTGCCTGTCGGTGCCCGGCAGCAGTCAGAAGATGATCGACAAGGCCAAGGGTCTGCCCGCCGACGAGATCTTCCTCGATTTGGAGGACGCCGTTGCCCCGGCCGCCAAGGAGCAGGCTCGGACCCGAGTGGCCGAAGCGCTCACCGCACCAGGCTGGACGGCGCCGTTGCTGGGCGTGCGGGTCAACGACTGGACCACGCCGTGGACCCACGCGGATCTGATCGAGGTGGTCTCGGCCGTCGGCGTCGCCGGGTCCCGCCTGGATGTGGTGGTGTTGCCCAAGGTGTCCGACGCCTCCCACGTGCAGGCCCTCGACCTGCTGTTGACCCAGTTGGAGACGGTGCACGACCTGCCGGTCGGGCAGATCGGCATCGACGCCCAGATCGAGGACGCCCGCGGCCTGACCAACATCAACGCCATCGCCGCCGCGCCCCGCGTGCAGGCGCTGGTGCTCGGTCCGGCCGACCTGATGGCCAGCCTCAACACCCGCACCCTGGAGGTCGGCGAGCAGCCCGAGGGTTACACCGAAGGAGACGCCTACCACCATGTGCTGATGACGATCCTGGTCGCCGCGCGCGCCCACGGGATCGCCGCCGTCGACGGCCCCTATCTGAAGGTCCGCGACGTCGAGGCGTTCCGGCGGGTGGCCGGGCGTTCGGCCGCCCTCGGGTTTGACGGCAAATGGGTGCTGCACCCCGACCAGATCGCGGCGGGCAACGAGATCTTCAGTCCCAGGCAGGCCGAGTATGACCATGCCGAGCTGATCCTGGAGGCCTACGCCTGGCACACCTCGCACGCCGGCGGCGCCCGCGGCGCGGTGATGCTCGGCGACGAGATGCTCGACGAGGCCAGCCGCAAGATGGCATTGGTGGTGGCCGGCAAGGGCCGCGCGGCCGGAATGCGCCGGGAGGCACCGCCGTTCGAGCCGCCAGCCTGAAGGACGGCCGGCATCAAGGCCGTCAGTGCAGCGCGACCATCGCGAGGATGAACGAGAGCACGACCGCGACAGCGCCGACGGCGGTGCCGGCCACCGCCATGCCATGGCCGGCCTCACCGGTCCGCTTGATCTGGCTGAGCGCGACGACACCCAGCACCACGCCGACGATCCCCAGCGGCCAGAACAGTAGGCCGAGCAAGGCGACCACCAGGGAGCTGACCGCCAAGACGTTGGTCTTCTGCGGCTGGCCCGGATTGAAGTAGCCGCCCGGATACGGCGTGCCGTAGCCGCCCGGCGGGTAGCCCGGTGGTGTGCCGTAGCCGGTGGGGTAGCCGGGTGCGCCGAAGCCCGGGTAGTCGCCCGGTGCGCCGTAACCCGGCGGCGGCGGATAGCCGCCGGGCGGTGCGTCGTAGCGCGGCTGAGCCGGATAGCCGCCTGCCGGCGGGGGCGGTGGGTAGCCGCCGGGCGGTGGAGGCGGAGGGTAGCCGCTCGGCGGGTAATTCGGTGGCGGAGGAGAATAACCATCGAAGCCCGACGGATAGGGCCAGCCGCCCTGTTCAGGCCCGGACGGGCCCGGCGCAGCCCAGGGTTGATCGGCATTGGCTCGTGGATTCTCGCCAGAATCCTCGCCGGGAGCTGTCATGCTGTTCAACCTAGCGGATTCGCCGGGACCGGCCTGTTGTCCGACAGTCGCTTCCCGGTGCGAGGAGAGAGAAATCCCATGACCAGCCCTTTTCAGTCCGGACAGACCCCCGATCCGCTCGGTGGGGCGGCAGCCTCGGGCCGGCGTGACGCGGCCCGGCTGCCCACGCCGCCCAAAGGCTGGCCGATCGGGGCATATCCCACCTACGCCGAGGCGCAGCGCGCGGTGGACTACCTGTCCGATCAACAGTTTCCGGTGCACCAGGTGACCATCGTCGGTGTCGACCTGATGCAGGTCGAACGGGTCACCGGTCGGCTCACCTGGCCCAAGGTGCTCGGCGGCGGGGTGCTGACCGGGGCGTGGCTGGGCCTGTTCATCGGCCTGGTGCTGGGCATCTTCAGTGCCAACCCCACCCAGGCATTGGTGACCGGTTTGATCGCCGGCGTCTTCTTCGGTCTGATCACCTCGTCGGTGCCCTACGCGATGGCCCGCGGCACAAGGGATTTCAGCTCGACCATGCAATTGGTGGCGGGGCGCTACGACGTGCTGTGTGACCCGCAGAGCGCCGAGCAGGGCCGGGACCTGTTGGCGAAGCTGACGCTCTGACTTCGCGTTGTTGCGTAGCGCGGCCGGGCGGCCTTACCGTCGTGGCACGAAGCGGCAACGGGAGGCGGGTGGGGTGGCGAGTCGGCGCGGTCGCGTACGGCGGCTGGGCGCGGCCGCGCTGGCGGCGCTGAGCGTCGCCTCGGCGGGAGCGGCCTGCGGCTCGGCCGGACACGCCGGTGACGGCCTGGTGATCAGTGTGTACACCCCGGCCAACGACACGGCCACCTTCCGGGCCATCGCCGCGCGCTGTACCGAACAGACCGGTGGACGCTACCGGATTCAGCAGTTCAGCCTGCCGAGAGCCGCCGACGACCAGCGCCTGCAATTGGCCCGTCGGCTCACCGGGAACGACCGCACGCTGGACGTGATGGGCCTGGATGTGGTGTGGACCGCCGAGTTCGCCGAGGCCGGCTGGGCGCTGCCGCTGTCGGCCGACCCGGCCGGAAAAGCCGAAGCCGATGTCGCAGACGACACCCTGCCGGGGCCGCTGGCGACCGCCCGCTGGCGAGACCGGCTCTATGCCGCCCCGCTCATCACCAATACCCAATTGCTCTGGTACCGACCAGATCTGATGAGCACTGCCCCGGCGACCTGGGACGGGATGGTCGCCGAGGCGGTGCGGTTGCACACCGCCGGCGAGCCGAGCTGGATCGCGGTGCAGGCCAAGCAATATGAGGGCCTGGTGGTGTGGTTCAACACCCTGCTGGCCAGCGCCGGGGGCCGCGTGCTCGACGACGACGGCAAGACGGTCACCCTGACCGACACCGCCGAACACCGGGCCGCCACCGTCGCCGCACTGCGGATCATGCAGGCGGTGGCGAGGGCGCCGGGTGCTGATCCGTCGATCACCCAGAGTGACGAGGGCACCGCTCGGCTGGCGTTCGAGCAGGGCAAGGCGGCACTGGAGGTCAACTGGCCGTTCGTGCTGCCGTCCATGCTGGAGAACGCGGTCAAGGGCGGCGTGGGGTTCCTGCCGCTGGACCGGCGGCCGGATCTGGCCGGCAGCATCAACGGTGTGGGCTCGTTCGCGCCCAGCGACGAGCAGTACCGGATCGCCTACGAGGCCAGCCGCCAGGTGCTCGGATTCGCGCCGTATCCGGCAGTCTTCCCGGGCCATCCGGCCAAGGTGACCCTGGGCGGGCTGAACCTGGCGGTGGCCAGGACCAGCCGTCATCGCGCGGAGGCGTTCGAGGCGGTGCGTTGCCTGCGCGACGCGGCCAACCAGAAATATGTCGCGATCGAGGGCGGCCTGCCCGCGGTGCGCGCCTCGGTGTACTCCGACCCGCAATTTCAGCAGAAGTACCCGCACCACAACCTGATTCGCGACCAACTCACCCACGCCGCGGTGCGCCCGGCCACACCGGTCTATCAGGCGGTGTCCACCCGCATCTCGGCGACGCTGGCACCGATCACCGCGATCGACCCGGAGCGCACCGCCGACGAGCTTGCCGTGCAGGTGCAAAAGGCCATCGACGGCAAGGGGTTGATCCCGTGACCGCGCACGCCGACGAGAGGTCACAGCGCCGGCTGGCCCTCGTGCTCGTCGCCCCGGCGGTGATCCTGATGCTGGCGGTGACGGCCTACCCGATCGGCTACGCGATCTGGTTGAGCCTGCTGCGCTACAACCTGGCCACGCCGGATGACACCGCGTTCGTCGGCTTGGCCAACTACCAGACCACCTTGGCCGACTCCTACTGGTGGACCGCCTTCGCGGTGACGCTGGGTATCACCGTCGTCTCGGTGGCCATCGAATTCGTGCTGGGGCTGGGGCTGGCGCTGGTGATGCACCGCAGCCTGTTCGCCAAGGGGATGGTGCGCACCGCGGTGCTGGTGCCCTACGGCATCGTCACGGTGGCCGCCGCCTACAGCTGGTACTACGCCTGGACTCCGGGCACCGGCTACCTGGCGAACCTGCTGCCGGCCGGCAGCGCGCCGCTGACCCATCAGCTCCCGTCGCTGGGCATCGTGGTGCTGGCCGAGGTGTGGAAGACGACGCCGTTCATGGCGCTGCTGCTGTTGGCCGGGTTGGCGTTGGTGCCCGAGGACCTGCTCAAGGCGGCGCAGGTCGACGGCGCGGGCGCCTGGCGGCGCCTGGTCAAGGTCATCCTGCCGATGATGAAACCCGCCATCCTGGTGGCCCTGTTGTTCCGCACCCTGGACGCGTTCCGGATCTTCGACAACATCTACGTGCTCACCAACGGCTCCAACAACACCGGTTCGGTGTCGATCCTGGGCTACGACAACCTGTTCAAGGGCTTCAATGTGGGGTTGGGTTCGGCGATCTCGGTGCTGATCTTCGTTTGTGTCGCGTTGATCGCTTGGGTGTTCGTCAAGGTGTTCGGCGCCGCGGCGCCGGGATCGGACCAGAAATGACCGATGTTCGCCGCCGCGCGGCCTGGCTGATCATCGATGTGGCGGTGGTGGTCTACGCACTGGTGCCGGTGTTGTGGATCCTGTCGCTGTCGCTCAAGCCGACTTCGACGGTGAAGGACGGCAAACTGATTCCGTCGTCGGTGACCTTGGACAACTACCGCGGCATCTTCGCCGGGGACGTGTTCGGCTCGGCGCTGGTCAACTCGGTGGGCATCGGGCTGATCACCACGGTGATCGCGGTGGTGATCGGCGCAATGGCCGCCTACGCGGTGGCGCGGCTGGACTTCCCCGGCAAGCGGCTGCTGGTCGGGGCCGCACTGCTGATCGCGATGTTCCCCCAGATATCGCTGGTCACACCGATTTTCAACATCGAGCGGGCGACCGGGCTATTCGACACCTGGCCGGGGCTGATCATCCCCTACATCACCTTCGCGCTTCCGTTGGCGATCTACACCCTGTCGGCGTTCTTCCAAGAGATTCCGTGGGACCTGGAGAAGGCCGCCAAGATGGACGGCGCCACCCCCGGCCAGGCGTTCCGCAAGGTGATCGCGCCGCTGGCGGCGCCGGGCATCGTCACCGCGGCGATCCTGGTGTTCATCTTCGCCTGGAACGACCTGCTGCTGGCGTTGTCGCTGACGGCGACCAAAGCCTCGGTCACGGCGCCGGTGGCGATCGCCAACTTCACCGGCAGTTCGCAATTCGAGGAGCCGACCGGTTCCATCGCCGCGGGCGCGATGGTGATCACGGTGCCGATCATCATCTTTGTTCTAATCTTCCAGCGACGGATCGTGGCCGGACTGACCTCCGGTGCGGTGAAGGGATAGGCCGATGGCAGAGATCGAACTCTCGCACGTCACCAAGAGCTACCCCGACGGCGCCGTGGCGGTCAACGATCTGTCGCTGAGCATCGCCGACGGCGAGTTCATCATCCTGGTGGGTCCGTCGGGCTGCGGAAAATCCACGACGCTGAACATGATCGCCGGCCTGGAGGAGATCTCGTCGGGGGAGTTGCGGATCGGCGGCGAACGCGTCAACGAGCGCGCCCCCAAGGACCGCGACATCGCCATGGTGTTCCAGTCCTACGCCCTTTACCCGCACATGACGGTGCGGGGCAACATCGCGTTCCCGTTGACCCTGGCCAAGATGAAGAAGGCGCAGATCGCCGAGAAGGTGGCCGAAGTCGCCAAAATCCTTGATTTGACCGATTTTCTGGACCGCAAGCCGTCGCAGCTGTCCGGTGGGCAGCGTCAGCGCGTGGCCATGGGGCGAGCGATCGTGCGGCACCCCAAGGCATTCCTGATGGACGAGCCGCTGTCGAACCTGGACGCCAAGCTGCGGGTGCAGATGCGCAGCGAGATCGCCCGGCTGCAGCGGCGGCTGGGCACCACCACCGTCTACGTCACCCACGACCAGACCGAGGCGATGACGCTCGGAGACCGGGTGGTGGTGATGCATGGCGGAATCGCGCAGCAGATCGGCACTCCCGACGAGCTCTATGAGCGGCCCGCCAACCTGTTCGTCGCCGGGTTCGTCGGCTCGCCGGCGATGAACTTCTTCCCCGGCACCCTGACTGCGGCCGGCGCGCGACTGCCGTTCGGTGAGGTCCCGCTCGACGCGGCGACTCGCGACGCGATCGGCAAGCATCCGGCGCCGGCCGGCGGCGACGTGGTCATCGGGGTGCGTCCCGAACATCTCGGCGATGCCGGATTGCTCGATGATGCCCAGCGCGGGCGGGCGGTCACGTTCGGGGCCCGCGTCGACCTCGTCGAATCGCTGGGCGCCGACAAGTACCTGTACTTCACCCCGAACGAGCCGGCCGGGACGTCCGGTGAAACCGAACTGGTGGCACGGGTTCCCGCCGCGTCCAAGGCGGCCGGTGGGCAGCCCATCGAGCTGGCCCTCGACGCCGGCAAGGTGGTGGTGTTCGACGCCAAGTCCGGGGTGAACCTCAGCGTCGGACCGGCCGGACGGTGAACCGCCGGTGAGCGACGAGCTGGAGCGGGTGCGCGAACACCTGCGGGCGCATTTCACCGCCGCGGGCATCACCTCGCAGCCCGACGCCGCGCGCGTGACGTTCCTGGGTGTCGAGCCCATCGAGGTGTTGCGGTTCGGTCCCGGACCCGACCGGATGGTGCACTACGTCTCGGTGGGTTGCTCGCGGCATCCGATGGGCGATCCGGGCCAGATCCTGGCCGACCCGGTGCACGGCCCGCGCGCTGAAGTGGTTCTGCGCCTGCGGGTTTCGGGTTCTGATGTCGGGCTGGCCCGCAGCCTCGCCGCGGTGGCGGCCGCTCCGGTGGTGGAGGGCGTGGTGCTGGCGCCCGACGCGTTGATGGACCTCGGCGGGCCGCTGTGGACCCGGCAGTCGGGGGCGGTGCCGTTCACCGCGATGCTGCTGGGCGACAGCGATATCGCCGAGTTGCCGCTGGCGCAGCCGCGCGAACCGGTGCGGTTCTTCTCGGCCACCCCGATCACCGCGACCGAGGCGGCCTGGGTGCGGCTCAAGGGCGCCGACGCGATGCGGGAGGCCTGGCGGACCGACGGGGTGGACGTGTTCGACCCCGACCGCCGGGCCTCTGAACCCTAACCGCGAGCAGACACGAAAGCGCCCTTGGGCCGCGCAAATTGGGGGCTTTCATGTCTGCTCGCGAGGGAGACCGGGGCGCTTAGAGCCAGCCGTTGCGGCGGAACGCGCGATACAGCAGGGTGCAGATGCTCACCATCGCCACCAATACCACCGGGTAACTGAACGTCCAGTGCAGGGCGGGCATGTGGTCGAAGTTCATTCCGTAGATCCCGGCGATCATGGTGGGAACGGCGATGATGCCCGCCCAGGCCGACATCTTGCGCATATCGGTGTTCTGCTGCATTCCCACTCGCGCGAGCGCCGCCTGCACCAGCGAGCTGAGCATCTCGTCGTAGCTGGCGATCTGCTCGGCGGCGCGGGTCTGGTGGTCCCCGACGTCGCGCAGGTAGCGCCGCACCTCCTTGGAGATCAGATCCTTGTAGTCGGTCTGCATCCGCTGAAACGGAATCGACAGCGGCGCCACCGCGCGTCGCAGTTCCACGACTTCGCGTTTGATCTGGTAGATCGGTTCGACGTCGGTGCGGGTGCCCGGCGCGAACGCCACCTCCTCAATGGTGTCGATGTCGCTTTCCATCAGGTTGGTGACCTCGACGTAGCGGTCGACCACGTAGTCGGCGATGGCATGCATCACCGCGTACGGGCCCAAGCGAAGATGCTCGGGGTCGGCGTCCATTCGTTTGCGGACATTGGACAGGCCGCTGTGTTCGCCGTGGCGCACGGTGACGACGAAGTTCTTGCCGACGAAGATCATGATCTCGCCGGTCTCGACGATCTGGCGGGGGAGCACCACTGATTCGTGCGGGACGTAGTTGACGGTTTTGAGCACCAGGAACAGCGTCTCGTCGTAGCGCTCCAGCTTGGGCCGCTGGTGGGCATGCACGGCGTCCTCGACGGTCAGTTCGTGCAGGTCGAATGTCGCCGCCACCGCCTGCATCTGGCGCTCGTCGGGCTCGTGCAGTCCCACCCAGACGAACGCATTGCGGCCGCTCGCCTCGACGTCGCGCACCTTGGCCATCGCCCCGGCCGGGGTGAAGTCGCCGGCAATCCGGTCGCCGTCGGCATAGACGCCGCAGTCGATCAACACCCGGGGAACCGGGTCGCGCAACGCGGTCATGGCGCCCTCCCTCCCGGCACATGTGCCGGTGAAATGCTACGCGCCCAGAGCCAAAGTGACCGGTCAGCGCGGTTCGGTCGGGGTCCGGAGTTTCCGTGCCGCCGGCGGTGCGCTAGTTTCGACCCGGACCAATCCCAGCCAAGCCGACCCCGTTCGAGGAGCACTTGACGTGAGCACAACCCCACTGAAGGTGGCCGTCACCGGCGCCGCCGGCCAGATCGGCTACAGCCTGCTGTTCCGCCTGGCCAGTGGCTCGCTGCTGGGCCCCGACCGGCCGATCGAACTGCGTCTGCTGGAGATCGAGCCCGCGCTCAAGGCGCTCGAGGGCGTGGTGATGGAGCTCGACGACTGTGCCTTCCCGCTGCTGTCGGGGGTGCAGATCGGCTCGGATGCGAGCAAGATCTTCGACGGGGTGAACCTGGCGCTGCTGGTGGGCGCCCGCCCGCGCGGTCCTGGCATGGAGCGCAGCGACCTACTTGAGGCCAACGGCGCGATCTTCACCGCGCAGGGCAAGGCGCTCAACGCGGTCGCGGCCTCCGATATCCGCGTGGGTGTGACCGGTAACCCGGCCAACACCAACGCGCTGATCGCGATGACCAACGCCCCCGACATCCCCAAGGAGCGCTTCTCGGCGCTGACCCGCCTGGACCACAACCGGGCGATCTCGCAGCTGGCAGCCAAGACCGGCGCCAAGGTCACCGACGTCAAGAAGATGACGATCTGGGGCAACCACTCGGCCAGCCAGTACCCCGACATCTTCCACGCCGAGGTCGGCGGGCGTAACGCCGCCGAGGTCGTCGGTGACCAGGCCTGGATCGAGAACGACTTCATCCCGACCGTCGCCAAGCGTGGTGCGGCGATCATCGACGCCCGCGGTGCCTCCTCTGCCGCCTCGGCGGCCTCGGCCACCGTCGACGCCGCCCGGGACTGGCTGCTGGGCAGCCCGGACGGGGACTGGGTGTCGATGGCGGTGGTCTCCGACGGTTCCTACGGTGTGCCCGAGGGCCTGATCTCCTCGTTCCCGGTCACCACGAAGAACGGCGACTGGAGCATCGTGCAGGGCCTGGAGATCGACGACTTCTCCCGCGGCCGGATCGATGCCTCGACCGCGGAGTTGGCCGAGGAGCGCGAAGCGGTCACCGGGCTGGGATTGATTTAGCCCACAACGTCTGCCGACGCGGCCGGTTCGTCTCCTGGACGGACCGGCCGTGCTCGTTGGAACGTCATCCCGCCACGTCGGATGCGGCCGACCGAAGCGCCAGAGGACCGGCGCAGTACCCTTGCTGACGATGTCTGAGAACTCGTCTGCGACGCAGAACGCCCCGATGGTCATCGGCGATGAAGAGATCTTCGAGGCCCACCTGGGCGGGAAGATCGCGGTGGACCTGAAGAGCCCACTGGACACCCAGCGCGCGCTGTCGATCGCCTACACCCCCGGGGTGGCGCAGGTCAGCCGCGCCATCGCGGCAGATCACACGTTGGCAGCCCGCTACACCTGGGCGCACCGGCTGGTGGCGGTGGTCAGCGACGGCACCGCGGTGCTGGGGCTGGGTGACCTCGGTCCGGCCGCGTCACTGCCGGTGATGGAGGGCAAGGCCGCCCTGTTCAAGACATTCGCCAACCTGGACTCCATCCCGATCGTGCTGGACACCAAGGATCCCGACGAGATTGTGGAGACCCTGGTGCGGCTGCGGCCGACGTTCGGTGCGGTCAACCTGGAGGACATCTCCGCCCCGCGGTGCTTCGAGATCGAGCGCCGCGCGATCGAGGCACTGGACTGCCCGGTGATGCACGACGACCAGCACGGCACCGCGATCGTGGCGCTGGCGGCGCTGATGGGTGCGGCCAAGGTGCTGGGCCGGGACATCACGTCGCTTCGGGTGGTGGTGTCCGGCGCGGGCGCGGCCGGTGTGGCCTGCGCCAACATCCTGCTCTCGGTGGGCATCTCGGAGATGATCGTGCTGGATTCGCAGGGTGTATTGCACCCCGAGCGCACCGACATGAACAACGTCAAGGCCGAGCTCGCCCAGCGCACCAACCCCGACGGCCGCACCGGCGGATTGACCGAGGCTCTCGCCGGCGCCGACGTATTCCTGGGCGCCTCGGGAGGAGTGGTGCCCGAGGAGTTGATCGCGTCGATGAACCCCGGCGGTGTGGTGTTCGCGCTGTCCAATCCCGACCCGGAGATCCATCCCGAGTTGGCGGCCAAGTATGCGGCGGTGGTGGCGACCGGCCGCAGCGATTTCCCCAACCAGATCAACAATGTGCTGGCCTTCCCCGGCGTGTTCCGCGGTGCGCTGGACGCCGGCGCGCAGCGGATCACCGAGGCGATGAAATTGGCTGCCGCCGAGGCGATTTTCTCCGTCGTTGCCGACGACCTGGCGTCGGACCGGGTGGTGCCGAGCCCGCTGGACCCCCGGGTCGAACCGGCCGTTGCCGCGGCGGTCGCGGCGGCCGCCGGCTCAGCGTCCTGAGCCCGCGGTGCCCCGGCCGCACAGACAGCACCTGCGCCGACTGGTGCTGGCATGGGTGGCGCTGCTGATCGCAGGTTGCGGTGGCCACTCGCAACCCCCGACCTTGAGTGTCGGAATGTCACCGGACCCGCAATCGCAGGTTCTCGCCCATCTGTACGCCAGTGCTTTGCGCGGCACCGGCGCCGCGGTGCGCGTCGCACCGGTCGCCGACCCGGTCGCCGGGCTCGACACCGGAGATCTCACCGTCGTACCGGGCTTCACCGGCCGATTGCTGGCGGGATTCGCTCCGGATTCCACCGCGCGCTCGGACCGGCAGGTCTACTGGGCACTGGCCGGAGCGCTGCCGGAGGGCATCGCAGTCGGTGACTACGCCATGACCGCCACCGACAAGCCCGCGGTGGCCGTGACGAAAGCCACGGCGACGGCCTGGGGAGGCACCGATCTGCGCGCGCTGGTACGACACTGCGCCGCGCTGACCGTCGGCGCTGTCGCGGGCCGGCGGCCACCGGCCGCGGTGGGCCGGTGTACACCGGCGAAGTCACGCGAATTCCCCGATGACGCAGCGTTATTCGCGGCATTACGTAGCCGCCAGATCACTGCGGCGTGGACCAGCACCGCCGATCCCGGCGTTCCCGACGACGTCGTGCTGCTCGCCGACGGCCGGCCGGCGCTGGTGCGCGCGGAGAACGTCGTCCCGCTGTATCGGCGCAATGCGCTGAGCGAATCACAACTGCTGGCGATCAACCAGGTGGCCGGTGTGCTGGACACCGCTGCCCTGACCGACATGCGCCGCCAAGTCGAGGCTGGCGCCGACCCCCAGGCGGTGGTGGACGCCTTCTTGGACGAACACCCGCTGGGGCGGTAGCGCGGCTAGCGGGGTCCGAACCGGGGGATGACGTAGGCGAATAGTCGCTGGTATCGCGAGCCGGTGAGGCGCACGAGCAGATCGAGGGCCCGCGCGTCGTTTCCGATCAGCACGCGGGCCCGGCTCTTGCTGACCCCGTCGAGGATCACCCTGGCGGCTTCCTCTGCGGTGGTGGAGGCCAGTCGCCGATCGAAGAAGTCGGCCATCGCCGCGGCATCCACCCCCTCCGCGGTGGTCGCGTTACGGGCGATCGCGGTCTTGATGCCGCCCGGATGCACCGTGGTGACCTTGACCGGATGCTTGGCAATGGCCATCTCCTGGTGCAAGGCCTCGGTGAACCCGCGGACGGCGAACTTGGCCGCGTTGTAGGCGGCCTGGCCGGGCATCGACAGCAGCCCGAACAAGCTGGAGATGTTGATGACGTGGCCGTCCCCGGAGTCGATCAGGTGTGGCAGGAAGGCCTTGGTGCCGTTGACCACGCCCCAGAAGTCGACGTCCATCACGCGCTCAATGTCCTTGAACTGGCTGTCTTCCACGTCGCCGCTGAACGCGATGCCGGCGTTGTTGTAGATCTGGTTGACCTTGCCGAAGTGCTCCTTGACCTCGTCGGCGTAGGCGATGAACGCTTCCCGCTCGGTGACGTCGAGGCGGTCGTCCTTGACCCGCACGCCCAGCGCGGCCAACCGCTGCTCGGTCTGCGCAAGACCCTCGGTGTCGACGTCGCTGATCGCCAGCTGCGCGCCCGCGCGGGCCAGTTCGACGGCCAGCGCCTGGCCGATGCCCGACCCGGCTCCGGTGACAACGGCGACTTTCCCGGCAAATCCCTGCATGTGCTCTCCCAGCGGTCGGTTGACCATTAGAGCCTATCCGGTACCGCCGGTACCGTGTTCACGCAGTCCGGTACGCGCGACGAGGGTGCACAGTAGTACGTGTCAGAACGGCGTGTCCCTGTGCAAACACGCACCCTCGCCGGAAGGGGAGGGAACGCTTACCCGAATGCGAGGTCGATGATCTCCTGCTGCTCGACGGCGTGCACCTTCGACGAACCCGACGACGGCGCCGACATGGCCCGCCGCGAGATCCGCTTGATCCCGCTCAGCTTGTCGGGCAACAGCTCCGGCAGCTCCAGGCCGAACCGCGGCCACGCCCCCTGGTTGGCCGGCTCCTCCTGCACCCAGAAGAACTGCTCTGCATTCGGATAGCGGTCCAGGGTTGCGCCCAGCCTGCGCTTGGGCAGCGGCGCCAGTTGCTCGACCCGCACGATCGCCACGTCGTCGCGGCCGTCCTTGGCCTTGCGTGCGGCCAGCTCGTAGTAGATCTTGCCGCTGGTCAACAGGACCCGGGTGACTTTGTTGCGGTCGCCGTCGCCGTCGCCGTAGGTGGGCTCTTCGAGCACCGAGCGGAACTTGACGTCGGTGAAGTCCTTCAGGTCGCTGACGACCGCCTTGTTGCGCAGCATCGACTTCGGGGTGAACACGATCAGCGGCCGCTGGATCCCGTCGAGGGCGTGCCGGCGCAGCAGATGGAAGTAGTTCGACGGAGTCGACGGCATCGCGATCGTCATCGAGCCCTCCGCCCACAACTGCAGGAAACGTTCGATGCGCCCGGAGGTGTGATCGGGGCCCTGGCCCTCATGGCCGTGCGGCAGCAGCAGCACCACGGTGGACAGCTGGCCCCACTTGGCCTCACCGGAGCTGATGAACTCGTCGATGATCGACTGGGCGCCGTTGACGAAGTCGCCGAACTGCGCCTCCCACAGCACGAGCGCCTCGGGGTTGCCGACGGTGTAGCCGTACTCGAAGCCGACCGCGGCGAATTCGGACAGCGGTGAGTCGTAGACCAGGAACTTGCCGCCGCTCGGGGTGCCGTCAGGGTTGGTGGCCAGCAGCTGCAGCGGGCACAACTCCGCGCCGTTGGACTGGTCGATGATCACCGAGTGCCGCTGCGAGAAGGTGCCGCGGCGGGTGTCCTGCCCGGACAGCCGGATCAGCTTGCCGTCGGCGACCAGCGAACCCAGCGCCAGCAGTTCGGCGAACGCCCAGTCCACCTTGCCCTCATAGGCCATCTCCCGGCGCCGCTCGAGCACCGGCAGCACCCGCGGGTGCACCGTGAAGCCGTCGGGAATCGTCATGAACGCATCACCGATGCGGGCCAGCGTCGCCTTGTCCACCGCGGTGTTCAGGCCGCGGGGGACCTGTTGCTCGGATTCCACCGACTCGCTGGGCAGCGCGGCGTGCTTCTCCAGTTCGCGGATCTCGTTGAACACCCGCTCCAGCTGACCGTGGTAGTCGCGCAGGGCGTCCTCGGCCTCTTTCATCGAGATGTCGCCGCGGCCAATCAGGTCTTCGGTGTAGCTCTTGCGGACGCCGCGCTTGGTGCCGATCACGTCGTACATGGACGGGTTGGTCATCGACGGGTCATCGCCCTCGTTGTGCCCGCGCCGGCGGTAGCACAGCATGTCGATGACGACGTCCTTCTGGAACTTCTGCCGGAAGTCCACCGCCAGCCGGGCCACCCAGTCGCACGCCTCCGGGTCGTCGCCGTTGACGTGGAAGATCGGCGCGCCGATCATCTTGGCGACGTCGGTGCAGTATTCGCTGGAGCGGGAGTGGTCCGGCGCCGTGGTGAACCCGATCTGGTTGTTGACGATGATGTGGATAGTGCCGCCGACCCGGTAGCCGGGCAGCAGTGCCATGTTCAGCGTCTCGGCCACCACGCCCTGGCCGGCGAACGCCGCGTCGCCGTGCAGCATCATCGGCACGACGGAGAATGCCGGCTGCCCGCTGCCATCCGAGGCGCCCTTGTCCAGCAGGTCCTGGCGGGCCCGGACCAGTCCCTCGAGCACCGGGTCCACCGCTTCCAGGTGCGACGGGTTGGCAGTCAGCGACACCTGAATGTCGTTGTCGCCGAACATCTGCAGATACACCCCGGTGGAGCCGAGGTGGTACTTGACGTCGCCGGAGCCGTGCGCCTCGGCCGGGTTGAGGTTGCCCTCGAACTCGGTGAAGATCTGCGAATAGGGCTTGCCGACGATGTTGGCCAGCACGTTGAGCCGGCCGCGGTGCGGCATGCCGATGACGACCTCGTCGAGCCCGTACTCGGCGCACTGGTCGATCGCGGCGTCCATCATCGGGATGACCGACTCGGCGCCTTCCAGCGAGAACCGCTTCTGCCCGACGTACTTGGTCTGCAGAAAGCTCTCGAACGCCTCGGCGGCGTTGAGCTTGCTCAGAATGTATTTCTGCTGCGCCACAGTGGGTTTGATGTGCTTGACCTCGATGCGCTCCTGCAGCCACTGCTGCTGCTCGGGCTCGAGGATGTGGGTGTACTCCACACCGACATGGCGGCAGTAGGCGTCGCGCAGCACCGAGAGGATCTCGCGCAGCTTGCGGATGTCGCCACCGGGCAGTCCCTCGACTTTGAACTCCCGGTCCAGGTCCCACAGCGTCAGACCGTGGGTCAGCACGTCGAGGTCGGGGTGGCTGCGGAAGCGGGTGTTGTCCAGCCGCAGCGGGTCGACGTCGGCCATCAGGTGGCCGCGGTTGCGGTAGGCGGCGATCAACTCGACGACCCGGGCGTTCTTGTCCACGACGGAGTCGGGGTTGTCGGTGCGCCACCGCACCGGCTCGTAGGGGATGGACAGCTCGAAAAAGATCTCGTCCCAGAAGGCGTCGGACAGCAGCAACTCGTGCACCGTGCGCAGGAAGTCGCCCGATTCCGCGCCCTGGATGATCCGGTGGTCATACGTCGAGGTCAAAGTGATCAGCTTGCCCACCCCGAGTTCGGCGATGCGCTGCTCGCTGGCGCCCTGGAACTCGGCGGGATACTCCATCGCGCCGACCCCGATGATCGCGCCCTGGCCGGCCATCAGCCGCGGCACCGAGTGCACGGTGCCGATGGTTCCGGGGTTGGTCAGCGAGATCGTCACCCCGGCGAAGTCCTCGGCGGTCAGCTTGCCGTCCCGGGCGCGCCGCACGATGTCTTCGTAGGCGGCGACGAATTGGGCGAACCGCAGCGATTCGGCGCCCTTGATGGCCGCCACCACCAGGGAGCGCTTGCCGCCGGCGCCCTGCAGGTCGATGGCGAGCCCCAGATTGGTGTGCGCCGGGGTGACGGCGTTGGGCTTGCCGTCGATCTCGGCGAAATGCCGGTTCATGTTCGGGAACTGCTTGACCGCCTGCACGATCGCGTAGCCCAGCAGGTGGGTGAACGAGATCTTGCCGCCACGGGTCCGCTTGAGCTGATTGTTGATGACGATGCGGTTGTCGATCATCAGCTTGGCCGGCACGGCGCGCACGCTGGTGGCCGTCGGCACCTCCAGCGAGGAGGACATGTTCTTGACCACCGCTGCGGCTGCTCCGCGCAGCACCTGCACCTCGGCGTCGTCGGCCGGAGCGGGGGACTGGGACTGGGCCGGCTTGGTGGCCTTGGCGGGTGCAGGCTTGGTCGGGGCGGGCTTCGGCGCGGCGGCCGGCTTCGCCTGGGCGGCCGGTGCAGGTTGGGCGGGCGGCGGCGTGGACTTAGCGGGCGGGGCGGCGGGAGTCGGTGCGGACGGCGCTGCGGACGAGCCGTCACCGCTGTGTTCATGCGCCGGTTCCAGCTTCGCCTCTCCTCCGTCGAGGCTCACTGAACCGCCGGGCTTGTAGTCGGACAGGAACTCGTGCCAGCTCGGATCCACCGATGACGGATCGTCGCGGAATTTGCGGTACATCTCCTCGACTAGCCACTCGTTCTGACCGAAGGGTGAACTCATACCGCTCACGTCTGTTACTCGCCTCGATTCCTGGTCGTCCGGCGAGGCATGTGCGCCGCGCCCGCCTGCCTCATAAAGGCTAGCCCCTCCCCGTTATTCCGCCAGGCTCGCCGCCGAATGTCGGCCCTGATCAGGCCGACGGTTGGGCGGGACTGACATCGTCGTCGTGCAGGGCCGGAAGCAGATGCAAGGTGACCGGCCAGCGGTCGGCGGCGGGACCGAACGCCGCGCGGGCGTTCTTGATGATCTTCTTGCCCATCATGCGGTTGCCGAGGGCCCCGATCAGCGCGCCCAGACCGACCGGCAACAGCTTGCCGAACGCCAACGCGCCGCGTCGCAGGGTGAAGCGCTTGACCGAGTACCGCAGCAACCGGGAGTTCAGCTCCGATACCGCCGGCAGCGGCAGCGCCGCGGTGCCCTCGGTAAGCCAAGCGCCGCTGGTGCGGCCCGAGCCCAGCAGCTCGGCCATCGCGCCCTTGCCCTGATCGCCGACCAGTACCGCCAGCACCAGGGCGCGGCGTCGCTCCCTGTTGTCGACCGGAATGCCGTGCGCCTCGGCGACGGACAGCACGAAGAACGCGGTGGCCTCCAGGAAGACCGCGGTCTCCCCGGCCACCGCCGACAGCGCAAGCAGGGTGCCGATCGCCGGCACCGCCGCGGTGGCGCCTACCGCGGCACCGCTGGCTGTGGCCGCCGCCAGGTAACGCTTCTCCAACTTCGCCACCACTTGCGCCGGGCTGGTGCCGGGCTCGCTGTGGCGCAGTCGCTCCACGTAGGCGCGCACGGCCGGACCCTGTACCCGCTCACTGCGCTCGATGACCCGGGACAGCACCCGGGCCGCCATGCTGGGCTTCTCCGCGCCGGTCGCCGGCGCCGGTTCCTGCGCCGACCGCCGTCGTCGAAAGATGCCCATGGTGCCTCCCGTTCGGCTCGCGTGATGTTCAGGCTAACGCCCCGGTGGGTGTTTACCCGCTTCAACGGCGCAGTAGCCCTCCGGCAGCGAATCACCGTGTCGGCGCTGCGAGTTGTTCAACACAACATCTGTCCGTAGCGTCGCATCAAGTGGCTTCATGCCCGGAACCGCAGAGCGCAGCGAGGGGAGGGGCGGCGCTTGTGAGCACCGCGAGCAGCCGGACTCGACCCGGTCCGGTGGATTCGACCGACCCGTGGAACGCGCTCTGGGCGATGATGCTCGGCTTCTTCGTGATCCTGGTGGATTCGACGATCGTGGCGGTCGCCAATCCGAGCATCATGGCGGCGCTCGGCGTCGGCTACGACACCGTGATCTGGGTTACCAGCGCCTACCTGCTCGGTTACGCGGTGCCGCTGCTGGTGGCCGGACGGCTCGGCGACCGGTTCGGCCCGAAGAACCTCTACCTGGTCGGGCTGGCGGTTTTCACCGGCGCCTCGCTGTGGTGCGGCCTGGCCGGCGGGATCGAGATACTGGTCACCGCGCGTGCGGTGCAGGGCGTCGGCGCCGCGCTGCTGACGCCGCAGACCCTCTCGGTGATCACCCGCACCTTCCCCGCCGATCGTCGCGGGATGGCGATGAGCGTGTGGGGAGCGACCGCCGGTGTCGCGACGCTGATCGGGCCGCTGGCCGGCGGGGTGCTGGTGGACCGGCTCGGCTGGGAGTGGATCTTCTTCGTCAACGTTCCCGTCGGCGTCCTGGGCTTGGTCCTGGCGTTCGTGCTGATCCCGGACCTGCCGGTGCACCGGCATCGGTTCGACTGGGTCGGGGTGGCGCTGTCGGGAATCGGGATGTTCCTGGTCGTCTTCGCTCTGCAGGAAGGCGAGTCGCAGGGGTGGGCGCCGTGGATCTGGGCGCTGATCGTCGGGGGCATCGGCTGCCTGGCGGTCTTCGTCTACTGGCAGGCGGTCACCGGAGGCGAGCCGCTGGTCCCGCTGCACATTTTCCGCGACCTCGACTTCGGGCTGGCCAACCTCGGGGTGGCCGTCATCGGCTTCGCCGCCACCGCGATGGTGCTGCCGGTGATGTTCTACGCCCAGGTGGTATGCGGGATGTCACCGACCCGATCGGCGTTGCTGACCGCGCCGATGGCGATCGCCAGCGGCGTCCTGGCCCCGGTGGTCGGCAAGATCGTCGACCGGGCTCACCCGCGCTCTATGGTCGGGTTCGGCTTCTCGGTGCTGGCGATCGCGCTGACGTGGCTGTCGATCGAGATGACGCCCACCACCGCGATCTGGCGGCTCGTGTTGCCGTTCGCGGCGGTCGGCGTCGGGATGGCGTTCATCTGGTCGCCGCTGGCAGCTACGGCGACCCGCAACCTCCCGCCGCATCTGGCCGGCGCCGGCTCCGGGGTCTACAACGCCACCCGTCAGGTCGGCGCGGTGCTGGGCAGTGCCGGCATGGCCGCCTTCATGACGTCGCGGATCTCGGCCAACCTGCCGCCGATGCCGGGCGGCGCGCACCCGGGGGCCCGTCAGCTGCCCGGGTTCCTGCACGAGCCGTTCGCGGCGGCGATGTCGGAGTCGACGCTGCTGCCCGCCTTCATCGCCCTGTTCGGCGTGGCGGCCGCGCTGTTTTTGGTCGGCATCGTCATCCCGCCGGCGCGCCGGACGTCCCGGTACTTCGACGAGCTCGACGGCTCCGACGATGCCGGCGACTTCGAGGACCTCGACGAACTCGACGAACTCGACGAACTCGACGACGGGATTCACCTCGCCGAAGCGCGCGTCGTAGAACGGGTCAGTCTGCCGCGCCACATCGCGGCGCTGCACGCGGCCCGCGAGGCCGACGAGCCGACCGAGCTGATCCCGATCGTCGCGCCGCCCAGCCAGCCGGAGCCCCGCGCGCCGGTCCGGCGCCACTCCCACCGGCCGGCCCGGCACTTCCGCCGACCGGCCCGGCACGAAGCACGTCAACTGATCCGGCATGACGATGCCGTCACCGAGCCGCTGACCGTCGAATTTCCGCCGGTGGCACCCTCGGCGCCGGAGCCGCCGCCGGTGAGCCGCAACGGCTTTCATGTCGGGACGGGACAGCACTTCCGCCCGATCGTCAACGGGGCACCGGTGCCCGACGTGCTGGCCAAATTCGGCATCACCGGAAGGGCCTCGGGGCGCCGCAACCGGCACTACCGCGACGACCCCGACGACACCGACGAGCTCGGGCAGCACTCCGGCCGCGACACGTAGTCCCGGATCTGCGGCTACCGGGCGGTGTTGCCGATGATCTCCACACCGGTGCCGTTCCACCGGAATTTGGCCAGACCGGTCAGCCCGGCGATGCCGCTGGCGTTCTTCAACGCCACCGTGTCGGGGGTGCAGTGCGCAAGGTCGATCCCGTTGAACCCGTAGGTGTCCGGCACGGCCTGCGGAAGGAACACTCCACGATGGAACAGCACCGCCCGGGTGCCCGGATGGTCAGCGTTGGTGTTGGCCTTGACGATCACCGCCGACAGGTCCGCGCACTCGCTGTAGTTGCCGGCCAGCGGTTCCGGGCTCCAGGGTTGTCCGCTGCGCGGGTCGTGGGGCAGCTCCGAGACGGCCTTGGCGATCGCCGGGGCGGCCAGGTTGACCGCGCACGGGTCGGCCGGCGCCGGCATGCTGCCGGTCGCCCCCGACGAGGTGGTGGGGGCCGCCGTACCGTCGGGTGCGGCGGGAGGGCTGGTGTTCTGCGGGGTCTTGGCGACGGTGGAATCGCCGGAACTGCACCCGGCCAGCAGCGCCACGGACAGCGCGCCGACCACGGCTAACGGTCTAGCGGCGGCAAACACACCGGGCACCGTACCGTCGTGCCGGGGTTAACTCCGGGAGGCGCGGCCGAGCATCGGGCAAGGCACGAACCGCTGTGGCGATCGGCAGGCGTTGTTGCCCGTAGACTGCTAAGCGCCATGACCTCGCTTGATACCCCTCCCGGGTCCGATTCCCACCCACCTGCCGCGACCTTTGCTGACCTGCAGATCCACCCGTCGGTATTGCAGGCCGTCGCCGACGTCGGCTACGAGACGCCCTCGGCGATTCAGGCCGCCACCATCCCGGCGTTGCTGGCCGGCTCCGATGTGGTCGGCCTGGCCCAGACCGGCACCGGCAAAACGGCGGCGTTCGCCATTCCGATCCTGTCGCGCATCGACACCGCCAGTAAGGCCACCCAGGCGTTGGTGCTGGCCCCCACCCGGGAGCTGGCCTTGCAGGTCGCCGAGGCATTCGGGCGCTACGGCGCGCACCTGCCGCGGGTCAACGTGCTGCCGATCTACGGTGGCGCCTCCTACACCGTGCAGCTGTCAGGGCTGCGACGCGGTGCCCAAGTGGTGGTCGGCACCCCGGGCCGGGTCATCGACCACCTGGAACGCGGCAGCCTGGACCTGTCACACCTGGACTACCTGGTGCTCGACGAGGCCGACGAGATGCTGCAGATGGGATTCGCCGAGGATGTCGAGCGCATCCTGGCCGACACCCCGGAGTACAAGCAGGTGGCGTTGTTCTCGGCCACCATGCCGCCGGCGATCCGCCGAATCACCACCAAATACCTGCACGATCCGGTCGAAGTCACCGTCAAGGCCAAGACCGCCACGGCGGAGAACATCACCCAGCGCTATATCGAGGTCGCCGGCCCGCGCAAGATGGACGCCTTGACCCGGGTGCTCGAGGTCGAGCCTTTCGAGGCGATGATCGTGTTCGTCCGCACCAAGCAGGCCACCGAAGAGGTCGCCGAAAAGCTGCGCGCCCGAGGCTTTTCCGCCGCGGCGATCAATGGTGATATCGCTCAGGCGCAACGCGAGCGGACCATCGCCGCGCTCAAGAGCGGCAACCTCGACATCCTGGTCGCCACCGATGTCGCCGCCCGCGGCCTGGACGTGGAGCGCATTTCCCACGTGGTCAACTACGACATTCCCAACGACCCCGAGGCCTACGTGCACCGGATCGGGCGCACCGGGCGGGCCGGGCGCTCGGGGACCGCGCTGCTGTTCGTCAGTCCGCGGGAACGGCACCTGCTCAAACTGATCGAGAAGGTGACCCGGCAGAAGCTGATCGAGTCCGAGCTGCCCAGCGTCGACGACGTCAATGCGCAGCGGGTGGCCAAATTCGCCGACGCGATCACCAATCACCTCGGCGCGTCGGGCATCGAGTTGTTCCGGCGCCTGGTCGAGGACTACAGCCGCGAACACAACGTGCCGATGGCCGACATCGCCGCGGCCCTGGCGCTGCAGTCCCGCGACGGTGAGGCGTTCCTGATGGTGGAACCGCCCCCGGACAAGCGACGCGAACGCGCCAAGCCGGATCGCGACGGCAGTCGGGACGACCGGAAACGGGCGGGCCCCAAAGAGGGATTCGCCACCTACCGGGTCGCGGTCGGCAAACGCCACCGGGTCAACCCGGGCGCGATCGTCGGCGCGCTGGCCAACGAGGGTGGCTTGCGGCGCAGCGACTTCGGCAACATCACCATCAAGGTGGACCACTCGCTGGTGGAACTGCCGGCCAAGCTGCCGGGCAAGACGTTCAAAGCGCTTGAGCAGACCCGCATTCAGGGCCAGCTGATCAACTTGCAGCGTGACCGGCCGTCCGGTAAGCCCGAGCGTCGCGGGGAGGGCGGGACGCACCGGAAACGGATGGGATGACGCTGCCGCAGGAGGAGGTCGCCCAAGGCGGGCTGGAGCAGGTCGGTCACGTCGATCGGGTCGCCTCACTGACCGGTGTGCGCGCGGTGGCCGCGATTCTGGTTGTCGGCACGCACGCGGCCTACACCACCGGCAAGTACACCCACGGCTACGCCGGACTGCTGGGTTCCCGGATGGAGATCGGGGTGCCGATCTTCTTCGTGCTCTCCGGTTTCCTGTTGTTCCGGCCCTGGGTGCGCGCCACCGCATTCGATCGTCCCGCCCCCTCGGTGCGCCGCTACGCCTGGCACCGGGTGCGGCGCATCATGCCCGCCTACGTCGTCACCGTGCTGCTGGCCTACCTGATCTACCACTACCGCACCGCCGGACCGAATCCCGGCCACAGCTGGATCGGGTTGTTGCGCAACCTCACGTTGACCCAGATCTATGACGGCACCTACCCCTACGGTGGTTATCTGCATCAGGGGCTGACCCAGATGTGGAGCCTCGCGGTGGAGGTCGCCTTCTATGTGGCGCTGCCGGCGCTGGTCTACCTCACGCTGGTGTGGCTGTGTCGGCGACAGTGGCGGCCGGTGCGCCTGCTGGCCGGGTTGACGGTACTGGCGGCGATCAGCCCGATCTGGCTGACCCTCGCGCACCTTCCCGATCTGTTGCCCGGCGGTGCCCGAATCTGGCCGCCGACCTACCTGATCTGGTTCGTCGGGGGCATGGCCCTGGCGGTGCTGCAGGCGATGGGTGTGCGTTGCTACGGCTTCGTGGCGATTCCGTTGGCGCTCATCAGTTATCTCGTTGCGGCCACTCCGATCGCCGGGGAACCCACCACGTCGCCGACCAAACTTTCCGAGGCGCTGGTCAAGGCGGTCTTCTACGCTGCGATCGCCACCCTGGCGGTGGCGCCGCTGGCGCTGGGCAACCAGGGTTGGTACGCCCGCTTGCTCGCCAGCAGGCCGATGGTGTGGCTGGGGGAGATCTCCTATGAGATCTTCCTGGTCCACCTGGTGCTGATGGAGGTGGTGATGGTGGAGGTGCTACGAGCCCCGGTCTATACCGGGTCGATGCTCAACCTGTTCGTGCTCACGATGGCGGTCACCATTCCGGTGTCCTGGCTGCTGCACCGGTTCACCCGGGTCAGGTCCTGAGCCGATCCGGCGCCACAACGACCGGAACCACGAACTGCATCAGCATCGCCCGCTCGTCGTCGGCGTCGCGGCCCGGAAAGCTCAGCAGCGACGTCATCACCCGCACCACCCAGCGGGCGCGCTGCTGGGTGTCGCTGTCGTCGGTCCCCAGCGCGGACAGGAATGTCGTGACCATCGCGGTGATGACCTCGGAGCGCTCGGCCATCGCGGCACCGATCGGCGGCCCGGTCTCGGCGAACCACGACGCCAGCGCCGGGTTGGCCCGCACCAGCGCCAACGACTCGGTGATCCCGGTGACCAGCCGCCCGGCCGGATCGTCGATACCGGCCAGCCGCTGGGTCAGCTCCTGATACAGCGTGTTGGCCCAGCGGTGTACGTAGGCGCCGTAGAGCGCGTCGCGGCTCTCGAAGTAGCGGTACAGCGTGGCGCGCGAACACCCTGCGGCGCGGGCGATTTCATTCATGCCGACCGAGCCGGGGTCGTGCTGGGCGAACAGGGTCTCGGCCGCGTCGAGGATCTTCTCGGCGGCCAGCTCGCCGCGCTGATCCGACAACCAGGACCGCCCGGCCATCATGAGGCGGCGGTGAACGGAATCGACATCGGCCGGCGCACGTAACCGCCACCGGCCCAGCGGATCCCGGCCTCGTCTATCGCATAGTCCGGGCAGCGGGCGAGCAGCTCCTCCAGCGCCACCCGGGCCTGCATGCGGGCGGCCTGGTTGCCGATGCAGTGGTGTGCGCCGTAGCTGAAGGTGAGGATCTGGTGTGGCTTGCGCAGCACGTCGAGTTCGCCGGCGTTGGGCCCGAACTGGCGCTCGTCGCGATTGGCCGAGCCGTAGAGCAGCAGCGCCTTGCGGCCGGCCGGAATGGTGGTGTCGCCGATGGTCACATCCCGGGTGGTGGTGCGGGCCAGACCTTGCACGGGTGAGGTCAACCGCAGTAGCTCCTCGACGGCATCGCGGATCAGCTCGGGCCGGTCTACCAGCAGCTGGCGCTGGTCGCGGTGGTGTTGCAGCAATTGCACTGAGCCGCCGAGCATCCCGGTCGTGGTGTCGTTTCCGCCGGTGACCATGGTGAAGGTGAACGCTAGCACCGCCAGCAGCCCCTTGATGTCGCCGTCGGCGCCCATGCCGGCCGCCACCAGATGCGAAACGGTGTCGTCTTCGGGTTCGGATCGCCGGCGTTCGATGAGCGCGGTGAAGTAGCCCATCATCTCGCCGATCGCGTCCCCGGCCGAGGCGACTCCATCTTCGCTGGTGGTGGCCGCGACGATCGCGTCGGTCCACCGGTCGAACTGGGCGCGGTCCTGCTCGGGTACCCCCAGGTAGTGCGCGACGACCATTGACGGCAACGGCTTGAACAGGTCGACGACGATGTCCCCACCGCCGTCGGCCTGCAGCCGGTCGAGGCGCTCGACGACGAACTCGCGAACCTTCGGCTCCAGCAGCTCGACCTGCCGCGGCATGAAGCCACGGGCCACCAGCTTGCGGAACTCAGTGTGCACCGGCGGATCCTGCATCACCATCGGCGGGTTGTCGGCCAGGCCGATCATCTCCAGCTCGCCGTAGTTGATCGTCAGCCCCTGCGCGGAGGAGAAGGTCTCGTGGTCGGCGGCGGCCGTCCAGATGTCGGCATGCCGGGACAGCACGTAGTAGTCGTGGTCGGGCTTGTCGGTCGGGACCACGTGGTGGACCGGGTCGTGATCGCGCAGCGCGGCATACATCGGCCAGGGGTTCGGCCAGGTGTCAGCGTTGCACAGCTCGAACTTCGGATGAGACAAAGCAGTCGTCATGTCTCATGGATACGACATGGATGATCGTCTGTCAATCCCCGAGACGGAAATTCACGACGCGGCGCACCGGGGCGGCGTCGCCAGATTCCGGATCGGGAGGGGTCAGATCCCCGAGCCCGGATTGAGAATGTTCAGCGGGTCCAGCGCCGCCTTGACCCGCTGGTTCAGCGCCATCGCGTCAGGGCCCAGCTGCTGGGCCAGCCACGGCCGCTTCAGCCGCCCGACCCCGTGCTCGCCGGTGATGGTCCCGCCCAAAGCGATTGCCAGATCCATGATCTCGCCGTATGCGGTCTCGGCGCGGTGGACCTCGTCGGGATCGTTCGGGTCGTGCACGATCAGCGGGTGGGTGTTGCCGTCGCCGGCGTGCGCGATCACCGCGATCATCAACCGGTGTTCGGCGGCGATCTTCTCAATGCCGGTGATCAGCTCGCCCAGCCGCGGCAGCGGCACCCCGACGTCCTCGAGCAATAGCGGCCCCTTGGCCTCGACAGCCGGGATGCAGAACCGCCGGGCCGCGACGAAACCTTCGGCCTCGATGGGGTCGTCGGTGGAGAACACGTCCTTGGCGCCGTGCTCGGTGCACACCCGGGCGATCAGCTCGATGTCCTCCGCACCGGCGTGGCCCCGCTCATCGGAGGCCGCCACCAGCATGGCGGCGGCGTCACGATCAAGCCCCATCCGAAGCTGGTCCTCGACGGCGTTGATCGCCGCGGCATCCATGAACTCCAGCATCGACGGGCGCAGCCGCCCGGAGACGTCGAGCACTGCCTCGGCCGCGGCGGCCACCGAGTCGAAGGTGGCCACCACCACCGCGGACTTGGGTTGGGCCGGCAGCAGCCGCAAGGTCACCTCGGTGATCACCCCGAGGGTGCCCTCGCTGCCGACGAACAGTTTGGTCAGCGACAGCCCGGCGACGTCTTTGAGGCGCGGGCCGCCCAGGCGCACCGCGGTGCCGTCGGCCAACACCACCTGGAGGCCCAGCACGTAGTCAGTGGTGACGCCGTACTTGACGCAGCACAGCCCGCCGGCGTTGGTGGCGATGTTGCCGCCGATGCTGCAGATCTCGAACGACGACGGGTCCGGCGGGTACCACAGGCCGTGGGCGGCGACGGCCTTTTTCACCTCGGCGTTGAGCAGGCCGGGCTGGCACACCGCGGTGCGGGTGACCGGGTCCACGGTGATCTCGCGCATCTTCTCGGTGCACAACACGATGCCGCCGTCGACCGCGGTGGCGCCGCCGGACAGCCCGGTGCCCGCGCCGCGCGTCACCACCGGCACCCGGTGCGTGCTCGCCCAGCGCATGACGGTCTGCACGTCTTCGGTGCGCAGCGGGCGCACCACCGCCAGGGGTTGGCCCGCCAAGGGGTCCAGGGCGTTGTCCTGCCGGTAGCCCGCGGTGATCGTCGGATCGGTGACGACCATGCCGTCGGGCAGGTCGGCGATCAACTGGGCCAGGGCGTCGGCGGTCACGCAGTGATCCTAGCTGCGGGTTCGCCGGTGGCCGGGGACAGTTCTGCACAGCGTCGCAGTCGTCAGCGAAGCAGCCATTCGACGCTGTGGCCATGTTCGTGCAGGGTGGATTCCATGGACTTCGCGCAACGCACCATTGATCTCGCGCGCGGCAACGTCGAGGAGGGCGGCCGGCCATTCGCCACCGTCATCGTCAAGGACGGCGCGATTCTGGCTGAAAGCCCGAACCTGGTCGCCCAGACCAACGACCCCACCGCCCATGCGGAGATCCTCGCCATCCGGCAGGCGTGCACGAAGCTGGGAACCGAGCACCTGACCGGGGCCACCATCTATGTGCTGGCCTCACCCTGTCCGATGTGCCTGGGTGCGCTGTATTACTGCTCGCCGGACGAGGTCGTGTTCGTGGCCACCCGCGAGGAGTACGAACCGTATTACGTCGACGACCGAAAGTACTTCGAGCTCAACACCTTCTACGACGAGTTCGCCAAGCCGTGGGACCAGCGGCGGCTGCCCATGCGACACGAGCCCCGCGACGGCGCGATCGACGTCTACCGCTTGTGGCAGGAACGCAACGGCGGCAAGAGCCACGTCGAGTAGCAGCCGTTCGCGGCGGCGTGCACAGTAGAGCGATGCATCCGCATCCGCGCACCGGCCGGCCGTTCGGCTCCCCGGTGCCCCCCGGTACCGGCTGGCCGGGGGACCCGGCGACGCACAAGACCCCGCAAGCCGACGACGCCGCGCACGTGGTGCAGCTGGCCGACCAAACCGCGTCGATCCCCGAACTGGACGCGCTGATCAGCGTGTGCCGGGCCTGCCCGCGGCTGGTCAGCTGGCGCGAAGAGGTCGCCGTCACCAAGCGGAAATCCTTTGCCGACCAACCCTATTGGGGCCGTCCGGTACCGGGATGGGGGTCGCCCACGCCGCGGATCGTGATCGTCGGGTTGGCGCCGGCGGCCAACGGCGCGAACCGGACCGGGCGGATGTTCACCGGTGACCGCTCCGGTGACCAGTTGTATGCCGCGTTGCACCGCGCCGGCCTGGTCAATCAGCCGATCAGTGTCGACGCCGCCGACGGCTTGGACACCGACACGGTCCGGATCATCGCCCCGGTGCGCTGCGCACCACCGGCCAACGCCCCGACCACGGCCGAGCGCAACACCTGCGCGCCCTGGCTCGACGCCGAGTGGCGGCTGGTTTCCCCGCACGTGCGGGTGATGGTCGCACTCGGCGGCTTCGCCTGGCAGGTCGCACTGCGGCTGGCGGCCGAGCGGGTGCCCAAACCCAAATCGAAGTTCGGACACCGGGCGGTCGCCGAACTCGGGCCCGGCCTGCGGCTGATCGGCTGCTATCACCCCAGCCAGCAGAACATGTTCACCGGCCGGCTGACCCCGGCGATGCTCGACGACGTCTTCGCCGACGCGGCGGCGCTGGCGGGACTATCCGGCTGAGGCGCGACGTTGACTAGCAACGTGCGTCTTTCCGTCCTCGATCTCGTCCCCGTCCGTACCGACCAGTCCACCGCCGACGCGCTGGCCGCCACGGTGCGGCTGGCCCAGACCGCCGACCGGCTCGGTTTCACCCGCTACTGGCTGGCCGAGCACCACAACATGCCGTCGGTCGGGGCCACCAGCCCGCCGGTGCTGATCGCCTACCTGGCCGCCCAGACCGCGCGGCTGCGCCTCGGATCCGGCGGGGTGATGCTGCCCAATCACGCTCCGCTGGCCGTGGCCGAGCAGTTCGCGCTGCTGGAAGCCGCCGCGCCGGGCCGCATCGACCTGGGTATCGGCCGGGCGCCCGGCTCGGACCCGGTCACCTCGTTCATGCTGCGCGGCGGTCACAACGAGGAAGAGATCGCGAAGTTCCCCGACTATCTCGACCATGTGCGGGCGATGATGAGCAGCCGCGGCGTGCAGGTGCAGCTGCGCGACGGCGACTACCTGCTCAAGGCCACCCCGGCCGCTGCCAGCGAGCCGCGGCTGTGGCTGCTGGGTTCGAGCATGTATTCGGCGCGGCTGGCCGCGGCCAAGGGCCTGCCGTACGTGTTCGCGCATCACTTCTCCGGGCACGGCACCGAGGAGGCGTTGGCCACCTACCGGGCGGATTTCGTGCCGAGCGCATTGTGTCCCGAACCGACCACGTTTCTGACGGTCAACGCCGCGGTCGCCGAAACCCGCGAGGAGGCAACGGCGCTGATGCTGCCGAACCTGCAGATGATGGCCCGGCTGCGGACCGGGCGACCGCTGGGGGCCGTCGACCTGGTCGAGGACGCCCACCTGGGACAGGTCTCGGATGCCGAACAGCGCATCGTCGACGGCGGGCTGCGGCGCGCGGTCGTCGGCGCGCCCGCCGAAGCCGCCGACCAGCTCAAGGCGCTGGCCGAACACTTCGACGTCGACGAAGTGATGGTCAATCCGGTGGCCTCGGCCCGCCGCGGCACCGACCCTGCCACCGCCCCCGGACGCGAGCACACCCTGGAACTGCTCGCCAAGGAGCTGTTCTAACCGCTGAAGACCGTCGACCCGAAACCGCTGGGACGGTAGTCGATGTAGATCGGGTTGTCCGCGAACGGCCAGTACCCGGAGTTCATCGACGTGCTCGACCAGACGTATGGGCTGTTGGTCGCGGTGGTGGTGAAGGAGTACAGCAGCGTCTGGCCGTCGGCGGAGTACACCGAGATCTCTGTGCCGACCGGTACCTGCGTACCGATCCCTGCGCTGGGGAACAGCCACTGCGGAACGCTGCCCAACATGCCGCCGGAGTCGATCGAGGTGGATACCGCCACCGGAGCGCCACCGTTGATCGACACCATGGTGTCGGCGAAGGGGGAGCCGGGCACGGAGATCTCCGGGGTCAGGGTGTTGGGGCCGAACACCACCTCGCCGCGGGCTTCATCGATGAGCACACCTTGGTTGAGGGCGCCGGGCAGCGCCGAGATGATCGTCGACGTTCCGGTGAAGCCGTTGTTCGGCCCGATTCCGAGGACGCCCTGGATGCCGTACTGGTTGAAGTAGCTCGTCATGAGAGCGTTCGATGCCGGGTCGACGATATTGACCGCGGTGGGATCGGTGGTCAGACCGTCGGGGCATACACCTGCCTTGTCGCAGAAGCCCACCGTGGTGTCGTAGGTGTGGTAGCTGTAACTCTGTCCGTTCAGGCCGGCGTAGCTTGCGCTACCGGAGAAGACCGAGTCGCCGAGGCCCGAGCTGTTGCCCAGCATGGTCAACCCGGTCGAACCGGTGTCGATCTGGACCGCTACCGGTGGACCGTCGTTGATCGAGATGTAGACGATGGGGCTGATCCCGCCGCTTTCCAGATACAGCGGAATGGACGCGTTGACCGGACCTTCCGGGCCGCCGGTGGCACCAGTGCCGGCCCCTCCCGAACCGGTGCCGCCGGCACCCCCGGCGCCGTTGGCGCCGGTGCTGCCGACCGTTCCGCCGTGGCCACCCACTCCGCCGTCGCCGCCGTCGCCGCCGCGGGCCCCGGCGCCGCCTGCGGCGATATGACCCGCGGCCCCGCCGTCGCCGCCATCGCCGGCCGCCCCGCCGTGCACATTCGTCCCGGCCAGCGTCGCGGTGCCACCGTCGCCGCCGTCACCGCCGTGGCCGCCCGCACCGGCATTGCCGCCGGCGCCGGCTTGCGCACCCGAACCGCCTGCCCCGCCGGCACCGGCGTTGCCGCCGGCGCCGCCCGATCCACCGTTGCCGCCGCTGGAGCCCTGCGAGTAGAAGCTGCCGGTCGCGTTGCCGCCGTGGGCGCCGTTACCGCCCACACCGCCGTTTCCGCCGGTGCCGCCGTTGAACCCGGCAGCGCCGGCGCCACCGGAACCGCCCGCTCCCGCGGCACCACCGGTGCCGCCGTTACCGCCGATCCCGACGGGCGCCTTGTTGATGCCGGGCTGTGCGTAGTTGCCGCTGCCGGGGGCGCCGCCGTCTCCGGCCGTTCCGCCGCTGCCGCCGTTGCCGCCGGCACCCCCGGCACTGCCGGCCCCGGTGCCGCCGGTGCCGCCACCGCCGCCGGTGCCGCCGGTGCCGCCGTTGCCGCCGTCGCCGCCATTGCCGTTGGTGCCGAAGCGGCCGTGCTCGCCTTGGGCGGCGTTGCCCTGGTAGGCCGATCCGGCCGCCCCGCCCTGGCCACCGGCGCCGCCGTTGCCGCCGTCGAAGCCGCGGTTAGGGCCTGCGGCGCCGTGATCACCGAGGCCGCCGTTGCCGCCGGCGCCACCGGCCCCGCCGTCGCCGCCACTGCCGTATTGGACGCTGTTGGCCACGTCCAGGGTGGCGATGCCGTTGCCGCCGCCGTTGCCGCCGGCCCCGCCCTTACCGCCGGCGCCGCCGTTACCGGTGCCCGCGCTGTGCGCGGTGGCGCTGCTGCCGCCCGCACCACCGGCTCCGCCCTGCCCGCCGTTGCCGCCGCTGCCGGGCAAGGTGGCGCTCGGGGGAAGCTGGGATTGGTCCAGGCCGCGGCCGCCATCGCCGGCCGCACCGCCGTCGCCGCCCTTGCCGCCGGTGCCGTCGCCGAGGGAGTTGCCGCCCGCGCCGCCGGCCCCGCCGTTGCCGCCGTCACCGGCATTGCCGCCGTTGCTGCCGGCGACGCCGTTCTTGCCGGTCGCTCCGTTGCCGCCGTCACCGCCGTTGCCGCCGTTGCCGTGGGCGCCGCCGGTTCCGCCGTCGCCGCCCTTGCCGCCGGTGGCGCCCGCGACGGTCGCGTTGTAACCGTTGCCGCCGTCACCGCCGTTGCCGGCCGCGCCGGTGGGCGCCGCTCCGGTCGCCCCGGTGGCCCCGGCGGTCGAGCCCGCCCCGCCGGCGCCGCCTGCGCCGCCGGCCCCGGCATTGCCGCCGTTGCCGCCCGCTCCACCGTCGGGATGGGCGGCATCGCCGTCGCCGCCCCGTCCGCCGTCACCCGGATCGCCTCCGGTGCCGCCGGTCCCGCCGGCACCGCCGACGCCCTGCAGGCCCGCGGCGCCGTGGGCGGACGCGCCTCCCGCTCCGCCGACGCCGCCGGTGCCGCCGGTGCCGCCGATGCCACCGTCGTCTCCGCGGTCGCCGGCACCACCGGCGATGGTGGCGGCGGTACCGTCGGATCCGGCGCGGCCCACTCCGCCGGTCCCGCCGATGCCGCCCGTCCCGCCCTGGCCGCCATTTCCGAATTGCGCTGTCAAGCTTGCGCCGCCGGCGCCGCCGGCACCACCAGTTCCGCCGCTGGCGCCCACGGCGGCCCCGGCTCCTCCGGCACCGCCGGCACCGCCGGCTCCGCCACTGCCGAAGAACCAGGCCAGCGCGTCGCCGCCGGCCCCGCCGGTCGCCCCGGCTCCGCCGAGCACACCCTCGCCGCCGGCCCCGCCGGCGCCGCCGTTGCCCATGAACGACCCGCCGGCCCCGCCGATGCCTCCTGCGGCACCGGCGCCGCCGTCGCCGCCGGCCCCGCCGTCACCGAACATCCCGGCCGCACCGCCGTTGCCGCCGGCGACCCCGGCCAGCGTCTGGTCATATCCGTCGCCGCCGTCGCCGAACCACAGGCCGCCCGCGCCGCCGTGGGGGTTGTCCACGGTCCCGTCGATCCCGTTGCCGATCAGATACGCACCGGCGAACTGGTTGATGGTGTTGTCGATCTGAATGCCCAGCGGGCTGGTGATCCAGGACTGAACCTGGTCGTGCAGGACGGTGTAGAAGTCCAGGCCGAACAGGTCGGGGGCGTCGAGCGGATCCGAGCCGGCGGCCAGGCCCGCGGCCGGGGCGAAGAGTTCGACCAGCCAGTCCAGCTCTGCGTCGGCATGCGCCGGTGGCGCGGGGGCGAGCGGACTCAGCCCGAATGCCCCGCCGATGGTTCCGGCGGCCACAACGGCCCCGAACGCGGCGCGTGCCGTGCGCCGGCGCGTCGGCTGCGGATTTCGTCGTCGGCTCATCGCCCCACCTTGTCTGGATCGAGGGCGAACCCTGCTCGGCAGGCGACACACAGGAAGCCTGGTCAAGTCAAAGTACTACCGAAGCAACCACTTAACAACGGATAAGTGTTTTCCGAAGGAAGAAAGACGGCCAGTTAGGTGGACGATTCGGGCGTGAGCACCACGACCGGGATCGGCCGGGAAGTGCGCCGCTGGTAGGCCTCGTAGCGGTTGGCGTTGTTGGCGTTGACGATCCGCCACAGCCGGGCATAGTCCGGATCGTCGGGAAGTACCGGCCGCGCGGTGGCCCGCAGGCGTTGTGGTCCGACGTTGATCTCGACATCCGGGCGCGCCTTGAGGTTGTGGTACCAGCCCGGGGAGCGCGGAGCGCCACCCATCGACGCGACGATCAGGTAGGTGTCGCCGTCACGGGCGTAGGACAGGGTCGACGTGCGGGGCTGACCGGTCTTGGCGCCGACGGTGTGCAGCAGCAGGCTGGGCGGGACACCAGGAAACCGGTGGCCGATGCGCCCGCTGGTGCTTTGGTACAGCTTGTCGTGCAGACGCAGCAGTCGCGCGCCGACCCGTTGTTCGACCCAGCTGGCAATGTCCATGGCTTCAGTCTGACGGCGCGGTGTCGGCATCCGCCAGTGCCGCCCGCAAGATCTGCCCGGTCTTCGCCCGGTCCGGGTCGCGGCGCAGCAGCATGCCCTTGGCGAACGACAGCTTGTCGCCGCTGCGGCGCGGCACCACATGCAGATGAATGTGGAACACGCTCTGAAAGGCGGCCCGCCCGTCGTTGATCGCCAGGTTGTTGCCGTCGGCATGCAATCCGGAGGCCCGCGACGCTCGGGCGATCCGCTGGCCGACCGCGAGCATGCCGGCCAACGTCTCCGCCGGGGTATCGGTCAGATCCACGGTGTGCCGCTTGGGAATCACCAGGGTATGGCCGCGGGTGAACGGCCGGATGTCGAGGAACGCCAGGTAGTCGTCGTCTTCGAAGACCCGCTCCGCCGGGGCTTCACCGGCGACCACAGCGCAGAATACGCAGGACATTCCGCCACGGTAGCGGTTCAGCGCAGCGTCAAGGCCATCGCCTCGATCGCCCGATCCAAGATCGCCCGGGTGGTGCCGAAGTTCAGCCGCGCAAAGCCCCGGCCACCGCCGAACGGGATTCCAGGGCTCAGCGCCACCCGCGCATGGGCCAGCAGATGATCGGCCGGTTCGGCCGGCAGCTCCAGCGCTCGGAAGTCCACCCACGCCAGGTAGGTGGCCTGCGGATGGCCGACCCGCACACCCGGCACCGCCTCGGGCAATACCCGGCTCAGGTGATCACGGTTGCCCCGCAGGTAGACCAGCAGGCGGTCCAGCCAGGCGCCGCCGCCGGTGTAGGCGGCAATGTTGGCGCGGATGCCGACGGTGGCCGCACCCATGGTGTGCATCATGTTGATCTTGTCCCAGGCGTCGGCGTCACGCTGGTTGGACAGCATCACCTGCGCGCACATCAGACCCGGCAGGTTCCAGCCCTTGGACGCCGACATCAGCGTGATCACGGTGTCGGCGGCGGCCTCGGACACCGAGGCGGCCGCGACGTGCCGACGGTCATAGACCAGCGGGGCGTGGATTTCGTCGGCGATCACCCGCGCGCCGTGGCGGGCGGCGACATCGATGATCGCGCGCAGCTCCTCAGCGGTGAACGCGGTGCCCAGCGGATTGTTCGGGTTGCACAGGATCAGTGATCCCGCACCCGCGGCGAACGCGGCATCCAACGCATCCAGGTCGATCAGATAGCGTCCGGAATCGTCTTGTGTCATGAGGATTTCCACCCGCTGCCGGCCGGTGACCTGCAGCAGATCGAAGAACGGCATGTAGGCCGGAACCGGCAGCACCACCGGGCTCTCCGGGCGGGTGAGAAACCCGATGACCACCTCCATCCCTTTGAGCACATCGGGCACCACCCGCACCCACTCCGCCTGAGCCGCCCAGCCGTAGCGCTGTTGGCACCAGCGCGCCGCCGCCACCGGCAGCGCATCAGAACCAAACGTCGGGTAGCCGAACTCCTCGGCGGCCACGCAGGCACGCACGCCGTCGAGCACCGCCGGAGCGGTGGGGAAATCCATCTCGGCGATCCACAGCGGCAAGACGTCGGGGTCGAAGTGGTTCCATTTGATCGTCCCGCGGGCTCGGAGTTGCTCGGCGGTCAGCGCATCGAAGACTTCAGCCACCCCGACAGTCTGCCGGGCGATACGTTTGCTGCGTGGCTGATCCCAAGATCGACGAATTGCTCGACGGGCTGGACGGCCGTGCGCGCGCCGAACGCGCCGAATTGATCGAATGGCTGCTGGGACAGGGCATCACCACTGACGAGATTCGCGGGAACGTCTCACCGATGCTGTTGGCGTCACGCCGGCTGGTCGGCGATGACGGCAGGTATGTGTCGGCCCGCGAGATCTGCGAGTCGACCGGGGTGGACCTCGAGCAGTTGCAGCGGCTGCAGCGGGCGGTCGGGCTGCCCTGGGTCGATGATCCCGACGCCCCGGTGCTGATGCGTGCCGACGCCAGCATCGCCGTGCATGCGCGCCGCTTTGTCGAGGCCGGTATTGACGCCGAGCATGCCCTGCAAACCGCCCGGGTGCTGGCCGACGGGCTGGCGCACACCGCTGATTTCATGCGCTTCACGGTGTTGTCGGCGATCGGCGAGCCGGGCGTCACCGAGCTGCAGATCGCGCAGCGGTCGCGGGATCTGGTGGCGGAGCTGTCGCCGATGCTGGGCCCCTTCGTCCAGGACATGCTGATGCTGCAGCTGCGCCATCAGCTCGACATCGATGCCGTGACCGCCAGCGAGCGCATGGCGGGCGCACCGCTGCCAGGGGCGCGGCAGATCACCGTGGCCTTCGCTGACCTGGTCGGGTTCACCCGGCTCGGGGAGATGGTGCCGCCCGAGGAGCTGGTTCAGCTGGCCGAGCGGTTGGCGGTGCTGGGCCGTGAGATCGCCGTTCCGCCGGTGCGATTCATCAAAACCATCGGCGACGCGGTGATGTTCGTCTGCCCGGAACCGGCGCCGATGGTGGATGCGGTGCTGAGGCTGAACGAGGCCGCCGAGGCCGACGCCGATCTGCCGCGGCTGCGAGCCGGTATCGCGGCGGGGCAGGCGGTGAGCCGGGGCGGAGACTGGTTCGGCAGCCCGGTGAACTTGGCCAGCCGAGTGACCGGGGTGGCGCGTCCCGGTTCGGTGCTCGTCGCCGGGCCGGTGCAGGCTGCGCTGGCGGACGACGACACATTCCGCTGGTCGTTCGCTGGGGCGCGGCACCTCAAAGGCATCAAGGGCGAGGTGAGCGTCTTCCGCGTCCGGCACAACGGAGACTCGACATAGTTGGGCAGGCCCGGCTGACGTGGGGGGCGGCTCACACTTCCTGCGCGGCTGGCTTCCACCCACTGGACCAGCTCTTCGGTTCGGTCATGTCCGGGCCTGCTTCGCGGTCGAATCTACGCCGATGACCAGCGGTCAGCAATGGGTGACGCGGGCCGAATTCAGCTGCCCTCGGCCATCGCCCAGTACGCCCCGCGGCGGGCCAGCAGCTCGGTGTGGGTGCCCTGTTCCACGATCCGGCCGGCCTGCATCACCAGGATCACATCCGCGTCGCGGATCGTCGAAAGCCGGTGGGCGATGATGAAACTGGTGCGGTCCCGGCGTAGTTCGCGCGTCGCCCGCTGGATCAACAGTTCAGTGCGGGTGTCCACTGAACTGGTCGCCTCATCGAGGATGAGCAGTTGCGGGCGGGCCAGGAACGCCCGGGCGATGGTGATCAGCTGTTTCTCTCCGGCGCTGATCCCGGCCGCGTCGTCGCTGACCCGGGTGGCGTAACCGTTCGGCAGCGCCTCGGCGAAGCGGTCGACGTGCGCGGCGCGGGCGGCCTGCAGCACTTCATCTTCACCGGCGTCGGGGCGTCCGTAGCGGATGTTGTCGGCGATCGTCCCGGTGAACAGCCAAGTGTCCTGCAGCACCATGCCGATCGAGGACCGCAGTGCCGAGCGGTCGACCGTGGTGATGTCGACGCCGTCGATCAGGATCTGGCCACGGTCCACGTCGTAGAACCGCATCAGCAGGTTGACCAGGGTCGTCTTGCCCGCCCCGGTCGGCCCGACGATCGCCACCGTGCTGCCCGGCTCGACGGTCAGCGACAGGTCTTCGATCACCGGGACCCCGGGCCGGTAGCCGAAGGCCACGTCGCGGAACTCCACCCGGCCGCGCGGCCCGGAGCCGTTGAGCGACAGCGGCTTTACCGCAGACGGCGCCTCCTCGGGCTCGTCGAGGAAAGCGAACACCCGCTCGGCGCTGGCCGCCCCGGATTGCAGGGTGTTGTACATGCCCGCGAGGTTGCCCAGCGGCTGGTTGAACTGCCGCACGTAGGCGATGAACGCCTGGATGCTGCCGAGAGTGATCTGCCCGGTGGCCACCTGGAAGCCGCCGATCACCGCGACCGCGACATAGCCCAGGTTGGCGACCAGCCCGGTCGCCGGGGCCACCAGCCCGGACAGGAACTGAGCGCCGAATCCGGCCCGGTACAGCTCGTCATTGCAGTCGTCGAAACGCTGCTGCGCCCAGTCCCGGTGGCCGAACGTGCGGACCAGGGTGAAGCCGCTGTAGGTCTCCTCCAGGTGGGCGTTGAGCCGCCCGGTGGCCGCCCACTGTGCGGCGAACAGCCGCTGCGAGCGCCGGGTGATCGCCCGCACCGCCAGCAGCGACACCGGCACGCCGAGCAGCGTGATCGCCGCCAGCAGCGGCGAGATCGACAGCATCATCGCCAGCACCACCACCACGGTCAGCACCGAGCTGAACAGTTGGCTGACCGTCATTGACACCGACGTCGCGGTGTTGTCGACGTCGTTGGTGACCCGGCTCAGCAGCTCACCGCGGCGCTGAGTATCGAAGTAGCGCAGCGGCAGCCGATGCATCTTGTCCTCGACATCGCGGCGCAGCGTCCGCAGGGTGCGCTGCAGGATCACGTTGAGCAGCCGCGCCTGGATCCAGACCATCAGCGCCGCAACCAGATACAGGACCATCGCCAGGGCCAGGGTGCGCGCGACCGCGCCGAAGTCGACGCCGGCGCCAGGCAGCACGTCCATTCCCGACAGCATGTCGGCGTAGGTGCCCCGGCCGGCAGCGCGGGCGGCCTCGACGGCCTGCTGCTTGCTCATGCCCGATGGCAGTCCGCGGCCGATCACTCCGTTGAACACCAGGTCGGTGGCGTGGCCGAGGATGCGCGGGCCGGCCACCCCGATCGCAATGCCGCCCAGCGACAGCGCGATCACCGCGGCGATCCACCGGCGCTGCGGGCCCAGCCGCCGCACCAGACGCATCGCGGTGGCCGAGAAATCAGCGGCCCGCGCGGCGGGATCCGTCACCGGCGCGCTCACGGCAGCTCACCGGCCATCACCGACTGGGATTCGGCGAACTCGGCGTAGGTGGGGCACTCGGTCAGCAATTGCTGGTGGGTTCCCGTGCCGACCACCCGCCCGTCGTCGATCACGATCACCTGATCGGCCTGCACCACTGTCGAGATCCGCTGCGCCACAACGATCACCGTCGCCTGCTCGGCCACCTCGCGCAGTGCGGCGCGCACGGCAGCGTCGGTGCGGGTGTCCAGCGCGGAGAACGCGTCGTCGAACAGATAGATCGACGGTCGCCGGATCACCGCCCGGGCGATCGCCAGTCGCTGCCGCTGCCCGCCGGACAAGTTGATCCCGCCCTGGGCCACCGGCATCGCCAATCCTTCGGGGTGCGCGGCCACGAAATCGTCGGCGGCGGCCACCCGCAACGCCTCCCACATCTGTTCGTCGCCGACCTGGGCGCCGGCTGGGGCGCCGTAGCGCAGGTTGTCGGCGACGGTCCCGGAGAACAGGTAGCCGCGCTGCGGCACCAGCCCGATACCCGACCACAGCTCTTCGGGGTCGCGGTCGCGCACGTCGACGCCGTCGATGAGCACCGCACCGTCGGTTACGTCGCGCAGCCGGCAGATCAGCGACACCAGGGTGGATTTTCCCGACCCGGTGGAGCCGACCACCGCGGTGGTGGTGCCGGGCCGCGCCGTCAGCGACACGTCGTGCAACACCGCCCGGTCGGCGCCGGGGTACGCGAAGCCGACCCCGGCCAGTCGGACTTCGCCCGCGATGGCGGCAGGTATCACCGGCTGCACCGGCGATCTCAGCGTCGGCTCGGTGGACAGCACCTCGGTGATCCGCTCGGCACACACCGAGGCGCGCGGCAGGATCGCCACGACCATGGTGGCCATCAACACCGCCATAAGGATCTGCATGAAATAGGACAGGAACGCGATCAGCGAGCCGACCTGCATCTGCCCGGCATCGATGCGCAGCCCGCCGAACCAGATCAGCGCGACGCTGGAGGCGTTGATGGTCAGCGTGGTCGCCGGCAGCATCAGCGCCTGCAGGTTGCCGACGGTCATCGAGGTGTCCGCCAGCGCCAGGTTGGCGCGAGCGAACCGGTCGCGCTCTTTCGCTTCGCGGGCGAACGCACGGATGACCCGGATGCCGGTGAGCTGATCGCGCAGTACCCGGTTGATGTTGTCGATCAGCATCTGCATGCGGCGGAACAGCGGCAGCATCCGCACCACGATCGCGTAGTTGGCCCCCGCCAGCACCGGAACGGCGACCGCCAGCAGCCAGGACAGCCCGACGTCCTGGCGCAGCGCCATCAGCAGCCCGCCGATGCTCATGATCGGCGCGGCGACCAGCACGGTGGCGCCCAGCTGCACCACCAGCTGGATCTGGCGGACGTCGTTGGTGGTGCGGGTCAGCAGCGTCGGCGTGCCGAACCGGGTGGTCTCCCGCTCGGAGAACCCGATCACCCGGCTGAACACCGCCCGGCGCAGGTCGCGGCCGAACCCGGTTCCGGTGCGCGCGCCGTAGTAGACCGCAGCGACCGCGCACAGCACCTGCAGGACGGTGACGATCAGCATCACTCCGCCCAGCCGGGTGATGACGGCGGTGTCGCCGCGGATGACGCCGTCGTCGATGATCGAGGCGTTGACGGTCGGCAGGTACAAGGAGGCCAGGGTGCTGATCAGCTGCAGGGTCATCACCGCCGCGACCGGCCACCGGTACGGCCTGATGTAGCAGCGCAGCAGCGCCAGGAGCATGGGGTTACTGTCGCACATCCGTACGGGCCGCATGCGGTGGTGACAGTGCCGGGGCGACACAAACCAACTGGTCACCCGGTGTGTCGTGGTTGCCCGGCGGTGGTGCCGCTACAGTGCATCGTGTGCGGCTCAAACTGACGGTCCCGGCCCTGGCGGTCGCTACCGTGATTCCGATGGTCGCCGGATGTTCCGACTCCGGTTCGACCGAAGCTCAGTCCGGCGAGGCCTCGGCGACCAAGTCCGACCAGGGCAGTCACGGGCCGTCGTTCCCGCAGTGCGGGGGCATCAGCGACGAGACCGTCACCAACCTGACCCGGGTGTCCGGCCTGGTCAACACCGCGCAGAACTCGGTGGGCTGCCAGTGGCTGGCGCGCGGCGGGATCATGGGCCCGCACTTCTCCTTCTCCTGGTACCGCGGCAGCCCGATCGGGCGTGAACGCAAGACCGAGGAGGTGTCGCGGACGTCGGTGGAGGACATCAACATCGACGGCCACAGCGGCTTCATCGCGATCGGCACCGCCCCGACGATGGGCGACAACCTGTGTGAGATCGGCATCCAGTTCAAGGACGACTTCATCGAGTGGTCGGTGAGTTTCGCCCAGAAGCCGTTCCCGGATCCCTGCGACGTCGCCAAAGAGCTGACCCGCCAGTCGATTGCGAACGCCAAATGAGCCGCCGGATTTTTGCCAGTGCCGCCTGCGTGCTGACGGTGTTGATCGGCTTGACAGGCTGTTCCCGCGAGGTGGGCGGCACCGCAGTCAAGGCGGGCGCCGGCGACACTCAGCGCAACAACAACTCCGAACGGCAGTACCCCAACCTGCTCAAGGAGTGCGAGGTGCTGACCACCGACATCTTGGCCAAGACGGTGGGGGCGGACCCGCTGGACATCCAGAGCACCTTCGTCGGCGCGATCTGCCGCTGGCAGGCGGCCAACCCGGCCGGGCTGATCGACATCACCCGGTTCTGGTTCGAGCAGGGCAGCCTGGACAACGAGCGCAAGGTCGCCGAGTTCCTGAAGTATCAGATCGAGAACAAGACCATCGTGGGCGTGCCGTCGATCGTGATGCGCCCTGGGGACCCGAACGGCTCGTGCGGGGTGGCCAGCGACGCCGCCGGCGTGGTCGGCTGGTGGGTGAATCCGCAGGCGCCGGGGATCGACGCGTGCGAGCAGGCGATCAAGCTGATGGAGTTGACGCTCGCGACGAACTCGTAGCTGCCGGGGCCGCGTTAGCGCGGCACGTGGAACTCGACCAGCTGCGCTGAACCCAGCTCCACCGCCGCCCAGCTGCCGGTGACGTGCAGCACCGCGATGCTCGACGTGGGGAACTTCTCGGAAATTTGTTGGGCGACAGCGGCGTCGGTTCCCGGTGCGCCGGCCAAGCCGAGTGCGACGCTCGACACCGCCGGTTCGTGCCCGATCACCAGTAGGGTGCGGATCGCGTCGTCGACCTCGTTGATCTCGGCGATGACACTGCCCGGGGCAGCATCGTAGAGTTCGTCACGGTAGCGCGTCGGCGATTGAATCCCGGTGCGCTCCAGGGTTTCCCGGGTCCGGGTTGCCGTTGAGCAGAGCACTTCGTCGATGGCGGGCACGTTGGCGCGCAGCCAGTCGCCGGCCAGCGCTGCCTCCCGAATGCCGCGCGGCGCCAGCGGCCTGCTGTGATCGACGGCCCCGGGCGGGTAGTCCGATTTCGCATGCCGCAGCAGGATCAGGGTCCGGTGTTCATCGCTCATGCAGCCAAGGCTAGGCCCCGGTCCGCCGAACGCGTCTCTTCTGCCACATGTGGAACTTGCGCCGTATGCGCCACGCAACGGCGGGGTAGAGATCTTTCCGGATTGGATAGCGCTGGTGATAGCAGCCGCCGGCAACGGCCGGTGTGATAGCGCATGCGACATCCGTTTTGAAGCTATATCGCCCTTCCCCTGGCGATGCCGATGTGGCTTATGTGACGCATGGGAGCACGCGATCACCCGGCCGTCCGGACCTGCCGAGCGAGGTCCGCGGACATGTCGGTGGGCGGCCATACACTCGCGTTGCCTCGGCTCACGGCCGGGTGGAAGGACGAGAGACATGCGATTCGTGCACACCGCCGACTGGCAGCTCGGCATGACCCGGCACTTCCTCGCCGGTGATGCTCAGCCCCGCTATTCGGCGGCCCGGCGCGACGCGGTGGCCGGGCTAGGTGCGCTGGCGGCCGAGACGGGCGCCGAGTTCGTCGTCGTCGCCGGAGACGTGTTCGAGGACAACCAGCTCGCCCCAGAGGTAATCAGCCAGTCCCTGGAAGCCATGCGCACCATCGGGATTCCGGTGTATCTACTACCCGGAAACCATGACCCGCTGGACGCCGCATCGGTCTACACCAGCACCTTGTTCACCGCCGAGCGCCCCGACAACGTCGTCGTCCTCGACACCGCCGGCGTGCATCCGGTGCGCCCCGGCCTGGACATCGTCGCCGCCCCGTGGCGGTCGAAACGACCCACCACCGACTTGGCGAGCGCTGTGCTCGACGGCCTGCCCGCGGACGGCACCATCCGGATTCTGGTCGCCCACGGGGGCGTCGACGTGCTGGACCCCAACCCGGATAACCCGGCGCTGATCCGGCTCGCAGCCCTCGAAGACGCACTGGGCCGCGGCGCGATCCACTATGTCGCGTTGGGGGACAAGCATTCCCGCACCGAAGTGGGCTCCACGGGCCGCATCTGGTATTCGGGCTCGCCGGAGGTCACCAACTTCGACGACATCGAACCCGATCCCGGCCATGTCTTGCTCGTCGATGTCGACGAAACCGACGGCGCTGTCACCGTCGATTCCCGCCGCATCGGCATGTGGCGGTTCCTGACGCTGCACCGCCAGCTCGACACCGGCCGTGACGTCACGGATCTGGATATCAACCTCGACCAGCTTCCCGACAAGGGACGCACGGTGGTCCGGCTGGCGCTGACCGGCGCACTGAGCGTCACCGACCGGGCCGCACTCGATGCCTGCCTGGACCGGTATTCGCGGCTATTCGCTTGGGTGGGCACCTGGAAACGCCACACCGACCTGGTGGTGGTTCCTGCCGACGGTGAGTTTACCGACCTCGGCATCGGCGGTTTCGCCGCCGACGCGGTCGAGGAACTGGTCACAGCGGCACGCAGCGAGGACACCGGTACCGCCGGCGACGCGAACGCCGCGCTGGCGCTACTGCTGCGGCTCGTCGACCGGGGTGCGGCATGAGGCTGCATCGGCTGGTCCTGACCAACTATCGCGGCGTGGCCCACCGCGTGATCGACTTTCCCGATCACGGCGTGGTCGTGGTGTGCGGCGCCAACGAGATCGGCAAGTCCTCGATGATCGAGGCGCTGGACCTGCTGCTGGAGTCCAAGGACCGCTCCGCCAAGAAGGACGTCAAGCAGGTCAAGCCCACCCACGCCGACGTCGGTGCCGAGGTCACCGCTGAGATCAGCACCGGCCCTTACCGTTTCGTCTACCACAAGCGTTTTCACAAATCGCCCCAGACGACGCTGACCATCGAGGCCCCGCGTCGCGAGCAGCTCACCGGTGACGAAGCGCACGAGCGGGTCCGCGTCATGCTGGCCGAGACGATGGACACCGGCCTGTGGCAGGCCCAACGGGTGCTGCAGGCGGCATCGACCGCGGCAGTGGACATGTCCGGATGCGACGCGCTGTCCCGCGCGCTGGATGTCGCCGCCGGCGATACCGCCACGCTCAGCGGAACCGAACCGGTGCTCATCGAACGCATCGATGCCGAATACGGGCGCTACTTCACCCCCACCGGACGCCCGACCGGGGAGTGGGCTGTTGCCATTGCGGCGTTGGCGGATGCCGACGCGGAGGTGGCGCGGTGCACCGCACTGCTCGCCGAGGTCGACGACCGGGTGCTCCGGCACGCCGAGCTGACCGAGGAACTCGCCCGGCTGACCGCAGAGCAGGCCGCCGCCGACGTCCGGCACAGCGCCGCCCAGGCCGCCAGTGCCAGGATCAACACGCTGCGCGACCATCTGCGCGACGCCCAGCTGGTGGCCACGGCCGCTGAGGCCACCGGCGCCGCCGCGCAATCCGCCCACACCGACCGGGAGCGGCTCTGCGCCCAACTCGAATCCCGGACGGCCGCGGTGGCCGCGTTGGACGCCGAGATCGCCGAGGCCGTTCAGGCGCAGGCCGGCGCGGACGCCGCCGCCGAGGCCGCCGAGGCCGCGGTAGTCGAGGCCGCAGCGGTTCTGGCCGCCGCCACCCGGCACGTCGAGACCACTCGCCGGGTCGTCGACCAGCTCGCCGCCCGGGACGAGGCCGACCGGCTGGCCGCCCGCATCGACCGCATCGACGCGGCCGAACGCGTTCTCGAGCAAGCGGTCGCTGAACGGGCCGGCATCGTCGTGACCGAGCCGGTGCTGCGCCGGATCGAGGACGCGGCAGCAGCACTCGACCGGGCACAGGCCTCCTTGGCCGCGATCTCGGCGACGCTGGAGGTCACCGCGGCCGTCGACGTCGAGCTGGTGATCGCCGGAGAGCACACCGCGCTGCCGGCCGGCCAGAGCTGGTCGGCGTCCGTCAGCGACGGCACCGAAGTTGACGTACCCGGTCTGTTGACCGTGCGGGTCAGGCCAGGGAACAGCGCCCGTGAGGCCGCTGCGAAACACACGGCAGCGCAAGGTGAGCTGGCCGAGGCGCTGGAAGCAGCCGGCGTAGACGATCTGGCGCAGGCACGGCGGGCCGACCAGCGGCGCCGCGAACTGCAGGGCGCCCGCGACCAGTTGACCGCCGCCCTGACGGCGTTGCGCGGCGATGACGAAATACCGGCGCTGCGTGCCCAACTGGCAGCGTTACGCAGCGACCACGACGAGGCGGTCACCGGGATCACGCCCGAGGTTGCCCGCACCGAACGCGACGCCGCCGAGGCGCTGCGCGCACAGGCCGACACCGACTGCGAGGCCCGGCGCCGGGCTGCCCTGGACGCGTCCACCCACCGCACCGAGGCGTCGACGCGCGTGACGCTGCTACAGAACAACCTCGCGACGCAGCGCGCCGAGCTCGATATCGTCACCCAGCGTCTCACCGCCGACCGGGCATCGGTCAGCGACCAAAACCTCGCTGCCGCCGCCGAATCCACTCGGCACGCCGTAGTCGGCGCCCAACAGCGAGTCACGGAGTTGTCGGAGCAGCTCGGTGCCGCCGCCCCCGATGCGGTCGACACCGAACTCGCCGAGGCGCAGGCGGCGGCGCAGGCGCTGCGCACCGCCCACGTCGAGACCGCCCGCGCGCAACACGAGGTCGAGGTCGAACTGTCGGTGTTCGGCGCCCAAGGCCGCCGCGGCCAGCTCGACGCCGCGCAGACCAAGCGCGAACACGCTGCGGCCGAACATGTTCGGATCGGTCAGCGGGCCCGCGCCGTGCAGCTGTTGCGTGCGACGATGAACCGGCATCGCGATGACACCCGCCGGCGCTACGTCGAACCGTTCCGCGCCGAGATCCAGCGACTAGGTGCAAAGGTGTTCGGCGCCGACTTCGAAGTCGACATCGACACCGATCTGAAGATCTGCGCCCGCACCCTCGACGGCCGCACCGTCCCGTATGAGTCGCTGTCGGGCGGGGCCAAAGAACAGCTCGGCATTCTGACCCGGTTGGCTGGGGCGGCGCTGGTGGCCAAGGAGGACAGCGTCCCGGTGGTGATCGACGACGCGCTCGGCTTCACCGACCCGGATCGGCTGGAGAAGATGGGCGCGGTGTTCGACGCGGTCGGCGCCCAGGGGCAAGTGATCGTGTTGACCTGCAGTCCCGACCGCTACGGCAGCGTCAAGGACGCGCACCGCATCGACTTGAGTGCCTGAGCCTTCGATCTCAGCGGCTGCCGAACCAAGTTTCCAGCGCCTCATGCAGCCCGGCCTGCGTGCCGTCGCCTACCCACGCGACGTAGCCGTCCGGGCGGATCAGCACGGACTCGGGTGGTGAAACCGAACCCAGAACCGGCAGCTTCCAAGGACCGTCGCATGTCGCATCGACCGCCGACACCCGATCAGCCCACGGGGAGACGTCCACGTCCCCGGGGTTGCCGAGATTCAGCAGGACCCCGCGACCGTGGTGCAGCAGTGTGAAAACCCGAACGCAGCCGTGTGCGGTCGATACGTCCAGGTCTGGCATCCGGCGTCCCAGCAGTGGGTGGCCGTCCCCGAGTTCGTAATGGACGTCCAGGCCGCACATCATCGCGCCGATCCGCCGCCGCGGCTCGTCCAGGCTCAACAGCTCGGACAGGCTGTCGCGCAGGGCGTCGATGCGCGGGCCGGGCTCCAGTAGCGTGCCCTGTGCCATGGTGTTGCGCAGTACGCGGGCGGCGACCGGATGCCGCTCAGCGTGATAGCTGTCCAGCAGGGTATCCGGAGCGCTCCCGGCGACCACTTGGGCCAGTTTCCATCCCAGGTTCACCGCATCCTGAACTCCGGTGTTGAGGCCCTGCCCGCCCGCCGGGGAATGCACATGCGCGGCATCGCCGGCCAACAGCACTCGGCGCTCCCGGTAGCGGTCGGCCTGCCGTGTGACGTCAGTGAAGCGGGTGGTCCAGCGGGCGTTGTGTAGGCCGTAATCGGTTCCGAGCCGGGCGATCAAGGCTTGGCTGATGTCATCCGGCGTGGTTTCGTCGCCGCCATCGAACTCGGGTGCGGTGACCATCACCCGTACCGGACCGTCGGCCTCGAGGCGGAAGAAGGAATGGATACCGACGCCGTCGCGGTGAAGCCCCCACGGTGGCTCGTCGGTCAGATCGGCCTCGGTCAGCAGGCAGGTGGTCGTCGGATCCCAGCCCGGGAAGCCGATCCCCGACAACTTGCGGACCACGCTGCGTCCGCCGTCGCACCCGACAAGATACCCGGCGCGCAGTGCTGTCCCGTCGGACGATGCGACGTCGACACCGGAATTGTCCTGGGCGAACCCGGTGACGTCGCGTCCGTGATAGATCCGCACCCCTAGCTCATCGACCCAGTCGGCAAGCGTGCGCTCGATGCGGTACTGCGGCAAGCCGAGGGTGTAATTGTGCCGCGTGGGTAAATCGCTGATGTCCAACATGATCCACGCGAAGTGGCAGATCTGGCCGATGCGCCCCTGCGCCAGGAACCGGTCGACGATGCCCCGCTGGTCGAGGACCTCGATGGTGCGCGGGGTGATACCGCCGGCGCGTGAACCCATCAGGTCACGGGTGGTGCGTCGCTCGATGATCGCGACGTCGATCCCCGCCAGCGCCAGCTCGCCCGCCAGCATTAGCCCGGTCGGACCCCCTCCGACGATCACCACCTGATGCTGAGTCATCGTTCCTTCATGAAACCTATTGCCGTGTAATCCAGATCGGCCAAGCCCGGCGCCCCGAAGTTCGCCAGGGAACTGCGCACCGCCACATTGCCGGTCGTCTGGATCAGCGGCAGGCTGAACCCCTCGGCCCACAACAGCGCGTCGACCTCGTTGGCCCGCGCGCGGGCCACCGCCGGATCCAGCGCCTGCAGCGTCTCCTCGATTTTCGCGTCGATCTCCGGGCTGCCGATCTTGCCGAAGTTGGCCTCCCCGTAGGACGCGGAGATCTGGTTCAGCCCGGCCAGCGGGAAAGCGTCACCGACCCAACTGAACTGGGCGATGTCGAAGTCGCCGACGTTGACGTAGTCGGTGAAGAAACCACCACCGGCTTTTGAATCCAGCTGCAGCTTCACCCCAATCTGAGCCAGATTGTGCTGGGCCACCTGGGCGAACTGCCGGGTGCTGGACGCGTCGTAGAACAGGTGCCGGATCACCAGCGGGCGGCCGTCCTTCTCCCGGAACTTCCCGTTCAGTTTCCAACCCAGCGCGTCGAGTTCGCGTTTGGCGCGCTCCGGGTCGTAGGCCACCACTTTGCTGTTGTCCTGGTAGCCCTCCTGGCCGGCGACGTAGATGTGGTTGTTCAGCGCCACCGGGTCGGCGGTCAACCCGCGCTGGGTCACCCTGGCGATCGTGGTGCGGTCGATACCGCGCATCACCGCCAGCCGCAGCGCCTTGTCGGACAGGATCGCCCCCGGAGCGCCGTTGAAGGTGAAGTGATTCCAGGCCGGGGTCGGCGCCCGGCGGATCGCGATGCCCTCGGTGCGCCGCGCGATCGTCAGCTGATCCAAGGTGGCCACCCCGGTGGCGTCGATGGTGTGGTTTTGCAAAGCCGGCATCCGGGCGGACTCATCGAGCACCAGGTAAGTGATGGTGTCCAGCTTCGGCTGCTTGCCCCACCAGTCCGGGTTGCGGGTCAAGGTGATTCGCTGGCTGGTGCGGTCCAGTGTCGACAGCATGAACGGCCCGGCCGACGGTCCCGGCCGCCGCAGTTGCGCCTTGTTGAAGGTGTCCGGATCGGCGGTCATGCTGTGCGGCAGCAGCATCGAGTTGCCGGCGAACATGCCCCGCCATTCGGCGTAGGGCTTGGCGAAGCGGACCACGGCCTGACGGTCGTCGACGCCTCTGGTCACCGAGGCGACCCGCTCGGCGCCGTTGGTGGACGCGATCGCGAACCCGCCGTCGGCGCCGCTGGTGGCATGGATCTGCCTGGCGATGTCCGCCCACGACAGTGGGGTGCCGTCGGACCAGGTCGCCTTCGGGTTGATGGTGTAGGTGACGACCTGCGGGTTGGTGCCGGTCAACTCGACGCTGGTGAAGTAGTCGGTGTCCACCGTCGCCGAGCCGTCCGGGCCGATGATGAACGCCCGCGGCATGGTGGCCTTGAGCATGGCGGCGTTCTCGGCGAGGTTGCCGTCGATGTGCAGCGGGTTGAAGTTCGGCGGGAACTGGCTCATCGACAGCCGCAGGTTGCCGCCGTCGCGCAGGGTGGCCGGGTCCTGCGGGTTGATGTCGCTGGCGGTGCCGACCGCGGAGACGCCCTCCGGGGCGGTGATGTCGACCGCCGCGCATCCGCTGAGCACCAGCCCGACGGCGGTCACCAGCGCCGCACCTACATTGACTCTGCGCGCAGGGCGTGCCCTTCTCGCACAATGTCGCCGTGAGCGCAGCGTCAACGTCATGAGGCCGGCTCCGGGTGCGGCACGGCGGCCAGCAGCCGGCGCGTGTAGTCGTGTTGTGGGTCACCGAAAACCTGGTCCGCCTCGCCCTGTTCCACGACCTCCCCGGCGAGCATCACCGCCACGGTGTGCGCCAGATGCTTGACCACCGACAGATCGTGCGACACGAACAGATACGACAGGCCGAACTGCTCCTGTAAATCCAGCAGCAGGTTGATGATTCCGGCTTGAATCGACACATCCAGCGCCGACACCGGCTCATCGAGCGCGAGGATCTTCGGTTGCAGCGCCAGCGCGCGGGCGATGCCGATCCGCTGCTTCTGCCCGCCGGAGAACTCCGAGGGGTACCGGGCCGCGTCGCCGCGCCGCAGCCCGACCAGCTCCAAAAGCTCGGCCACTCGCGCATGCGTCGACGCCTTGTCGGAGCCGTTGGCGCGCAACGGTTCGGCCAGTACGTCGAAAACCGGTAGGCGCGGGTCCAGGGAGGCCACCGGATCCTGGAACACCACCTGCAGGTCACGGCGCAGAGCACGGCGGCCGTCGCGCTTGAGGGTCGCGACGTCGGTGCCGAGCACCTCGATCGCCCCCGACTGCGGCGCAGCCAGTTCCAGGATCTGGTGCAACGTGGTGGATTTGCCCGAGCCGGACTCGCCGACGATCGCCAGCGTGCGGCCTTGCTGCAACTCGAAACTCACGCGGGAGACCGCGCGGACCTCGCCGACACTGCGGCGAAACACGCCCTTGGTCAGCGGGTAGGTCTTGACCAGCTCACGCACCCGCACCACGGTGGGGGAGTCGCCGGAAGCGGGCACCGGGGTCGTGGTGGGGACGCGATAGATGTCGGCCGCGCTGCGCTCGCCCACCTGATCGGTGTGAATGCAAGCGGCGGACTGCTCCGGCCCGACGACCAGCAGCTCCGGCTCCTGTGCCCGGCACTCATCGGTGACCAGCGGACAGCGCGGGGCAAACGGGCAGCCGGGCTCGATGTCGGCCAAGGAGGGCGGTGCCCCCGGGATCGGCACCAGCCGGGTGCCCTGCGCAGCGTCCAGCCGCGGCACCGACCCCAAAAGCCCTACCGTGTAGGGCATTTTGCGCCGCCGGTAAAGGGCCTCGACCGGTGCGGCTTCCACTACCCGACCGGCGTACATCACCAGCGCCCGGTCGGCGAACTCGGCGACCACCCCGAGGTCGTGGGTGATGATCAGCACCCCGGCGCCGGTCACATCGCGGGCGGTCTTGAGCACCTCGAGGATCTGGGCCTGCACGGTGACGTCCAGCGCGGTGGTGGGCTCGTCGCAGATCAGCAGGTCCGGGTCACAGGAGATGGCGATGGCGATCACCACCCGCTGACGTTCCCCGCCGGACAGCTCGTGCGGGAAGGCCCGCGCCCGCTCCTGCGGCCGGGAGATCCCGACCAGCTCCAGCAGTTCCACCGCACGGAGCCGGGCCGCGGCCCGCCCGATGCGGGGTTGGTGCACCTCGATGGCTTCGGCGATCTGATCACCGACGGTGTAGACCGGCGTCAGCGCCGACATCGGGTCCTGGAACACCATTCCGATGGAGGCACCGCGGACCTTCGACAGCGCGGTGTCGCCCAGGCCGATCAGCTGTGTGCCACCCAGGCGTACCGACCCGGACACCTGCGCGTGCTCGGGCAACAGGCCCATCACCGCCATGGCCGCCGCGGATTTGCCGGAGCCGGACTCGCCGACCATCGCCACCACTTCGCCCGGGTCGATCCGATAGCTCACGCCGCGCACCGCCTGCACCGCATCCGCGCCGGCGCCGAACGTCACGGCCAGGTCGGTGACTTCCAGCAGGGCATTCATCGGCGGCCCCGCAGACTCGCGGCGTCGGGGTCCAACGCGTCGCGCAGGCCGTCGCCGGCGAGGTTGGCGCAGACCAGAATGGTGATCAGCACCCCGGCCGGGAACAGGAAGACCCACGGGAAGGTGATCGCCGAGGCGGTGCCGTCGGCGATCAGCGTGCCCAGCGAGACATCCGGCGGCTGGATGCCGAAACCCAGGTAGCTCAACCCGGTTTCGGCAAGGATCGCCACTGCCACGTTGAGCGCGGTATCGATGATCAGGATCGACGCCACGTTCGGCACGATGTGGTCGATGATGATGCGCCGGCTGGACACGCCCATATACCGTGCGGCCCGGATGAATTCGCGCTCACGCAGGCTCATGGTCAGGCCCCGCACCATGCGGGCGCTGATCATCCAGCTGAACCCGGCCAGTAGCAGCACCAGCAGCGCGATGTTGCCGCTGTTCTTGGTGCGCGGGGTGATGATCGCGATCAGGATGAACGCGGGCACCACCAGCAGCAGATCCACCAACCACATCAGCATCCGGTCACGCCACCCGCCGAAGTATCCCGAGATCGCCCCCACCGTCGCGGCGATCACCGTGGAGATCAGCGCCACGCACACCCCGATCAGCATCGACTTCTGCATGCCGCGCAGGATTTGGGCCAGCAGGTCCTGGCCGAGGGCGTTGGTGCCCAACCAATGCCGGGCCCCCGGCGGGACCAGCAGCGCGTCGTAGTCCAGGTCGGTGTAGGAGTAGGGCAGCAGCGGGGGCAGCGCGTAGCAGCCGACGAACATCACCGCCAGCAGCGCCAGGGCGCCCACCGCGGTGCGGCTGCGCAGAAAGCGGCGCAGCACCAGGGTGCGCCGGGAGGCGAACTCGATCTCGGTGGTCATGACACCCGCACCCGGGGATCGAGCAGCGCGTAAATGACGTCGGAGAGCAGCCCGGCGGCCAACACCACCGCACCGGAGAACACCGTGATCGCCGCGACGATGTTGGTGTCCTGGGTCGCCACCCCCTGCACCACCCATTCGCCCATGCCGTGCCAGCCGAAGATCTTCTCCACGAACACCGCCCCGGTGACCAGCCCGGCCACCCCGTAGGCGAACAAGGTGGCCATCGGGATCAGCGCGGTGCGCAGCCCGTGTTTGAACAGGGCGCGCCGCCGGGTCAGGCCCTTGGCGCGGGCGGTGCGGATGAAGTCCTGGCCGAGCACGTCGAGCATCGCGTTGCGCTGGTAGCGGCTGAAGCCGGCCGCGGCGCCCAGCGCCAGCGTCAGCGACGGCAACACCAGGTGCTGCAGCCGATCGGCCAGCCCCGGCCAGAAGCCGGTGACCAGCCCGGGGGACGTCTCCCCGGTGTAGTCGAACAGCTGCGCCCCCAGCGCCCAGTTCACCCGCAGCGCGCTCAGGATCACCAGGTTGGCCAGCACGAAGGTGGGCACCGACAACACCAGCAGCGCCGCCATGGTGATGACCCGGTCGGAGAACCGGTACTGGCGCACCGCTCCCCAGGCACCGGCCACCACCCCGATCACCGTGCCGGCCAGGGAGCCGACGACCAGCAGGCGCAGGCTGACCCCGATGCGCCGGCCCAGTTCCCCGGAGACCGGCTGGCCGGTGACCGTGACGCCGAAATCCCCGCGGACGGCGTGCGAGGCCCAATGGGCGTAGCGCAGCGGAATGGGCTTGTCCAGGCCGAGCTCGGCGGCCTTGGCGTCGATGACGGCCTGCGGCGGGCGCGGGTTGCGCTGCATCAGGCTGTCCAGCGGAGCGAACGCCAGCGAAGTGAGGCAGAACGTCAGGAACGATGCGAGGCCCAACAGCACCAGGTAGTTGAGTGCCCGGCCGGCCAGGAACCGCATCACGGTGCGGCCTCCCAGACGTGCGGCATCAGCACAGGGTAGAGGGTTGGCGCCGTCTTCTGCGTGAGCCGGGCGACGCACTGCGCGCAACCCGCTGATTCGAATGATTTTTATCCGTGGATTCCGGGGGCTTGTTCACTAGGCTCGGCATGCGCACTGCGACAGAGGGAGAAGCCTGTGACCGTTACCGACGACTACCTGGCCAACAACGCGGAGTATGCGAAGACCTTCAAGGGGCCGCTGCCGATGCCGCCGAGCAAGCACGTCGCGATCGTCGCCTGCATGGACGCCCGCCTCGACGTCTATCGCGCGCTGGGCCTCAACGAGGGTGAAGCGCACTGCATCCGTAACGCCGGCGGGGTGATCACTGAGGACGCGATCCGCTCGCTGGCGATCAGCCAGCGACTGCTGGGCACCCGGGAGATCATCCTGGTCCACCACAGTGACTGCGGGATGCTCACCTTCACCGACGACGACTTCAAGCGCTCCATTCTGGAGGAGACCGGGCTGCGGCCGCCCTGGGCCGCCGAGGCATTCCCCGACCCGGCCGAGGACGTCCGTCAGTCGTTGCGGAGGGTCAAGGCCAGCCCGTTTGTCACGCAGACCACGTCGCTGCGCGGGTTCGTCTTCGACGTCGCCACCGGCAAGCTCGGCGAAGTCACCGTCTAGCCCCTGCGCCGAGCAGTCGCCAAAGCCCCCTCCCGAGCGCCCTGGAGGGGGCTTTCGCGACTGCTCGCGTGGAAGCTAACCGGTCACATTGACAGCGATCCGGTTGGCCTGGTTACATAGCCGCCTATAACCAATAAATCTGGTAAGTCTCACCAAGATTATCGGGAAGCAGCCGAGGAAGTCATGACCACCAACGTCACCGCGCCAACAACGGCCGGCCACTATCAGCTGACGCATCTGCGCACGCTGGAGGCCGAGGCCATCCACATCATCCGGGAGGTGGCCGCGGAGTTCGAGCGGCCGGTGTTGCTGTTCTCCGGCGGCAAGGACTCCATCGTCATGCTGCACCTGGCGGTCAAGGCGTTCGCGCCGGGCCGGTTGCCGTTCCCGGTGATGCACGTCGACACCGGCCACAACTTCGACGAGGTCATCGCCGCCCGCGACGAGTTGGTCGAGCGGACCGGCGTGCGGCTGGTGGTTGCCAGCGTGCAGGACGACATCGACGCCGGGCGGGTGATTGACGACGGGCCCTCGCGCAACCCGCTGCAGACCGTCACCTTGCTGCGGGCCATCCGGGAGAACAAGTTCGACGCGGCCTTCGGCGGTGCCCGCCGCGACGAGGAGAAGGCCCGCGCCAAGGAGCGGGTGTTCAGCTTCCGCGACGAGTTCGGCCAGTGGGACCCCAAGGCGCAACGTCCCGAGCTGTGGAACCTCTACAACGGCAGGCACCGCGCCGGCGAGCACATCCGGGTCTTCCCGCTGTCGAACTGGACCGAATTCGACATCTGGTCCTACATCGGCGCCGAGGAAATCACCCTGCCGTCAATCTATTTCGCGCATCAGCGCAAGGTGTTCCAGCGCGACGGGATGCTGCTGGCCGACCACGAATTCCTGCGGCCCGTCGACGGCGAAGAGGTCTTCGAGACCTCAGTGCGTTTCCGCACCGTCGGCGACGTCACCTGCACCGGGTGCGTGGAGTCGACGGCGGACACCGTGGAGGCGGTGATCGCCGAGACCGCGGTGTCGCGGCTGACCGAGCGCGGGGCCACCCGCGCTGATGACCGGATCTCCGAAGCAGGCATGGAAGACCGCAAGAGGCAGGGGTATTTCTGATGAGCGCGGCAACCACGCTGCTTCGTATCGCGACGGCCGGTTCGGTCGACGACGGCAAGTCCACCCTGATCGGGCGGCTGCTGTTCGACTCCAAGGCCGTCATGGAGGACCAGTTGGCCTCGGTCGAGCGCACCTCGCGCGAGCGCGGTCACGACTACACCGACCTGGCGCTGGTCACCGACGGTTTGCGTGCCGAGCGCGAGCAGGGCATCACCATCGACGTCGCCTACCGCTACTTCGCCACGCCCAAGCGGAAATTCATCATCGCCGACACGCCCGGGCACATCCAGTACACCCGCAACATGGTCACCGGTGCCTCGACCGCCCAGGTGGCGATCGTGCTGGTCGACGCGCGCCACGGTTTGCAGGAGCAGTCGCGCCGGCACACCTTCCTGGCGTCGCTGCTCGGGATCCGCCACATCGTGCTCGCGGTCAACAAGATGGATCTGATCGACTGGGACGCTGAGCGATTCGAGGCGATCCGCGACGACTTCCACTCGTTCGCCACCCGCCTGGACGTGCACGACGTGACGACCATCCCGATCTCCGCGCTGCTCGGTGACAATGTGGTGACCAAGTCCGACAAGACTCCCTATTACGAGGGCCCGGCACTGCTGTCGCACCTCGAAGACGTCTACATCGCCGGTGACCGCAACCTCGTCGACGTGCGCTTCCCGGTGCAGTACGTGATCCGTCCTCAGACCCATGAACACGCCGATCACCGCAGCTACGCCGGCACGGTGGCCAGCGGTGTGCTGCGTCCCGGTGACGACGTGGTGGTGCTGCCGTCGGGCAAACCGACCCGCATCGCGTCGATCGAGGGCCCCAATGGCGCGGTGGCCGAAGCGTTTCCGCCGATGGCGGTGTCGGTCAGCCTCGATGACGACATCGACATCTCCCGCGGCGACATGATCGCCCGCACCAACAACCAGCCGCGCATCGCCCAAGACTTCGACGCCACGGTGTGCTGGATGGCCGACGGCGCGTCGCTGCGACCCGGCAATGACTACATCATCAAGCACACCACCCGCACCACCCGGGTGAAGGTGATGGCGCTGGATTACCGTCTCGACGTCAACACCTTGCACCGGGACAAGGAAGCGAACTCGTTGCAGCTCAACGAACTCGGTCGTGTCTCGTTGCGCGCCCAGGTTCCGCTGATGCTCGATGAATTCAGCCACAACGACGCCACCGGATCGTTCATCCTCATCGACCTGGCCACCAATGGAACGGTGGCGGCCGGCATGGTGCTGCGCGATGTGTCGGGCCGTGCCGCCAGCCCCAACACGGTGCGCCACGACTCGCTGGTCACCGCGACCGACCGGTTGTCGAAGGGTCGCACGGTGTGGCTGACCGGACTGTCCGGCGCCGGCAAGTCGTCGGTGGCCATGCGCGTCGAGCAGCTGCTGCTCGAACGGGGAACGCCCGCCTACGTTCTCGACGGCGACAACCTGCGGCACGGGCTCAACGCCGACCTTGGCTTCTCGATGGCCGACCGCGCCGAGAACCTGCGCCGGCTGGCGCACGTGGCGACCCTGCTGGCCGATTCCGGGCAGATCGTGCTGGTGCCGGCGATCAGTCCGCTGATCGAACACCGCCAGCTGGCCCGTCAGGTGCACACCGATGCCGGTTTCGATTTCGTCGAGGTGTTCTGCGATACCCCGCTGGAACAGTGCGAGCAGCGCGATCCCAAGGGGCTGTACGCCAAGGCGCGTGCGGGTCTGATCACCCACTTCACCGGCATCGACAGCCCCTATCAGCGCCCGCGCAACCCCGACGTGCGGTTGAGCCCGCAGGACAGCGTCGATGAACAGGCCCGCCAGGTCATCGCCGCGATCGAGGCCCGCAAGTGAACGATCACCAGCTGGCCGCCCAACTCGCCGCCGACGCGGGTCGGCTGCTGCTGGCAGTCCGCGAGGAACTGGCCGATGCACCAGCAGCCGAGCGGAAAGCCGCCGGCGACAAGCGCTCTCACGACTACCTGATGACAGCGCTGGCCGCCGAACGCCCCGACGACGCGGTGCTGTCGGAGGAGGGCGCCGACGATCCGGTCCGGTTGCGCGCCGAGCGGGTGTGGATCGTCGACCCGCTGGACGGCACCCGGGAGTTCTCCGAGCTGGACCGTGACGACTGGGCCGTGCACGTCGCGCTGTGGCAGGCCGGAGAACTGACCGCTGGCGCGGTCGCCCTGCCGGCACGCGGCATCACCTTGGCCACCCCGACCGTCACCGCGCCGCCCCCGCATACCGGCCAGCCGCGGATCGCGGTGTCGCGCAGCCGCCCGCCGGCGATCGCCGAGACCGTGCGTGAGCGCCTCGACGCCGTGCTGGTGCCGATGGGCTCGGCCGGGGTCAAGGTCGCCGCCGTCGTGCAGGGCGCCGCTGATGTCTACGTACATGCCGGCGGGCAGTACGAGTGGGACTCGGCCGCCCCGGTGGCCGTCGCCCGGGCCGCCGGCCTGCACACCTCGCGTATCGACGGCTCGCCGCTGGCTTACAACCGGCCCGATCCGCTGTTGCCGGACCTGGTGGTCTGCCGCCCCGAATACGCCCAAGCAGTGCTCGCCGCGATCGGCTGAGGCCACCGGAAAATCGACTGCCCGCCTCCTCCTCATCGCTTCGCTCTGCATCGTCGCCGGGCGCAGATGGCAGAATCCCCATGATGCGGATGTCGGCCAAGGCGGAATACGCGGTGCGGGCGATGGTCCAACTCGCCACCGCCGACCCGGGCACTTTGGTCAAGACCGATGAGATTGCCGCTGCTCAGGGCATTCCGGCGCAGTTCCTGGTCGACATCCTGTCGGATCTGCGCACCGACCGGCTGGTGCGTAGCCAGCGCGGCCGCGACGGCGGCTACGAACTGGCCCGCGCGGCCACCGAGATCAGCGTCGCCGACGTGCTGCGCAGCATCGACGGCCCGCTGGCCAGCGTCCGTGACATCGGCCTGGGTGATCTGCCCTATGCGGGCCCTACCGCCGCGCTGACCGACGTGTGGCGGGCGCTGCGGGCCAGCATGCGTTCGGTGCTCGAGCAGACCAGCCTGGCCGACGTGGCCTCCGGTGAGCTGCCCGCGCACGTCGCCGAGTTCGCGACCGACTACCGCACCCAGGAACGCCAGCGCGGCCACGGCAGCTGATTCGGCGGTCCAGCTTCGGCTCTCCTTCGTCGAGCCTCGCTAACCGCCGGGGCTGATTCGGCGGTCCAGCTTCGGCTCTCCTTCGTCGAGCCTCGCTAACCGCCGGGGCTGATTCGGCGGTCCAGCTTCGGCTCTCCTTCGTCGAGCCTCGCCAACCGCCGGGGCTGAGCTCTAGGAACCCGAGCCGTAAGGCCGGGTGAGGATCTCCATCGCATGACCGTCGGGATCGCGGAAATACACGCCGCGGCCGCCGTCGCGGTGGTTGATCTCGCCGGGGCGTTCGGCGCGCGGGTCGGCCCAATGCTCGATGCCGCGCGCGGCGATCTTGCCGTAGATGGCGTCGAAGTCGTCCTCGGACACCATGAACGCGTAATGCTGAGGCAGGATCTCCTCGGTAGGCGGCACGTCGGCGTAATCGAGGCTGGCGTCGTGGTCGAGCCCGACGACCATGAAATGGCCGAACGGCTCGGGATCGGGCAGGCCGAACAGCTCCGCCAGAAACGCCGCGGAGGCCTGTTTGTCGTGGGCGGCGACGATCGTGTGATTGAAGGAAATACTCATTCCCCAAGTGTCGGCCGCGCTCGGCGCTCATGCCACAATCGCCGACATGCAGGTCGGAATGACGATGCCGGTGATGGAGCCGGATCTGGATGCAACGCTGCTGCGGGATTGGGCGCGCGCGGTAGACGAGGGACCGTTCTCGTCGCTGAGCTGGGGTGAGCGGATCGCCTTCACCAACCCCGACAGCCTGACCCTGTTGGGGGCGTTGGCGGCGTGGACCGAGCGGGTGCGGCTGGTGACGACGGTCATCGTCCCTCAACTGCACGATCCGGTCATGCTGGCCAAGGCGCTGGCCACCGCGGACCTGCTCAGCGGCGGGCGGCTGACCGTCGGTATCGGTGTGGGTGGTCGCCATGAGGACTACTGCGCGGTGGGAGCTGATCCAGCGTCGCAGACGATGCGGGAGATGGCCGAGCGGGTCGCGGTCATGAAGCGGGTCTGGGCGGGGGAGAAGCTCACAGAGTCGGTGCTGCCGGTCGGGCCGGCGCCCACCCAACCCGGCGGGCCGCCACTGGTGGTCGGCACCATCGGCCCGAAAACCCTGCGCAGTGCGGCAACTTGGGCCGAAGGCCTGGCCGGCATCACGATGGACCTCGACGTGGCCAAGCAGAACGAGTTGTTCGACGTCGCCCGGCAGGCCTGGCAGCAGGCCGGCAAGGCCGAGCCGTATCTGGCGACGTCGTTCTGGTTCGCGCTGGGTGAGCGCGACGCCGCGCGCAACCAGGTGCGCGAGCATCTGCTGCGCTACATGAACTGGATCCCCGTCGAGTACGTCGAGGCGATGGCCCCGACGACCGGCTGGGCCGGCAGCGAGGACGAACTCCTTGAGGTGCTGCGCAGCTTCCAGGCGGTGGGCGCCGACGAGATCCACCTGATTCCAACGAGTTCCGACCGTGACCAGCTGCGGCGCGCCGCGGAGGTGGTCGCCGAGTTTCGCCGCTGAGGCCCAGCGACCGCCGCTAACAGCCGTTGCGACACGGTTACGGAAGCGTTGCTATCAATAATGCGATAGTCACACACACCTCAAACGCCACTATCGTCACAGCAGGCGAGGCCCGGAGCGGTCCCGGAAAGGTGTGACATGTCGGCGACGCGTCGAATCGTCTCGGCCGCGATGGTGCCGGCGGTCGTGCTCGGGATGGTTCTCGCCACCGAGTTCGCACCGTCGGCCATGGCGGCGACCTGCAATGCCCCCGAGGCCAATATCGACCCGCCGCCGGGTTCGCCCTCGACCGGAGCGGGTCAGATGCCCAGCGGGCGGCGGCCACGCGGCACCAATGACCAAGCGCCACTGCCCAAACTGGGGCCGCTGATCGCCGCCCTGATCAACCCCAACGGAACCATCAAGCAGCAGGCCGCGGTGGTGCCCCCGGCGCCGTCCCCGGAGGGTCAGGTCGCGCCGAACGCCGCCCAACCGGTTCAGCCCGTTCCCAACGCCGGCGCAGATCCAGGCCTGTCGACCGCCGACGCCGCCGGGGCGATCGCAGGTTCGCAGACGTCGCTGGTGGAGTGGATGACCGGGCCCAACAGCCCCAACCAAACCCTGCAACGCTTCGGCATCTCCGGCACCGACCTCGGAATCCCGTGGGACAACGGCGATCCCGCCAACCGCCAAGTCCTCTACGCGTTCGGCGACACCTTCGGCTACTGCCGCATCCAAGGCAAGCAGTGGCGGCAGAACGTGCTGTTCCGCAGTCCGGACAACAACCTGGCCGACGGCATCACTGTGGGCCCTGGCGCCGTCGGCAACAAGTACTCGGGTTCGCCACTGCGCCAAGCGAACTTCTCCAAGCAGATCCTGCCCGCCGTCCAACTGGCACGGCACCAGGAGGGCATGATCCCCACCGCCGCCATCGGGATCGGCGCCAACCAGTACATGAACTTCATGTCCATCAAGCAGTGGGGCCGCGACGGCGAATGGTCCACCAACTACTCGGCGATCGCGGTCTCCAACGACAACGGCGAAACGTGGGGCGTCTATCCGGGCACGGTGCGTTCGACGTCGCCAGAGAACGTTCCGCGGGCGCGCTTCGTCCCCGGTAACGAGAACTTCCAGATGGGTGCGTTCCTGCGTGGGGGCGATGGCTTCCTGTACTCCTACGGGACCCCCTCGGGCCGCGGCGGCTCGGCGTACCTGTCGCGGGTGCCCGAGCGCGCCATCCCCGACGTCGCGCAGTACCAGTACTGGAACGGCGACAGCGGATCCTGGGTGCCGAACAACCCGGCTGCGGCCACGCCGGTGATCCCCGGACCGGTGGGCGAGATGTCGGTGCAGTACAACACCTATCTGCGGCAGTATTTGGCGCTGTACGGCAACGGCGGCAACGACGTCGTAGCCCGAACCGCTCCCGCGCCGCAGGGCCCGTGGAGCGCCGAGCAGACGCTGATTCCCACCGGCCAGATTCCCGGCGGCATCTACGCGCCGTACATGCATCCCTGGTCGACGGGCAAAGAGGTGTACTTCACGTTGTCGCTGTGGAACGCCTACGACGTGATGCTGATGCGCACCGTGCTGGGCTGAGGCCCGGCTCAGCTGTCGAGCACCGTCCGCAGCGCCGCACCGGTTTCGGCGATGATCCCGGGGGTGTAGGCGGGCATGTTGATGATCACGCCGCCGACCCCGGCGTCGAGCACCTTGGTCTTGACCTGCTCGGCGATCGCCTCCGGACTGCCGGCCACCATCCGCTGGCTCATCTCGGCGGGGATCTGATCGGCGGTGACGTTCGGGCCGGCCAGCACGGTGAGCAAGTGGCTGGTCTCCAGGGTGGCCGGATCGCGGCCGATCTCCTCGCAGCTGCGCTGCACCGCGGCAACTTTCGCGGGTAGCTCGTCGAAGCCGGCGATGATGTTGAGGTGATCGAAGTGGCGCGCCGCGAGCGGAATCGTCTTCTTCTCGCCGCTGCCGCCGATCAGCAGCGGAATATGGTCGCGGAGGCGGGGTTCGGCCATCGCCTCGCGGGAGCGGTACCACTTGCCCTCGAAGGTCGGCCGCTCACCTTTGAGCATCGGCAGGATGATCTGCAGCGCCTCGTCGAGCCGGTTGAACCGGTCGGTGAAGGTGCCGAACTCAAAACCCAACTGGTCGTGTTCGAGCTCGAACCACCCGGTGCCGATACCCAGAATCGCGCGGCCGGCGCTGACGACATCCAGGGTGGTGATGATCTTGGCCAACAGCGTGGGGTTGCGGTAGGTGTTGCCGGTGACCAGCGTGCCCAGCTGGACTCGTTCGGTCGCGGTGGCCAGTGCGCCCAGGGCCGTGTAGGCCTCGAGCATGGGCTGGTCGGGGGAGCCCAGCATGGGCAGTTGATAGAAGTGGTCCATCACGAAGACCGCGTCGAACCCGGCGGCTTCGGCCTCGCGGGCCTGGGCGATGACGGTGGGGAACAGCTCCGAAACCTCGGTGCCGTAAGAGAAATTGGGGATCTGGAAGCCAAGGCGAATCGTCACTTGATCGAGCCTAGGGGCGTGGGAGGCTTCGCCGGGATGATTCCGCTCTCCGCGAAGCGGGAAAGCGAGGGCGCCTAGGTCTTGCATTTCCCGTGGTGCTTGATTGTTCAAGTGACTGCACGCGCCGAAACGGCTGTCGCTGAGCGATCGCTAATCAGCGTAGCGGGCACCCGCTTGGCGGGTCAGGTGGTCGATCTGCAGGTACGTCGCACAGATCACCAGAGGCGGCAACAGGATGAACGGCACGTTCTCCCCGATGAACTTGAACCAGAACCCCCAACTGCCCTGCCCGATGTCGGCGAACCCCGCGCCTACTTCGCTGAGGAAGTAGACCGCGGTACTGCTCATCAACACCGAAATGCCGATCAGTACCACCCACAGGCAGCGGATCCGGGATTCCAGCGGCAGCGTCGCGCGCAGCAGTTTGGTCCACATCACGAAGACGGTGATGCCGGTGCTGACCCCGACCACCTCAAGTGCGAACACCCACGGATTGCCGCTGACGTAACGGGTGTCGGCCAGCCCGTATTGCCACCACAGCCACTTCCAGCCCGGATCGTCGGTAGGCGCCCACCAGCCCAGCGGTTGACCGATCAGGAACATCAACTCGTAGCCGATCTGGCTGGCCGCGGTGAACGGGATGTAGAACAGCGTCAACTCGGCAGCCCGGTCCAGCCGGCCGCGATGCTCACCGGGCGCATCCCACAGGATCACGAAGGGCAGCAGCATCACCGGGATCCCGAAGATCATGTTGGCGATCACGTCCACCCGGAAGCTGGCCGGAATGATGCGCAGACTGACCGCGATGGTCAGCAGCAGAAACATGCCCAGCACGAACAGGGCGGTGCCGGTGTAAATGCGCAACCGGTGCGGGGCCCAGGGCCGGGCGAAATCCGTCTCGTGGTCCTGCACAGCAGTCATCGTCGTCCCTCGCGGCGCAATCTCAACTACTTGCTATCGCGACGCAGCGTATCCCGAGGTGCTGGTGGACGGCATGGTTTTGAGGGCTGGGGCTCGGCGCGGCGAGGTGTTTTCCGGGGACTGCTCGACGCTGACCCGTAACGCGCGGCAGAGGCGATATTGAAAGTGCCCCCGGCAGGATTCGAACCTGCGGCCTTCTGCTCCGGAGGCAGACGCTCTATCCCCTGAGCTACGGGGGCGCACGTACCACGGGCGCCATGTGGGCTTTGACAGACTAACGCATCGCGAAGTATCTCAAAGAACCGGACGGATTCGGGTCCTGACCACGGAAGACCCTAGGATGGGGCCTCGTGACCCCCGCCGATCTGGCCGAATTGCTCAAGACCACCGCCGCCGCGGTGCTGGCCGAGCACGACCTGGACCCCACCGCGCTGCCCGCGGCGGTCACCGTCGAGCGGCCGCGCAATCCCGAGCACGGCGACTACGCCACCAACCTGGCCCTTCAGCTGGGCAAGAAGGTCGGCGTCAACCCCCGCGAGCTGGCCGGCTGGCTGGCCGAAGCCGTAACAAAAGCCGACGGGATCGCCTCGGCCGAGACCGCGGGCCCCGGCTTCGTCAACATCCGCCTGGACGCCTCGGCGCAGGGCACCATCGTGGCCAACATCGTGGAAGCCGGCCAGAATTACGGTCACTCGAGCGAGTTCGACGGGCTCAACGTCAACCTGGAGTTCGTCTCGGCCAACCCCACCGGCCCCATCCATATCGGCGGCACCCGTTGGGCCGCCGTCGGCGACGCCTTGGGCCGGTTGCTGTCCACCCAGGGCGCCGCGGTCACCCGTGAGTACTACTTCAATGACCACGGCGCCCAGATCGACCGGTTCGCCAACTCGTTGATCGCCGCCGCCAAGGGCGAACCGGCCCCCGAGGACGGCTACGCCGGCGCTTACATCACCGACATCGCGACGCAAATCCAGGTGAAGGTTCCCGACGCCCTGAACAGCCCCGAGGCCCAGGAGACGTTCCGCTCCATCGGCGTGGACCTGATGTTCACCCACATCAAGGAGTCGCTGCACGAGTTCGGCACCGACTTCGACGTGTACACCCACGAAGACTCGATGCACACCTCCGGCCGCGTCGAGCAGGCCATCGAGCGGCTGCGCGCCAACGGCAACATCTACGAAAAAGACGGCGCCACCTGGCTGCGCACCAGCGCCTACGGCGACGACAAAGACCGCGTCGTGATCAAAAGCGACGGCAAACCCGCCTACATCGCCGGCGACCTGGCCTACTACCTGGACAAGCGCGAGCGCGGCTTCAACTTGTGCATCTACATGCTCGGCGCCGACCACCACGGCTACATCGCCCGGCTCAAGGCCGCCGCGGCCGCCTTCGGCGATGACCCGGCCACCGTCGAGGTGCTGATCGGTCAGATGGTCAACCTGGTGCGCGACGGTCAACCGGTCAAGATGAGCAAGCGGGCCGGCACCGTGATCACCCTCGACGACCTGGTCGAGGCCATTGGCGTCGACGCCGCCCGCTACAGCCTGATCCGCTCCTCGGTGGACACCCCGATCGACATCGATCTGGCGCTGTGGTCCTCGGCAAGCAACGAGAACCCGGTCTATTACGTGCAATACGCGCATGCCCGGCTCTCGGCGCTGGCTCGCAACGCCGCCGAACTCGGCATGACCGCCGACACCGCCAACCTCGGGCTGCTCAGCCATGAGAAGGAGGGCGCGCTGATCCGCAGTCTGGGGGAGTTTCCTCGGGTGCTCAAAACCGCTGCGGCGCTGCGTGAACCGCACCGGGTCTGCCGGTATCTGGAAGATCTCGCCGGTGACTACCACCGGTTCTACGACAGCTGCCGGGTACTGCCGCAGGGCGACGAGCAGCCGGGCGATCTGCACACCGCGCGTTTGGCGTTGTGCCAGGCCACCCGCCAGGTCGTCGCCAACGGTCTGGGCATCCTGGGCGTGAGCGCACCGGAGCGGATGTGAACGTCCACCCCGCCGGGCCGCGCCACGCCGAGGAGATCCACCACGACGGTCTGCCGCCGCGGCCGCAGTCCCCGCAGCAGCTGCTGGAGTTGGCGCCGAATGTGTGGCCGCGCAATGCGGTTCGCGGCGACGATGGCCAAGTGAGTATCGCCGGAGTGAAGGTCACCGAGCTGGCCGAGCAGTACGGCACCCCGCTGTTCGTCATCGACGAGGACGACTTCCGTGGCCGTTGCCGCGAGATCGCCGAGGCGTTCGGCGGCGGCAACCATGTGCACTACGCCGCCAAGGCCTTCCTGTGCAGTGAGATCGCGCGCTGGATCAACCAGGAGGGCCTGAGCCTGGATGTCGCCACCGGCGGCGAGTTGGCCGTCGCGCTGCACGCCGGTTTCCCCGCGGGCCGGATCACCTTGCACGGCAACAACAAATCGGTCACCGAGCTGGAGACCGCGGTCAACGCCGGCGTCGGCCACATCGTGCTCGACTCGCAGATCGAGATCGAACGCCTCGAAGCCGTGGCCGCGGCAGCCGGGATCGTGCAGGACGTGCTGGTTCGGGTCACCGTCGGCGTGGAGGCCCACACCCACGAATTCATCTCCACCGCACACGAAGACCAGAAGTTCGGTCTGTCGCTGGCCAGCGGTGCGGCGATGGAGGCCATCAGAAAGGTCTTCGCCACCGAGCACCTGCGGCTGGTCGGCCTGCACAGCCACATCGGATCGCAGATCTTCGACGTGGCCGGCTTCGAGCTGGCCGCCCACCGGGTCATCGGCCTGCTGCGTGAGGTGGTCACCGAGTTCGGCGTCGACAAGACGGCCCAGCTCTCGGTCGTCGACCTGGGCGGGGGACTGGGCATTTCCTATCTGCCGCAGGACGACCCGCCGCCGATGGCCGAATTGGCCGCCAAGCTCACCGCGATCGTGCGCGAGGAGTCCGCCGCGGTGGGCCTGCCGACCCCGCAATTGGTCGTCGAGCCCGGCCGCGCCATCGCTGGCCCGGGCACCGTCACTCTTTATGAGGTCGGCACCGTCAAGGACGTCGACGTCAGCGCCACCGCGCATCGCCGCTACGTCAGTGTCGACGGCGGCATGAGCGACAACATCCGCCCCGCGCTCTATGACGCGCACTACGACGCGCGGTTGGTTTCGCGGACCGGAAACGCCGGCCCGGTACCGGCGCGCATCGTCGGCAAGCACTGCGAGACCGGCGACATCATCGTGCGCGACACCTGGGTGCCCGAAGACCTGGTTCCCGGCGATCTGATCGCCGTGGCCGCCACCGGCGCCTACTGCTACTCGATGTCGAGCCGCTACAACCTGCTCACCCGTCCCGCGGTGGTGGCGGTGCGCGACGGGAAGGCTCGCCTTATGCTGCGCCGGGAAACCGTCGATGACCTGATCAGCCTGGAGGTGAGGTAAGCGTGTCCGAATCCGCGAGTCCGGTGGGCGTCGCAGTCCTCGGATTGGGCAACGTCGGCAGTGAAGTCGTCCGCATCATCGAGGCCAGCGCTGATGACCTGGCCGCCCGGATCGGGGCTCCGCTGGTGCTGCGCGGCATCGGCGTGCGCCGGGTGGCGGCTGATCGTGGCGTGCCGGTCGAGTTGCTCACCGACGACATCGACAGCCTGGTGTCGCGCAGCGACGTCGACATCGTCGTGGAGTTGATGGGCCCCGTCGAGCCGGCCCGTAAGGCGATCCTGGGGGCGATCACGCACGGCAAGTCCGTCGTCACCGCCAACAAGGCTCTACTGTCCCGGTCCACCGGGGCGTTGGCCGAGGCCGCCGAGACCGCGCGGGTGGATATGTACTTCGAGGCCAGCGTCGCCGGCGCGATCCCGGTGATCCGGCCGCTGACCCAGTCACTGGCCGGTGACACCGTGCTGCGGGTGGCCGGCATCGTCAACGGCACCACCAACTACATCCTGTCCGAAATGGACTCCACCGGCGCCGACTACGCCAGCGCGCTGGCCGACGCGAGCGCGCTGGGCTACGCCGAGGCCGACCCCACCGCCGACGTGGAGGGCTACGACGCCGCCGCCAAGGCCGCGATCCTGGCGTCGATCGCCTTCCACACCCGGGTGACCGCCGACGACGTCTACCGCGAGGGCATCGCCAACATCACCCCGGAGGATTTCACCGCCGCACGCGCGCTGGGGTGCACGATCAAACTGCTGGCCATCTGCGAACGCATCACCACCCGCGATGGCCAACAGCGGGTTTCGGCCCGGGTCTACCCGGCACTGGTGCCGCTGGAGCACCCGCTGGCCACCGTCAACGGCGCATTCAACGCCGTGGTGGTCGAGGCGGAGGCGGCCGGCCGGTTGATGTTCTACGGGCAGGGCGCCGGCGGCGCGCCGACCGCCTCGGCGGTCATGGGCGATCTGGTGATGGCCGCCCGCAACCGGGTGCAGGGTGGCCGCGGGCCGCGCGAGTCCAAGTACGCCCAGCTGGCCATCGCACCGATCGGCGACGTCCAGACCCGCTACTACGTGAGCATGGACGTCGCCGACAAGCCAGGTGTGTTGTCCACCGTGGCAGCCGAATTCGCCGCCCACGAGGTCAGCATCGCCGAGGTGCGCCAGGAAGGCGTGACCGACGAAGAGGGCCAACTGATCGGTGCCCGGATCGTGGTTGTCACCCACCGGGCCGCCGAATCGGCGCTGTCGGAAACCGTTGCGGCGCTGGCCGAACTGGATGCGGTCCAGCAGGTCGCCAGCGTGCTACGACTGGAAGGAACAGACCAGTGAGCTCCACCCGGACACCGATCCATCAACCGTGGCCGGGCCTGATCGGCGCCTACCGCGATCGGCTTCCCGTCGGCGACGACTGGACGCCGATCACCTTGCACGAGGGCGGTACCCCGCTCATCCACGCCAAGCGGATCTCCGAACAGACCGGCTGCACCGTCCACCTGAAGGTGGAGGGGCTCAACCCGACGGGTTCGTTCAAGGACCGTGGCATGACGATGGCCGTCACCGACGCGGTGGCCCGTGGCCAAGAAGTGGTGCTGTGCGCCTCGACCGGCAACACCTCGGCCTCGGCGGCGGCCTACGCCGCGCGGGCCGGGATCACCTGCGCGGTGCTGATCCCGCAGGGCAAGATCGCGATGGGCAAGCTGGCGCAGGCGGTCATGCACGGCGCCAAGATCATCCAGATCGACGGCAACTTCGACGACTGCCTGGAGCTGGCCCGCAAGATGGCCACCGACTTCCCGACCATCTCACTGGTGAACTCGGTGAACCCGGTGCGCATCGAAGGCCAGAAAACCGCGGCGTTCGAGATCGTCGACGCGCTGGGCACCGCCCCCGACATCCATTCGCTGCCGGTCGGCAATGCCGGCAACATCACCGCGTACTGGAAGGGCTACCGCGAGTACTTCGCCGACGGCCTGACCGAGAAGCTGCCGAAGATGTTGGGCACCCAGGCCGCCGGGGCAGCGCCGCTGGTGCGCGGTGAGCCGGTCAAGAACCCGGAGACCATCGCCACCGCGATCCGCATCGGGTCGCCGGCCTCCTGGACGCAGGCCGTCGAAGCGCAGGTGGATTCGGGTGGGCGGTTCCTGGCTGCCACCGACGACGAGATTCTGGCTGCTTACCACCTGGTGGCGGAGTCTGAGGGCGTGTTCGTCGAGCCGGCCTCGGCGGCCAGCATCGCCGGACTGCTCAAGTCAGTCGAAGACGGCTGGGTGCCGCGCGGTTCGACCGTCGTATGCACCGTGACCGGAAATGGGCTCAAGGACCCCGACACCGCGCTGAGGGATTTGCCTGAGGTCACCGCGGTTCCGGTCGACGCGGCCACGGTGGCCGCCGAATTGGGGCTGGCCTAGTGGTCCACCTTTTGCCGACCGGGTTGACGGCCAGCGTCGCGGTGGCGGCGTCGAGCGCCAACCTGGGCCCCGGCTTCGACAGCCTCGGCCTGGCGCTGGGCCTCTACGACGAGATCATCGTCGAGACCGTCGACTCCGGGCTGGTGGTGCAGGTCGAGGGGGAGGGGGCCGGCCAGGTCCCGCTGACATCGGATCACCTTGTGGTTCAAAGTATCCGGCGAGGGCTTCGGGAAGTCGGCGTCGATGTTCCCGGGATGGTGGTGCGCTGCCGCAACGCCATCCCGCACCAGCGTGGACTGGGCTCGTCCGCGGCCGCGGTAGTCGGCGGCTTGGCTGCGGTCAACGGCCTTGTCGCGCAAATCGATCGTCCGGGGCTGTCGGAATCCCAATTGATCCAGCTGGCTTCGGAGTTCGAGGGTCACCCCGACAACGCCGCCGCTGCCGTGCTGGGCGGGGCGGTGGTTTCCTGGACGGCGAGCAGGGCCGATGGCCGAGCCGACTATTCAGCGGCGCCGTTGCGGCTGCATCCCGACATCCATCTGTTCCCGGCGATACCGCAACTGCGGTCGTCGACCGCGGAGACCCGCATGCTGCTGCCCGAGCAGGTCAGCCACCGCGATGCTCGCTTCAACGTCAGCCGTGCCGCGCTGCTGGTGGTGGCGCTGACCGAGCGGCCCGACCTGCTGATGGTGGCGACCGAGGATCTGCTGCACCAGCCGCAGCGCGCCGCGGCGCAGCCCGAGTCGGCGCAGTACCTGCAACTGCTGCGCCGGCATGGCATCGCCGGTGTGCTCTCGGGCGCCGGGCCCGCGGTGATCGCGCTGAGCACCGCGACCGAATTGCCTGCTGAGGTGCTTGAGGCTCCGGCGGCGCGTGGGTTCACTGTGTCCGAGATGCCGGCCGGCGACGCAGTCAAATGGAACACCGGGGTCGTAGTGCCCGGTTGAGGGCACACCGCCCGTTACTTGTTGCGTCCAGCTCCGAACCGGGCTATCCTCGGTCCCGTCCCGCATTCGCGGCATCAGCACCTGGCTCAGACTGCGATGTCACTGGGATGCCACCAAATTCTTCCCGTAGCTGACGGTTTGCGATTTGACGCCGTCGATACGGGTATCACCGTTTAACAGTCGACGGTGACACGCACTCGGCGATTCCGCTGGATGCACCCAACCCCTCGCGTGACAAAACCGACGAGGGAAGAAAGGAAATCCGTGACCGAAACGGACCTCTTCACGGCTGAAGGCAGCACCGCACAGGATGCGCCGTCGACCCCCCAGAGCACTCCCGAGACTCCGAGCCAGAGCGCTCCCGAGGCCTCCAGTGCCGGCGGCGACGTGACCGCGGCGTCCGACGCGCAAGCCTCCACGGCCCGTGCCGCCGCGGAGTCGGCCCCCGCTGCGGCACCGGACAACGGTGCCGCGACAGCCACATCGGACTTGTCGGGGATGGTTTTGCCCGAGTTGCGGGCGCTGGCCAATCGCGTCGGCGTCAAAGGCGCCTCCGGGATGCGCAAGAGCGAGCTGATCGCGGCGATCCGCGAGGTCGGCGGCAACGGCGGCAATGGCGGCGGCGCCGCGGCTCCGAACGCCGAGACCCCGAAAGCCGAGACCCCGAAAGCCGAGACGTCGAAGGCCGAGGCCGCCGCGAACGGTGCGGCCAATGGCGCCGAGCCCGCCTCGGCCGAGTCCGCGCCGGCCGAAGCCACCGAGGGCGAGGCCACGGACGCACCGCCTCGTCGGGAACGGCGTAGCGCCCGCCGCGACAGCGGCGCACCCGCCGGCGACGGCGGCGAGCAGGACAAGGGCGAGGCCCGCAAGCAGGACAAGCAAGACAAGCAGGACAAGCCCGAAGAGAAGGCCGAGCAATCCGGCGGCCGCCGCGACGGCGGCAAGTCCGAGGAATCGGCCCAGGCCAAGGGCGACGAGCAGAACCGGGGCCAGCAGGGTGGCCAGCAGAACCGGGGCCAGCAGGGTGGCCAGCAGAACTCCGACGATGACGACGACGGGCGCGGGGGCCGACGTGGCCGGCGCTTCCGGGACCGCCGCCGCCGTGGCGAACGGGGCGGTGAGGGCGGAGACGCCGAACTGCGCGAGGACGACGTCGTGCAGCCGGTCGCCGGCATCCTCGACGTGCTGGACAACTACGCGTTCGTGCGGACCTCCGGCTACCTGGCCGGTCCCAACGACGTCTACGTGTCGATGAACATGGTCCGCAAGAACGGGCTGCGCCGCGGCGACGCGGTGACCGGCGCGGTGCGGGTGCCCCGCGACGGTGAGCAGCCCAACCAGCGGCAGAAGTTCAACCCGCTGGTGCGGCTGGACTCGGTCAACGGCGGCCCGGTCGAAGAGGCCCGCAACCGCCCCGAGTTCTCCAAGCTGACCCCGCTGTACCCGAACCAGCGGCTGCGCCTGGAGACCTCCGGGGAGAAGCTGACCACCCGCGTCATCGATCTGATCATGCCGATCGGCAAGGGCCAGCGCGCGCTGATCGTGTCGCCGCCCAAGGCCGGTAAGACCACGATCATGCAGGACATCGCCAACGCGATCACCCGCAACAACCCCGAATGCCACCTGATGGTGGTGCTGGTCGACGAGCGGCCCGAGGAAGTCACCGACATGCAGCGCTCGGTCAAGGGTGAGGTCATCGCCTCCACCTTCGACCGGCCGCCGTCAGACCACACTCAGGCCGCCGAGCTGGCCATCGAGCGGGCCAAGCGCCTGGTCGAGCAGGGCAAGGACGTCGTAGTGCTGCTGGACTCGATCACCCGGCTGGGACGGGCCTACAACAACGCCTCGCCGGCGTCGGGCCGCATCCTGTCCGGTGGTGTGGACTCCACCGCGCTGTATCCGCCCAAGCGGTTCCTGGGCGCGGCCCGCAATATCGAGGACGGCGGCTCGCTGACCATCATCGCCACCGCGATGGTGGAGACCGGGTCCACCGGTGACACGGTGATCTTCGAGGAGTTCAAGGGCACCGGCAACGCCGAGCTCAAGCTGGACCGCAAGATCGCCGAGCGCCGGGTGTTCCCGGCCGTCGACGTCAACCCGTCGGGCACCCGCAAGGACGAGCTGCTGCTCTCGCCGGACGAGTTCGCGATCGTGCACAAGCTGCGCCGGTTGCTGTCGGGGCTGGATTCTCACCAGGCCATCGACCTGTTGATGAGCCAGCTGCGCAAGACCAAGAACAACTACGAGTTCCTGGTCCAGGTCTCCAAGACCACGCCGGGAATGGACAACGACTGATCGGCGTTTTGGGGGAGCGACAGCGCAGCTGGCATAATCGAACACCTCAGGTTCCGGTTCACGTCCAGCCCACAGGCGGGCGACCCGGCGACCCACGATCGAAGAGGACACCATGAAATCTGGCATTCACCCCGCCTACGGCGAGACCACCGTGGTCTGCGGTTGTGGCAACAGCTTCACCACCCGCAGCACCAAGGAGAGCGGCCACATCGTGGTCGAGGTCTGCTCGCAGTGCCACCCGTTCTACACCGGTAAGCAGAAGATTCTCGACAGCGGCGGCCGGGTCGCCCGCTTCGAGAAGCGCTACGGCAAGCGCAAGTCCGGCGCCGCAACCGACGCAGCCGAAGCCGCCGACAAGTAGCGTCCTCACCGACGCCCGGAACGTGTCCGCACGTCACCCGGGCGTCGGCTTGCGTTCGGGGATGGAGGTGAGATGACCCAAAGCATGCAGACGGTCGAGGCTCTGCTGGCCGAACACGCCGCGCTGGAAACTCAACTCTCCGATCCTGAACTGCACAACAATCCGGTCGAGGCCCGCCGAGTCGGACGCCGCTTCGCCCAGTTGGCGCCCATCGTCGCCACCCACCGCAAGCTCGAGTCCGCCCGCGGCGACCTGGAGGCCGCCCGGGAGCTTGCCGCCGACGACGCGTCCTTCGCCGCGGAGGTGCCCGAACTGGAGGCCCGCGTCGCCGAACTGGACGGCGCGCTCACCGACATGCTCGCGCCCCGCGACCCGCATGACCCCGACGACATCGTGCTTGAGGTCAAATCCGGCGAGGGCGGTGAGGAGTCGGCGCTGTTCGCCGCCGACCTGGCCCGGATGTACATCCGCTACGCCGAACGGCACGGCTGGTCGGTGACGGTGCTCGACGAGACCACCTCGGACCTCGGCGGCTACAAGGACGCGACGATCACCATCGCCAGCAAAGGCGACAGCGCCGACGGCGTCTGGTCGAAGATGAAGTTCGAGGGTGGGGTACACCGCGTGCAGCGGGTGCCGGTGACCGAATCCCAGGGGCGGGTGCACACCTCCGCCGCCGGCGTGCTCGTCTATCCCGAGCCGGAAGAGGTCGGCGAGGTCCAGATCGACGAATCGGACCTGCGCATCGACGTCTACCGGTCCTCGGGCAAAGGCGGCCAGGGCGTCAACACCACCGACTCCGCGGTGCGCATCACCCACCTGCCGACCGGGATCGTGGTCACTTGCCAGAACGAGCGGTCCCAGCTGCAGAACAAGGCCCGTGCGCTGCAGGTCCTGGCGGCCCGGCTGCAGGCCGTCGCCGAGGAGCAGGCGCAGGCCGACGCCTCGGCTGATCGCGCCAGCCAGATCCGCACCGTGGACCGCAGCGAACGCATCCGCACCTACAACTTCCCGGAGAACCGGATCACCGACCACCGCATCGGTTACAAGGCGCACAACCTCGACCAGGTTCTCGACGGAGACCTCGACCCGATGTTCGATGCGCTGGCCGCCGCCGACAAGGAATCCCGGTTGCAGGGGACGGCGTGAGCAGACTCCGGGACGCGATCGACTCCGCAACAGCGATCTTCGCCGATGCCGGAATCGACTCGGCCCGATACGACGCCGAAGAACTCGCCGCGCATGCCGCTGGCACCGAACGTGGCCGGCTGGCGCTGCTGGATCCGCCCGGCGATGTCTTCTTCGGGCACTACCGGGAATTGGTCGCCGCGCGCCGATCCCGGATCCCGCTGCAGCATCTGATCGGGACCGCGCCGTTCGGTCCGGTGACGCTGCACGTCGGTCCGGGAGTGTTCGTCCCGCGACCGGAGACCGAGGCGATGCTGGATTGGGCCCTCAGGCAACAGCTTCCCGGTGCTCCATTGATCGTTGACGCCTGCACCGGCTCCGGTGCTCTGGCGATCGCGTTGGCCCATGGTCTTCCCGGCGCCCGACTGCTCGCCGTGGACGACTCCGAAACCGCACTGCGCTATGCGCGCCGCAACTGCGCGGACACGGCGGTGGAATTGATCTGTGCCGATGTCACCGCGCCCGGCCTGCTGTCGGAGCTGGACGGCCGAGTCGACCTGTTGGTCAGCAATCCGCCCTACATCCCCGAGGGCGCAGAGCTGGATCCTGAAGTGGCCCAGCATGATCCGGCACATGCACTGTTCGGCGGCCCGGACGGCATGTCGGTGATCACCCCGTTGGCGGCCCTGGCCGCACGCCTGCTGCGTCCCGGCGGCCTGTTCGCCGTCGAACATGACGACACCACCGCGGCGGCCACGGTCCAAACCGTGCACGACGCCGGATCTTTTGACGACGTGGTGTCCCGATCGGACCTGGCCGGCCGGCCCCGGTTCGTGACAGCGGTCAGGAACGATCAACCATGACAGAGGTTTTCGACTGCGCCGACATCGACCAGCGCGCGGCCGGAATCGCGGCGGCGATCGACGCGGTCCGCGGCGGCCGATTGGCGGTGCTGCCAACCGACACCGTCTACGGCATCGGCGCCGATGCGTTCAATGCCGCCGGGGTGACCGCGCTGCTGGCAGCCAAAAGACGTGGCCGCGACATGCCGGTGGGGGTGCTGGTCGGGTCGTGGAACTCCATCGACGGGCTGGCCCTGGTGGTACCCGATACCGCTCGTCAGCTGATCCGGGCGTGCTGGCCGGGTGCCCTCAGCATCATCGTCACCCAGGCGCCGTCGCTGCAGTGGGACCTCGGCGAGGCCCGCGGCACGGTCATGGTGCGCATGCCGCTGCACCCGGTGGCCCTCGAGGTACTCAAAGCCGTGGGCCCGATGGCCGTGTCGAGCGCCAACGTCTCCGGAGGTGCCCCGGCCGTCGACGCCGCAGAGGCGCGCCGCCAACTCGGCGAGGCCGTCGACGTCTACCTCGACGCGGGCCCGGCCGAACAGGGGGAGGCCTCGACGATCGTCGATCTGACCGGACCCGCGCCCCGCATCGTCCGGAGCGGGCCGGTCTCGGCCGAGCAGATCGGTGCGGTGCTGGGCCTGGACCCGGCCGCGCTGACGGCGGCGCCGTGACCAGCCTGCTCGCGCTTGCCGACCGTGGCGCCGGTGTGCCGCTGCGGGAGCTCGCGCTGGTCGGGTTGACCGCCGCGATCATCACCTACTTCAGCACCGGGCCGGTCCGCTGGCTGGCCACCCGACTCGGTGCGGTCGCCTACCCGCGGGAGCGCGACGTGCACGTGCAGCCGACCCCGCGGATGGGCGGGCTGGCGATGTATGTCGGCATCGTCGCCGCGATCTTTTTGGCATCCCAGCTGCCCGCGCTCACCCGCGGCTTCGTCTACTCCACCGGCATGCCGGCGGTGGTGCTGGCCGGCGGGGTGATCATGGGCATCGGCCTGCTCGACGACAAGTGGGGCCTGGATGCGCTGACCAAGTTCGCCGGCCAGATCACCGCGGCCAGCGTGCTGGTCACGATGGGCGTCGCCTGGAGCGTGCTCTACATCCCGATCGGCGGAGTCGGCACCGTGGTCCTCGACCAGGTGTCGTCGATCCTGCTCACCCTGGCGCTGACGGTGTCAGTGGTCAACGCGATGAACTTCGTCGACGGACTCGACGGACTGGCGGCTGGGCTGGGCCTGATCACGGCACTGGCGATCTGCATGTTCTCCGTCGGCCTGCTCTCCGATCACGGGGGCGACGTGCTGTTCTACCCGCCGGCGCTGATCTCGGTGGTGCTCGCCGGTGCCTGTCTGGGCTTCCTGCCGCACAACTTCCATCCCGCCAAGATCTTCATGGGCGATTCCGGATCGATGTTGATCGGGCTGATGCTGGCCGCCGCCTCGACGACCGCGGCGGGCCCGATCTCGCAGAGCGCGTACGGCGCCCGCGACGTCTTCGCCCTGCTCTCGCCCTTCCTGCTGGTGGCGGCCGTGGTGTGCGTGCCCGCACTGGACATGCTGCTGGCGATCATCCGGCGCACCCGAGCCGGCCGCAGCCCGTTCAGCCCCGACAAGATGCACCTGCACCACCGGCTGCTGCAGATCGGCCACTCGCACCGCCGGGTGGTGTTGCTGATCTATCTGTGGGTGGCGATCGTCGCGTTCGGCACCGCCGGCACCATCTTCTTCGATCCGCGCTATACCGGGGCGGTGATGCTGGGGGCGATGCTCGTCGCGATCGTCGTTACGCTGATCCCGCTGCTGCGGCGCGAAAACGGCCTAGAAGACAGCCCCTACGACACGCGGTAGTAGCACCGTCTAGGATGGTGCTGTAGGTGGTTCCGCAGCGCGATCGGGGATCCGATACGCTCGGCGGGCAACTTCACGACAGTGACACAGCGCAATTCGAGATTGGGGTGAGGCGGTGACGACACCAGCGCAGGATGCGCCGTTGGTGTTGCCGTCGGTGGTATTCCAACCGATTCGGCTGCTGCTGATCTGCATCGCGTTGACCGGTGTCGCGATCGCCGCGGCCGCTCAATTCGGCCGCCCGCTGTTCGGCGTGTTTTTCGGGCTGGGCCTGGCGCTCGGGCTGGGCAATGCGCTGCTGATCCGCCGGTCCGCGCTGAGAATCACCGCCCAGGACCACCCGCTGAAGAAGAAGATGGCGCTGAATTCGGCGTCCCGTCTGCTGGTCATCAGCGCCATCGGCCTGGCTATCGCTTACCAGTTCCGGCCCGAGGGCCTCGGTGCGCTGTTCGGGTTGGCGCTGTTCGAGGTGGTGCTGGTGCTGACGACCATGCTGCCAGTGGTAAAAAAGCTCCGCGCGCAAGCGTCAGAGTCCGGCGCTGAAGGGACGGAAAATGACTGAGTCGATCCTGGCTGAGGGTGGCATCGAGGTCGGCCACCACGAGACCGCGGTATGGCCGCTGGTCGGTGAGGTCAACATCGACACCATCACCTCCACCGCGATCGCCGCGGTGATCGTGATCGCCCTGGCGCTGTTCTTGCGTGCCAAGGTCACCTCGACCGGAGTTCCCGGCGGCGTGCAGCTGTTCTTCGAGGCGATCACCATCCAGATGCGCAACCAGATCGAGGGCGCCATCGGGATGAGGATCGCGCCGTTCGTGTTGCCGCTGGCAGTCACCATCTTCGTGTTCATCCTGGTCTGCAACTGGCTGTCGGTGTTGCCGGTGCAGTACTCCAAAGACGGCAGCGTCCACGAATTGCTCAGCTCTGCTGCGGCCGACATCAACTTCGTCCTGGCGCTGGCGCTGCTGGTTTTCGTCGGCTATCACCTGGCCGGGTTCTGGCGTCGCGGCCTGGTGGGCCACCCGCTGCGGGTGCTCAAGGGTCACGTGGCGATCCTGGCGCCGATCAACCTGGTCGAGGAGATCGCCAAGCCGGTCTCGCTCTCCCTTCGTCTGTTCGGCAACATCTTCGCCGGCGGCATCCTGGTCAGCCTGATCGCGTTGCTGGGGCCCGTCTACATGGTGGCGCCGAACGCGATCTGGAAGTCCTTCGACCTGTTCGTCGGACTGATCCAGGCGTTCATCTTCGCGCTGCTGACCATCCTGTACTTCAGTCAGGCCATGGAGCTCGAAGAAGACCACCACTAGTACGACCTGCACGACCACATCAGACCTGGTAGAGCCCTACCAGCTAAGCAAGGAGGATAGGAAATGGCAGATCCCAATCTGATCGGACTCGGTGCCCTCATCGGCGGCGGTCTCATCATGGGCGGTGGCGCCATCGGCGCCGGTATCGGTGACGGTATTGCCGGTAACGCGTTGATCGCCGGTATCGCTCGGCAGCCCGAGGCCCAGGGTCGGCTGTTCACGCCGTTCTTCATCACCGTTGGTCTGGTTGAGGCGGCCTACTTCATCAACCTGGCCTTCATGGCGTTGTTCGTCTTCGCGACTCCGATCGCCGCGCAGCAGTAACGCACGAGATGGGTGACATGAGCGTTGTCGTGCTGGCCGTGAGCCAGGCGGCTGAGGAAGGCCCGAAGAAGAGCTTCCTTGTCCCCGACGGCACCTTCTTCGTCGTGCTCGCGATCTTCCTGATCGTGCTCGCCGTGATCAGCACCTTCGTGGTGCCGCCGATCATGAAGGTGCTGCGGGAGCGCGAGAACATGGTCACCAAGACTCTCGCCGACAGCAGGCAGGCGGCCGAGCAGGCCGCGGCCGCCGAGGCCGACTACGAGCAGCAGATGGCGGCGGCTCGGGTGGAGGCCTCGGCGGTGCGTGACGAGGCACGAGCCCAGGGCCGCGCGGTCTTGGACGACATGCGTGGTCGGGCGGACACTGAGGTGGCCGCCACCCTGCAGAGCGCCGACGAACAACTCAAGCGGGACGGCGAGGCCATGGCGACGGAATTGCGCGCCAAAGCCGAGGACCTGTCGGCGACCCTGGCGGGCCGGATTCTCGGCGTGGACGTATCGACGGTAGGACGGTAGCTGGGTATGGACGGCATTTTCCTCGGGCAGCTCGTCGGTTTCGGGCTGATCGTCTTCCTGCTGGTGCGTTTCGTCGTGCCGCCGGTGCGCAGACTGATGGCGGCCCAGCAGGAGTCGGTGCGCCAGCAGCTGGCAGAGGCGGCGGCCGCGGCCGACCGCCTGGCCACCGCCGACCAAGCCCACGCCGACGCGGTGGCACGGGCGAAGACGGAGGCGCAGCGGGTCACCGAGGAAGCCCACACCGACGCCGAACGCATCGGTGCGCAGTTGCGCACCCAGGCCGACGCCGAAGTGGAACGCATCAAGGTGCAGGGCGCCGCCCAGGTGCAGCTGCTGCGTGCGCAACTCGTTCGTGAGCTGCGTGCCGACCTCGGCGACGAATCCGTGCGTCGGGCCGGCGAACTGGTGCGCGATCACGTCAGCGACCCGGGGCGGCAGTCGGCGACCGTGGATCGATTCCTTGACGAACTCGACGCCATGGCTCCGAAGTCGGTCGAGGTGGAATCACCCATCCTGGCCCGGTTGCGTTCGGCCAGCCGGGAGGCGCTCAATGGCCTGCTGGACAAGTTCGGTGAGGTGGCCGGCGATCTCGACGAGCAGGGACTGGCCACGCTGGCCGGTGACCTGACCGCGGTCGCCGAGGTGTTGGAGCGCGAAACGGTGGTGACACGCCACCTGACCGTTCCGACCGAAGACGCCGCTCCCAAGGAGCGTCTGGCGCAGCGGCTGTTCGCCGACAAGATCGGCGCCCCGGCGCTGACATTGGTGACCGACGCCGCGTCGGCCCGGTGGTCCAACGGTGCCGACCTGGTCGCTGCCGTCGAACACGTCGCCCGCCAGGCACTGCTGCTGTCTGCCGAGCGCGCGGGCAAGGTCGATGAGGTGGAGGACCAGCTGTTCCGGTTCTCCCGCATCCTCGACGCGCAACCCAGGCTGGACACCCTGCTCAGCGACACCGCGACGCCGGCGGCCGGCCGGGCGGGGCTGCTGCGCAACGTCATCGGAAACGCCAGCGGCACCAATGCGATCACGACGGCGCTGCTGGAGCAGACGGTCCGGTTGCTGCGCGGTCAATCCGCGCACCAGGCGGTGACCGACCTGGCCCAGCTCGCCGTGGCACGCCGCGGTGAGGTGGTGGCGCACGTCGGCGCGGCCGCCGAACTCAGCGACGCCCAGCGCACCCGGCTGAACACCGTGCTGAGCCGGATCTACAGCCACCCGGTGCGGGTGCAGGTCGGCATCGACCCGGCACTGCTGGGCGGGTTGACGATCTCGGTCGGCGACGAGGTGATCGATGGGACGCTGTCCTCGCGCCTAGCCGCCGCCAAGACGCACTTGCCCGACTGACCAAGACCTACCCGGTCCCAGAGCCCACAACCCAATTTCGAAGGCAGGAAGACGAAAAGCCATGGCAGAGTTGACAATCTCCTCTGACGACATTCAGGGGGCGATCGAGGAGTACGTGAGCTCCTTCAGCGCCGACACCGCGCGCGAGGAGGTCGGCACCGTCATCGACGCCGGCGACGGCATCGCACACGTCGAGGGCCTGCCTTCGGTGATGACCCAGGAACTCCTGGAGTTCCCCGGCGGGGTGCTGGGCGTGGCCCTGAACCTCGACGAGCACAACGTCGGCGCGGTGATCCTGGGCAACTTCGAGAACATCGAAGAGGGCCAGCAGGTCAAGCGCACCGGTGAGGTGCTTTCGGTGCCGGTCGGCGACGGCTTCCTCGGTCGCGTCGTCAACCCGCTGGGTCAGCCGATCGACGCCCGGGGCGAGATCGAGTCCGAGACCCGGCGTCCGTTGGAGATGCAGGCGCCCTCGGTGGTGCAGCGTCAGAGCGTCAGTGAGCCGCTGCAGACCGGTATCAAGGCCGTCGACGCCATGACCCCGATCGGCCGTGGCCAGCGTCAGCTCATCATCGGTGACCGCAAGACCGGCAAGACCGCCCTGTGCGTGGACACCATCCTCAACCAGCGCCAGAACTGGGAGACCGGCGACCCCAACCAGCAGGTCCGCTGCGTCTACGTCGCGATCGGCCAGAAGGGCACCACCATCGCCAGCGTGCGCCGCGCGCTGGAAGAGGGCGGCGCCATGGACTACACCACGATCGTCGCCGCCCCGGCGTCGGACTCCGCCGGCTTCAAGTGGCTGGCCCCGTACACCGGTTCGGCGATCGCCCAGCACTGGATGTACCAGGGCAAGCACGTGCTGATCGTGTTCGACGACCTGACCAAGCAGGCCGAGGCCTACCGCGCCATCTCGCTGCTGCTGCGCCGCCCGCCGGGCCGTGAGGCCTACCCCGGCGACGTGTTCTACCTGCACTCCCGGCTGCTGGAGCGCTGCGCGAAGCTCTCCGATGAGCTCGGCGGTGGTTCGCTGACCGGCCTGCCGATCATCGAGACCAAGGCCAACGACATCTCGGCCTACATCCCGACCAACGTCATCTCGATCACCGACGGCCAGTGCTTCCTGGAGAGCGACCTGTTCAACCAGGGTGTCCGGCCGGCCATCAACGTCGGTGTGTCGGTGTCCCGCGTCGGTGGCGCCGCGCAGATCAAGGCGATGAAGGAGGTGGCCGGCTCGCTGCGTCTGGACCTGTCGCAGTACCGCGAGCTCGAGGCGTTCGCCGCCTTCGCCTCCGACCTGGACGCCACCAGCAAGGCGCAGCTGGAGCGCGGTGCTCGGCTGGTGGAGCTGCTCAAGCAGCCGCAGTACGCACCGATGCCCGTCGAGGAGCAGGTGGTGTCGATCTTCCTGGGTACCGAGGGCCACCTGGATTCGGTGCCGGTCGAGGACGTGGGCCGCTTCGAAGCCGAGCTGCTGGACCACATCCGGGCCTCCGAGGGCGACATCCTCAGCGGGATCCGCGAGTCCAAGAAGCTCTCCGACGAGGCCAGCGAGAAGCTGGTCGGGGTCATCAACCAGTTCAAGAAGGGCTTCGCCGCCACCGACGGCAGTTCGGTGGTGCCCGACGAACGCGTTGAGGCGCTCGACGAGGACAAGCTCGGCAAGGAAGCGGTGCAGGTCCGCAAGGCCGCGCCGGCGAAGAAGAAGTAACTCCGCTATGGCAGCCACACTTCGGGAACTACGTGGGCGAATCCGCTCGGCCGGGTCGATCAAAAAGATCACCAAGGCCCAGGAGCTGATCGCCACCTCGCGTATCGGCCGGGCGCAGGCCCGGCTCGAAACGGCGCGGCCGTACGCCGACGAGATCACCCGGATGCTCACCACCTTGGCCGCCGAGGCGGCCCTGGACCACCCGTTGCTGGTCGAGCGCGAGGAGCGCACGCGGGCGGGGGTGCTGGTGGTGTCGAGTGACCGCGGTCTGTGTGGCGGCTACAACGCCAACGTCTTCCGTCGGGCCGAGGAGCTGTTCTCGCTGCTGCGCTCGGAGGGCAAGGAGCCGGTGCTCTACGTCGTCGGCCGCAAAGCGCTGGCCTACTACACCTTCCGGCACTGGGCGGTCACCGATTCCTGGACCGGTTTCTCCGAGCAGCCGACCTACGAGAACGCCGCCGAGATCGCCTCGACCCTGGTCGATGCGTTCATGTCCGGCGTCGACGACGACGGCGACCACTCCGGTGCCGACGGGGTGCTCGGTGTCGACGAGCTGCACATCGTGTCCACCGACTTCCGTTCGATGCTGTCGCAGTCGGCTGAGGCGCGTCGGATCGCCCCGATGCTGGTGGAGTACGTCGGCGAGGAGACCGGTCCCCGGACCCTGTACTCCTTCGAGCCGGATGCCACCACGCTGTTCGACTCGCTGCTGCCGCGGTATCTGACCACCCGCGTGTACGCGGCGCTGCTTGACTCGGCGGCCTCGGAGTTGGCGTCTCGTCAGCGCGCCATGAAGTCGGCGACCGACAACGCCGACGACTTGATCAAGGCGTTGACGCTGGAGGCCAACCGCGAACGCCAGGCCCAGATCACCCAGGAAATCAGCGAAATCGTCGGCGGCGCGAACGCCCTCGCCGACGCCCGGTAAGCCCCCGCTAGCACTAGGAAGCGAAGAAGATAATGACTGTTACCGCTGACAAGACAACCGCCGGCCGCGTGGTGCGCGTTACCGGCCCCGTCGTCGACGTCGAGTTTCCCCGGGGCGCGGTGCCCGAGCTGTTCAACGCGCTGCACGCCGACATCGCCTTCGAGGAGCTGGCCAAGACGCTGACCCTCGAGGTCGCCCAGCACCTGGGTGACAACCTGGTGCGCTGCATCTCGATGCAGCCCACCGACGGCCTGGTGCGTGGCACCGAGGTCAGCGACACCGGCAAGGCCATCTCGGTGCCGGTCGGCCACGAGGTCAAGGGCCACGTGTTCAACGCCTTGGGCCACTGCCTGGACAAGCCCGGCTACGGCGAGGACTTCGAGCACTGGGGCATCCACCGCAAGCCGCCGGCCTTCAACGAGCTGGAACCGCGCACCGAGATGCTGGAGACCGGCCTCAAGGTCGTCGACCTGCTCACCCCGTACGTGCGTGGCGGCAAGATCGCCCTGTTCGGCGGTGCCGGCGTGGGCAAGACGGTGCTGATCCAGGAGATGATCAACCGTATCGCCCGCAACTTCGGTGGCACCTCGGTGTTCGCCGGCGTGGGGGAGCGCACCCGCGAGGGCAACGACCTGTGGGTCGAGCTCGAGGACGCCAACGTGCTCAAGGACACCGCGCTGGTGTTCGGCCAGATGGACGAGCCGCCGGGCACTCGTATGCGGGTGGCGCTGTCGGCGCTGACCATGGCCGAGTGGTTCCGCGACGAGGCCGGCCAGGACGTGCTGCTGTTCATCGACAACATCTTCCGGTTCACCCAGGCCGGCTCCGAGGTCTCGACCCTGCTGGGCCGCATGCCCTCGGCGGTGGGTTACCAGCCCACGCTGGCCGACGAGATGGGCGAGCTGCAGGAGCGGATCACCTCGACTCGTGGTCGGTCCATCACCTCGATGCAAGCCGTGTACGTGCCCGCCGACGACTACACCGACCCGGCGCCGGCGACCACGTTCGCCCACTTGGACGCCACCACCGAGCTCAGCCGTGCGGTGTTCTCCAAGGGCATCTTCCCGGCGGTGGACCCGCTGGCCTCCAGCTCGACGATCCTGGACCCGGCCATCGTCGGCGACGAGCACTACCGCGTCGCCCAGGAGGTCATCCGGGTTCTGCAGCGTTACAAGGACCTGCAGGACATCATCGCGATTCTGGGTATCGACGAGCTGTCCGAAGAGGACAAGCAGCTGGTGGGCCGGGCGCGGCGTATCGAGCGGTTCCTGAGCCAGAACATGATGGCGGCCGAGCAGTTCACCGGCCAGCCCGGCTCGACGGTGCCGCTGAAGGAGACCATCGAGGCGTTCGACCGGTTGACCAAGGGCGACTTCGACCACCTGCCCGAGCAGGCGTTCTTCCTGATCGGTGGGCTCGACGACCTGGCCAAGAAGGCCGAGAGCCTGGGCGCCAAGCTGTGATGACCGTCGTCCAGCCGTGGAAGGGGTCCTGTGATGGCCGAGATTGACGTCGACATCGTCGCCGTCGACCGGAAGGTGTGGTCGGGCAAGGCGACGTTCATCTTCACCCGGACCACCGTGGGGGAGATCGGGATTTACCCGCGGCACATTCCGTTGGTCGCCGAGCTCGTCGACGACGCGATGGTGCGGGTGGACCGTGTCGAGGAGGGCGAGCTGCGGCTGGCCGTGCATGGCGGCTTCCTGTCGGTGACCGACGAGGGCGTCAGCATTTTGGCTGAATCCGTCGACTTCGCCGCGGAGATCGACGAGTCGACCGCTCGGCACGAGGCTCAGTCCGGTGACCCCAAGATGGCCGCGCAGGGCAGGGCTAGGCTGCGCGCCCTGGGTGTGATCGACTAGCGGGCATGAGTCGATGAGCACGCCCATGATGTGCATGGTCGTGCTCGTCGCCGTGCTTTTCAGCGCGGTGGTCGCGTTGAGCTACCGGTTGTGGAAGCTGCGCCAGGGCGGCACCGCGGCGATCATGCGCGACATGCCGGCCGTCGGCGGGCACGGTTGGCGTCATGGCGTGATCCGTTATCGCGGCGGCGAGGCCGCCTTCTACCGGCTCTCGAGTGTGCGGCTGTGGCCGGATCGCCGGCTGTCCCGCCGGGGCGTGGATGTGGTGTCGCGGCGCGCTCCCCGCGGCGACGAATTCGACATCATGACCGACGAGCTCGTGGTGCTCGAGCTGTGCGACACCAACCAGGATGGCCGGGCCGGGTTCGAGATCGCGCTGGATCGCGGGGCCCGGACCGCGTTCCTGTCCTGGCTGGAGGCGCGGCCGTCGCCGCGATCCCGCCGCCACAGCTACTGAGGAGTCGAGACCGGTTGGCGCCGGCTATTTTTCGGGACGATCGGCCCGATCGCCACCCGGCTGCCACAGCACATCCCCGTCGGCGTTGGCCACCCGACAGAGCACGAACATCAAGTCCGACAAGCGATTCAGGTATTTCGCCGGCAGCACCGACACGCCGGTCGGATCCGCGTCGACTGCCGCCCACGCCGACCGCTCGGCGCGGCGCACCGCCGTGCGGGCCACGTGCAGCAACGCCGAGAGTGGCGAACCGCCCGGCAGGATGAACGAGTTCAACGTCGGCAGCGGCTCGTTGTATTCGTCGCACCAGGATTCGACGCGGTCGATGTAGTCCTGGGTGATGCGCAGCGGCGGATACTTGGGGTTCTCCACCAGCGGAGTGGCCAGGTCAGCACCGGTGTCGAACAGATCGTTCTGGATCTGCAGCAGCGTCGAGCTGACCGCGTCGTCCGGTGTGCCGAGCGCGATCGCCACCCCGATCGCGGCGTTGGCCTCCTCGCAATCGGCGTAGGCCACCAGCCGGGGATCGGTCTTGGGCACCCGGGAGAAGTCGCTCAATCCGGTCGTGCCGTCGTCGCCGGTACGCGTGTAGACGCGGGTGATATGCACTGCCATGGCCCAAACCGTACCGGGCGGGTCCACCGGTGTGAGGCGGGTGACGGTCAGTGCCGGGATTAATTCGGGATCGGCGTCGAGTCCTCACTACACTGACCCGAGTGGGTGAGCGTTTCGTGGTTACCGGCGGCAACCGGTTGTCCGGTGAGGTTGCCGTCGGCGGCGCTAAGAACAGCGTCCTGAAGCTGATGGCCGCGGCGCTGCTGGCCGAGGGCACCAGCACCATCACCAACTGTCCGGACATTCTCGACGTGCCGCTGATGGCCGAAGTGCTGCGCGGACTGGGCGCCAACGTCGAGCTCGACGGCACCACGGTGCGCATCACCTCGCCCGACGAACCCAAGTACGACGCGGACTTCGCCGCGGTGCGTCAGTTCCGGGCCTCGGTGTGCGTGCTCGGGCCGCTGGTGGGCCGCTGCCTGCGCGCGAAGGTCGCACTACCCGGCGGTGACGCGATCGGGTCCCGCCCGCTCGACATGCACCAGGCCGGCCTGCGCCAGCTGGGCGCCACCTGCAATATCGAGCACGGCTGTGTGGTCGCGCACGCCGACGCCCTGCGCGGCGCCGAGATCCAGCTGGAGTTTCCCTCGGTGGGCGCCACCGAGAACATTCTGATGGCCGCGGTGCTGGCCGAGGGCGTCACGACTATCCACAACGCCGCGCGTGAGCCCGACGTCGCCGACCTGTGCACCATGCTCAACCAGATGGGGGCGCAGATCGAAGGCGCGGGCTCGCCGACGCTGAAGATCACCGGGGTGCCGCGCCTGCACCCGACCGAACATGAGGTGATCGGCGACCGGATCGTCGCCGCCACCTGGGCGATCGCGGCGGTGATGACCCGCGGTGACATCTCGGTGACCGGGGTGGACCCGGCGCACCTGCAGCTCGTCCTGCACAAGTTGCATGACGCCGGGGCGACCGTGACGCAGTCCGACCACGGCTTCCGGGTGGTGCAGTACGACCGGCCCAAGGCCGTCAACGTCGCCACCCTGCCGTTCCCGGGTTTCCCGACCGATCTGCAGCCGATGGCGATCGGCCTGGCGGCGATCGCCGACGGCACGTCGATGATCACCGAGAACGTCTTCGAAGCCCGCTTCCGGTTCGTCGAGGAGATGATCCGCCTGGGCGCCGACGCCCGCACCGACGGACACCACGCGGTGGTGCGCGGTCTGCCGCAGCTCTCGAGCGCGCCGGTGTGGGCCTCTGACATCCGCGCCGGCGCCGGTCTGGTCCTTGCGGGCCTGGTCGCAGACGGTGACACCGAGGTCCACGACGTCTACCACATCGATCGCGGCTACCCGTTGTTCGTGGAGTACCTGGCCGGTCTCGGGGCCGAAATCGAGCGTGTAAGATAGGTCAGGCCGGCGCCCCGTACGCGGATCGTCGAGCAGTCTGGAAGACCTTCCGGTAGCCCCGAAAAAGTCGGAGTTGACTCAACTCCGGCTAGCGAGTAGAGTGGCGGGGTTGCCTGAAAACCGGGCGTGTTGTTTGAGAACTCAATAGTGTGTTTGGTGGTTTTTGTTTGTTGTTGTTTTGCCACATCCTTGGCGCCCCGTGTTGGGGGTGTGGTGT